>LR134495.1:600000-1200000 GCA_900638155.1 Mannheimia haemolytica | reverse complement strand
GTTAAAAATTTTCTTGCGTGAAAATAAAAATTGCCAACGGCTTCCGCCGACTTGCTGCCACAAAATACCGGCTCGAATACCGGCTAGTAGCGAGGCTCGAATTTTATTTTGAATATCCGGGCGAACCAAGTAATCCTGCATTCCTATCACGTGAATTTTCGTGCCTAACGGGCTGATAATATCGCTATAAATAGCGGCTAAATTGGCAATCATTTGATCTGCCATCACCTTATCTTCATACAGGGCTAACTGGCGTTCCACTTGCTGTAAACGCTGGGCTAACTGTTGTTTTGCTTCAGGGTTTTTATTGAGTTTTTGACTAAGGGCGAGCAAGCTTATCCAATAACGACCGACTTCGGTATCTAATTTACCGTTACCGCCGCCGGTTTGAGCTAATGCGGTTTCTAAACCCATTTTTAAATGGGAAAGATCATCGCCAAATACACTTAACGTTGATTCCGGCTGAGTGATTAACAGGCTTTCTAAAGCACACTTAAAAGCCTCTCTGTCTGCCGTGCCTTTATGTGCAAATTGTTGTACTAACGTCGCTGCTTGGCACACTCCGGCATAAGCAAGGGTAATATCGTGGTAATCCGCCATCTCTGTAAAATTCAGTATGATAAAAAATTAGTGGGAATATAGCATTTTTTCAGCTCCTTTTGAATGGCAAAAGGCATTTATTCTATTGAAAAATAAATGCCTTTTCATTAATACGCAATTTGCTGCAAAAACTACCCTACCAATCGCCCATTATCCATTCGATAAACAATATCAAATTTATCCAGTCCGCTTTGGCGGTGAGTAATCATAATTAAGGTGCGATCACGGCAATAAGTCAAAATTAGGTTTATAATCTGCTGTTCGGTTTCTCTGTCCAGCCCTTCTGTCGGCTCATCAAGTAAGACTAATTCAGCAGAACTCAGGAGCAAACGGGCAAGCCCTAAACGGCGTTGTTCGCCACCAGAAAGCGGTCTGCCGCCCTCGCCTAACCATAAATTTAAGCCGTCTGTTTCAAGCAAATGCCCTAAGCCTACTTTTCTTACTACTTCTTGCATTTGTTCGTCTGTAGCAAAAGCATTCCCCATTAATAAATTATCTTTCAGGGTTTGGCTAAAAATATGTACCCGTTGGCTTAAGGTAACTAATTTTGAGCGTAACATCGGCTCTGAAAATTCGTTAATTTTGCAATTATTCAGCCAAATTTGACCGCTTGTTGGGTCGTAGTTTCGGTTTAACAGTTGGAATATGGTCGATTTTCCGCTACCTGTTTTGCCTAAAATCGCTACTTTCTGCCCTTGTAATACCTCAAAGGAAAGATTATTTAGCACTTTTTGCTCACCATAATAAGCAAAGCTCACGTTTTCAAAGCGTACAAGCGGTTGATTTTGGCTCAAATTTTGCCATTCTGCCTTGCTACCAAATGTTACATTAGGCTGTTGTTCGGTAATTTCACTAATCCGCTCGGCGGCGGTAATCACTTGCCCTAAATGCAAAAAGGCGATACCAATCGGGGAAAGTATCTCTGCCGATGCCATTACGCAAAAAATCACTAACGCAATTAAGGCTTCAGGGTATTTTGCAGTGGGCACATTAATCGAAGTTGAAACCAAATAGATCACCACACAAGTCAAAATGCCGTTGGATAACATTATCAAGCTATTTGATAAGCCGGATAATCGGCTTTCTTTGCTTTGAGCGTTCAGCCATTGGCGTTCAGTTTGCTGTAATTTTTCGCTCATTTGGTTCAAGTTGCCAAAGAGTAAAAATTCTGCATTTAACTGCACCCACTCAATAAATTGACTGCGATAATTCGCACGATTTTGTATTGCATTACGCCCTAATTTCAAACCTAATCGATAAAATACGGTAGGAATAACGGCAAGCAATACCAATAGTGTGCCGCAAATGATCAGCATTAATGGCACGGAAACAAAAGAAAGCCCGATTGCCATAAATGCAATAATCATCACTGCACTGACAAAAGGAGAGACTAAATTCAGATATAGGGTGTCTAACGTATCCACATCTGCCACCAAGCGGTTTAACAATTCGCTGTTTCTAAAGCGATTTAGCCCGCTTGGACTCAGTGGAATCAATTTTTTAAAGACGCTAACACGCAAATTCGCCAATACCCGAAAAGTCGCATCGTGGGTGACTAAACGTTCAAAGTAACGTGAAATTGTCCGCCCTACTGCCAACCCTCTCACCCCCGATGAAGGGTAGAAAAAGTTAAAAATAAGCGCATTGCCCGCTAGAAATGAGGCAGCTAAAAACCAACCGGAAAGGCTGAGCAAACCGATACTTGCCGCTAATCCTAAAATTGCCAACACAACACCTAATAATAGTCGACCAAAATGGGTTTGGTAGAGAGCAAAAAACGGGAACAACGATTTCATTAGATTTCTCCCTGATGCACTAATTCATTATGTAATAATTCCGCAAAAAAGCCGGTGTGTTCTAATTCAGTGAAACGACCTTTCTGAATGATTTGCCCTTGTTTCATCACCCAAATTTCATCGCATTGGGTTAAATCTTCCACTCGATGAGTAATCATTAGCGTTGTTTGCTCTCGGCTGAGATTATGCAGAGCGGCTAACACTTGCTGTTCCGAATCCATATCAAGGCTTGCAGTCGGCTCGTCTAACAGTAATAATTCGTACGGGCGAAGCAACGCTCGTGCAATCGCAATCCGCTGTGCTTGCCCGCCAGAGATACCGATATTACTGTCTTGCACTTGATGCTCCAACCCTAAACGTGCCACAAACTCATCAGCTTTTGAAAGTTGTAGTGCTTTGGCTAATTCAGAATCTGTCGCATTAGGGTTACCAATTAAAATATTCTCTTTCAAACTGCCACGCATTAATTGCGGATTTTGCCCCACCCACGCTAATTTTGCTCGCCATTGGCTTAAATTTAAATCTCGTAGTTCGGTGCCGTTAATCGTAACCGACCCTTCATAAGGCAAGAAACCAAGTAACATATTCATTAATGAACTTTTTCCTGCACCACTTTGCCCAACCAAAGCGATATGTTGGTGTGCATTCAACTCGAAATTTAACGCTTGGGTTAAGGCTTTGCCTTGTGGTGAGAAGATCACGCAATCTTTGGCTTGAATCACAAGCGGTTGATTTTCAACATTTTTTTGCAAATTGCCACCTTGCGTTTTCACCTTTTCTTTTAAGAAAGTTTCGATATTATCTGCAGCACTAATCGCTGCTGCCTTGTCGTGATAAAACACGCCAAGTTCACGCATCGGTTGGTAAAACTCAGGTGCCATCATTAGGCAGAAAAAGCCGATAAATAAGGTCACGCCCGTACCATAATAGCCAAAATCCAGCTCACCTAAAAAAATAAAGCCAAAATAGACCGCCGTCACCGCAATCGATACCGCCGTGAAAAACTCCAATACTGCAGAGGATAAAAACGCCATTTTTAGTACGTCCATCGTACTAATTCGGAAATCTTCGGTGCTTTGGTAGATTTGTTCAGTCTGCTTTCCCGCTTGCCCAAATAAGCGAATAGTTTCTAAACCTTTTAATTTATCTAAGAACTGTCCGCTAATACGGGAAAGAATGCCGATATTACGCTGATTTGCCTCCACTGCTTTCATTCCGGCTAAAATCATAAATAAAGGTAATAATGGCATTGTTGCAAATAAAATAGCCCCTGCTGCCCAGTTAATCGGGAATACAAAACAGAGGATCAGTAATGGCACTATCAGCGATAAAAATTGCTGTGGCAAATAGCGTGCGTAGAAATTATGTAGATTTTCCACCTGCTCAAGCATTAAGGTTGCCCAGCTGCCCGCCGGTTTTTGTTGAATGCTCATCGACCCGACTGCTTCCATTTTGGCTAGAATTTGGCGGCGAAGATGTAAACGCAAGGTTTGCCCCGCTTTGAAACCGACACGCTCACGCAGAAAAATGAAGAATGCTCTGGCAGCAAAACAACAGAATAAGAGCATAATTTCAACCAGAAAGCTATTCGGTGACTGCTTTCCGATAATCATTTTGTCTAACATTGTGGCAATCAGCCACATCTGTCCAATCATACATAAACTACTGAAACTCCCTAACAGTATGTTTAAGTGCATATATTTTTTGATGACTTTTTGCTCACTTTTAAGCCATTTTTGTAATTCGCGTTGGCGTTGTTTTTCCATAATTTTGTCAATTTTTTTGTTTTTTCAACCGCTTGTAAATCGGGTTTGCCATTCTACTATAAAGCAAAAAGGTTGTTAATGGCGAAACATTAACAACCTTTCATTCAGCCTTAACTAGAATAGCTCGTCAAATTCAAAGCGATACATTAAATCTACCGCTTGGTTAATACTTGAGACCCATTGTAAGTACAGCCTTGGCGTTAAATTGTAGCGTAAGGTTAATTCGGTAAGCGGTGCAAAAATGCCTACGCCATATTTCACTCGGAATTTAGGGGCAAGGCTGGCGCTTACCTCTACTTTGGTGTTATCACCGATACCTGCGGTAGTCACGCTTAAATCTTTGAGTCCGAAAGTACTACCAACATCACCCACCAATTTACTGCTTTTTGATAAGCTCATACTGAGTAATGCCGCAGCGACTGCATTACTAGAGCTTGCATCACCACTGCTTTCCAATGAGCGACCAGTTAAAATATAGGAAAGTGCCTCATTTTGCGACATTGCCGGATCAGAGAATACTTTTACCGTTGGGCTGTCTGCCAAACCCGTTACTCTCACTCCCGCAGTAATGGTCGGATCTTCCATTGCCTCCGGATTACGTATGGCTTCAATATCTAGGGTTGGCTGAGACGGTGAGCCGGCAAAACTAATATCACCTTTACGAATCAATAAGTCTTGCCCATAGGCAGCAAATCGCCCTTCACGCAAATGAACTTGCCCATAAAGCCCCAGCCCTTGTTTACCTTGTCTGACAGACAATAAGCCATTCACGTTACTGTTTAAACCATAGGCTTTGAGTTTGACATCATTACCGATGTTAATCTTAATATCTGCATTAATTGCCATTCCACCTGAGGTTTGAGCCGGAATATTACGTTGGCTAAACGGCACTTTATTTTTCACCGAGCCGTCCATAATCACCTCATCTCCACTTACACTGACCGCACTTTCAGGTAACTGCTCGACTTCAATTCTTGCCCAAGGGATATCCACATTTCCACTTAAGGTTAAAAGCGTTGGCGTTGCCGTTACTTGGATATCCGGGCTAACTGCCACTTTTGCGATATTAGGAATATCCACTTGGAAACGATTAGCTTGAGCGTGAATCCGTGTTTTCCACGCATTCAGATCTCGCCAGTCTGCATCACCGTCCAAGCGTAGCTCACTTTGTTTGGTTTGTAATTTACCGCTTAAAGTCGATGTTGCCCCGTGGAAATTCATTGCTAAATTCCCACCTGTAATATCAAACGGCATTGTAACAGAGCGAGCTTTTAACTCTGTAACGTTTAGATTTCCGTGCAATAACGGAGAGGTTGCAGTACCGCTCACGGTAAGACGAGCATTCACATTGCCATCAACCGAATCGCCCCGTTCAAGTAGCGGTCGAATCAGCTTTAAGCTTAATTGGTCAAGATGAATAGTGCCGGATAACGCACGAGCCTTACTTAAATCTTTCATCACTAAATCAGTCGAAAGTCTGCCGTTATTTTCGACCCTTAAATCAGATTTAAGGGTTAAATTATTGTCAGACATTTTCAGTTCAATTTTAAGCGGTGAAACGGTGAGTGGGAAACTTTTTCCCCCCTCCATTTTTTGAATAAATTTAATCGCATTAGAGGTTAAATCCAGATTCACTTGAGGCTGTTTGTTTTTAAACCAAGCTGCATCGCCTTTGGCATTCACAATCCCTGAAAGCTGGCTGTTTTTCTCCAAAAATTGTTGCAATACCGCTAAATCAAAGTTGCGGATTTCAAAAGGCACTTTGCCCTCTACACCTGCGTTAAATGCAGTCGGGAAACAAAGGTTAATTTTCCGGTTATGCCAACAATGTGCGGAAATATTGGCGTTAATGGCTTTATTGTCATATTTCACATTCACCGATTTATCTGCTTGGAATTGACCAAACTCGGTGGATTGAATCGAGACTTGGCTTAATTGCCCTTCCCAAATTTCTTTCAAGCGGTCAAATTTTCCGGAAATTTGCAAATCAGCACCAACCGGGTTGCCTTTTGCACTTAATTTCAAGCTATGATTTTCTTCATTTCCTTTTAGCAATAAAGAGGCATTTTCCACTTTGATTTCGTTATAGACAAATTGACGTAACCCCAAGGTTAAATCCCCTTGAATGGTTTTCTCAGTGGTAATTTTACCTTTTGCGGTTAAATTTTGCAGTTTAAATTGCTCATAGCCTACATTTGAGGCAACTAAATCTAAATCAATGTTAGGTTCTGAAATCTTACCCGATAATTTAGCATTACCATTCACGCTGGCTTTTAAGTTCGGTACTAACCCTTGCAAATTAGGCGCTTTAATATCTGCATAGAAATCAGATTTTTCACCTAACACGCCTTTTAAATCAACCTTATTTTCGCCATACACCAGCGATAAGCCCGGAACATCTAAAAGTTGTTGATGATCGGATTTTAAATTACCGCTTAAGTGTATATTTTTCTGAAATAATGAGCCTTTAATATCAATATTCGAGACGTCCGCTTTCCATTCGCTAGCTGAATTGCCCCGTCCTGCATAACCTTCGGAAGATAAAGAACCGGACAATACCGCCGGCCAGTCTGCCAGTAGGGATTTAGTGTTAATATGCTGAAGTTTCAAATTTGAACGCCACGCAACGCCCTCGCTCCAATCCACTAAACCGTCGATCTTCGCCGTACCTTCCAGCGTATTGAGACTTAAATCTTGTATATTAAAATGGGTTAATTCCCCTTTGCCAGTTAAACTAGCCGAGCTTGCAGGCACGCCCATTCCTTTGGCACTGACTTTAGCCTCCAAAGCGTAATCCAGGAGATTGCCATTAAGCCTCATGGCGATATTCTCTAAACTCAGCACATCACCATTTTGCTGAGGAGCAAACGGATAACGCATTGACTCACTCTTCAGCGATAAATCAAAGGGAGTTTTCGCCTGAGCCAGTGCAACATTGCCCTCCAACGAGGCGCTAATTGCACCAGCCGTCTTCACTTTTAGGCTGGTTTTGTCATATAGCTCACCGGAAAGAGTGGCTTCGATCTGATTGAACGGCAATTTTACTTTCGCCGTTTTTGCCTCGTGACCACTTAGCGTCCAACTTAGCGGATAATTATCTTGTAACGATAAAGAACCGCTTGCGGTTAGATCCCCTTGGTCGCTTTTGAAATCTAAACTTTTTAGGTTGATATGCTGATCTGTTGCTTGAGCCTGAAGCTGTAAAGATGCAACATTTAGCAATGAGATCGGCTCAATCAAATTCCCTTTTTCATCTTTAGCTTTTTGAGCAATCGCTACATTCGCAATATCAATCTGTTCAATATTGAGATCAAGAGGCAAACTAAAACGAAGGTTTTTATCCAATAACGGCTGTGCTAATTGTGCTTTAATCGCTGCCCAATCCACTTTATTATCCACCTGTTCGGCCTGTGCGACAGTTTTTCCCTGTAATTGGTGAAATCCCTCCACTACTTTTTCACCGGTTTTTTCCACCGCCTCTTGAATCACTTTATCAGCAATCTCTTGTGGGTTTGTCGCTGATAACGCCTCTGTTTTTGCATTTTTTTGTGCAAAATCGACCGCTTGTTCAGGGTTAGTTTCCTCTAACTTTAAGGCTAAAAGCAGATCCAGCCCCTCTAACTGTGTTGGGTGAACGGTAATAGCCCGCCCTTTACCGGAAAGTGCAGTGTGGAAATGATTAAGATGAATATCCATATCATCAACTTTGACCTTGATATTCTCTAAATTGATATTTTGAGCTGAAATCCCCAATGGCAAATTTAATTCGGTGAAAGGTTCAGTCTCTTCTTTTGGCTGAGAAGGAGGTAATTTAGTCGTATCAATCAACACCTCAGTATCTTTAAGGCTCAGATTATTCAAACACATTTCATAATGGAGCAAGCAGTTAAAACCAATATGCAGATCTGCTTGCCCAACCGTTACATTCACACCGTCCATCACAAATCGGGCATCAGAAAGCTGTAACCCATCTTGCAGGCTACCTTGCACTTGCCCAAGTTGTAATGGCTCTACGAATTTATCTACCCAGCTTAACACTTTACGTTGCCCATAACCTGTGCATAGAAAGAGAATTGCGAGTAAAAGTAGAATAAACGTCAGACAAAAGCCGTGCTTTAAAAAGCGCCATTTTGATTTTTTAGGCTGTGTTGTTTGTGGCTCTTGTGTTGAGTCGGTTTGATGTGTGGCTGTTTGTTTATTTTCGTCAGTCATAATCGTGCATACTTATGGGGTGATAAAAAGTAAACAAGCGGTCTGCGAAATTTTACTGAAATTCGACCGCTTGTTTGCATTTACAGATCGGAACCTAAACCAATATAAATTTGCATTCCTTTAGAATTATCTGGTGATTTTACCGGCGTAGCGACATCAAATTTAATCGCCCCGATAGGTGATGCCCAACGCACACCTAAGCCTGTACCGTGGTAGAGATC
Organism: Mannheimia haemolytica; assembly: GCA_900638155.1. Taxonomy (NCBI): domain Bacteria; kingdom Pseudomonadati; phylum Pseudomonadota; class Gammaproteobacteria; order Pasteurellales; family Pasteurellaceae; genus Mannheimia; species Mannheimia haemolytica. The sequence continues at coordinate 1,191,405 of LR134495.1, read as the reverse complement.
TTTAGTTTTGAATTTATTCGATGCCAAACCTGCATCATAAAAAATTGCGCCCCACCAATTAGGGTAAACCTGATACTGATATTCTACCGTGCCTGTGGCTAAATGAGAGCCTCCGACACGTTTACCATTACTTGGGTCACGAGGGGAAATATCCTTATAGCCAAAGCCTCGCACACTCATATCGCCACCGGCAAAATAGCGTAACGCCGGCGGAATGCGTTCAAATTGATTGGCTTTCAAATAACCCAATTCCGCTCTTAAATAGAACCGATGGTTATCAAAGTAAGTTCTCGCCCAAGATGTCGAGGCTTTATAACTATAAAAGTTTACATCTGAACCGACTGCACGACTCCCCCAGTTTAGCGTTAATTTTTGTGTATCCCCCCATAATGGGTAAGGCTTGCCATCTGTTCTGGTTCGATTCAATGATGCCGTTGGGTAAACTAATAAGGTTTTAAATCGATCATTAGCTTGAGTAAAAGAGTCGTAACGAGCTTTTAAGCCAACGGAAAATGACCAACCGGTTTCGTGCGTCCAGAAACGTTGTAGCCCAAGGGTGGCAGCGGTTGATTTTGTATCGTTTTGATCTTCGTTTTCTAAAGTGCCGGATAATTGGTAATAATAATGGAGCGGATCTTCTCTAAGTGGAATATTATAACCAAATTCAAATGTCTGCTCCGGCTTAGAAACGTACGTTCGGCTTTCAATACTATGACCTCGGCTATTTAACCAGGGTTTCTTCCAGTTAAGCTGTAACCGTGGGCCAACTTCAGTTTCGTAGCCTATCCCAATTTCCACCTCATTGCGTTTTTTAGGCTGAAATAACACATTTAAATCGACTAATTTATCCTGTTCATTTAAATGTGGCTCAACCATCACCGATGAAAACCAATTACTGGAAAGGTAATCTTGGGTTAAAATCGAAAGATCATTAGCTAAATATGGTTCACCGGAATGAATTTTAAGAATATTTTGCAAATATTCTTCTTTGATTTGGCTATCGACAAACCGGATTTGTCCATAATGGTAGCGTTTTCCGCTATCATAGCCTAAACGCCAATCCGCTTTATGATCGGTCGGATAAACTTCCAAACGGTGATAAAGCCAATGGCCGTCAAAATACCCCTTACTAAAAGCGGCACTTTCAATATCACCTTTAAAATTCTCATAGATTTTATGGTTTAAACGACTACCTTGTTTTGGGGCTTTGCTCACTAAATGAGTGAAATCTTCGTCCGTATTTTCATCGCCTTGTAACACAATATCGGTTTCATCAATTTTTACCGTCTCTTTATCTAGCTCAACATTTAATACTAAGAGTGGTTTCTTTCCTTCTTGAGGTAACTGCACAAATTGGTATTGGCTATTATAATAGCCCAAAGCTCTCAAAGCTTTATCTACTGTGGTTTGCACCAAATATTGATAACGATCTGAACCATCTGCATATTCATTGGCAATTTGATCTAAATATAGGTCTACATTTTTCTTGGCTTCTTTATCCTGAATGCCTTTTACTTCTAAGGTAACTAATGGCTCCACCTGTGGCTCATCATCACTATCCTCCGCTAATTTTTCTTGCAGATTTTCAACTCTCTCACGATCCACGTCAGACAGCCTTTGCTCTTGATTTGCTTGTGCCATTGAAGCAAAAGCCACTAAACAGCAGAATGTTAAAAAATGTAGTTTTGTATTCATTAGTAACCTTTTTATTCTTTTGGAATGCCACGCAAAAGTGGAATACTGTCATAAGGCGGAACAGAACTTAACGCAGGTTCTTGTTCAAACAGCATAATGAATGGTTTGTCCGGCACTGTTTTTTCATTACGCCACAAGTTTCCAACACTCACCAATTCAATATCTTGAGGTAGTTGTGCTAAATTTTGCTTCAGTACACTAATCGTATTCTTGCGAGGGTGTCCTATCACCACCGCTACCCCGTTTTTTCGTGCGTGATTAATTGCGTGTGCAAACTGTTTTTGTACATCAGCAAGCAGATCGCTATCATCTAAAAAAATGTCTCTCTCCAGCGTATTAATACCAAATTGACGAGCCGTTTTAGCCGCCACACTACTGCCAATAGTTTTACTGTCTAAAAAGAAAAGCGTATTTTCTTTTAACACTTTCATCAAATGTTGCATTGTAGCAGAGTCTGACGTTGCACCACTGCCCATGTGGTTATTTAAACCAATAGCATATGGTACTTGACCACGAGAAGTATGAATAAGTTTCCGAATTTTCTCCTCACTATCACCAATATGAATGCCCCCCTCTTCTATCGGCTGTTTCGATTTAGGCTCCATCGGCAAATGAATCAAAATATCCCGTTTTTGGCTATACGCCTCCCTTGCCCGTTCTGTTGCATAGGGTGCAACAGGAATAATCGCCACGCTCACCGCCTTGGGTAAGGCTAAGATTTCTCGATCTTCTTTTATTCGATAGCCCACATCGTCAATCACAATCGCCATTTGGGCTGCTTGTACAAGCGGTGTAAAAAGCAAAAACATTTGCAAAAAAATGTTAAAATTCAACCGCTTGTCAATTTGTTTAAACATCTATTTCACCAAATTTAGAGGATTAATCGGCGTGCCTTTACGGGTAACACCAAAATAGAGTGCAGAACGGCTTTGTCCTCCACTGTTACCAACCTTCGCAATAACCTGACCACCTTGCACTCGATTACCTTTGCTGACTAAAATGGATTGGTTATAGCCATAAAGGGAAATATCACCATTGCCGTGGTCAATCGCAACCATATTGCCATACCCTGCAAGCCATTGAGCCATTATAACTCGCCCGCTCGCCATTGCTCTAACCGAAGTACCGGCAGAAGCACCAATCACCACACCGTGCCAGTTATTACCAAATTTCGTGATAATATTGCCAGACACCGGCATCGTATATCGACCAGCCTTAATCGGTGTTCTCTCAACATTTTCCGTTGTTTTGGGCTGACCGGATTTTGCCTGTTTCTCCCGCTGTTGTTCACGTTTTTCTGCTTGCTGAGCCTCTCTTTGTGCTTGTTCTAATTGTTGTTTCAGTGCCTGTTCATTACTGCGTAAATTCTCTAATCGGCTTTGATCCTGCTCAAGCGTTTTATCGATTAAACGTAAGGTGCTTTCACGTTGGCTTTGTACTTTCTTTAAATCTTTCTCTTGTTTCTTTTGCTCATTAAGTTGCGTTTGATGATCTTTCTGCTGGCCTTTCAATTCATCACGTCTGGCTTTAAGATCAGCTTGGGTTTTACGAATTTCAACAATCGCATCAATGCGAATATTATTCATATGCTGATAATAAGCAGTCATTCTTTCCGCATTTTTTGCCTCTTCAGACATTAAACGCTCTAAGACCGAAGGGTTCACACCTGAACGATAGGCAGAATCCAACTGCTCTTTTAATTTTTCTTTTTGCTGTTTTTCCAACTTTACTAAACGGGCAATTTCAGTTTCAGTCGCTTTAATAGTCTGGCGAACTTCCGCTAAAGACATTTCGGTTTTTTGTAATTTATCCAACACCTTCCCCATTTCTACTTCTTGGTTTTTTAGGGTAGACTGCAACGCATTACGTTTTTGCTTTTGTTCATTAATTTTTGAGGTTTGCTGTTGGATTTTTTGCTGAATCTGATTAAGATTATTTGCAAAAGAAAAAGGGGTAGAAAAGCTTATTACCCCACTGAAAATAGCAGTCCAACAGTAAGAATTTATTCGTTTCACCAGCATACCTTTGTTTCTTCAAAATATTATTAAGGTTATATTCTAATCGGTTATTTGCTTAAGATCAGCTTTTTAGTGAAAGAATTTAACTATCTATTTCAAAATATAAAGAATTTTGCTATAAATAGCACAATTTCAAATCCATTAATTTTACTCAAAGCTAAGGAGTCATTATGCAATTAGTATTTATCCGTCACGGTTTCAGTGAATGGAATGCTAAAAACTTATTTACCGGTTGGCGTGATGTTAATTTAACAGAACGTGGGATCGAAGAAGCAAAATCTGCCGGTCAAAAATTAAAAGCAGCCGGTTTTGAATTTGATATTGCGTTTACATCTGTTTTAACCCGTGCGATCAAAACTTGTAACATCGTATTAGAAGAATCAGACCAATTATGGATCCCTCAAGTGAAAAACTGGCGTTTAAACGAGCGTCACTACGGTGCATTACAAGGTTTAGACAAAAAAGAAACTGCTGAAAAATATGGTGATGAACAGGTTCACATCTGGCGTCGTTCTTATGACATCTCTCCACCGGATTTAGACCCACAGGATCCAAACTCAGCACATAACGACCGCCGTTATGCTAACTTACCAAAAGATTTAATTCCAAATGCAGAAAACCTCAAAATCACCCTTGAGCGTGTGTTACCATTCTGGGAAGACCAAATTGCACCTGCATTAATTTCAGGTAAACGTGTATTAGTTACCGCACACGGCAACTCATTACGCGCATTAGCAAAACATATCGAAGGCATTTCCGATGCAGACATTATGGACTTAGAAATCCCAACCGGCCAGCCGTTAGTGTATGAACTAGATGATAACTTAAAAGTCATCAGCAAACGTTACTTATAATTGGTAAATTTCCAATAAAAAATGACCGCTTGTAGTGCAACACATTACAAGCGGTATTTTTTGTTGATTTTTTGCAAATGGCAAATATCAACAAAAATAAGGGCGGATATGATCTTGATCTGCACTCGCCCTTATCATTTTGAAATGAGATTAGAAATCTAACAACTCTTTCTCTTTTGCTGCCAATACTTCATCAACTTTTTTAATGAAGGTATCGGTGATTTTTTGAATATCTTCTTCAGCTTTGTGTTGTTCGTTTTCGCTGATTTCTTTATCTTTTAATAACGCTTTGATTTGGTCATTAGCATCACGACGAACATTACGAATTGCTACTTTGCCTTGCTCGCCTTCTGCTTTAACAATTTTGATTAAATCACGACGGCGTTCTTCCGTTAATGGTGGAAGCGGAACACGAATGGTCGTACCGGCAGAAGATGGGTTTAAGCCTAAATCTGAAGTTAAAATTGCTTTTTCTACCGCAGAGATTAAAGATTTATCAAATACGTTTACCGCTAAAGTACGGGCATCTTCAGCCACCACGTTCGCTACTTGGCGTAATGGAGTCGCAGAGCCGTAATATTCCACTTGAATACCGTCTAATAAAGAAGGTTGGGCACGACCTGTACGAATTTTCGCAATATGCCCTTTTAAAGCCTCAAGGCTTTTTTCCATACGATCTTGTGCATCTTTCTTGATTTCGTTAATCATTGATTTTTTATCCTTTTATTGAGTAAAACTGAGAGTTAAACAGAGAAAATAAATTATTCAGAAATAGTTGTGCCTTCTTCAGTGCCGAATACTACGTTGCGTAACGCACCCGGTTTACCCATATTAAAGACACGAATCGGCATTCCATGGTCACGAGCAAGCGTGAATGCTGCTAAATCCATCACTTGTAATTCATCTTCAATAACTTGTGCATACGTTAATTTATTATATAGTTTTGCATCTGCGTATTTTGCCGGGTCTTTATCATAAACGCCATCCACTTTAGTTGCTTTTAATACCACATCAGCTTCAATTTCAATACCACGCAAGCAAGCGGCAGAATCTGTCGTGAAGAACGGGCTACCTGTACCGGCAGAGAAAATCACCACACGTTTTTCACGCAACATTTTAATTGCCTCAGACCAGTTGTAAGTATCGCAAATACCGTTTAATTGGAATGCAGACATTAATTTCGCATTTACCTCAGCACGGTGTAAGGCATCACGCATAGCTAAACCGTTCATTACGGTAGCAAGCATTCCCATATGGTCGCCCACTACACGGTTCATACCTGCTTTGGCTAGTTTAGCACCACGGAATAAGTTACCGCCGCCAAGAACCACGCCAACCTCAACGCCTTCTGCAAGTAATTCTTTAATCTCTAATGCCATACGATCCAAAATAGACGGGTCGATACCAAATCCTTCACTGCCTTGTAAGGCTTCACCACTTAATTTGAGAAGAATTCGCTTGTAAATAGGTTTGCTCATTTTAATTGCCTCTTAACTGTATGGACTAAACACAAAATTACGTTATTATAGAACAATCCAACATAACGATAAACTAAAAATATTCACTACAATGAAATCCAAACAACTTTTCGGCATTCTTGCCGCTATTTTATTGGCAACTGCTGCCAGCTATTTAATGTTAATCGGCTCAGGCTTTTTTCCAAATCCTAGTGTCTTTGAAGTTATTTTTGGCGTATTCCTCATCATCGCTCTCGCCAGTTCTAAATGGACTTATTATTTACTCTTATTGCCAATCAGTATCGCTTATGCAATTTATACGCCGGTTGGGATAAAATTCGGCAAACCAACTTACGAATATATCGCCTCTATTTTTGCCACCGATATGATGGAAAGCAAAGAGTTTATTGCTCAACTGCCGATTTTAAATATTGCGGCAGGCATTGCGATTGTACTAGCGGTCATATTTTATCGAAAAATTACCAATCGCTATCAAATCCGTTTTTTACGCAATAAGACATTCGTGATTTCCGCTTTCGTATTAATGCTGTTTTCCCTTGCTCCGTTTAAATTCTTTCAAGAATTTTACCATTCAAGCCTAAAGGTAAAGAAAGAGCTGGAAGTGCTAAACAATTTAACTTTAGATTCGCAGTGGGGGCAATCAACACTTAGCTCAAACTCAAATTACGATGATTATGTTTTGATTATGGGCGAAAGTGCGAGAAAGGATTATCACCACGCTTACGGTTACCCTGCTCCCAATACGCCTTTTATGAGTTCGGCAAAAGGAACGTTGATTGACGGTTTGACTTCCGGCGGCACTAATACTATCGCCTCATTACGCTTAATGCTGACCAAGCCCGATACGGAAAAATGGGAAGCAAACTATGGGCTGACCTTAATTGATTTAATCAAATCTGCCGGTATTAAGACCTATTGGATCTCAAATCAAGGCTATTTGGGGAATTACGATACGCCGATTTCCTCTATCGGCAATAAAAGCGATGTCAAAATTTTCACAAAATCTGGCGATTCATTAAATACCAATGTGAGTGATTTTGAATTGTTACCGCACTTTGCTAAAGTGATTGAAGAACCGGCTCAAGGTAAGCGGTTCATCTTCCTACATTTATATGGCTCGCACCCAATTACTTGCGATCGCCTCACCGATTACCCGAAAATGTTTGACGATGACAAACTGCCAAAACGCTACTTTAATGTAAATTGCTATGTTTCATCTATCAAGAAAACCGATGAGCTGCTAAAACGGGTATATGATTTGTTAGTAAAAAACCAAGAAAATCACCAGCGTACATTCTCAATGGTTTATTTGTCTGATCACGGTTTATCGCACGAGGTTTCAAAAGAGAATATTGTTATCCACAACGGAAAGGATAGAAGTAAATTACACTACGATATCCCTCTGTTTAAAATTTCAAGCGATGATACCCAACGTAATGTCTATAAGGCCTTTAAATCAGGCTTAAACTTTACTAATGGTATTGCAAATTGGATCGGCATCGAAAATCCGTTATTAGATAAGGAAATGAATCTTTTCAACGGACAAAGCGATAAAAGCGATTATGGGCTAAAGAAAATCATTGAAACGCAATCTACCGTAGAAGATCCGGCGATTGCTATTCCATTAAAATAACACGAACTTAGGCTCAAAGAGCCTAGGTTTGCAAGCAACAAAAAAGCAGGCTTTAAACCTGCTTTTTTAGTTTCTAGTATCAGAAAAATTAAGCGTTACTGCCAGTGATTTTCGCTACTTCTGCTGCGAAATCTTCTTCTACTTTCTCAATACCTTCACCTACTTCTAAGCGGATAAAGTTAGAAACTGAAGCACCTACTGATTTTAAGTAAGCACCTACAGATTGAGATGGATCCATTACAAACGGCTGACCGGTTAATGAAACTTCACCGGTAAATTTAGCCATACGGCCTTCAACCATTTTTTCTGCGATTTCTTTTGGTTTACCAGAGTTCATCGCAATTTCAATTTGGATTTCACGCTCTTTAGCAACTACATCAGCAGAAACATCTTCCGGATTGACGAATTCAGGTTTGCTTGCAGCAACGTGCATTGCAACTTTCTTAAGTTCATCTTCAGAACCGTTACCTGCTACTAATACACCGATTTTCGCACCGTGTAAGTATTGAGCAATCGCTTCGCCTTCTAAGTATTGAACACGGCGAATGTTCATATTCTCACCAATTTTCGCAACTAATGCCGCACGTTTTTCTTCAAATTGTGCTTGTAATGCTTCGATGGTTGTACCTTTATTTGCAACTGCATAATCAGCAACTTCGTTTGCTAATTCTAAGAAACCGGCATCTTTTGCAACGAAGTCAGTTTCACAGTTCATTTCAACTAATACGCCAAAACCTGAAGCTACGCGAGCAAGGATCACACCTTCAGCTGCAACACGACCTGCTTTTTTAGCCGCTTTTGCTTGACCAGATTTACGCATATTGTCGATTGCTAATTCAATATCACCGTTCGCTTCAACTAATGCTTTTTTACATTCCATCATACCTGCACCGGTACGTTCACGAAGTTCTTTAACTAATGATGCTGTGATTTCAGCCATTTTAAATTCCCCTTATTTGATATAGTAAAACAGGCTCTCACCTGCCTAGAAATTTCATTGTTTAGGGCAGGTTAAAACCTGCCCCCTAAACTGAATTATTCCGCAGAAGCTTCTTCTGCTACTTCAACAGTTTCAACACCGCGACCTTCTTTGATTGCAGCAACTGCTGAATCTAAGTAAAGTTGGATAGCACGTGTTGCATCATCGTTACCTGGAATGATGTAGTTAACGCCATCTGGAGTTGAGTTAGTATCAACAATCGCAAATACCGGAATACCTAAGTTGTTTGCTTCTTTGATTGCGATATGTTCATGGTCTGCACCGATAACAAAAATTGCATCCGGTAAACCATTCATATCTTTGATACCGCCTAAGCTTAACTCTAATTTTTCTAACTCACGGGTACGCATTAACGCTTCTTTTTTAGTGATTTTGTCAAAAGTACCGTCTTGAGTTTGAGTTTCTAAATCTTTTAAGCGTTTGATTGATTGACGAACTGTTTTCCAGTTAGTCAACATACCACCTAACCAACGGTGGTTTACGTAGAATTGTTGGCTCTCTACTGCCGCTGCTTTAACAGCATCACTTGCCGCACGTTTTGTACCAACGAATAATACTTTACCGTTGTTGCTGGCAATGCGGGTTAATTCCGCTAATGCTTCGTTGAATAAAGGTAAAGTTTTTTCTAAGTTGATTACGTGAACACCATTACGAGCACCAAAGATGAATGGTTTCATTTTTGGGTTCCAGTAACGTGTTTGGTGACCATAGTGAACGCCTGCGTTAAGCATATCGCGCATAGAAACTTGTGCCATAAGAATTTTCCTTCAAAGTTGTTTGTTTTGCCACTTATGAACGGCAAAACGGGGTTTAGCCTCCACATATCCTAGAAAATCAATCTGTTAAAGACACCCCAATTCCTAGCTTGTGATATGTGTGTGTTTTAGTGTTAAAAAATAAATGTGTACGTTTTGCCTAAATAGACAAAACGGGGCGTATTATGCCAAAAAACAAACAATTTGCCAATTATTTTATTGCTCTCTTCGCATTACTAAATCAAGCTCAAAAATAAAAACCGTTCTCATTATTGACTAAAATCTCAACAGCGTTTAGAATTCTGCCACTTTAATAAAAAAATAAAAGGAGAACTCATGAAAAAAGCCCTTTCAACACTAGCTCTAGCTGTATCTGCTTTTACTTCAATGTCTGCATTTGCAGGAAACGAAGTAAATGTTTATTCCTATCGCCAACCTTACTTAATCGAACCGATGCTGAAAAACTTTGAAAAAGACACCGGTATTAAAGTAAACGTGATCTTTGCTGATAAAGGCTTGGTGGATCGTGTGAAACAAGAAGGCGAATTAAGTCCTGCCGATGTGCTTTTAACCGTGGACATCGCCCGTGTGATGGAAATCGTTAACGCTGGCTTGGCACAAAAAGTGGACTCAAAAGTGTTAGAGCAAAACATTCCGGCACAATTCCGTGACTCTAACGACCAATGGTTCGGTTTAACTACTCGTGCCCGTGTGATTTACACCTCTAAAGATCGCGTAGGCAAACTGCCTGCCGGTTTCGACTACCTAGATTTAGCCAAACCGGAATACAAAGGCAAAGTGTGCGTGCGTTCAGGTAAGAACTCTTACAATGCTTCACTCTTTGCGGCGATGATTGAACACTATGGTGTGGAAAAAACCAAAGCATTCTTAGAAGGCTTAAAAGCGAACTTGGCACAAAAACCGCAAGGCGGCGACCGTGACCAAGTGAAAGCCATCAAAGAAGGCATCTGCGATTACGCACTGGGTAACAGCTACTACTACGGCAAAATGTTAGACGATGAAAAACAAAGAGCCTGGGCAGAATCAGCAATCCTCAACTTCCCAAGTGGTCAATACGGTACACACAAAAATATCAGTGGCGTAGTGATTGCGAAATATGCACCGAACAAAGAAAATGCGGTGAAACTGATCGAATACCTCAGTGGTGAAAAAGCCCAAGGTTTATATGCAGAACTTAACCACGAATATCCGGTGAAAGAAGGGATTGAGCCGTCTAAACTGGTTAAAGGTTGGGGAACTTTCACTGCCGATACTATCAAACTGGAAGACATTGCGAAAAACTATGAAGCCGCATTGAAACTGGTTGATGAAGTGAAATTTGACGACTTCGAGCAGAAAAAATAATCGGCTGACAAGCGGTTAATTTTAGCCAAAAATTTGCAAATTTTTGCTAAACTATGACCGCTTGCAAAAGGACGCTGCGGCGTCCTTTTTGTATTTTAGAAAAATATTAAACTCTGCAGATTTGGCAACAATGAAAACGGAGTCATTCAAAAAATGAAACAATATCTTAGCTGGAAAACCCTCGCTATTCTGATTACGCTGATTGTGCTTCTGCCCTTGCTTGCCATTGCCTACCACGCATTCGGCGGCGAGTCTGAGAATTTAGCACATCTTTGGCACACGATGTTGCCGACCTATATTCAAAATTCCGCTCTGTTAGTGTTGGGAACTATTATCCTTGCTCTCTTGTTTGCTCTACCAACCGCTTGGATAGTGGCAAATTACCAATTTTGCGGGCAAAAAACCTTACAATGGCTACTTTGCCTACCACTGGCAATGCCGGCGTATCTGATTGCTTACCTTTATACCGATTTGCTGGATTATTCGGGCAGTTTTCAAGAAATGCTACGCCATCTTTTCGGCTGGCAGACACCGCAAGATTACTGGTTTCCGCAAATACGCACCCTCTACGGTGCTTGCTTTGTATTGGCGTTAGTGCTTTACCCTTACATTTTCCTGTTGGTACGAGTCGCGTTATTAGAACAATCTGAAAACCTCACCCACAGTGCGAAAATGCTCGGGGCAAGCCCGATGCAAATTTTCCGCCGCATCACCTTTCCGCTGATCCGCCCTGCGATTGCAGTCGGCATTGCACTGGTGGCAATGGAAACGCTCGGCGATTTCGGCACCGTTGCTTATTTTGCCGTTCCCACACTCACCACTGCCATCTACGACTCTTGGCTTGGCTATCACGATCTTGGCACAGCAAGCCAAATTGCGATTTTTATGCTACTGATGATCTTCCTGTTTTTAAGCCTAGAACAATACAGCCGCCGCAAACAAAAAAGCTATCAGCGTGGTTATGAGAAAAAATCGGCATTTAAAACATTACACGGCTGGAGATTAGCTCTTGCGCTCGCTTGGTGCTGGGGCTTGCTCGCCCTTGCTTTTTTTATTCCGTTCGGGCGTTTGCTCTACTGGGCGTATGACTATTTCGAGCAGTCGTGGAATTTAGACTTTGTGCAATTTGCTCTCAATAGCCTGAAAGTATCGATCATCGCTTCTATCATAACGGTCGTTTTCGCCTTAATTTTGCATTTTGCCAATCGTCTCTCTTTTGGTAAATTTTCAGCAAAATCGACCCGCTTGTCGTTGCAACTTTCCTCGCTCGGCTATGCTATACCCGGTACAGTGCTTGCCATCGGCTTGCTCTCGCCCTTAACTTTTGCCGATCACCAACTGCACGCGTTGCTCAAAAACCTTGAACTTTCCCCTGTCGGTTTAATTTTCTCCGGTTCGCTGTTCGCACTTGTGCTTGCTTATACGGTTCGCTTTTTAGCAATGGCGATTGGTAGCCTTGAAACCTCGCTTGCCAAAGTCTCGCCATCGCTAGATATGGCAAGCCAAACGCTAGGTAAAAGCGGCTTCACGATGTTTAGCAAAATCCATATCCCTCTGATTTATAAAGGGATTTTAACCGCCGGTTTAATGGTCTTTATCGAAAGTATGAAAGAGCTGAACGCCTCGCTCCTACTACGTCCGTTTAATTTTGATACGCTCGCTACTCACGTTTTTACTTTCACTTCTGACGAACAGTTAGAACGTGCCGCACTGCCGGCAATTGTGCTGGTAGTGGTGGGCTTACTGCCGGTGATTTGGTTGACGAGATCGCTTATTTCGCAATCGGAAAAGGAAAGATAAAGGAATTTTATGTCTGTTTTAACTATTAATAATCTGAATCTTAATTTTGGCAATACCGCAGTGTTACAAAATCTTCACCTTGCGGTAAACCAAAATGAAATTATCTGCCTGCTTGGAGCGAGCGGTTGCGGCAAAACCACGCTGTTAAAAGCGATAGCAGGATTGCTGCCGATTGAGCAAGGTGATATTCATTTGAACGGCAAATGCCTGAAAAGCAAGGCGGTGGAAGATCGCCAAATCGGGCTGATTTTCCAAGATTACGCTCTCTTTCCACATTTAACGGTGGCGGAAAATATTCAATTCGGTTTAGCGAAATTGCCTAAAGAAGAGCAAAAAAACGTCACTGAACAGATGCTTTCCGTAGTACATCTGCAGGGGTTTGAATCCCGTTTTCCGCACGAGCTTTCCGGCGGTCAGCAACAACGAGTGGCGATTGCCCGTGCTTTGGCGTGTAAGCCACAATTACTCTTGCTAGACGAACCCTTTTCCAACATCGACAGCCAAACTCGTTATGCGATGATCCAAGAGATCAAACAAATTTTGAAAAGCCAGCAAGTGCCGGCAATTTTTGTGACTCACAGCAAAGAAGAAGCCTTTGCCTTTGCCGATAAAATTGCGGTGATGGATAAAGGTAAAATCGTGCAATTCGGCAAACCAAATGAGCTGTATCACGCCCCGGTGAATCCTTTTGTAGCGGATTTTTTAGGTGGCACAAACTACCTCAGCTGTAATGTAACCGAAGACAAAGTGTTGTTTAGCCCGATTGGCGAATTCCGCCTGTTTCCGGAAATGGAAATCAGCAAAGGACGCTACCAGTGGTTGCTCCGTCCTGAACAACTGATTTTAAAACCGAACCAATTAGGGTTAGGGAAAGTGGTCGGCAAGCTGTTTTTAGGGCTGTATTATCGCTACCAGATTGCCATCAACGGCATTGAAATCACCGCGTATCAAAATCAGGAATTGAAAATTGGAGACCAAGTTGAAGTGGGCTTCCAAGTCAGGGAATTTATCTTATTTTAAATCGGAGACACTATGAAAATTGAAGTTTGGTCAGATTTTGCTTGTCCGTTTTGCTATATTGGCAAACGCCATTTAGAGCAAGCCTTAGCCCAATTTGAAGGCAAGGTTGAGGTTATTTTTCGAGCTTTCGAGCTTGATCCACACGCCAATGGCGAACCGGAAGCCAATATTCAGCAACGCTTAATGCAGAAGTATCAAAAAACTGCCGAGCAAGCGAACGAGATGATCGATTATGTGGAAGAAGCCGGTAAACAAGCCGGAATTGACCTGCGCTATAGTACAACACAATACACCCGCACTTTTGAAGCACACCGTCTAGCTAAATTTGCTGAAAGCAAAGGATTGGGCGAAGCGATGAGCGAGCGACTGTTTAAAGCCTATTTTACCGACAATATCATTTTGGCAAAACGCACTCAACTTATCGACTTAGCGTTAGAGCTCGGTCTAGATCGTGATGAAGTCGCTCAATTACTGACCGGCGATGATTTTGGGCACGAAGTAAGGGAAGATGAACGTATGGCTCACCGCTATGGCATTAATAGTGTGCCGTTTTTTGTGATTGATGAAAAGCTTGGGGTATCAGGGGCTCAGCCACCTGCTGTATTACTTGATGCGATAAAACAAGCATTGCAAAAATAATCCAAAAAAAGACCGCTTGTTTGGTATATAAACAAGCGGTCTCATTCTTATTAAAATTTACCAATTACTTTTTCGTAATCGCCCCTAGAATGCCACGCATAATCTGTTTGGTTACTTGGTTACGTAGATTTCTGCCCACCGATTGAGCCACTTGGCTCACCACTTGTTCAGTAATGGACTGATCTTTTTTCTTTTTCGAGCCGAAAATAGAAGAAAGAATACCGCCAAAGAAATCGTTATTTTCTTCCTCTGCTGCCGCCTGCTCCGCTTTTACCGCTTCTGCTTTGGCATTCAGCATTTCAAAGGCTGATTCATTATCCACATATTGGCTATAGTGGTGATATAAATCATCTTGTTTAACCAAACTATCACGCTCAGCGGTTGCTAGCGGTGTTAGTTGGCTTTTTGGCGGATAAATATAAGCAATCTCAACCGGTGTCGGCATTCCTTTTTCATCAAGCACAGAAACCAATGCTTGTCCGACTCCAAGCTGGGTAATGGCTTCCACTACATTGACCTCTTTATTGGCTCGGAACGTTTCCGCTGCTGCTTTTACAGCTTTTTGATCACGAGGTGTAAACGCTCGTAACGCGTGTTGAATTCGGTTACCTAGCTGCCCTAACACAGAATCCGGTAAGTCCAATGGGTTTTGGGTTACAAAATAGACCCCTACACCTTTTGAACGAATTAAGCGAACCACTTGTTCAATTTTATCGACCAACACTTTTGGTGCATCATCAAACAGTAAATGGGCTTCATCAAAGAATAATACGAACTTCGGTTTTTCAGGATCGCCTACCTCAGGCAAATTCTCAAATAGCTCTGCCATAAACCAAAGCAAGAATGCTCCATACATTCTTGGCGAATTAATCAATTTTTCGGAATTTAAGATATTGATAACACCACGGCCGTTACGGGTTTGGATCCAATCGTGTAAATCTAATGCTGGCTCACCAAATAAGTTACTTGCTCCTTCATTTTCAAGGGCTAATAAAGCTCGCTGAATTGCCCCGACACTTGCGGCGGAAACATTGCCGTATTCCACTTGAAATACTTTCGCATTGTCGGCAACAAATTTTAATAACGCACGCAAGTCTTTTAAATCAATCAGCATTAAGCCTTTATCATCTGCCACACGGAAAACAAGGTTTAATAGACCTTCTTGAGTATCGTTTAAGTTAAGTAAACGGGAAAGCAACATCGGCCCCATTTCGGAAATCGTGGTGCGTAGCGGAATGCCTGACTCGCCAAACACGTCCCAAAACGACACCGGATAACCGTTTAAGTAATCCTCTCCACCTAAGTTGAACATCTCTATACGTTCTGCAATTTTTCCGGAAAAACTGCCCGCTTGTACTAAACCTGAAAGGTCGCCTTTTACATCCACTAAAAACACCGGCACGCCGTCATCACTGAAGGCTTCCGCTAATTTTCGTAACGTAACGGTTTTACCTGTCCCCGTCGCCCCAGCTACTAAACCGTGTCGGTTAGCCATTTTTGAGTTAAGTGAAATCACTTCACCTGATTCAGTTTGAGCAATATTATATAAACTCATATTTGATTCTCTTTTGTCTAAAATTAACTTTTAATGCCAATGCGGAAACCTCTTTCCCAGTTGTGATAATAATGGGAAGGTAGATCTTTTACATTATAGCCACAATATTGGCTACGTTGTTGCAACATTTGGTTTTTCTGTGTACGGAAAGACTTCCCGACACGGTAGCCATCTAAATACCAATCATCACTGTCTTTACAAGCGGTCGTATTTATTCGCTTATTTACAACTGTTTGATTAACGATTTTTGTTTTATTTTGTGCTGCTTCGATACTTGGTTTCATTCTTACAGCTTGTTCTTTTTTAGCCGTAATCTTAACTGATGAATGGCGATTAGCCGATTCTGCCGAAGAGAACCAATCCTCTTCAAATTGCTCTAAGCTCTTACAGCCGGTCAGTAATACCAAACAACATAGGTATTTCAAAAATTTCATTTTATTTATTAAAACCATTACGATTATTTTTCTTCGCTACAAAAGGGCTTTTCGTTCTTGGTCGGTTTACTTTAGGTAAATCAAGTAAGGACTCTTTATCATATTGACTGACCGGAATTTGGTGTCCGATATACTCTTCAATCGCTGGTAAATTGACCGCGTAACGCTCACAAGCAAAGCTGATTGAATGCCCACTCTCACCTGCTCGACCTGTTCTACCAATACGGTGAACGTAATCTTCTTTATCGTCCGGTAAATCATAATTAAACACGTGCGTGACATCCGGAATATGCAAACCACGAGCCGCAACATCTGTTACCACTAAAATATCCAAATTGCCCTTGGTGAAATTATCCAGCAAAGAAAGGCGTTTTTTCTGAGGAATATCGCCGGTTAGCATTCCAACCCGATGTCCGTCTGCCGATAAATATTGCCAGATCTCTTCGCATTTATGCTTGGTGTTGGCAAAAATCATACAACGCTCCGGCCACTCTTCCTCAAGCAATGTCAGCAATAATGCCATTTTGTCTTCATTAGAGGGGTAAAACAGTTCTTCTTTAATGCGATGTCCTGTGCGTTGCAGCGGTTCAATTTCGATATATTCCGCATTATTCATATCTTCATAAGCAAGTTCCCGTACTTTTGCCGAAAGCGTTGCCGAAAAGAGCAAAGTTAAACGCTCTGAAGGCTTAGGTGCTTTTCGCATTAAATAACGGATATCTTTAATAAAACCAAGATCAAACATTCGATCTGCTTCATCTAGCACAATCACTTGAATTTTGTCTAAATTAATAATGCCTTGTTTTACATAGTCAATCACTCGACCGGTTGTACCGACAAGAATATCCACGCCTTTTTCAATTTCTTGAACTTGTTTGTCGTAACCATCACCACCGTATGCCAAAGCTAGTTTTAAATCAGAATGTTTTAAAAACAGTTCGGCATCTGCCCCAATTTGAACCGCCAATTCACGGGTTGGGGCAAGAATTAATGCTCTCGGCTGATTTTTTGACGTTTCGATTTCGTTATTCAATAAATGGTTAAAAGTTGCAATCAAAAAGGCAAGCGTTTTCCCTGTGCCTGTTTGGGCTTGCCCTGCAATATCTTTGCCTTTCAGCGTAATCGGAAAGGTTTTTGCCTGAATCGGCGTACAAAACTCAAAGCCTTTGCTATCAAGGGCATTTAGTACATTAGCGTGAATCGGGAAGTCAATAAAGCGGTGTTCGGTAAGATGATTAGACATAGTATTTCCTTGATAATTGTGATGTGACAAGCGGTCTTTTTTACACATTTTTTTGCAAAATAGCATATTGGGCGTTTTTTCTCAAATTTAACCGCTTTTGAGTCTATTCGGCAAAATGGATTGGAAAAGCTCTCGGCTTTTCAGCGGTTGTGACCCTAAATAGGGCTTTAATGCAATTCGGGTAAAACGTTTTGCCGCTTGCTGAGTACTTTTTTCTGAAAAATCCAACTGAGCAAACGCTAATAAATCACTGCCTAAAAAGCTCTGGTTATTCTGTAATAATGAGGCGATAAAGCCCTGATTTTCCTGAAATAGATAGGTCATTTTCGGATCAACCGGCAAACCGGTTGCCGCACAGTGCGTAAAATCCACCCCATAACCCAATGCTTTTAACGTATGAAATTCAAAGGTGCGTAAAATCGGCTCAATCTGCTTTTGTGTGGCAAGCTCGGTAATGCAACGTAAATAATGCTGAAATAATTCAGGGTAAGCGGTCTGATTTTCCAATACTCTTGCAAGTACCTCGTTGATATAAAACCCACTATAAAGCGAAAGCGTTTCCATCGGCAATGTTAATGCTGCCGGCTCCGCTTTGGTTAAGGTTTTCAGCTCCCCTTTACCGGACCAACGCAACAACAACGGCGTGAACGGCTGTAAAACCGCTTTCAACGGCGAACGTGGACGCCTCGCCCCTTTCGCCAGCAAGGTTATTCGCCCGTGATATTCGGTAAAAAACTCCACCAGTAAACTGCTTTCGCTGTATTCTCTGCGGTGGAGTACAAAGGCTCGTTGCCATTGATCTGTGGTCATAATTGATTCCGACTATATGTCACTTTCTTTGCTTCGCCAAAGAAAGTAACCAAAGAAAGGCGACCCTACTTCACCGCTATCTTCGCTTGATTTGAATTTGCTTAACGAAAAAATTCCAAACTCGCCGCTTTGCTGCTCAAACAAGGAATTTTTCCTACAAATTCAAAGTCGCTCAGGCGGTTCAGAAGGGAACCCGCCACAGCATCATTTTGCAAAATTTTTCAAAAAACTACCGCTTGTATAGTCGGATCGGGTTCCCTTCTGAGTTGCCCGAACGACTTGAAATTTTTAAGAAAATAACCCGAGCGAGAGCGTAGCGAACATCAGGGTTATTTTTCGTTAAGAAAATTTCAACCAAGTGAGGATAGCAACGAAGCAGGGTGTGCTTTCTTTTGGTTACTTTTCTTTGCACAAGCAAAGAAAAGTGACAAAAAAGCTACTCATCCATATACCCTAAACTCCGCAATGCTCGTTCGTCATCTGCCCAGCCGGCTTTGACTTTCACCCAGAGTTCAAGGTGGACTTGGTTATCGAATAAACGCTCCATATCTTTACGGGCTTCAATGCCGATGGTTTTAATTTTCTGACCGCCGGCACCGATCACCATTTTTTTCTGTCCGTCTCGTTCCACTAAAATTAAGCCGTTAATTTCGTAAACGCCACGTTCATTCATTTTGAATTGCTCGATTTCTACCGTCACAGAATAAGGCAATTCCTCGCCGGTGAAACGCATTAATTTTTCACGGATGATCTCTGAGGCCATAAAGCGTTGAGAACGGTCTGTCACATACTCTTCCGGGAAATGATGAACGCCTTCACGCAACGATTTACGCACAAATTTCTGTAAAATATGCACGTTTTTACCCCGTTGTGCCGAAATTGGTAGAATTTCCGCAAAATCAAATTTTTGTGAAAGTTCGGTAATATGTGGCAGTAACTCTTCCTTTTCTTTGATGTTATCCACTTTATTAATTGCCAATAAAACAGGGGCTTTCGCAGAACGGAGTTTATTTAGCACCATTTCATCATCTTCCGTCCATTTAGTGCCTTCCACCACAAAAATAATTAAATCTACATCGCCAATCGCCGAGCTTGCAGCACGGTTCATTAGGCGGTTAATGGCTCGCTTTTCTTCAATATGTAACCCCGGGGTGTCCACATAAATTGCTTGGTACTGATCTTCGGTGTGAATCCCCACAATACGGTGACGGGTTGTTTGTGCTTTGCGTGAGGTAATCGAGATTTTTTGTCCTAAAATTTTATTTAAAAGGGTCGATTTCCCCACATTCGGGCGACCGACAATCGCAATAAAACCACAATAGGTTTTTGCAGGAGTTTGAATTTGTTCTGTCATTTTGTTTTCCTTTCATTCTGTGGAATGAATTTGATGGTGCAAGCGTCCACGCTTGTACCATTTAATTAAATCTTTAGCACAAGCGAGGACGCTTGCGCTATCTTACTTTTTCGTTTTAACCACCGCTAACGCTTTTTCTGCGGCATTTTGTTCGGCTTTTCGGCGGCTGGTGCCAATGCCGATAAACACTTCCTCGACGTTAATCACTTTGCAGGTCACTCGGAAGGTTTGGTTATGGGCTTCGCCTTTAATATCTAACACATTATATTCAGGCAAAGGTAATTTTCTGCCTTGCAAAAATTCTTGTAGGCGTGTTTTTGGATCTTTTTGGGCATCGCCCGGGCTGATTTCCGCCAGTAAATCAACATACCAATCCGCCACTTTTTCCATTGCTTTTGCCATATCTTGGTCAAGATAAATTGCTGCAATAATGGCTTCCACGCAATCGGAAAGAATTGATTCTCGGCGAAAACCACCACTTTTTAGCTCGCCCGGTCCTAATTTCAGGTAATCGCCTAAGCCAAATTGACGGGCAATAATGGCTAAAGTTTGTTCACGCACAAGCGTCGCACGCATACGGCTTAGCTCGCCTTCATTTGCTTTTGGGAATTTGTCGTATAAGGCTTTGCCGATGGTAAAATTTAAAATGGAATCACCTAAAAATTCAAGGCGTTCGTTATTTTTTGAAGCAGCACTGCGGTGCGTTAAGGCTTGTGTGAGGTAATCAAGGTTATGAAATTGATAACCTAATTTTTTCTGTAATCGTTCTAATTGCATAAATTCTTTATTTATTAATGACTGAGGGGCGAATTGCCATTCGCCCCCTACACTACATTATTCAATAGTGGTAAACATTCTGGAAAAACGCAATCCGGTTGGGAATTCGTTTGGTTTTTTATCTAAACTTAGCCAGATAAATGTAGCTTTACCGACAATATTTTTTTCCGGTACGAAACCCCAAAAACGGCTGTCTTCACTGTTGTCACGATTATCCCCCATCACAAAATAGTGTCCTTGTGGAACAACCCACTCGCCGTCTGTTTGTCCTTCTTGTTTATAGAAGTAAGGGGCATAATTAAACGCCATTGGGTGATTTAAAATTTGGTGGGTTACATCACCTTTTTCGGTACGCTCAAGTTGCATTTCGCCGTGGTAGAAAAACTCAGGGTTTGGTTTGCCTTCGCTGTATTCAAATGGCTTGGTTTCGCCATTTGCATTAGTCACCGTTAATTGTTGGGTAGCAAAATCGTATTTCACTTTATCCCCGCCTACCGCAATTACACGTTTAATGTAATCCACGTGAGGTTGAGCCGGTGCTTTGAAAACAATAATATCACCACGCTCCGGCTTGCCGGTTTCGATTAAAGTATTCTGCCAAATCGGATCTTTAATCCCATAGCTGAATTTATTCACTACCAAAAAATCGCCCACACGCAAGGTAGGTTCCATTGAACCGCTTGGAATTTGAAACGGCTCAAATAAAAACGAACGCAATACGGTAACAAAGAATAAAATACCAAACAGGGAGGCAAAAAATTCCCCAACTGCCGATTTCGGTTGGATTTCTGCCTTTTCTTCTTCGGTTAATGCTCTGCCTAAGCGTTTTTGTTGCTGGGCGATTGCCAGTTTACGTCTTGGGTCGGCACTAAATTTATAGAACGCCCAAAATCCGCCGCAGATGATCACTAACGCCACTAAAATAATTGAAATTGTATTTGGCAGTTGCATTGAATCCAACCATTTCCAAATACCGTAAATAATGCCTAGAAAAATAATCGGCATAAATTGTGCCATTTGATTTCCTCTCTGTTTTTAGGGCGAAAAATTTTTCGCCCCTACCTATGAACCCCTACCATGAAATAGGTTTTGCAAAATTTTGTGCAAATACGACCGCTTGCAAGCGGTTTAATTCCGCATTTATTTTGCAAATTATTCTTTACCGACGTGTAAAATCGCTAAGAATGCCTCTTGCGGAACTTCTACATTACCGAGAGATTTCATTCGTTTTTTACCCTCTTTTTGTTTTTGTAGTAGTTTTTTCTTACGGCTCACGTCACCACCGTAACATTTCGCCAGTACGTTTTTGCGTAGCTGTTTTACCGTAGAACGGGCAATAACGTGGTTGCCGATAGCCGCTTGAATCGCAATATCAAATTGCTGGCGAGGAATCAGCTCACGCATTTTTTCCACTAATTCACGCCCACGATAAGCCGCATTCGCACGGTGAACGATAATTGCCAACGCATCAACACGCTCACCGTTGATCATAATATCTACACGCACCATATCTGCATTTTGGAAGCGTTTGAAACCATAATCTAATGAGGCATAACCACGAGAGGTTGATTTTAAGCGGTCGAAGAAATCCAACACCACTTCGCCCATCGGGATTTCGTAAGTTAATGCAATTTGGTTGCCGTGATACACCATATTAGTTTGCACGCCACGTTTTTCCACACATAAGGTAATCACATTACCTAAAAACTCTTGTGGCACAAGCATATTACACTCTGCAATCGGCTCACGAATTTCCGCAATATTATTGATAGCAGGCAGTTTTGACGGGCTATCCACATAAATGGTTTCGCCACTGGTTTGTACCACTTCATACACTACCGTTGGAGCAGTAGTAATCAGGTCTAGATCATATTCACGCTCTAATCGCTCTTGAATGATCTCCATATGCAGCAAGCCTAAGAAACCACAACGGAAACCAAAACCTAATGCACTCGAAGTTTCCGGCTCATAGAATAAAGAGGCATCATTTAAGCTCAATTTACCTAAAGCATCACGGAAGGCTTCGTAGTCATCTGAACTAATCGGGAACAAACCGGCATATACCTGCGGTTTCACTTTTTTAAAGCCCGGTAGCACATTAGTTGCCGGATTGTGATGATGCGTTAAGGTATCGCCCACCGGCGCACCTAAAATATCTTTAATCGCACACACCACCCAGCCTACTTCGCCGGTTTTGAGTTCGGTAGTATCTACTTGTTTTGGCGTGAAGATACCTAAACGATCTACATTGTAAGATTGTCCGGTACTCATCACTTTAATTTTATCACCTTTTTTCAGCACGCCGTTTTTCACACGCACCAAAGAAACCACACCTAAATAGTTATCGAACCAAGAGTCAATAATCAAGGCTTGTAATGGTGCTTCCGGATCACCTTCCGGTGCAGGGATTTTCTTCACGATTTCTTCTAAAACATCTTCAATCCCTAAGCCTGTTTTAGCAGAACAACGCACCGCATCAATCGCATCAATACCAACAATATCTTCAATCTCTTCTGCTACACGCTCCGGTTCGGCTGCAGGCAAGTCGATTTTATTTAAAATCGGCACGACTTCTAAGTCCATTTCAATCGCGGTATAACAGTTTGCCAACGTTTGAGCCTCAACCCCCTGCCCTGCATCGACTACCAATAATGCTCCTTCACAGGCAGCCAGTGAGCGAGATACTTCATAAGAGAAATCCACGTGCCCCGGTGTGTCGATAAAGTTAAGCTGATAAGTTTCACCATCTTTCGCTTTATAATTTAAGGTCACACTTTGTGCTTTAATGGTGATGCCACGCTCACGCTCCAGATCCATTGAGTCTAATACTTGAGCTTCCATTTCACGGTCTGATAAGCCGCCACACGTTTGAATTAAACGGTCTGATAAAGTCGATTTACCGTGGTCGATATGAGCGATAATCGAAAAGTTACGAATATTTTGCATTTTCATCGGGCAGTTAATGTCCTGTTTTGTTATTTGTTTATCGAAAAATTAATCGGGGAATTGTACTTGAAATACAAGGTTTTGCAAAGGAAAAGAAGAGCAAACAAGCGGTTGTTTTTGCTTAAAAATTTGCAAATTTCTTTGTAAAAACACCCGCTTGTTAATAATAGGTAAGATCAAACTATTTCTGCCAGTTCTAGCACAGCCTGTTGCAGCACACGAATACCGGCTTCAATATCTGTCCACTCGGTAAATTCAAGTGGATTATGACTAATGCCTAAATGAGAAGGTACGAATAACATACCTGTCGGACAAAGCGTTGCCATATGCATCGCGTCGTGTCCTGCACCGCTTGGCATAATGTCATAACTATAGCCTAATTTCTCCGCAACTTGAATTAAATGAGTTACCATTTCTTCAGCTAAGACTATCGGTTTGTCTTTTGAAATCAGCTGTAATTCAATGGTTAAACCTCGTTTTTCTGCCACTTCCTTGATTTTATTTTGTAATGCGATAAAGACAGATTCTCTCGCTTCAAAATGTGTACCTCGAATATCCACTAATAATTCCGCATAACCAGGAACTACATTCATTACACCCGGTTTGGCGGTTAAATTACCTGCGGTTGCGACAGTTGAATGCCCAGCTTGAATTGCCGCATTTTCTAGCTCTAATGCTAATTCTGCTGCCCCCAGTAAAGCGTCGTGGCGATAATGCATTGCCGTTGCCCCTGAATGGTCGGCTTGACCTTGAATTTTCACAATAGCCCGAATCGGAGCAGCAATGCCGGTCACAATCCCGATGGTTTTCTGTTCGTTTTCCAATCTTGGACCTTGCTCAATATGCAATTCCAAAAAGCATTTAAATTCTTCCGGCTGTCGTTTGGCTTGATTAACGCGATTGAAATCCAGCCCAATCGCATCTAATGCCTGAGCCAAACCTAAACCTTGTTTATCGCTTAATTTACTTAATGTTTCTTGGGTTGCAATACCACACATCACTTTGCTGCCCAGTGTGGCATAATTGAAACGGCTGGATTCTTCACAAGCAAAGATGATTAATTCAAGTGGGTAACGGGTTTGCTGTTTGTTTTCACAAAGTTGAAAAAGTGTTTCCAGCCCTGCAATAGTGCCTAGTGTGCCATCAAATTTCCCGGCATTGACTACCGTATCAATATGCGAACCAAAGGCAACCGCTGGAAGGCTGTTATCAATACCTTGTTTTCGAATAAATACGTTGCCGATTGGGTCTATTTTGACCGAAAGATCGTACTGTTTGCACAAATTGATCACATAATCTCGGGCGTTGATATCCTGTTCAGAAAAGGCAAGTCGGGTTACTTCCCCATCAACTGATGTAAATGTTGCCAAATCTGAAAAAATCTGTTGAATTCTTTGCATATTTATTGACATAGGTCACCTCTTTTCTTAACCTGAAATAGGTAAAATTATATACAATCCTAAAAGAAGTAATAGCTGTTTTGATCAAAGAATATCTTATTAAGGAGACAACTATGAAAAATATGCTGTTAATGAGTGGTTCTAAGTATAAAAATACAGAGTATTTAGCTCATACGATTAAATGGCTAAAAGAGTTCCTAGCTGATTATAAGGGTAAGAAAATCGCCTTTTTGCCTTATGCAGGAGTAAGCCGAAGCTATGATGAATATGAACAAGTCGTGCAAGATAAATTCGCAGAGCTGGAATTAGAGATTGTATCTGTTCATCGAGCGAAAAAACACACCGAAATTCTCGAGCAAGCAGATGTAATTGCAGTTGGCGGAGGCAATACGTTTTGTTTGTTAAATCAGATGTATGAAAACAAGGTGCTGGATTGTATTCGTGAAAAAGTTGAAAACGGCACACCTTATTTTGGTTGGAGTGCCGGGGCGAATGTTGCCGGTGCATCAATTATGACCACCAACGATATGCCGATTACTTACCCTCCTTCATTTAACGCCTTAAATTTATTTCCTCATCAAATTAATCCACATTTTATTGCCGGCAAAATTCAGGGGCATAATGGCGAGAGCCGAGAAGAACGCTTGAAAGAATTTCTGATTGTAAACCCTAATTCGATTGTTTACGCCTTGCCGGAAGGAACTGCATTACATATTCAAGGCAATCAAGCAAAAGTATTAGGAGAAACAGCGGTGCTACAATTTAGCCAAGATATGCAGTTAAAAACCTTTGAGCCTAATAGCATATTCACTTACTAAGGAGAACGATATGGCGAATTTTAACTTAATCATTGCGATAGTGGGAATTATTGCCACCATCTATTTACTGATAAAAAAATACGAAACCAGAACGGTATTAATTGCAATCGGCTTGGGAATGGCGTTACTGACCTTACAACCAATGGCAGCCCTTGATGCTTTTGCCAAAAGTATGACGTCAAGCGGTCTGATTATGGCAATTTGTTCCAGCATGGGTTTTGCTTATGTGATGAAATCAACAGGTTGCGATAATCACTTAGTTCAACTTTTAACCAAACCGTTAAGCGGATTGAAATTTTTCCTGATTCCGATTGCAACTATTATCACCTTCTTTATCAATATTGCGATTCCATCGGCAGCAGGTTGTGCTGCTGCGGTAGGAGCAACTTTAATTCCTGTGTTGAAATCATCAGGGGTTCGTCCGGCTATGGCTGGAGCAGCAATTCTTGCCGGTACATTTGGTTCAATGATGAGTCCGGGTTCTTCACAC
This sequence comes from Mannheimia haemolytica, assembly GCA_900638155.1. NCBI lineage: Bacteria > Pseudomonadati > Pseudomonadota > Gammaproteobacteria > Pasteurellales > Pasteurellaceae > Mannheimia > Mannheimia haemolytica. The sequence continues at coordinate 1,165,321 of LR134495.1, read as the reverse complement.
TCTGCAATGATTAGTGAAATGTCGGGCTTAACAATTACTGAAGTTAACCTCTCTCACGCTCCTTATACGATGATTGCCGGTGCAATTGGTGCTATCACCTTAACTATTCTTGCACTTATTTTCAAAGACTACAGCAAAGAGCATCGTGATGCTTACTTACAAACAGCCGAACATACCCAAACTGAATCCGGCAATACAAACATTCTCTATGCGATTGCACCTTTAGTGCCGTTAGTGATTTTAGTGATTGGTGGAACATCGTTACAAGAAATCTCTTGGTTGAGCTGGACCAAAATGGGCGTGCCGCAAGCGATGTTAATCGGTGCTATTTACGGCTTACTCGTTACCCGTACATCACCAGCTAAAATTACCAATGAATTCTTTAACGGAATGGGCAATGCCTATGCAAACGTGTTAGGTATTATCATTGCGGCAGGGGTATTTGTGGCAGGTTTAAAAGCAACGGGAGCGATTGATTCCGCCATTGAATTTTTAAAACACTCAAACGAATTCGTACGCTGGGGAGCAACTATCGGCCCATTCTTAATGGGATTGGTCACAGGTTCGGGCGATGCAGCAGCTATTGCCTTTAACACTGCCGTAACCCCACACGCAGCAGAGTTAGGCTACACCCACGTCAATTTAGGTATGGCAGCCGCTATTGCCGGCGCTATCGGGCGAACAGCTTCACCAATTGCCGGTGTAGTGATTGTATGTGCCGGCATTGCCGGAGTGAATCCGGTTGAAATGATTAAACGCACCGCCCCCGGTATGGTGCTTGCAACCTTATTCTTAGCCCTCTTTATGCTATAACCCTATTGCCCTTTATCAATAAAGGGCAATTTTCTAGAAGGAGAACAGTATGACGATTTCATTACCGCAATTAATTGAATGGCGACGTGAGTTTCATCAATTCCCTGAAACAGGCTGGAGCGAATTTTGGACCACATCCAAAATTGCCGATTACTTAGAACCACTTGGCTTTGAAATCTTGCTGGGTAAGCAAATCATTAACCCCGATTTTGTGCGTGGCAGAAACCTTGCGATTGTAGAAAAAGGGATTGCACGAGCCAAAGCCTATGGAGTAAACCCGACATGGCTCGAAAAAATGGAAGGTTACACCGGCTGTGTAGCGGTGTTTGATTCAGGTAAACCGGGCAAAACCATTGCTCTACGCTTTGATATTGATTGTGTCGATGTGGCTGAAACTAAAGATCCGAATCATCGAGCCAATCAACTTGGTTTTGTTTCTCGCAACGAGGGAGAAATGCACGCCTGTGGTCATGATGGACATATTACTATCGGCTTAGGTGTGGCTCATTGGCTAATGGCAAACAAAGACAAGCTCACAGGCAAAGTTAAAATCGTCTTCCAGCCTGCCGAAGAAGGTGTGCGAGGTGCGGCAGCCATCGCTGCAAGCGGTATTATTGATGATGCCGATTACTTCGCAGGCTCGCACATCAGCTTCTGTGCGAATAGTGGAACGGTATTAGCCGATCCGAAAAATTTTCTTTCCACAACCAAGATTGATATTCGCTACAAAGGCAAACCGGCACACGCAGGGGCTACACCCCATTTAGGGCATAATGCCTTACTTGCTGCTGCTCACGCAGTTACTCAGCTACACGGTATTTCTCGCCACGGCGAAGGAATGAGCCGCATTAATGTTGGTATATTTAAAGGGGGTTCAGGGCGAAATGTGATTCCATCCGATGCCGAAATTAAACTTGAGGTGAGGGGCGAAAATAAAGCTATCAATCAATATATGGTTGATCAGGTAATGCAAATCGCCAAAGGAGTTGCCACCGGTTTTGCGGTGGAATATGAAACCGAAATTATGGGCGAAGCAGTAGATATGGTTAATGATGCCGAATTAGTTGAATTAATTAAAGAAATTGCGATTGCCCAACCTCAAGTTCACAGCAGCGATCAAGATTATTCTTTTAATGCCAGTGAAGATGCCACTATCCTTGGGCAGCGTGTGCAAGACAATGGCGGCAAAGCGATTTACTTTATCATCGGAGCCGATCGCACGGCCGAACATCATCAAGCCGAATTTGATTTTGATGAATCACAGTTATTAACCGGGGTAAATATCTATACTACTCTGATTGAAAAATTATTAGCTTAATACCAAAGCCCTGAATGTATTCGGGGCTTATTCCCTTTGCTTGTAAATTTTTTAAAAAATTTGACCGCTTGTCATTATTTATTACAAACAACTTCACTCAATATAAAAAGTATTGAGTATCAACAAATTTTTATTGTAGAATCGATAAGTTTTTTTAATTCAATTAAATAGGAAATGTTATGCAATTCAGAGAAATTAACCCTTCCCCACGTTTATTAATGTGTCCCGGCCCAACAGATGCCGATCCTCGAGTTTTGCGTGCAATGTCAGCACCGATTTTAGGGCAATTCGACCCAGAATTTACGTCCCTGATGAATGAAACAATGGAAATGGAGCGTCGTCTTTTCCAAACTAAAAATGAACAGACTTATGTGGTCAATTCAACGTCTCGTGGTGGTTTAGAAACAATCTTAACCGCAGCTATTTGCCCTGGCGATAAAGTGTTAATTCCTGCATTTGGTCGTTTCGGCTATTTATTAAATGAAATTCTCGCTCGTAGTGGTGCAGAGATCACTATTATTGAAAGAGAATGGGGAACAGTGTTCGAACCGGAAGAAATTGAAGCAGAATTGAAAAAGGGTGGCTATAAAGCTGTTGCCATCATTCACGGTGAAACCTCAACCTCAATGATGCAACCCTTAGAAGAAATCGGCAAAATTTGTAAACAATACGATGCAATGTTGATTGTGGATACCGTTGCTACCTTAGGCGGTGTTGATATCCGTGTTGATGAATGGGGCATTGATGCTTGTATCGGCGGTACGCAAAAATGTATTTCTGCTCCATCAGGTACGGCCTTAATTACTTACAACAAACGCATTGAAGAGATTATCGCTAAACGTAAACGTGTAGAGAAAGGCATTCGTGTCGAGTCCGATATTGACGGCATACTCCCGCCTATTCCAAGTAACTATTTAGATTTAGCACAGCTGCAAGATTACTGGAGTCCCCGCCGTTTAAACCACCATACTGAAGCAACCTCTGCACAATATGGTGTTCACGAGGCATTACGCATTATTTTGCAAGAAGGATTGGAAGCTCGCTTTCAGCGTCATATTTTAAATGATAAAGCTTTATGTGCCGGTTTAGAAGCAATGGGTCTGAAAATTTTTGGTGATCGTAAACACAAAGCCCCTGTAGTTACCGCATTCCATATTCCGGAAGGAATTACCGGCCCGGCATTGCGTAGCGATATTCTGAATCATTTTGGTATCGAACTGGCAACGTCATTCGGCCCATTAGACGGTAAAGTTATCCGTGTTGGTAATATGGGTTTCTCTAGCCAAAAACGCAATATTTTATTGACATTAGGTGCATTAGAAGCGGTACTTTTAAGCCACAAAGTCAAAGTGCCATCAGGAGATGCGGTAGCTGCTGCACTTGCTGTCTATAAAGAAGCTGAGAAATAATTTTTCTCTTTCATAATTATCAATAAAAGCCTTATTTATCAATAAAATAAGGCTTTTATTTTTTATCACCATAAAGAAATTTTCCCACTTTTGAAAATTTTTTGTCAGAAATTACCGCTTGCTCTGTCTAATTTTCAGTTTTTAGTTTAAGGAGCATTTTATGTCATCTTGTTCAATTCAATCTTCTTCCCAATGTTGTGTGAAAAAAGCGATGATGACCGGTTTCGGTCTGCTGGTATTACGTCTATTCCTTGCTTACGAATTTATCGAGGCAGGATTAGAAAAACTGAATGGTGAAAATTGGTTTGCCTCTATTCAAGAGAGTTTCCCATTCCCGTTTAATGTATTGCCTGCCGACCTCAATTGGGTAGTCGCAACCGGTGCAGAAATCATTCTGCCGATTTTATTGGTGCTGGGCCTGTTTACCCGTTTTAGTGCCATCGGCTTAATGATTTTAACCGCTGTGGCGTGGTACGCCGTTCACGCCGGTAACGGTTACAATGTGTGTGACAATGGTTACAAAATGGCGTTGATTTATTTGGTAATGCTTGTACCGGTGCTGATGCAAGGCGCAGGAGCGTTATCTCTCGATTTTCTGTTACAGAAAAAACACCCAACCAAAATGTGGTTGAAATTCCTTTAATCTTTTAATCTTAATTCTTTGGAGAATGTTTAATGAAAAAAGCAACTTTAATGGCATTAGCCGGTGCATTAACAATGGCAACTGCAACCGTAAACGCACAAACAGACGCTGCAAAAGCAGACGCTTGTGTAGAAATGAAAGATGGTAAATGCGTAAAAACCAAAGCCGCTGAAGGCAAATGTGGCGAAGGTAAATGCGGTGCAACCTCTGCAGCACCAAAAGCAGCAGAAGGTAAATGCGGTGAAGGCAAATGTGGCGCAACTGCACCAAAACAAAGCGCACCGAAAGCCGCTGAAGGCAAATGCGGTGAAGGTAAATGCGGCGCTTCAAAATAAGACTGGTAGGGTGCGTTTGCTAACGCACCTGATCTGAACTTGTAAAAGGTGCGTTGGCAAACGCACCCTACAAGCGGTCAATTTTCCCCAACTTTTTACATCTCATTAAAGGAACCACAAATGCTGAAATTTACAGGCGCCGGTTTAGGCTACCGCCGTGATTTAGCGGACGGATTTTTATCTCTAACAGACAATAGTATTATTAACTTTATGGAAGTTTCGCCGGAGAACTGGCTCAAAATGGGCGGTCAGGCTCGTTATAATTTCGATAAAGTGGCGGAAAAAATTCCGCTGATTATTCACGGTTTATCACTCTCGCTTGGCGGTCAAGCCCCGTTAGATATGGAACTGCTCAAAGGCATTAAAACCATGCAACAGCAGTACAATTCCCACTTTTTCTCCGACCATCTTAGCTACTGCGAGTGCGAGGGGCATTTGTACGACCTACTGCCAATGCCGTTCACTGATGAGGCAGTAATGCACGTTGCCAATCGGATTAAACAGGTGCAGGATTATCTTGGAATGCAGATTTCACTCGAAAACACCTCTTACTACCTGCACTCGCCAACCAGTACAATGAACGAAGTTGAGTTCTTAAATGCGATTGCACAAGAGGCGGATTGCGGTATTCATTTAGACGTAAACAACATTTATGTAAACGGCGTGAACCACGGCTTGCTCGATCCGTTCGTGTTTGTAGATAAAGTGGATAAAGCCCGAGTGAACTACATTCATATTGCCGGCCACGATGAAGATCACGGCGCAGCGGAAGAGGTGAAAATCACTGAGGGTGAGTCGTTCAATATGGTCAAAGGCGAATTACGCCACTTGCCGACTTTACTGGTGGACACTCACGGCGAAGCGGTGCAGAAAACCGTGTGGGATCTGCTTGAATACACCTACGAACGCTTACCGCATATTCCACCAACGCTACTCGAACGTGATTTCAACTTCCCGCCATTCCAAGAGCTGATTGCGGAAGTGCAACACATCGCCAATTTACAGGCAAAATATGCAAAAATGGGGCTGAAAAATGCCGCTTAAACTGGTTGAAAATACAAAACCGAGCTTGAAAGAGACCCAAGCCGAGTTTGCCAATGCAATTCGCCACAACGATGTCAGCCTGATGAGCGGTAATGTATCGCCACAACGCTTAGGCGTGTATGCACGCTTAGTGCGCAACAATACATTGGGCTTTATCGACCGCTGTTATGTGGAGCTACCGCAACATATTTCGAGCGAACAGTGGCGTGAGGTGAAAGAAAAATTTGTGCGGGAAGGCAAGGCGCATTCGCCATTTTTCCAAGATATTGCCGGTGAGTTTTTAACTTTCTGTCAAGAACACGCCTGTTTTGAACCGCACTTACTTGAACTGATGGACTTTGAAAACGCACAACTGCTGGCAGAAGTCTCAATGGCAAATGTGCCGGCAGAGTTTGAATGGGATAACGACACCGTAATGCAACTTTCGGGCGCTGCCGAACTGCGTCAATATGCGGTAAACTTTATCCGTAGCGAGTTCAAACAGTTTGAGGACGAGCCAACTAACGTGCTGATTTGGCGAGATGCGGAATTTGGCATCTATTACAACCGCTTGGAAGAGCTAGATTTCTTCCTGCTTAGCTCGTTGCAAGAGGGGGAAAATTCCCTGAATGGCTTACTGGCAGAACTCAGCGAGTTTACCGAGCAAAATCCGGAGCTAAAAGCCGTGTTACGCCAACTCTGGGAAAAATGGGTAACGGCTGAGGTGCTTTATCCACTCTAAACGTTACTTTTCTTTGCTTCGCCAAAGACAACGCTTGCGTTGAATGTTGCCGAAGGCAACAACCCGAAGGGCGAACGCAGAGAGTAAAAGTAACCAAAAGAAAGGCGACCCAAACTTCGCTTTGTTGCGATTTCCTTTACGGAAAATTTGTAAACTCGCTACGCTCAAACAGTACAAATTTTCCTAGAAATCGCAAGTCGCTCAGACGGGATAAGAGATGCATTATTTAAGATTTTTCGCAAAATTTTAGTTTTAACTCCCTGCTTGTTGAATCACAAGAGGCAATTTTTATAGAAAAATCAATTACAAGCGGTCAGTTTCGCTAAATTTTTTACCAAAGGATCATTCAATGAGCCAACCGGCTTTACGGCAAATTTCCCCCTCGCAGTTGGAAGATATTCGCCTGCAAATGGTGAAATTTGCCTTTTTACAGTTAAAAAATAACGAACTTGCCGAAGATGTGGTGCAAGAGGCGTTAGTCAGTGCTTATAAATACGCAGACTCATTCAAAGGCGAGTGTGCGTTAAAAACGTGGATTTTTGCAATTTTAAAAAACAAGATCGTGGATTTAGTGAAAGCCAAAGGCAAATTGGTGGCAGTATCTGAGCTGATGGAAGAAGACGATCACGATCTTGCCGATAAATTGTTTAATGAAAATGGCGGTTGGGATAAAGACGCTTATCAATCCAATGAGTGGAAGAACACCGAAAGCCATACCTATTCCGCTCAATTCTGGCAAGTATTTGAATTTTGCCTAAATAATCTGCCGGCAAATCAAGCTCGGGTGTTTATGATGCGTTCACACTTGGAGATGGAAACCGAAGAAATTTGCGCCGAGTGTGAAATTTCGGCAGCAAATGTGCATACGTTACTGTATCGTGCAAGATTGCAGTTACAGGTCTGTTTAAGCCAAAAATGGTTTGGAGCGTAAGATGTTAAATTGTAAAGAAATTACGGAACTCATTTCGCTTTCATGCGAACAAAAATTGAATTTTAAGCAGCAATTACAGTTAAAAGTCCATTTAATGATGTGTCCTCGCTGTCGAGGTTTTAAAAAGAACGCTCAGAAAGTAGAACAATTAATGAAAGAATTAAGATAGTATAGTCGCAATTACTGTATATCAAAATCGTAAAAGGCTAGCATTAAACTGATCTGCTAGCCTTTTTCAATCTATTATTCATCGGTAAATTTTTTGCAAAATTTTACCGCTTGTCATCTTATTGATGTTCTAGCACCGTCCCTTTACGGAAAGGTTCGGAACTTTTTAACACCCTCATCAAAATATAGTAACTCAAGCCTGATGGAATTAAGCTGACATACCAAGAGAGATCCACCACAATCAGTGAGCAAAGCGAACCGATAGCAATCGCAATAATTGCTGCCCAGTTAACGCCCTTGAAGATACCCTCTTTATTATAAAGGTCATTCACGTTTAAAGTTTGCTGTCTTAAGATGTAGTAATCAACCACCATTACCGCAAAAATCGGGCCTAAGAAAGCGGAGTAAATTTTGATAAATAAGGAAAGTCCTTCTGCTGATTCTGCCGTAACAAGTTTCCAAGGCATCACACACATCGAAAGAATACCGACTAAAATCGTGGCGTGAGACCATTTCATTTTAAAGGAATCCATTAAAATATAGGCAGGAGGCACAATATTATTTAGCACGTTAGTCGTAATCTGTGCAAAGGCAATAAATAATAATGTAATGACTGTAAGCACTTTATTATCCATTGCCGTGGCGAATACTTCGATAGGGTCACTATTTCCCGTAGCCGCAGTCACCAATAAGCCGATTAGCCCCATAAATAAGGTGACAGGTAGAATGGATAATACATAAATCACACCTGTTGTGGTTGCACCTGTGCCTGTTTTAACGTGGCGTGAATAGTCTGAAGCATTGAGAATCATCGTTGAATAGATCCCCAAGAAGGCTGTAGTCGCTGCCCAAAACGGCATTCCCCAAGAGCCTTCAATATTAGAGAAACGATCGCCTATCTGCACCGAGAATTTAGTGTTCACGACATACAGCATATAAGCCAAAATACCGATTAAGAACACCACCGATACATTTTCCAACCATTTAATGCCTTTAAAGCCATTAATGGATAGCCCAACTTGTAAGGCGGTAAATAGCACATAGACTATTGGTAGATTATCAAAGCCAAACAGGAGCTTTAAACACATATTAATCGCTCCTGCGCCCACCCAACTTTGGAAACCGAACCAAACAATCGCCGGCACACCACGCAAAATTCCCGGAATTTTCACACCCGTTGTACCAAAAGAACTACGCAGTTGGATTGGGAACGGAATGCCATATTTATGGCCGCCATTACCGATTAGCACTAAACCGATGGCAATGACAATACAACCGATTGACATTGCCAAAATAGCTTGTGTGACTGTCAATGCGCCAATTAAGCTTGCCCCCATTGAAAATGTCCCAATAGAAACACAACCACCTAAAAAGCTAGCCCAGTAGGAAAAATTATCCATAATCCGTTCTTTGGTCGGCTGAAGATCAACATTAACATTTTTAGCTAACTCAGGGCTGAGTTCTTTGTTATCCAACATAGCTATGCTCCTTCTGTTTTACGAATGAATTTACCAAAACCTTTACTATCAGTAAGCTTTCCGTCTTGAGCGATTACTTTACCTCGTACAATGGTACAAACCGGTAAACCTTTTCCTTTTTTGCCGACATAGGCAGACAGTTTGTTCACATATTGCAGATCTTCGGCTTTAATCTCCCACTCTTTATTTGGGTCAATAATGGTAAAATCAGCATCAAAGCCAACTTGAATATCGCCTTTTTGCCCGTAAATACCAAAGGCTTTTGCCGGTAATTTTGCCATTGCATTCGCCAGCACGCTCGGCGAGATCCCCCGTTTTACACAACCTTCATAGAAAGCAACCTGTACACAGCTTTGAATACCACTAATACCGCCCCACACATCAAATACCGTTTCAATTTTTTGACCTAAAATTTCATTATGCTTTTCATCATAGGAGCAAGGCGAATGGTCACTGGCAATACCGCTAAATGTGCCATCAACCACATAATCCCATAAGCGATCTACATCAGATTTTGAACGCAGTGGAGGAGCACATTTAAAGAGCGCACCTTTTTCGATTACATCATCTTCACTAAAGCAGAGATAATGCGCACAGGTTTCAGCGGTTATATCGTAACCTTCTTGCTGGGCTTCTTTGATTTTTTGGGCAACATCAGGGTGGCTAACGTGGCAGATGTGGGCTTTACAGCCGGTGGATTTGGCAATTTCGATAATATTAATGGTTGCGAGCATTTCTGCAATCAGCGGGCGGGAGTCTAAAAAAGCTTTCCAGTCTAAACGACCTTCATTTTTCATTCGTTGTTCTTGCCATTTGATGGTTGAAAAATCTTCGCAGTGGAAACCGGCTCGTCCGCCAAATTTTTGGATAATTTGCATTGCCTCAAAGGTTTGCCCATAATTCAGCGAAGCATAATCAGGCGAAACCGGCCCAATAAAGGATTTTAACGCAACACAACCTTTATCATTTAATTCGCTTAAATGCTCAAAGTTAGTTGGAACTAATCCGCCCCAGAAACAGTAATCCACATAAGCATTTGGCGATACTTTCGCTATTTTGGCATCAAAAATCTTAGCATCCGTTAATGCTGGCTCATTTTGCAACGGCATATCAATAATGGTGGTATAACCGCCTACTGCCGCTGCTGCCGTCCCGTGAGCATAATCTTCACGCCATTCATAACCCGGGTCATTTAAGTGAGCGTGGGTATCTATCGCCCCCGGAAAAACGTAATTGCCTTTCACATCAATCACTTCCCTTGCTTCAGGCTCCAAGCCTTCTGCTAAAACAGCAGCAATTTTTCCTGCATTCACGGCAATATTACCGTTGAAAATGGCATCGGATAAGACTATCTTCCCATTTTTAATGACGAGATCATACATAGCCAAATACTCCTTATGTTATGTTTGTAGTTGATTTTTATTAGTGGGGAATTTGCAAGCGGTCAAATTTTTCTAACAATTTGCAAACTCCCCGATTGCAATTTATTCGTCTAATAATTGTTCTGCCAATTCCTGTTGCAACACCGCCGCTTTTGCAAAATAGTGATATTCCGTAAATTCGACCGGTGTGTGGCTTCTGCCGTCTTTACTTAGCACAAAAATCATTACCGTTGGAATTTTCTGCCCGATTTCTAATGAATCGTGTCCTGCTCCGCTCGGTAAGCGTTTATAGCTAAACTGATGTTTTTGAGCTGAATTTTCCAAAATATCGAGCATTTTTTCAGATAGCGCCACCGGTTGAATAATCAACTTCGTTTCTTTTTCAAAAGTTGAACCGATTTTTGCCGTTTCTTCTGCAAGAGCTTGCTCAATTTTAGCGGTAATTTCTTCCACATTTGCCATATTTAGTGAGCGGATATCAACACTAAACACGACTTTTTCCGCCACAATATTAATCCCACCCGGTAGCACATTCATATAGCCAACCGTTGCCACCGTGCCGTCATTTTTCTCTCTTGCCCAGTCTGCAATTTGAGCAATCACTTTGGTTGCAACATCAACGGCATCTAAACGCATATCCATTGGTGTTGTGCCTGCATGATCGGCTCGCCCGTGAACAGTAAACATATGGCGATGTAAACCAACAATGCCCGTTACCAAACCAATTTCAATACCTTGAGTATCTAACACCGGCCCTTGTTCAATATGGGTTTCGATAAAATGCCCAATCGAACCCTCAGCCCATTTTGCATTTTCAATTTTTTCCGGATCTAATCCGTAGCCTTGCATCGCCTCATAATAAGAAATTCCGTCTTTGTCTTTATATTGGCGACAATAGTCCGGAGTACGCAAACCGAGCATTGCTCCAGAGCCAAAATATCCTGTGCCGAAACGCATTCCTTCTTCATCATTAAAACCTACAACCACAAAATTACGTTTAAATTTTTTGCCAGTTGCTTTTAATAAACGGGCGGTTTCTAATGCGGTAATCACCCCTGCGATACCATCATAATTTCCACCGTGAAGTACACTGTCATAGTGAGAACCGGACATCACACAAGGCAATTCAGGTTGCTCACCTGCTAAAATACCGAAAATATTGCCCGCTTCGTCTTCTTTAACTTGCAGTCCGGCTTCGATCATTAACTCTCTTAAATAATTAACCGCACTTCTCGCCTCTTGAGAAAAAGGCAAACGGGTACAACCATTGCCCGGTGTGGCAGTGAATTGTTTTAGATGTTCTAAATTTTGCGTAATACGCTGGGTAATCTGTTCCATTTTATGTCCTATTTCTTTCTATTTAAGATAAATACATCAATCGGTGAATATAGCATTGCACCAACCATCAGCACAAAGCCGATATGGATAGCGGTATTATTAGCCTGTGCAATGCCTAACATAATCAGTGCAAAGGCTAGCATAATCACGATAAAGGCTATGGTCATTTTGCCTGCTTTGGTTTTAAAAAAGTCCATTCATCTTATCCTCTGGTTCTTATCCTATAGTTAAAGCGAGGCAAAATATGCCACAACGCCGATGAATAACGTAGGTAATAATGTAATCCAAATGATAGTTTTCATTACATCACCTTCTTTACCGAGAATATTGGCGGTGGTGGTGCCTAAAATAATTTTACTTGGGCTGATTGCACTACCGATCGCCCCACCGGTAGTTTGTGCCCCTAAAATTGCCGCAGAATTTGCATTTAACAGTTTCGCGGTGGTCATTTGGAAATCTCCGAATAGAATATTAGAACTCATATTACTACCCGTCATAAAGGTGCCTAATAAGCCGATAAATGGCGATAAAATAACATAAGATTTCCCTAATACGGCTGCCATTCCCTGTGCTAGAACTGCCGTTTGCCCGGTTCCGCCCATAATTTTTGACATAATCACCAAACCCACTACGGCAATACCTGATGGCATCGTCATTGAAACCGATTTTGCAAAAATGGTTTTAGTGCCGCCTTTGCCAATCCAGCCTTTATGTTGATAATAAATTAAACCAATAATAGAAGACACAAACAGGAACATACTGGCGTGCGTGAAAATCGCAATCGGCGAATAAGCAGTATAAGCCTTATTCACAAAGCCATAACCTGTGACGGTTTCCGGGAAAGCAAAACCAAACTTAAATTGCGATAAAAACTGATTAACCGGCGTAATAACCAAAATTGCCAATGTCATCACAGAAAGGACAATATAGGGAATAAACGCCTGTAATAAATTCATATTTGGCAAGGCTTCCTCATTTTCTGTGGTTTTACTTCTATCCATAATCGGGCTGTCTTCCACACGCCAAACCGCTTTATACATCGGCATTTTGCTGATAACCACAATCGCTAAAATGGATAAACAGGCAGGAATAAAAGCAGAAATGGTGGTATTGACTTGGCTCAGTAGCAATTCACCACCGCCTTGAATAGTTGCGATGATTAAGGTGGCGACTACCCCTTTTTTCAGTGCTTTACCTCTGCCGTAGAACCATGAAATTGCCAAGCCTGTAATCACAATCCAAAACCATAAAAACGCAGCAGACCAAAGTGCGGTGAGGAAATAGTCATCACTGCCGATTTCAAGCCCTGCAGAAACAGCTAATGCGTCCCACGCAGCAGCTAGAGTACCAAAAGTATTCCCCCACGCTTGCCCTAATAGCGGTAGCACCACTGCCCATAACGGGCGAACACCAATCCCAATTAAAAGAGGGGCTCCAACCGCCACAGGGACGCCAAAGCCGGTAATGCCTTGTAAGAAACTTTCAAAGATCCACCCCATTGTCATGACCAGCAAGAGTTCATTCGGGAACAACTTACTCATTCCGACTCGAATCACTAAAAAGGCTTTTGCGCCATCACTGACTTGGTACATCAACACTGCCGTCCACACAATCAGCAAAATCACTAAGGCATTCCAAATACCTTTGGCGGACTCAATCGCAATTAATGAAACATCTGCTTGATAGAGAAAAACCCCTGTAAAAATCGTAATCAAAAGCCCAATAGGTGCAGCTTCTGTTGCGCCCCATTGGAATTTCACCATTAAAATAACTAATGTGATAATCGGCAATAACGCCATAAACCACATAAAAAAATTCACCGGAATATCCATTTGTTATTGAAACCTAATTGTAAAAAAATGTAGAAAAATGACCGCTTGTTGTGTTCACCATACGAGCCGTATGGTGCTAAATTAACTGAGCCACGCTGTGGCTCAACGCTCATACAAGTCACAAAGCGACTTGGCTTACCTATCCTAGCACGGCTCGTGCTAGGATAGAAAAGTGCGGTCAATTTTACGAATAAATCACCGTTCCCGTTTCGCCTGCAATACCCTGTGCAGCCTTATCCAGTAAGGTAATTAACGCTCTGCGGCCTGTGCCACTTTCGGCAAATTGTAAAGCAGCTTCCACTTTGGGTAGCATTGAACCTTTGGCAAATTGTTCTTCCGCAATATATTGGCGTGCTTGTGCTGTGCTTAATTCAGAAAGCCATTCCTGATTTGGCTTGCCCCAGTTAATCGCCACTTTTTCCACCGCCGTTAAAATAACCAAATAATCGGCATTCAGCTTTTGTGCTAACAACGAGCTGGCGTTATCTTTATCAATCACCGCATTCACGCCCACTAAACGCCCTTGTTCATCGCTCACCACCGGAATACCACCTCCGCCACAGGTGATGACAATATGTCCGGCATTCAGTAGGGTTTTAATAGTTTCTAACTCACGAATGCGTTGTGGTTTCGGTGAAGGCACAACAATGCGATAACCTCGCCCGGCATCTTCCATTGTACGAATGCCTTTTGCCTCTAACTCATCAGCTTCCTCTTTGGTTAAGAATCTACCAATCGGCTTATCCGGATTTTGGAATGCCTGGTCTGTCGGGTTCACCTCAATTTGAGACAAAATCGTGCTGACTTTCTGCTCAATACCACGGTTAAGTAGCTCATATTTGATCGCATTTTGTAAATCAATCCCGATATAACCTTGGCTCATTGCGACACTGGTCGGTAGCGGAATTTCATCTCCGGAATGTTTAGCAAAATCGTCCATTGCCCGCTGAATCATTCCCACTTGGGGGCCATTTCCGTGCGTAATCACAATATTTTTGCCTTGCTGTAATATATCAACAATTACTTTTGCGGTTTTTGCCACCGCTTCACGCTGTTCGTTCAAATTGTTCCCTAACGCATTACCGCCTAGGGCTAACACGATGGTTTGTTTTGACATTCTCTTTCCTTTTAAATCGTAGATACAATGGGCGAATTATAATTCGCCCCTACAGAATTATTCTGTAAACCCTAATTTTCTTGCATAGGCTAACACTGCTTTTTCAAAGCAAGCCAATGGTGGGCGAACCGTACCTGCACCAATTTGCCCAAAGCCTGCAACTTTGTGGGCAATACCGGTGTTAATCACAGGTGTAATGCCTTTTTCCACGACTAATCTGGCATCAATACCTAAACAAGCCCCTTGGAAATTCCAGTTCGGCACAATGTAATTTGGGTTACGGTCAATACAAATTTCCATCATATCGTTACTGGTACGAAGTGCATCTTCATAGCCTCCTGCACCTACAAATCGGGTAACTGCTGGAGCCGCAATCATCGCCATACCACCCACACCAAGGGTTTCGGTAATAGCCGAATCGCCAATATCTGGGCAAGCATCTTCACCGTCATAACCGGTGAAATATAAGCCTTGTGGCGTATTCACTGGCCCAACGAACCATTCATCGCCCATACCGGCAATACGGATACCAAAATGCACGCCATTGCGACACATTGCTGTCACCACCGTGCCTTCAGTGAGAGTTCTCGCCCCATCCATAACCGCTTTACAGGTTGCCATCATAATATTGAGGAAGAATTGATCCGTATCCGCTAAGAATTTAATGACGTCATATTTATCCTGTTCGGCAAGATCGCTCATCGCAGTAATACGAGGAGCTACTTCCTTGAAGAAAGACATTGAGGCAGCAATATTGCGTTGGTGGAACTCATCGCCCATCGCAATCGCTTTTGCCACGAGAGGATTTACCGCCAAGCCGTTTTCCATTGAACGAATAGCTTTACCGAGCGTAGGGCCTAATACATCACGCATCCACTCTAAGCGTTTTACTACTTCCTCTGAATAAGCACCAAAACGCAACACTTTGCCAATACCTTCGTTCATTGTGCAATAGGCAACATTGCCATCGGTTGCATTTTCCACCACCCACACCGGCATATTGGCAGTGGTAATGCCGCCCATCGGCCCAACTGCATTAACGTGGTGGCACGGCATAAATTTAATTTCGCCACTTTCCAATAAAGCACGGGCTGAAGTTTCGTCCGTTGCCCATTTTTCAAATAATACCGCCCCAACACAAGAGCCTTGCACGGTGTTTGGCATATCTTGATATTGAATTGGCGGGCCGGCGTGTAAAATCACTTTGCCTTCATTTAATTCTTTGATGACAGTTTTCGCTAATACGTTATCCCGAATAATTGGAGCAGCCGCAACCACTTTGGCAATCACTTTGCGGTTTGCTTCATCAATATTCACCGTCTGAGATTCATTTAAGAAATTCAAGGCTTTAATTAATTGAATGTTGCCGCCTGCCGGTGGTTGCCAGTTAAATTGCACCACTTGACAGCCAAATTTTTCCGCCACATCGGCAAAACTTTTCAGCCCGATGTTAATAATTTTCGGTTTTTCCGATAATAAGCGTAATAACGATTCAGAGGCAGGGGTATTTTCACCTTGCACTACAGTTTTCGCTTGGATCGGTTTTACCGGCTCATCAAAGTGCAAGCCTAATAAAGCGAGAGATTTTTCCACCGCACTTTTATTGGTTTCACAAACTTCAACGCCCGCCTCAACCAATTTACGCACCGTTTCATCATAACCTTGGTAATCACTACGAGTGCCACATACGGTCGCAACAAATGCCACCTCTCGATGTTGAGCTTTGGCTTTTTGTTGGAGTTCGTTAATGGTTGGAATCAATGCCGTTGCCATATCTTCGTGTGAGCCATAGCCTAACACGATGTCAAATAAAATCACGCCTGTGGTCGCATCATCGACGGCTTCACGCATCGATTCAATCCGTTTGGCAGGGTCGATCATCGGGTGTGGTTTACCTTGGGTGTAAACATCATCTCCTAAATCCACCACAATATGCCCGTCTTGCTTAAACATAAAGCCATCGGCTTTTGCCCCACTGCCCTCAATATTTAACGCATCTTTGAGCAACATTGCCGCCTCACCGGCAAGCGTACCGCCTGAATAATAGGCTTTTAGCGTCTTGCCACAAGCGGTCGAATTTGCCTGATTTTTTGCAAATGTCGGTATCGGCTCCTTACGCACAAGAGCAACCGCTAAACGAGCTGCCTCATCTAGCGTATAAGCGTGATAGAAATTCTCTTCGTGGAAGGTCGGTTTCTCACCAAGGAACAACGTAATCACAGGCTTACTATAACGGCTTAAGCGAGCAGAAATTTTCTCACGCACTGCTTTTGCCGGCGGTTTCGAGATCACAATCAGCACTTTGACTTTTTCGTTTTGCTCCATTGCCTCAATCGCATCGAGCATCGTAATACCGCCAATCTCTTCATACAGATCACGCCCACCTGTACCGATAGCATTTTCAACCCCTTCACCTAAACGGTCAATAATGGTAGTCAGCTCTTGAATCCCCGTGCCTGATGCCCCGATAATCCCGATAGAACCCGGTGTAACACTGTTAGTAAAGGCAATCGGCACACCTTGAATAATGCCCGTGCCGCAGTCCGGCCCCATGACCACCAAGCCTTTGTTGTGTGCTTTTTGTTTTAATGCTTTTTCATCTTCCACACTCACGTTATCGCTGAACATAAAAACATTCAAACCTTCATCTAAGGCTCGATTTGCCTCTAAAGCTGCATAAGCGCCCGGAATAGAAATAACGGCAAGATTAGCATCAGGTAATTTAGCCGTTGCTTTATTCCAAGACTTCACAATTTCAGTGCCACTTTGTACCGCACTTGCTTGGGATTTTTGTTTTAAAAACTCCTCTACTTTCTCCATCACGATATGGATTAACTCTTCACGCTCCACATCTGCTACAACCACCATATCATTCGGGGTCGCCTCTTGTAATTCCGGAGTATCTAACCCACTTTGGGCGAAAATATCTTTATTTGCCGGCGTTGCCATCATTACCGATACTTTGTTTACGCTTTCCAAACCGGAAATGGCATTTGTTAGTAACATTAACACCACCGAATCGTGGTAACTGCCTTTCTTTACAACGGTCTTTAACATATTTCTCTTCCTAAACTTTACTAACCTATACAAGCTTATATGAATAAATAAGCCAAGCTATCTTGCTGCTCTACTCACAGCTCCCAAGGAGCTGAATTAATTTAACCTAGCACGGCTCGTGCTAGGCTATCAGATTAATCCGCAAAACGGTTTTTATGATCGTAGCGGTCAAAGTGAATATCATCGCTAATTAAATATTCATACACTTTATCCACAATTTCAATACCACCGTTTGCATAATATTTATCACGACGCATTTCGGCACGTTGCCCCGGATAATAGACTTTATCATTGCCCGGTGCCGGTGGCATTTCGTTAAGCTCATTGATAGATTGTGCCATATTCTCACGGAATTGTTCTGCACCACAGAAACGAGCCGGATCAATCACAATGTGCATTTGCCCCAAACGGCGACCTTCGGATAAATCGTGATACATTGAAGAAACGTGCTTACCAAACGGCACACCTAATAAAATACCCGAGAAAATATCCACCATCATCATTAACCCGTAGCCTTTCGCACCTGAGATCGGCACTAAAGCGTTCACTTTGTTAGGATCAGTCACTGGGTTGCCATCAATATCTACTGCCCAATCCGGTGGGATAGATTCGCCACGAGAACGCTTATCTAAAATTTTCCCCCAAGCCTGCACGGTGGTTGCCATATCAAACACCACATTTCTGCCTTCATCAGCCGGTGCGGCAAAAGAAATTGGGTTTGTGCCGTAGTAAGGCTCTGCTCCACCATAAGGCACTGCCATTGGGTCTGATTGGCAGAATGAAATGGATAACAACCCTTCCTTAGCTGCCATTTCGGTATAGTAGCCAATCGCACCGCTATGGGAAATATTACGGATACCCACAATCGCAATGCCAGATTTTTTCGCCATTTCAATCGCTTTTTCCATCGCAAAGGTAGCTGCTACATAGCCACAGCCGTTATCCCCTTCAAAAATCGCCGACGCCGGGCCGGTTTCTTTCCATTCAAATTTTGGATCGTGGGTAATACCACCTTTAAAGATACGCTCACAGTAATATTCCATTCTCACTGCACCGTGAGAGTGATAACCCCGCTCATCTGACCAAGTTAGGATTTCAGCGGTAATATCTGCGTGCTGATCATTTAAACCGGCTTTCATTAACTTCGCTTTCATTAAGCCTTTTAATTCTTCTCTAGATAATTTCATAGTCAATTCCTCAAGGTTAAATTACAGTTCTACATCACGGTTGCACTCTTTTGAGTAAATATAGACGAAATCTTCGTCCCCCACCGCATAACAGGCTTGCGGGCAATAGGAATCCATAAAGACATAGTCATCTTTTTTCACCGGAATCCATTCATCATCTAAACGGTACATTCCTTTGCCTGAAAGGAATAACATTCCGTGTTCTTGGAAATGGGTTTCGATATAACCGTGCGATGCCCCCGGCTTGAATAATAAAATGTGCATATTCATATCAAAACCAAAATCGGTAGCAGATGGCAATAAGTCCTTAATCAGGCAGGTTTTCATTCCTTCATATTCGGTGTACTCGATTTGGTTCACATTACCAACATAGGTTTTGGCTTGATGCCCTTCTAACAGCGTATAACGGCGGCGGTGAATATAAATTTTGGTAGGATTTTCTGATAGGTTGATAAAACTCAACACTTGGTCGGCAGGCGAGAAAATATAGCCTCCGGTTTCGAGGGTTGCTTGGGTGTCGCTATTTTTTACCGATAATTGACCGCTTACACAGTACACAAACACCTCTATCCCGTTTCCGCCTAGCTGAGTACAACCTCCGTTTGGGTGAACTGTGGCAATATAATCGGCAAAAGAGGCACCCAATGCAGGGGAAGATAAAATACTAATATCGCAATGATGATAGTTTGGAATACTGTTTTTTACCAAACCATCGGTTTCCAAAATCACAAAGTTATTCTTGCGAATGACTGAACGTGTTTCAAGCAACCCTTGGCGATAACCTGTTTGACCATTCAAATATCCCATAGCATTCTCCTTTACTTTAAGTGAATTTGATAACGTAACTTTATCTTGTACTATAATGCGGTACAAAACTGTTGAGGATCATTATGCTAAACACTACACAAATCTCCCTAAATTCGATTGAAATTCAACACAGCCTGTTGCCTATTCAAGCAACGCTTTACCAAGATGATGAAATCACCCCGAAAGCAACGCTGATTTACCTACACGGTGGGGGCTTACTTTACGGCTCTAAAGCGGACTTGCCCGACTTTCATCTTGACCAATTTACCCAAGCCGGTTTGCAAATTTTTGCGATAAATTACCCGCTTGCACCTTATGCTCAAATCGAGGAAATTCTGCGTTCTGTACTTTCCTCAATAAAAGCATTACAAAACCAACCGCACTTTTCTGCAATGCCCTATTTTTTATTCGGGCGTTCTGCCGGCGCTTATTTGGCATTGCTCGCTGCAAGCAAGCTCAGCCAACAAACCGATATTCCTCAGCCCAAAGGGGTCATTTCATATTATGGCTATGGTTTTCTCACCGATGGCTGGTTTGATAGCCCAAGCGAATATTATTTAAAATTGCCATTAGTCAGTGAAAGCACCTTTCAATCACTAATAACAACTCCGTTAGTAGAGGCAGAATTAAGCACCCATTTCATTGCCTATATTTATGCCCGCCAAACCGGCAAGTGGAAATCATTAATTTATCAAGGCAGAGATAAATTTTTCTATCTTGATTACAGCTTACGCCTAGCAGAATTTAAATCCCCTGTTTTTGCTGCACACGCCACTGGCGATCCTGATGTCCCTTTTAGCGAGTTTCTGGCACTTTGTGAAAAATGTAACCCGACTCGTTTTATGATTTCTGCCGATCTGCACGATTTTGATCGTGATACTGAATCGAAACATACACAGGAGCTCATTCAGGCAACCATTCAATTTATTCAAAATACCTAGCACGAGCCGTGCTAGGTTAAACAACCCAAGTCCCTCCGGGACTTTTATAGAGCCACAACGTGGCTCAGATTATCTAACCCCATACGGCTCGTATGGGGTTATTACCCATTATTTATCTAAAATCGTTCCCTTTCTGAAACGGGCGCTTGATGCCATATATTTCATACCGAAGTAATAAACTAAGGCAGTTGGAATAGTTGCAGTTAAGAATGAAATATCTGCATTGAATAAGCCAATCACTGCTCCCACAGAAATTGCCAAAATCGCTGCCCAGTTCACACCTTTACGGCTACCGTTTTCATCATAGAGTTCGGCAATGTCAATTTTGCGTTTATGGAGAATATAGTAATCAACCAATAGCACAGAGAAAATCGGGCCGAAGAATACAGTGTAAGTTAAAACGAAAATATCCACTCCTTTTGATGACGCATCGGAGGTAATTAACCAAGGGCAAGTTGCAATCGCTAATAAACCGATAAGCACCACTGAGGTTTTATGTTTAATTTTAAAGGCATCCATTAACGCATAGGCAGGTGGCACAACATTACTTGCTAGGTTGGTGGTCATTTGAGCAAATAAAATAAAGACTAAGGTAATAATCACTAAGAATTTATTATCTGCTGCTTGAGCAAACGCATTGATTGGGTTAGCAATACCGGTTGCAGAGGAGATCATTAAACCAATTACGCCCATAAATACGGTAGTTGGCACCATTGCTAAGAAATACACCACACCACGTTTTGCCGTTGAATACCCCGGTTTTAGTTCACGCACATAGTCGCCTACATTCAGCATAACCAATACATTCACGCCAAAGAAAGCCACAATAGCACTGACAAAAGGTAAGCCCCAAGTGCCTTCTTTATTAATCAAATTCTCTTCAATACGTCCACCGAATTTAGTCATACAGATATAGAACATATAGGTAAGCGAGGCGATAATTACAACCGCACCAATATTTTCTAACCATTTCAAGCCGTGGAAACCGGTGGTAGAAATCCAAATTTGTAAGGCTTGGAATAAGAGGAAATAAAGCACTAGATTGTCATAACCAAATAATAAAATTGAAATTTGGTTAATTGCCGAACCGCCTAACCAGCTTTGTACGCCATACCACACGATGGCAGGCACACCCCGCAACATTGCAGGTAAAATCCCACCTTTAGTCCCAAATGCACTTTTTAATTGAACCGCATAAGGAACACCACTTTTATAGCTCATTTGGTCATTTAAACATAAACAGACAATCAGCAATAACGAGCCAATTAACATTGCCACAAAAGCTTGGGTTAAATTTAACCCTTTCTCTAATTGCCCGGAGCCGAGTGCGAATGTACCGATAGATACACAGCCGCCAAGCCATAAGAAAAGGTAAGACAGTAAATCCATAATCCGTTTATTTTCCGGAATCGGTTGTAAGTTGGTTTTTTCAGACATGTTGTCTCTCCTGTAATCGCATTTTTAATGTATTATTTTTATATAATAAAAAGTGCGGTCATTTCCCAAAAGTTTTGAAAAATCAACCGCACTTCGCATTAGCTTTTCACCGGGCGAATAAATTCGCCATAACCCATAGCATCTTGTTTATACATACCGTTTTCCGCCACTAAACGACCACGAATAAAGGTATGGGTTGCTGCACCTTTGCCTTCTAAACCATCAAAACAAGTAACATGTCCTTTGGTAAACAGTTTCTCTTGTTCTACTTTCCACGGTTTTTCCGGATCTACAATCACAATATCCGCATCAAACCCAAGTTCAAACGCCCCTTTACGCCCATATAAACCAAACAATTTTGCCGGATTGACGCCCATCACTTTCGCAATCAGGCTCGGGCTTAGTTTACGTTGATGAACCACCATATCGAACATCATCGGCAAAAAGAACTGGATACCATTTAAGCCTCCCCAAGCCTCCCAAATATCGTGAGTGTCATTATTTTTTTCTTCATCGGCAGCCGGAGAATGGTCACTTCCCACGCAAGAAAGCGTGCCATCAATCACATAATCCCAAAGTTTTTCCATATCCTCTTTTTTACGCAAAGGAGGAGTACATTTTGCCGGTCCGCCTTTTTCAAAGACGAAATCTTCGGTAAATCCTAAATAGTGGGGGCAAGTCTCGCCTGAAACAGGTAAACCTTCATAAATTGCATCTTTAACCAGTTGAGCAACCATTGGGTGTGTGACGTGGCAAATATGCACCCTGCCACCGGTGGCTCGAGACATATCAATAATATTTTTAGTCGCTACATATTCCACCCAAACATCGTGGGCATCTAAAAACTCACGAATTTTTTCTTGATTTGTTAAACCTGTTTTCGCTTTTGCCTCTTTCACTCGCTCTTTAACTTGCCCAAACTCTTCGCAATGGAATCCGGACAACGCATTAAAAGGTTTTAAGATTTCTAAGGCTTTACGCACATTGCCCAAGTTTACCGTTGGGAATAAATCCCCGTTCGGGCAAGTGAAACCTTTAAAGGCAGCAACGCCACAGGCTTCTAGTTCAACAAGATCGGCAGAATTGCTTTTTATGGAATTTGGACTGTCGTCATAATCGCCGACAATCCCCCCCCAAAGGGCGAAGTCGATAAAGGAATGTTTACTTACGTTGGCGTGTTTTAATTTAAAGACATCTTTATTGATGAGGGAAGGATCATTATTAAGCGGCATATCTATGAGCGTGGTACAACCGGCGGCTACTGCGGCACGGGATCCGGTTTCAAAATCCTCACGATAATCAAAGCCCGGTTCATTTAAATGGGCGTGGCAGTCAATTATCCCCGGATAAACCAAATTGCCTTTTGCATCGACAATTTCTTTCGCATCAACCTCAATATCAGGGGCAAGAAAACCGGCAAATTTCCCGTCTTTTACCGCAATAGTGGCAAGATAAATTCTATCCGGCGTGACTAATTGTCCGTTTTTAACGATTAAATCATACATAATGAACCTTCTTTTTATTGACTTTTAATGGTTTGAAAGGAAAATAAAAAATATGAAATCGTATTTCAACTTTGCAAGTATACTAATCAATAAAGTTACTACAAATCAATAGGTATTTTACAGAATGACAATAAAAGAGCAAATAATAAACATCCCTATTTTAAAAACCACTCTGTACGCTCAAAATGCAATAGAAGCTGCACCTATTGTAATGCTTCACTCTCGTTACAATAAAACTATTAATTTATTGATTAATAATCAGATTTTTACATTACAGCCGAAAGAAAGTGAGCTTTCACCGATCAGTCTAATCACTGATTTCTCAATAACAAAATTTCAACAACTCTCATTCCAACCTAACCAACCTTATCGGCTCAATTTAAATTATTCAAATGATGCAATTTTTTCTTCAAAATTAACCGCTTGCACCTCTTTTTCACTAAACAATGTGGTTTGGTATGCAAATCTTGCACAAAAAATCTTGCAAAAGTCGAATGCTAAAGGGCTGAATTTATTATTACAAAACAGTATTAACGATGTACTACTTCGTGCATTCAAGCAATATTTAGTTCAAGCTGAGGATCTTTATCAACTAGGCGAATTAGAAAAATCAGCGGAATATTTCACAAAACTTATTGGGCTTGGTATTGGTCTCACGCCAAGTGGCGATGATTTTTTATGCGGTTTTATTGCCACATTTCAGTATTTTACTCAAACTCAGACAGCTTTTTACCAAACACTAACCCAAAAACTCCAACAACATTTAGATAATACTAATGCGATCAGTCGCCGTTTTTTAGATTGTGCATTGCAACAACAATTTTCCGCCCCTCTTTTAAGCTTCTTTAATCACACGCAACAACGTCAAGAGGATTTCCGCCTATTAGCACAACGTTTTGAAAATATAGGGCATTCCTCCGGAATGGATACTCTTTTCGGGATATACCATGCTTGTAAATGGCTATTAAAAAAATCCATCATTACCTAAATGCGTTTGACTTTTTGACGTAATAAAGCACATGAATTTAAAGATACGATGAGTAAATTAGCGTGATTTAGGCAGAAAAATACCGCTTGTAGTAATATGCAAGTGGTTGAATTTAGGGAAAAATTTGTAAAATGCTTTTTCTATATAGGTTTTCTGAGTTTAAGGATTAATTCTAAGTAGTTCTATCCGATACAACGCAGCTTTCTTAGCTCTACTACCCTCTTCTTGATAACCTAGGTGAGCCGGAATATTAAACTCATATACAGAGCCTACCGGCATAAGCAATAATCCTTGCTGTAAGCCGGAAAACATTTCTCTGATAGGCAAAATTACTGGCACTTGATTAAACGTCCCTTCAAACACTTCCCCTTTATCATTATAAGAAGTAAAACGCACCTCCACTTCATCATTTAGTGTTGGTTTTTTGCCGCTGCCTGCTTTAAGCTCCTTATATTGCAAGCCTTGCTTAGTAGTTTGATACGCTTGATTTGCCTGTACTTTAGTAGATAATAAACTTACACTAGCGACAATGAATGCCAAACCTAAAGCATAAATCTGCTTCATTCTATTTCCCCCATTTTCTATAAAAGATTTCATATTATCCCTACCATAGACAGCTATTTTTTGCGTTTTATCATTTAATTCAAAAATTAAATTAAATCTATTTGCTATTTTCAGCGATTTTCGGCATATTTAGACCTAATTTAATTTATGTTTACCATAGGAATTTTTTATGAACCAGCAATATTCAACAATTCAGCATAATATCCATATGTTAGGTGAATTTTTGGGAGAAACGATTCGTGATGCGCAAGGAGATTACATTCTAGAACTCATCGAAAGCATTCGTGTGTTATCTCGCAATTCTCGTGCCGGCGATGAAAACGCCCGTGAACAGCTATTAGATAAATTAGCCAATATTTCTAACGATGATGTCTTACCCGTTGCACGTGCATTTAGCCATTTTCTAAATCTAACAAATATTGCTGAACAACATCAAACTGTTTCTCGCCATCATATTGATGAATCACTTGGTAGTCGCTCATTAGACTCTCTGTTCCTTCGTCTAAAATCACAAAATATCCCCGTTGAAAAAGTGATTAAAACCGTGGAAAGCCTAATGATTGATTTAGTGCTAACAGCTCACCCAACGGAAGTAACCCGCCGTTCGCTGGGGCATAAACACGTTGAAATCAATAAATGTTTGAATTTATTAGAACACAATGATTTAACTGAAGCTGAAAGCTATAAAATCAAACGCCGTTTAATGCAACTGATTGCCCTTGCTTGGCATACTAATGAAATCAGAACCCAACGCCCAACTCCTGTTGATGAAGCCAAAGGCGGTATGGCAGTCATTGAAAATAGTTTATGGAAAGCCGTGCCGGAATTTTGTCGTCAGCTTAACTTCTATTTAGAAAAACACTTTGGTGTGCAATATCCGGTAAATTTAGCCCCTGTCCGTTTTTCTTCTTGGATGGGCGGAGACCGTGACGGTAACCCGTTCGTCACGGCAGAAACAACTCGCCGTGTATTAAGAATGAACCGTTGGAAAGCCGCAGAATTGTTCTTACAAGATATTAAAAATCTTGCTGAAGAATTATCGATTACACAGTGTACCCCTGCATTTCGTGCTAAATATGGTGACTATTTAGAGCCATATCGCGTATTACTAAAAGTATTACGCCAGAAATTAATTAATACCGAAATTTACTATGCGGAATTATTGGAAGGCAAAATTTCAACTATTGATGAAAGTGACATTTTAACTTCAGATCAGCAATTGTGGGAACCGCTTTTTGATTGCTATGAGTCATTACAAGCCTGTGGTATGCGAATTATTGCAAATGGTGCATTACTAGATTGCTTACGTCGTATAAACTGTTTTGGTTTAGGGTTATCACGCCTTGATATTCGCCAAGAAAGTACCCGCCACGAAATGGCGATTGCAGAAATTACCCGCTATATCGGCTTAGGCGATTATGCTCATTGGACAGAAGATGATAAACAGGCGTTCTTAGTGCGTGAACTCAGTTCTCGCCGCCCATTGATTCCAACCAACTGGACTCCAAGCCCTGAAACTAAAGAAGTGTTAGACACTTGTAAAATTGTTGCCGAGCAACCTGAAGGCGTCATTTCAGCCTACGTCATTTCAATGGCAAGAGAGGCCTCTGATGTACTTGCGGTTCACCTTTTACTCAAAGAGGCGGGGTGCAAATTTACTATTCCGGTCGCTCCATTATTTGAAACGCTAGGCGATTTAGACCACAGTGAAAAAGTGATGACCGATTTATTTAATATCGGCTGGTATCGTGGCGTCATCAACAATTACCAAATGATTATGATCGGCTACTCTGATTCCGCCAAAGATGCCGGAATGCTTGCTGCCGGCTGGGCGCAATATCGGGCGCAAGAAGCTCTGGTCAATTTATGTGAAAAATATAATATTGAATTAACCTTATTCCACGGTCGTGGTGGTACTATCGGGCGTGGTGGTGCACCGGCTCATGCAGCCTTACTCTCTCAACCGCCTCGTTCACTAAAAAATGGCTTAAGAGTGACCGAACAAGGAGAGATGATCCGCTTTAAATTAGGCTTACCTGCCGTGGCAGTTGAAAGTTTAGAACTCTACGCCAGTGCGATTTTAGAAGCGAATATTTTCCCTCCACCAGAGCCAAAACAGCAGTGGCGAGATGTGCTAGCAAAAGCCTCTGATATTTCTTGCCAAATTTACCGCGATATGGTGCGTGGCGAGCCAGACTTCGTACCGTATTTCCGATCTGCTACACCAGAGCAAGAACTTTCCCGTCTGCCACTTGGCTCACGCCCGGCAAAACGTAATCCAAAGGGTGGTGTGGAAAGTTTACGTGCAATTCCTTGGATTTTCGCTTGGATGCAAAACCGCTTAATGCTACCTGCTTGGTTAGGTGCAGGGCAAGCATTACAACAGTTGATTGATGAAGGTAATGAAACCTTACTAAAAGAAATGTGTAACGAATGGCCGTTTTTCTCAACCCGTATCGGAATGCTGGAAATGGTATTTAGTAAAGCTGATATTTGGCTGGCGGAATATTACGACCAACGCCTAGTCGAGCCAAAACTACACCGTTTAGGCAATATGTTGCGTACGCAACTACAGGCTGATCTTAAAACCGTTCTTGCACTGGCTCACGATGGTCAATTAATGGCGGATTTACCTTGGATCGCCGAATCGATTGCACTTCGCAATATTTATACCGACCCGCTCAATCTACTTCAGGTAGAATTGTTAGATCGGATTCGCAAACAAGGTGAAAATGCCGATCCTGTACTGGAGCAAGCATTGATGATCACCATCACTGGCATTGCTGCAGGTATGCGAAATACAGGTTAAGTTTCGATGGCAAGCGGTTGAATTTAGCGGAAGATTTGCAAAATTCCAACAGAATTTAACCGCTTGTCAGCCAAATATAAAAAAATCGGGGCAAATATTTTTCGCCCCGATTTTTATTTTTACTTATTTGTTTTTACTTTGTTAATTAATGCCATACGGCTCGGTGTAAGGAATAATACCTCGTTTTAGCATACGGGTTACACCATTGCTGTAGTTTGTGCCAAAGCGTAGCTCAAAGTTAATTCCGAACTTATTGTCATAGTAGAAATCATTGATCGTATCAGATGAACCTACCGGCGTTGAAACTAAACGGCGAGCAACATACACATTTGCCGCCCAACAGCAAGTGTTGTAGTTAAGCGAAAGTTGCCCTTCCACCGGTTTTTTCAATGCAAGGTCGTGGTAATAACTGGTCATTACCGACACTTTATCGGTTAATTCCCAACCTAGCACACCGCCCACTTGTTTAATTGATTGCCCGTACTTATTCGTATTCAAGTTTTGATTGATATAATCTTTACTTGCATAGCGGTAATTGAGCTGAATCAATTTGTCTGACTGTGGTTTGTATTGCAATGACATATTCGCTAACGCCGTTTGGTTTAAACGAGTATCATATTGATAGCTACCGTGCCAGTTCCATTTTTTATGGAATTTCCAGTTAGATTCCGCTGCCCAAGAAGAAGTATGTCCTTCTGTACGGTTATCAGCAGAATCATCAATTTTAGACGGGCTTAAATAATAAGTCTGCCCCAAACTGAAATTAAATACCTCTTCACCCGTTGCCTCTTTAAAGAAACGGGTTGTGCCACCTGCAGTCACTAAATTTGCTGACGAAATACGGTCTAAACCACTATAACGTCTGTCATTAAAGAGTGAAAAATAATCATTTTGCAACAATGCAGAGTCATAGCCTAAACTCACGCTTCGATGTGCTTTAGAACCAATATCGCTTTGATCCTTATATGGGCGATAAATATATTGCACCCGAGGCTCAAGCGTTTGAGTATAGCCAGAGAAAAGCTGTTTATCGGATTCCAACACGGTTTTAAAATCGAGCTTAATCTGTGGCAGTACACGACTTACACTTTTCTTAATTTCTTCCGTACTCTCACTACCTTTCGTTTGTTGATAGTGGGTTGCATAGAGCTTGGTTTCTAAATTTAAGCTACCATAGCGGTTCGCTAATGGGAAATTCAGTGTTGGCTCAGCGTGGAAACGCCACGCTTTTGGCATTAATTTACTATCATTTTCAAAACGGGCTGCTTGGGCAAAGAATTTGAAATCTCCGCCTTTAATTAGATCGTTTTTATAATAGTTAAAATCAATTTGTGGCAGAACGCGATAAGGCCCGATATCCAACTCATCGAAGGTTTGGAATTTTTTACCTGAAATTGAGATATTATAATTCGGCTGATAGTAGCCTAATTTAAAATTCTGCGTCGCATAGCCATCAGTACTGCTACCATAATCCGAATCAAAATCAGAGAAATAACGTCTGTCGCTCACTTTGGTGTAATCGACCGAGAAACGCCAATCGGTTAAAAAACTCATTGCGTGACGCCAGTGGAATAAATAGCGTTTACGATCATCATTTCCCGGTTGGTACTCGCTTAAACGATCTTTCGCCATATATTCGGTTGCCACTAAGCCTTGCCCGATTTTCGTTAAATAACGAAATTCCGGACTAATTTGCCAACCACGGCGTGAGTAGTAGGTTGGGGTGATAGTAGCGTCCATATTCGGTGCGATATTCCAATAAAACGGTTGGGAATATGTCCAGCCGTTTTTGCTTGAACGTTCAAAACTTGGAATTAATAACCCGCTACGGCGGCGATCGCCAATCGGGAATTGTAGGTAAGGCGAATAAAACACCGGCATTCCCAGCACTTTAAAACGGGCGTGCCACATTTCAGCGTATTCTTCATCAACATGCTGAATCATTTCATTCGCTTCAATTTGCCACGAATTATCGTCTGGTAAGCACGAAGTAAAACTGGCATTTTTCAGTGTGCGTTTGCTGTTGCCGAACTCACCGGATTCTGCCGTGCCACGCCCTTGTCTGCCGACTAATTGATAATTAGCATTAGCTAAATTCGCATCTTTGGAAAGCAGATTGATGGTCGCATCTGAACCGGTTGCCTGAATCAAATTATCTTGGTAGTTAAAATTACCCTGCAAATACGCCATACGGGCATTTTCGCCATCTTGCTCAACCCGCACCTGCTCCGCCCAAATCGAACGGTTACCTTGCTTGATCGTGACATCACCGGTATAGGTAGCATCACGCGGTTGGTTAATCACCGCACTGTCTGACTCAATGGTAACAGGCATTCTAAGTTGATCACCTTCTACCACTTCGCCCTGAAAATGCGGCACGCCAAGTAAACATTGTTGCTTTAAATCAGCTGCGGCATTGTTGCTATAACAAGCTGCCATCACAGCAAGAGAAAGTAAGCTATAACGCTGTTTCATCATTTTTCCTTTATAAGCCGGGAACAAGCGGTCTGTTTTTGTAAATTTTTTACCAAAATCGACCGCTTGATCATTAAATAATACGGGAAAACTGCTGTCTTCTCGCTAATTGTCTTGAATAGACATCAAAACATAAGCAAATATTACGGATCAATAAACGCCCTCGTGGCGAAACCACAATGCTGTCGTCATTCATCGTTAATAATTCATCTTCCGCCAACGGAGCTAAGAAAGCTAAATCTTCGGCAAAATAGCGTTTAAAATCAATACCATATTGCTTTTCAATGGTGGCAAAATCTAATTTGAAATTACAAATCAAGGCTTTTATCACATCACGGCGAATGCAATCATCTTGGGTTAACGCAATGCCTTTATGCAACGCAATACCGTTGGTTTCAACATCAGCATAGTATTGTTGTAATTCTTTGCGGTTTTGGGCGTAAGTATCGCCGAGTAAGCTGATTGCAGACACCCCCATTCCCAATAAATCGCACTCTTCTTGAGTGGTATAGCCTTGGAAGTTACGGTGTAAAATGCCTTTTTCTTGTGCAATGGCTAACTCATCATCAGGTTTGGCAAAGTGATCCATACCGATAAACTTATAACCGTTTTTGCCTAAAAATTCGATAGAATTTTGCAAAATCGTCAATTTGGTTTCCGGAGCCGGCAACAACTCTTCTTTAATTTTCACTTGTGCAGCAAAACGGCTTGGCAAGTGAGCATAGTTGAATACGCTCATACGATCAGGGTTTAGCTCTACCACACGTTGTAATGTGTACATAAAGCTTTCCACATTCTGTTTTGGCAAGCCGTAAATCAAATCCACATTAGTTGAAACAAAGCCAAGTTCTTTTGCCCGTTTCATCAAGGCAAAAATAAAGTCCTCATCTTGCTCACGATTCACCAAACGTTGCACTTCTTTATCGAAATCCTGAATACCCATACTCAGACGGTTAAAACCGATAGCTCGCAGGTGATCCAACATACTTAGTTCGATTTCACGCGGATCCATTTCAATGCTGATTTCCGCATCATCACTCACATCAAAATTGGCTCGTAGCATTTGCATTAAACGTGCCGATTGATCTTCGTCTAAATAAGTCGGCGTACCGCCACCCCAGTGTATTTGGGTCACTAAACGATTTTGAAACAGGGGTGCGCGAGTTTTAATTTCACGCTCTAAATAATCCAAATAAATTTCGACTTTATGGCGATGACGGGTAATCACTTTATTACAGCCACAGAAATAGCAAAGTTTATGGCAAAACGGAATATGCACATAAAGCGAAAGCGGACGCTCAGGGTAACGAGCGGCAGCACGAATAAAATCTTCATTGGTGTAATTTTCGTTAAACTCCAACGCCGTTGGGTAAGAGGTATAACGAGGCCCCGAATGGTTATATTTTTGAATAAGGGCTAAATCCCAAATAATTTCTGACATTAGATTGCCTTTCTCATTTCTTCAATATCTTTTAATAATTGGTAACACTCATTTTTGATGTCTGATTCAAGCTCCGCTTCTTTGGCTTCACGCTCTAAATCCAACTTCATTCTTTCGTTACGTTTTAAATTTTTGCGTTCATCTAAAATCGGCATATTTTCTACCACGCCATACAACGCCCACATCGCCGTATAGTCGCTTAATTTTCTGCCGAGAACATCTAATAGCGGTTTTAAACGTAAAACGCCTTCTGACAAATCACATTGTTCGGAAATCATTGCCCGAGCAATGACTTCAATGCTGTCTAAAATCCGAATATAACGATCTTTTTGTGCTTGCTTTGCCTGTTCAATCAGTGCTTGTTCGTGCTTTTTTTGAGCTCGCACTTTCAACATTAAGTGCAGTGCATAACCGCCCAGCGAAATTAAAATCAAAGCGGCAAGCACCATCAGGAATATTCTTAGCATCATAATCGGCTACCTAGCGGAATTTATTAATATCCATCGTTTCAAATTGACGTAATAACGCATCGCCATTATCGCCCTCTTCGTCTTCATATTCGATGCCAAGCTCAGTCATTAATTCATCAATGCGATCTAAACACTCATTCATAAATTTCTGATCTTCTGCGGATAAGGTTTTGCCCGCCTCCAAATCATCTAACAACTGATTTAAACATTCGTTATTTTCTAACTGCTCCAGCTCTTGTTCCGGTGAAAGCGTTGGTTTGATTGGCTCAACCGGCACAGGCTTAATAACACGCCCTTTTTCCGGCTGGTTCACAAATTCCACCATTAACGGCACTTTTTTACGGCTACCGATACGCGGATCTTTCACCTCTTTCACCACTGCTTTTTTCTGCTCTGCCGGATCAGCATTGCGTGAACCTGTCGGCAAACCTTTATGTTTACGCTTACGTTTTTCCTCACGGGCTTGAGCATCTAACTCATAACGGGTCAGTTTACGATTTTTCCCCCCACCCAATTTAGGCATGGGCTGTTTAGGTTTATCGGTTTTTCTTGCCGGCATAATGTCGGTAATACGACGTGTTTTTTTAGTACGACTCATAAATTTAATATCTTAAAATTGCTATAAACGGCTATTCTACAAGGAATTAGATTCCCTTAATAGCTTTGGTTTCAATTAATCATTTCAATCAATGATAAGTTTGCACAAAATGTTGGTAGGCTTTCAAAAATTTCTCAAAGTCATCTAAGCCACAAAATGCGATGCTCTCTTCATTGTAAAACTGGAAGCCTTCTTCCATTTCCTCTTCGCTAAAAGCGGCATCTAAATTGTTTGCTTTTGCCATCACTTCATCATAATCAAAATAGAGACTGTACTCCCGCCCTTCAAACACACATTCATAATGATTCGGAAACGCGGCTCGACACTTCTCTATTTCAGCAAAAATAGGGGCTAACTGGCTAGGATTCTCCGTTATTTCGGCATTCAACCAACGAGCAAACGCCTCGTGATCCATCGAACATTTTGCCACCACCCCGTGAATACTATGGGTAAATTGATATTCCATACACCTTCTCCTCTATTACGGCTATTATAGCCTAACAAGCGGTCTTTTTTTGGAAAATTTTACGATTTAGTTTAATAACCTCTGCCACATTTTCCGTACAAGTGCTCGCTCGGTGGTAAATTCGTTTGAGTCCACCACACTGTCTTTGCGTAATAAGTTTAGGTGGTGGATTTTGTTACGCAGTGCGGTGTAGCAATGTTGTAGCTGTTCGCTTTGTTCGGAACTTAAAATACCGCATTCTACCGCACTGTCGAAAATGCGGACATTATCCGACCAGACTGCCATTTTCGGGTGTTGGTGGCTGTGGGCTAATACCAAATATTGGGCGATAAATTCAATATCGGTGATGCCACCTTGATCTTGTTTAATATGAAATTGCTCGGCTGAATGCGAACTTAAGTGTTGGTACATTTTCTGTCGCATTTCGCAAATTTCTTGGCGTAATTGACCGCTTGCACGAGGCTGAGCAAGGGTGCTTTGGCGGATTTGTTCAAAGGCTTGTTTGAGGTTTTCAGCCCCAAACACACATCTTGCTCTCACTAGCGCTTGGCTTTCCCACGTCCACGCCTCATTTTTTTGGTAATAGTCGTAGGCGTTAAAGGTGCTAACCAAAAGCCCTGCCTCACCGGAAGGTCGAAGTCGCATATCAACTTCATACAACACACCGGCACTGGTGTTTAGGTTAAAAATCGAGTTAATTTTTTGGGCAAGTTTGAGGTAAAATTGGTGGCTGGTAATCGTTTTTTTGCCCCCAACGGTTTCCCCATCATCTGGAGCATTGTGCAAAAATACCAGATCTAAATCCGAATTATAACCGAGTTCGATCCCACCTAATTTGCCATAACCAATCACCGCAAAGCCTTGTTCACCGGCTTCCAAATGTGCTGGCGTGCCGAAACGCTGGGTGAGCGATTTCCAAGCCATATTTACGACCGCATTAATAATCGCCTCTGCTAAATAAGTGAGGTGATCACTGATTTTCATCACCGGTAGCACGCCTAAAATATCAGCGGCAGCAATGCGTAAAATATGGGTTTGCTTGAATTGGCGTAATCCATCAATTAAGGCTTCTTCATCTTCTTCCGGAATGCGGATTAAATAATCTTGCAATGCAGATTGATATTGCTCAAAAGGTAGCACATCGGTTAAACCTCTATTGCCAATCAGTTCATCAAGTAACATTGGGTAACGGGCAATTTGCTCCGCAATCATTACCGACTTGCTGCACAATGCCAAAAGCTGAGGCAGAATCTGCTCTTTTTCGAGCATTAATTCCAAATAGGTAGTTCGGGTAGTGATTTTATCGACAATATTCAACACACGAGGCAATAACAATAAATGATCTTCACCTTTAAAAATGCTGTCGGCAATTCTAGGCATTAAATTGCGTAGCACCTCTCGCCCTCTTACCCCAATCGGGCGTTTTATCCAATCTTGAAAGGTGGTGGAAAAGTGACGGAAAATTTCCGCATAATCATTTTCTGCAACCTTTGGATAACCTTTTAGCACTGCGGATAAATCTTCAAGGCTAATGTTATAGTGCAGAATGTCTTTCCATTCAGCTAATTTTTCATTAACCGGATTGCTGTCGGCTTGTGTTTCCTCTTCACCGATAATTTCATTAAAAATCTGCCGTACCGCTTGTTGATATTGGCTCAATACTGCCATAAATTGTTGCCAATCGTTAAAGGAATGCTCCACCCAATGCGTGTTTTCGCTATATAAATCCTGCTGATAGTAACTTTGGCAAACAAATATAAGACGGGCTTGAGAAGCTTCATCAGTGGGTAGAGTTTGAGTTTGTTTATCGTCAATCGCTTGCAATACATTTTCAATTTGACGGTAAAAAATATAGGCATTGTGGAGCGTTTGCACCTGCGTTCGGGTTAATAAATTTAATTCTGCCAAGCGTGGTAGCACTTTTAACAGGCTACGTTCTTGTAAAATTTTATCTCGCCCGCCACGGATCATTTGGAAAGTTTGGGCGATAAACTCCACCTCCCGAATTCCACCTGCTCCAAGTTTGATATTGTCCGTTAAATTTCGGCGAACCACTTCACGGCTGATTTTTTCTTTCATTTCACGCAACGATTGGATTGCACTGAAATCCAAATAACGGCGGTAAACAAAAGGGCGGAGCATTTGCTTTAAATAGCGATGATTTAAATTTTGGTTATCCTCGCCTAAAATTTTTGCTTTAATCATCGCATAACGTTCCCAATCACGCCCTTGCTCTTGGTAATAATCTTCCATTGCAGTAAAGCTCAGCACCAAGGCTCCGCTATCACCAAAGGGGCGAAGTCGCATATCAGTACGATACACGAAACCATCAGCGGTGATCTCATCTAATACTTTAATTAACCGCTGCCCCATTCGGGTAAAAAATTTGCTGTTTTCAATCGGTTTGCGTCCACCTTCGGTTTCACCAATATCGGGGTAGGTAAAAATCAGGTCAATATCGGAAGAAAAATTAAGCTCTCGTCCGCCCAATTTGCCCATACCTAAAATCAGCAGTTCTTGTGTTTCGCCAAGAGTGTTCTTTGGCGTGCCATATTCGGCACAGCAACACTGAAACAACCAATCTCGAGCGGCTAGAATCAGGCTCTCGGCTAAATCTGACAAACGCTGAAACACAAATTCTACCGTCGCTAATTTATTTGACTGAATAAAGCTCAGACGAGCCAATTCACGGTGGCGAAATTGCCGCAAAACCTGCCCCAACATTTCTTCATTTTCCACACTTGCTAACACTTTCGCTAAACGCTCGGCATAATTATTGCAATCATCAGGTGTAGGAAACTTGGCAAGCCATTCTGCCAGTAGTTCCGGCTGTTTTTGTAAAGTTTGGCTCACGAAAGGAGAAAGCGAAATCGCCGTCACAAGCGGTTGAATTTGCTCAGAATTTTGCAAATCGGGCGGTAAATTGAGTTGGGATAGGTTGGTAAGCATAGGCATTCAATGTAGGGGCAAATCATTATTTGCCCGCAAAAATGGTATAAAATAGAGGGCGAAAAATGTTTCGCCCCTACAATTAAAACACACGTTTAAACGGTTTAATAATCACATCGCCATACACACCTGCTTCGACATAAGGGTCTTGGCTCGCCCATTGTTGGGCTTCTTCAAGTGAATTGAACTCGGCAATGACGGTTGAACCGGTCACACTTGAGCCATCTTCGGTCGGGTTAGGTCCTGCGATTAATAATCGCCCTTCCGCTTGTAATGTTTCCAAACGGGCCAAATGGGCCGGACGAACTTCTAAACGTTTCTCCAACATATTTGGATTATCTTGGGCAAAGATCACATAATACATACTATTCTCCTTGTTTTTCAGGGGTTAAATCAATTAGCGATAATGCTTCCTCTAATTCGGGGTTATTTTCTCTAGGCACGGCACGAGGTTTGCCTTCTTTATCAATCGCCACATAGGTAAATAATGCTTCGGTTACCAGATAACGTTCCCGATTTCCCTCATAAACTTGTTTAATAAACACTTCGACTTTCACTTGCATTGAAGAGCGTCCTAGGTGCATTAGTTTGCCGTAACAGCAGACAACATCACCGACTGAAATCGGGCGGTGGAAAATCATTTTATCCACCGTTACCGTCACCACTCTGCCCTTTGCCAGCTCTTTGGCTAAAATTGCACCACCTAAATCCATCTGCGACATAATCCAACCGCCGAAAATATCACCATTAGCATTAGTGTCTGACGGCATTGCCAAAGTTCTTAAAATCAGTTTCCCTTCCGGGGCTTTTCCATAAGGTTTATCTTTCATTTTGTTGTTCCTGCTTTTCAGCCTCTTTTAAATGGGGGTAAAGAACGAAACCGGTAATAACCGTTGCGACTAAGGTTAAGCCAATAATGCCGAAAGATTTGAAATCAACCCAAATCTCTTCCGATAAATATTGACTGATATAAATATTCAGCAGCATACAAATCAGAAAGAATGCTGCCCAACCGAGGTTTATTTTATTCCACACCGCTTCAGGCAACTGAATTTCTTTGCCTAATAATTTTTTGATTAATGGTGTTTTGAACACAAATTGGCTCACTAATAGCACCAATGCAAACAGAGCGTAAACAATAGTTACTTTCCATTGTAAATATTTGACTTCATTAAAATAGGCACTCAGTAAGCCGAAAAAGACCACCGAACCGCCCATAATAATTTGCTGTTTTTCAATTTTGCCGTAGAGCATTTTTAAGGCGATCATTTGCACGATTGTAGCGATAACCAATGCGATAGACGCCATCTGAATACCGCTCATTTTATACACGACAAAAAACAGAATCAGCGGAATAAATTCAAGTAACTGTTTCATTGATACTCCTAACGCACTGCCGGCATTTGGCGGTAAACTTGGTAAAAGCGGAAGCTGAAAATCGCCATAAAGACGTTAATTGCCGCACTTAAAACAATGGTAATGAATATGCCAATAAAGTCATTACCAAACACCGTGAACAAACGAGATAACATCCCCGGTAATAAATAAGAAATCACACAAAATAAAATCAGCGGTAGCATTTTTCCACGTGATAATTGAAGCGTGAATTTAATACTTTCCGATAAACCTTTCTGTGGTTTTTCTAACAAATAAGCATAAATCACTAACGATAATTTGATAAAAAAATAAAAACCGACTACCAACACCGGCAATGCAATAATCACTGTTTCAGGCGATGCCATTGCAAAAGATGCACCGAGAGAAAGCGGTAACACCATCACAAATTGTAACAACAGCACAGGTAGGAAGTGCTTTAATGCGTTTCCTGAATTTTGGAAAAATTGACGATAATTGCCATCGTTAATTGATTGAATATTGAAAATCATCAATACAGTAATGAATAAGTTTACTACACCTAAAAAAATGGTTGGCAGTAACACAGATACCATTTTGGCAACATCAATTTGAATTGGTTGAGATTGCGGTTCAGACATTAGCTCAGATGAATTTGACGATAATAAAATAAAAGCTAACTGTACCGCCACTATAGTGATAACTGCAAACAATGAAAATGCGTGTTGATTACGCATAAAGTTCCAGCTTTGTTGCAGTAAATCCGGAAATTTAATTGACATAAAATACCCTTCAATAGATTGTAAATATTTTGTTGTGAAGTATAGCAAGGCTTGAGCCAAACTGCATTAACCTATTGTAGATTTTAATCAGTTAGCTAAAATAAAAGAAAAATTTGAAAGAGACAATTCTATGTTAAGTCTATGTGATGCGGGGCAACGTTACCTCAACACCCTGCCGAATCAGAAAAAATTAGCCAATTTTATGCCGGATTACCACATCATTCGCTTGGTAAAATTTTCCTCTAAAGTAATGCCCGCTTTTGCTTGCTTTGCGTTAGTTTGGCAATATTGCTTTACAGACCCAACACAATCTATTTTAGCAAATGCTGTGCTGACTGCGGTTTTTGCCATTTCTATTCCATTTCAAGGGCTGTATTGGTTGGGAAAACGGGCAAAATCGCCACTGTCACTTTCCTTACTGGAATGGTATGAATCCCTCAAACAAAAGCTCATTAGCGCACAAGTGAAAGTGGAAGAAGAACAAGCGGTACCTTCTTTTCAAGATTTTGCAAATTTACTCAAATTAGCGGAAGAAACTTGGGGAAATGATTATTTTAATGAACTTTAATCACTTAAAATAAAAAAGCCCCACTCAAAGAGTGGGGTAAAATACTTTTGTTCTAATTCTGGAGGTATGAATTACTGTTTTATAAAAGGAGACAAATAAAACAAGAACAAAAGAAAAAATCTGGCTCCTCCTGCGGGACTCGAACCTGCGACATATGGATTAACAGTCCACCGTTCTACCGACTGAACTAAGGAGGAATTAACGAGGGGAAATGATAAGCTAAAACGATTTAGCCGTCAAATAAAATAATGAACTATCGTTCATTATTTACATTTCTTGACGTTTTAAGATTTAGAAATACTTAAGATGAGGTACATACCGAGCAATTTTTCTGTTTAGAAAGTCTCATTTCTCTCACTACAAAATGCAGGCCGTCAATCATCAATAATTTCCCGGAGAGTGTTGTACCAATATTAAGCAACACTTTAATCGCTTCCAAGGCTTGAATGCTGCCCACAACGCCGACAATCGGAGCAATCACGCCCGCTTCAACACAACTTAATGTGCCATCGCCAAACAATCTGCTTAAACATTCATAGCAAGGTTCCTGTTCTTGATAGCAAAATACGCTCACCTGCCCTTCAAATCGAATTGCCGAGCCAGATACAAGCGGTCGTTTTTGCTTAAAACATTGCAAATTCAGCTGATTACGAACGGCGACATTATCGGTGCAATCCAGCACTAAATCTGTATTGGCAATCAGTTCGGCTAACTGCTCATCGGAACATTGCTGATTGATAGCTTCAATCTGAATATTCGGATTAATCGCTGCTAATCGTGCTTTGGCAGATTCCACCTTTGGCTGCCCGATAGTGGCATCGGTATGTAAAATTTGGCGTTGCAGGTTAGAAAGCGAAACCAGATCAAAATCCACCAAAGTCAAATGCCCAACGCCGGCAGAGGCTAAATATTGCGATGCCGCACAGCCCAAACCGCCTAAGCCGACAATCAACACTCGGGCGGCTTTTAACTTTTCCTGCCCGTCAAAATCGACGCTTTTTAGAATAATTTGGCGATTGTAGCGTAGCATTTCGTGATCGGTAAGTTCCATTTTTACACCTAAATAGTAAACGATGGCGCAAGCGTCCACGCTTGTGCTATCTGAATTCATTAATACAGCAGCGAATTAAACGGCTGAATGGTAACCTTTTCCCCTGCCTCAACATTGCCTCGTTCTGCTTCTAATACAATAAAACAGTTACTTTCATTGAAAGCACTGAAAACATGTGAGCCTTGCGTGCCAACTGCACGAACTTCTAACTCACCTTTTTCATTGGCATAGTAATAGCCCCGTTGGAAATCTTGGCGACCGACCGCTTTTTTCAATTTTTCGGCACTGCAAGCGGTTAGATTTTGGGTTAATTTTGCAATTTTATCTGCCGATAAACCCGAAAGTTTGGCCAACGCCGGTTGCACTAATTGGTAGAAAGTCACTAATGCAGAAACCGGATTGCCCGGGAGTCCGAAAAACCAAGCCTGTTCTAATTTACCGAATGCAAAAGGTTTGCCCGGTTTCATTGCAATTTTCCAAAAACCAATTTCGCCTAATTTTTCCAGTACATCTTTGGTAAAATCTGCCTCGCCCACAGATACACCGCCACTGGTGATTAACACATCGGCTTGCTGTTGGGCTTGTCTGAAAGTTTGTTCAAACAGTATTGGGTCATCAGGTAAAATCCCAAAATCTACAATCTCACAATTTAATTTTTCTAACATCAAACGTACCGCAAAACGGTTCGTGTCGTAAATTTTGCCGTCTGCCAAAGGTTCGCCTATACTGGTTAATTCATCGCCGGTGGAAAGAATCGCTACCTTTAATTTAGCAAAAACAGGAACAGAAGCAATTCCTAGAGAAGCCAACAATGGCAAACTTGCGACATTCAGTAATGAGCCTTTTTCCAGCACCAAAGCCCCTTGTTGTACATCTTCTCCAATACGGCGGATATTGCTACCTAATTTTGGTAAACTGTTAAAAGTCACTGTTCCGTCTTCATTGAGTGTCGTTTCTTCTTGCATTACAACGGCATCAACGCCTTGTGGTACTAATGCTCCCGTCATAATCCGCACACATTCGCCTGCCTTTATTTCGCCGTTAAACGGGTTACCGGCAAAGGCTTTACCAGCCACTGTCAAGGTTAAATTTTGTGCTAAATCTGAAATACGAACAGCATAACCGTCCATCGCCGAATTATCAAAATTCGGTACATTAATCGGGGAAAAAATATCCTCTGCCAACACTCGGTTAGCACACTCATTTAATGGAAGTTGTTCCACTACTTTAGGTGTCGGTAAACGAGTAAGCATATTATCTAACGCATCACTCAAAGCTAAAAGTGCCATAAATTATCCTACCTATTCAAAGTTTAGCCAACTTGTACAAAGAAGTCCCGTACGCCAATTAATAAATTATTCACCGCAATCGCTGCCAGAATTAGACCCATCACTCGGCTGATAATCGCTGCTCCTGCATTACCGATAAGATGCTGAATCCGATTTGCCGCCAATAACAGCAAATAAGTAATAAACAGCACTAATAACATAATGCCGGCGGTAATAATTTGATCACCGATATGAAAACGGTGATTGTCGGTTAATAATACGATTGCCATCATCGCCCCGGGAGAAGCAATCGACGGTACAGCTAGCGGATAAACCGCTAATTCACTCAAGTTACTGCTGATCCGCATTTCTTGCTCGGGCTTGCTTTCGCCAAAAATCATCGTTAAAGCAAATAACAACAGCACTAAGCCGCCTGCCGCTTGGAATGCCGGTAACGGAATCTGCATTGATTCTAACAGCACTTGCCCACCGATAAGGAAGAAAATCAAAATACCGGCGGCAATCAAGACCGCATTTAAGGCAATTTTGCGACGTGCTTCAATCGGCAAACCAATGGTTTTTGCCAAATAAACAGGAACAGAACCAATCGGGTCGATCACCGCCCATAAAACCACAAATTGTACCGCTAATGAATCAAACATATTCTCTCCTGTTATCTTGATAATTTGCAAAATTTTAGCATAAAACAACCGCTTGCACGGTTTTTTCTTACAGATAGCTCACCGGTAACGCTACCAAATTTTCACTTAAATAAAGTTTGGTCGGATATTGGTTAATAATCGCTCCCTGCCCTAATTTCCATTCACTAGAAACCGAATTGAGCAAGTCAAAACTTTTTGACATTTTTTTGGTTGGGCTTGCAGTGACCTTAATTTCTATCGGATAAAGCGTGCGATCATACTCAATAATTAAGTCGATCTCTTTCTGGTTAGTATCACGGTAAAAATAGATCGGCGGCTCAATTCCTTGATTATGAAAGGATTTTATAATTTGGCTTACCACAAAGGTTTCGAAGAACTGCCCACTTTTTGCCCCTTGGGCAATAGTTTCGGGGGTGAGCCATTTGGTTAAATACGCCATTAATCCTGTGTCTAAAAAATACACTTTGGGAGTTTTAATCGCCCGTTTCAAATGATTGTTGTGGTATGGCTGGAGCAAATAGATAATGCCGGAAGTCTGCAAAATGGCGACCCAACGTTTAATCGTTTCATTCGATACTCCAACTTCTTGAGCAATATTACTGTAATTGAGTAGCTCACCACTACGAGAGGCAATAGAGACCATAAAACGGGTAAAATCCGTTGTGCTGGCAATATTGGTTAATTGGCGAACATCTCGCTCAATGTAAGTCGCTACATAAGAGCGATAATAAATCTCCCAATTCACCTCTTGTGCATACAAACGAGGCATATCGCCTTTATGGATAAGCTGCCAAATATTTTCCGGTGATTTTAATTCTTGCTCCCGAGCTAACAAATAGTCGGTTGTCGGTAAAAAAGGTTGATCGAACTTCACCCCTAAAATTTCACGCAACGAAAGCCCTTGTAATTTTAAAATCGCAATACGACCGGCAAGTGTTTCACTCACATTCTGCATTAATTCAAAGGCTTGTGACCCCGAAAGTAAAAACAAACCGTTTTGCTGTTTTTTATCAATTTCTAACTTTAATAACGCAAAAATTTCAGGCACATACTGTACTTCGTCTAAAATAAGCTTGCCTTGATGGTTTAAAAAAAACAGGCGAGATTCTTGTTTAGCCAACTCCAGCAACATCGGGTCATCAAATGTAATATATTGATAGCCTTCGCCAATATGTTGCAACAATGTCGATTTACCGACCTGTCTTGCTCCTGTCACTAAAACGGCAGGAAATTGATCCATGAGCCGTTTTAACAGCGATTGCATTTGCCGAGAAATCATTTTTCCTCCAAAATAGCCTAAATCAAGTTTAATCTCATATATAATATTGAATTAAACTTAATTTTAATTATTTTTTAAGTTTAATTCAACACAGAATATTGAATTAAACTGGATTTCTTATTTTAGTTCACAAAGCAATAGCTTTGCTTTTTTATGCTAAAATACGCAAAATTTTTAACAAAATAGACCGCTTGCAATGATCTTTTTTACAGACTTAATTTTAAAACGAGGGCATTCCGTCCTGATTGAGAACAGTTCCGCCACTATTCATTCTGGGCAGAAAGTCGGTTTGGTGGGCAAAAATGGCTGTGGTAAATCCTCTCTTTTTGCCTTACTGAAAAATGAATTACAACCTGAAGGCGGGGACGTGTCGTTGCCGAAAAACTGGGCGATTTCGTGGGTAAATCAAGAAACGCCTGCATTAGCTATTTCTGCGTTAGACTATGTGATTCAAGGAGATCGGGAATATACCCATCTAATGGCTGAGCTAGATAACGCAAATGAAAAAAATGATGGCAACCGCATTGCGATTATCCATACTCAACTTGATACTATTGATGCTTGGACAATTCAATCCCGTGCCGCTACTCTGCTTAACGGCTTGGGGTTTAGCACCGAACAACTGCAACTGCCGGTGAAATCCTTCTCCGGTGGCTGGCGTATGCGATTAAATTTGGCACAAGCTCTGATTTGTCGTTCCGATCTGTTATTGCTTGACGAGCCAACCAACCACTTAGACTTAGATGCGGTTATTTGGCTCGAGCGTTGGCTGAGTAACTATCGTGGCACTTTATTGTTAATTTCGCACGACCGTGATTTTCTCGATCCGATTATCGATCGGGTGATTCATATTGAACATCAAAAGCTCAATGAATATACCGGCAATTACACCTCATTTGAGATTCAACGTGCTACCAAAATCGTCCAGCAGAATGCCGCTTATCAGCAACAGCAACGTAAAGTTGCTCATTTGCAGAGTTTTATTGATCGCTTTAAAGCCAAAGCGACTAAAGCCAAGCAGGCACAAAGCCGAATTAAAGCGTTAGAAAA
The DNA here is from genome assembly GCA_900638155.1 of Mannheimia haemolytica. Taxonomy (NCBI): domain Bacteria; kingdom Pseudomonadati; phylum Pseudomonadota; class Gammaproteobacteria; order Pasteurellales; family Pasteurellaceae; genus Mannheimia; species Mannheimia haemolytica. The sequence goes on along the minus strand of LR134495.1, from coordinate 1,121,085 downwards.
AATGGAGCTTATTGCCCCAGCCTATGCTGATTCGCCGTTTGAATTTGAATTTCGCCCACCGCTTTCCCTGCCTAGCCCGTTATTAATGATGGAAAAAGTCAGTGCCGGCTATGCAGAAAAAACAGTGTTGGAATCGGTCAAACTGAATTTGGTTCCCGGTTCTCGCATTGGTTTACTCGGGCGAAACGGTACAGGAAAATCAACGTTAATTAAATTATTGGCGGGCGAACTTCCGCCCCAAAACGGCTCAATTCAACTGGCAAAAGGCGTGCAACTCGGCTATTTCGCCCAACATCAGGTTGATACCCTACGTTTTGATGAAAGCCCACTTTGGCATTTACAAAAACTCGTACCGGAAAAAACCGAGCAGGAATTACGCAATTATTTGGGAGGTTTTGATTTTAAAGGCGATAAAGTGGTACAAGCGGTACAATCATTCTCCGGCGGAGAAAAAGCCCGTTTAGTACTAGCCTTAATTGTATGGCAACGCCCGAATTTACTGCTATTAGACGAGCCAACCAACCATTTAGATTTAGAAATGCGACAAGCCTTGGTTGATGCACTCACTTATTACGAAGGCTCGCTAGTGGTGGTTTCGCACGACCGCCATTTATTGCGTAGTACCGTGAATGAATTTTATTTGGTACACGATCGCAAAGTAGAAGAATTTAAAGGCGATTTAGACGATTACCAAAAATGGCTCAATGAGCAAAATGCCTTAGCCAACGAGCCGAAATCCGTACTTGCAAAAGATTCGGCAAATTCGACCGCTTGCTCTAGCACCAATGAAAATAGTGCAGCTCAACGCAAAGAGCAAAAACGCTTAGAGGCAGAGCGCCGCCAACAAACCGCCCCATTGCGGAAAAAAATTACTCAACTGGAAAAAGAGTTAGAAAAAGCAACCGAAAAATTAAATAAACTCGAAGCAATGCTTACCGAAAGCGACATTTATGAAGCCGAAAATAAAGCAAAACTAACTGAAACACTTGCGAAACAGTTAGAGGCAAAAAGGCTGGTTGAAGAAATTGAAATGCAATGGTTGGAGGCTCAGGAGGAGTTTGAGACCATGTTACGCTAGGGTTCTACAAGATAGCGCAAGCGTCCACGCTTGTGCCATTTAAGGGAACTATACACCTCAAAAAAACAATGATCATTAAGCTAGCTTTTTTATAAATTTAAAAACCTATAGATTAAATAAATAATGATATTAATAGTAAAATCACGAGTGCAACTACACTGACGATAATAAAATCAGGCATACTTATTCTCCCTATAAAATGTGGTAATGTAACTACAAATTAATTATATAATGAACCTAAAAAAGGTTCAACATTATTTGTACCTAATATAGGTGCAATGAAAAATCTTAGATTATCAATACATTCCAGCGAGCATATTTGGTTAAGAGAACTATTCTTAAAACGCCGTTTGGAACTAGGGCTAACACAACGCACATTAGGAGAAAAAATGGGCGTTCTTTACTCATTTATCGGAAAAGTAGAAACAGGAGATCGCAGATTAGATATTTTTGAATTTATCGCTTATTGCAAAGGGTTAGATTTAGATCCTTTATCTGTATTGCAAGAAATTGAACAACAATTTCCTCATAAATAAAGGCATTGAGTTATAACTCAATGCCTTTATTTTCTATGTCAAATCTCTACATGCTCGGCTTAGTCTCTGCCAGAATGGCGTATTTATTATTCATTTCCTCTGCCCAAGCGGTTAAATTTGGGTAATTTTTTGCAAGATCGTAGCCTATCTTATCTAAGCGGAATGCCCACCAGTCAATTAATGCTACTGCGGTTAATGTGCCTAAATTCAGCTCTGTGCCAAACTCTTGCAATGCCTCTTCTAATTGTCTGAACGAACGGATATTGCGTTCCATTAATTGCTCGTGGCGGCTGACCCACCATTCATTCTCGGGGCGAGCCATACGTTCTTGTAATAAAGTTGGCATCGTATTTTCCATAATGCCGTCCGCCAAATTATGTAATGCCAACACTGCCCAGCGAGGTTTACCCTCTTTAGGTAACAGTGGAGTGTTATTGCCTTTTTGGTCAAGATATTCGCTAATTAACAAACTACCGAAAAGCCAACGTCCGCAGTTGCGTTGTAGGGCAGGAATACGTCCTAACGGGTTATCTTGATTATGTGGCGAATTTGGATCCATTGCTTTTGTCACCCGCAACATTTCGACTTTATCGTCTAATTGGTGGTGTTTAATCACCGCAAGGGCTTTGCGGGCGAAAGGGCTGGTGGTTGAGTACCAAAGTTTCATACTATTCTCCGTGTTTGATGTGATTGGATTTGCAAATTTTTTGCCAAAAATGGCCGCTTGTCGGCAAGGCTTGCACCGAGATTTTCTCATTTTCGTATTCAAAATCAAGCTGATAAGCGTGTAAATAGACACGGTCGGCTTGGCTACCTGAATAGAGTTTATCGCCCAAAATCGGGCTACCCAAACTTTTCATTGCCACCCTTAATTGGTGAGTTTTGCCGGTTTTGGGTTGCAAAATAAAATGCCTGAGCGAGGCTTCAACAGAATAAGAAATAAACTGCGTTACCGCCAGGTTTTCTTTGCTGTGGCATAATTTCCACGTTCCATTTCTGCTTTTTTCCATATCGCCAACAATTCTTCCCTGCTTTTTCTTCGGCTTTTTATCACTTAACGCCCAATAGGTTTTGTGGATTTTATGCTGTTCAAATAAATGGTAAAACCTTGCAGCCGCCTCTTTATTCAACGCTAAAATCAGTAAGCCTGAGGTGATTTTATCCAGACGGTGAACCAGCCAAACCTGCTTTACATTCAGTTGGCGAGCCACTAATTCCGTTAAGCCGATTTCAGCCTCATCTTTATGCACACTCAAGCCTTCCGGCTTATTGATAATAATAAAATCACGATGTTGATAACAAATAGGCAATGTTGGGGTCATTTTGCTATAATCCTTTTAATTTTTGACTATTTTAGCAAGGAAATCACAATGGCAGTTACCATTTATTTAGTACGACACGGCAGAACCGTGTGGAACCTGGAAGGCAGACTACAAGGCTCGGGCGATTCCGCTCTGGTGGAAGAAGGCATTATTGGTGCGAAGAAAACAGGCATTGCGTTAAAACATATTCCGTTTACCGCCGCCTATTCCAGTACGCAAAAACGGGCTCAAGATACCGCAAACTATATTTTAGCGGAAAATGAACGCAGCAATATTCCGCATTTCCATCATAAAGGCTTGAATGAATTTGATTTTGGCAGTTGGGAAGGGGTGAAATCGATCGATTTGCAAGAAAACGATGAATATTGGGTAATGAAACGCACACCTGCAGAATACCAAGCAAAAACAAACGGCGGCGAGCGATTTGAGCAACTATATCAACGGGTGACTCAGGCATTTAATCAAATTGCCGAGCTACACAAAAATGACGGCAAAGTGCTGATTGTTTCACATGGTATGACACTGACCTTGCTCACGGCAGTGTTAAAAGGCATTGCGTGGCAAGATTTCCGCAATGAAGAAAAACACAGTTTTGTGATCAACACTGCGATTACCCAAGTGGAATTGGAAAATGGAGAGGTAAAAGTGATCGCCTTTAATAATGTCGATCACTTAAATGACTAACTGATAAAGCCCCAAACGGGGCTTTATTGATTTTGGAATGCTTTTTCCTTGCTCTCCGTTTTAAAAAACACCGTCTCTTTCACTGAGGTCAATAACTCTTGGCGAATAGCGGAAATTTTTGGGCGTTCATTGGCTTGAAACGCAATCGGGCGACAAAATTCCATCGCTTTAATGCCAAGGCGAGCAGTGAGTAAACCCACACCAATACCTTGTGCGGCACGGAGCGATAATTTCGCCGTAAGGTTTTGCGAGAAGAAATCCATTCCGACATCAGTAGCGATTTCGGTTGCGCCGGCGAACACCATATTTTTCAGCACCATTTTAAACAGTTTTAAGCGGCTGATATAACCCGGTTCCATTCCATAGGCTTTGGTAATTTTATTCACTAAAGCGATATTTCTTGCCGCCATTAACAACACATCAACTATTGCCAGCGGGCTAACCGCCACAATCACCGCATTTTCTGCCGCATTGCGGGAAATCATCTGCTTAACCTGTTTATCTATCGGCTTTAGCACATTTTCGCTAAACAGATATAGTACCTCTTTGGCATTGTAAGCCTCCTTAAGCTGGCTTTTCCAGCGTTGCTCGGCTTGAGAAACGGTCGGCAAATGGTTAAGCTGATTTGCAATATTTTCACAAAATTTGACCGCTTGTTCGCCATCATTCGAGGGAAGTTGTTCCAATAAAAGCTGCTGGCTGACTTGCTGATTTTTCTGATGATTACGCAAATACACCAACTTTCGCCATTCGGAAATAATAGCCCCAATGCCCAACAAGCTGACAATAAAAAAGACGATCGAGAACGCAAAATAAATCCATTCTCTTTGTTGGAAAGTATCTATCAGCCATTGCACACTTTGGGCAATTACCGCCACACTAAATAGCACGAGGGTCGCAAGCAGTACTCGAATCCAAAAACGAGACGGTTTGAGGCTTTGTTCAATAATCAGCTCTGCCTCAACAGCTTTAGACTCTTCTTCAATAATCGCATTTTCAAGATCAAACTCTTGTTTAGGCTCAAAATGCTCAGTTGTTTTTAGCTCTTCTTCATTAAAAATTTGTTTATTCATTATTGTTCCACCGCCTTTTCAATATGTGCTTTTAGACCATCATAACCGTGTTCGGTTTTCAGGATATCAAATAATTCTACCGCTTGAGGATATTCTTTATCCAAATAACGTAGCCATTGTTTGATGCGAGCAACGTGGTAGAAACCGGTGTCAAACTGATTTTCCATCTGAACGTACTTAAACAATAGCTGTAGCACTTCACTCCACGCCATTTTCGGTGCATTATATTTCACCACTTTGCTTAAATTCGGCGTGTTTAATGCTCCACGCCCAATCATTAATGCCTTACAAGCGGTTATTTTTTGGCAATTTTTTGCCGATTCAAAATCCCAAATTTCACCATTGGCAATCACCGGAATCGACAGCCGTTGTTGAATTTCGCCAATCGCCTGCCAATTAATTCTTTCTGCCCGATAACCATCAACTTTGGTTCTCCCGTGAACGGTGATTTCGTTCGCCCCACCCTGTTCTACCGCATCGGCAATTTCAAAGAATTGGCTAGCGGAATCCCAGCCTAGCCGCACTTTAACGGAAACGACTTTATCGCTTGGCACAGCCTCACGCATCGCTTTGGTTGCCCGATAAATCAATTCCGGATCTTTTAATAATGAAGCCCCACCATTGCTGCCATTCACCGTTTTAGATGGGCAGCCACAGTTGAGATCCACCCCGTGCGAACCTAGCTCAATGGCAAGAGCAGCATTTTCTGCCAGCCACTGTGGGTGTTGCCCTAAAAGCTGTACCCGCACTGGTGTGCCAGAATCGGTTAATCCGCCTTGATATAGCTCAGGGGCTAGGCGATAAAAGGTTTTCTTCGGTAAACGTTGCTCGACCACACGCACAAATTCGGAAATGCAGAGATCGTAGTCATTCACTGAAGTTAAAAGGTTACGGACAAAAGGGTCTAAAACCCCTTGCATCGGGGCAAGAATAACGTTAGGAATTGGATTCATTGGTAAAATAAAAAACACAAGCGGTTATTTTTTCTCAACATTTTGCAAAAAATTGGCAAGAAACAACCGCTTGAAGGTTAAAAATGTCTATCGTGAATGCGTAAATCGGGGCGAGCAATCAGGTAAATCATCAGTGCGGTTAATGCCCCAAGAGTATCCGCAAGCATATCTTTTTGAGCGTCCCAAATATCCCCTTGCGAGCCTAGAAATTCCACGCCGGCATTGCCACCTTCAATCACGGCATATTGCCATTCAATAATTTCGTAAGCTGCCGCCACCGACATAATGAAAAACAGCGAGAAGAAAAACGCCACCCCTATTCCGCATTTGCGTTTACGCAGTAACCATTCTGCCATCGGGAAGCTGTAAAAACCGATAATGTAATGCGCTACTCGGTCAAAATGGTTACGCTCTTCACCTAAAATTGGGGTTAGAAAGTGATTTGCCCACTCAAACGGTACATTAGCAAAGGTATATTTTGCTCCGATTAAGTGCATAATCAGCCAAAGTGACATCAAAAAATAGGCTAAACCGCTAAACTGAAATTTAGGGTATGTCACAATTAAAAGGGCAAAAACGATAAAAATCGGTATTACTTCCGCATACCAAACCGCTCGGTCTGCCGGGTTTAGCCCCGACCAAACCGCAATCACGGTAATCACAATCGCTAAAAACAGCGGAATGATATGCGAACGTGAATCCATTATTTCCATCCTTTTACTTTACAAATTAAATCGTACGCCGCTTGAATTTGTTGAGCTTTCTCTTTTGCCAACTCCATCATCTCATCAGGCAAACCTTTAGCGGCTAATTTATCCGGGTGATGTTCGTTCATTAGCTTACGATAAGCCCGTTTCACTGTATTTTGATCGTCTTGTGCGGTTACACCTAATACGGTATAGGCTGCCTCAATGCTTGGTTGTGCAGGCTGCTGATAACTGCCCTGATAGCCACCTTGAGATTGCTGATGATAACTCCCATTTTGCTGATAATAGCCACCATTGCGGAATTGTTGAGCTGCCATAATCATTGCGATCATCTGCTCAAATTGGAAGCGAGACATTCCCATTGTTTCGGCAATCGTAAACAGAATTTGTTGCTCGTTCACATCAAGTTGCCCATCTTGCAAGGCTGCCTGCATTTGCACTTCGACAAAGAAACGTAATAAGTCAGTTCTTGCCCCACAGGCTTCTCTGAACTCTTGAATGACTTGGCGTAACGGGAAGTCAGGCTCTTTACCTAAGGTAAAAGCATTTTGCGCTAATTGCTGGGCTGCACTATCTAATTTTAAGCGAGCCATTAACGCTCGGGCTAATTCAATATCCGCTTCAGTAACACGCCCTTTTGCTTTCGCAATATGTCCCAACACCGCAAAAGTGGTTTGGGTGAAAAGCGATTGGCGAGTTAAATTTTTGCCGAAAAGACTTGAACGAACTGAGCCTAATTCATAGAGTTTTTTATCGGCTAAATGCCCGATAAAAGCGCCAAGTATCCCACCAAATAAACCGTGAAAAAGCTGATAACCCAAGAAAAAACCGACTATTTTTCCGATAAATTGCATTTTTTATCCTTTTATAGAAATGAATAAACGTTATTCTAACAAAATTTTACTTTGATTGCTTTTTAGTTAACACAAACATAAGCCAGCTTGAGACAAAAATAATTGCATAACCTAGCCAACTCCACATATCAGGGTATTGTTCAAAGAACAACAACCCTAAAATTGCACTAAATAGCACAGAGGCATAACTATAAATTGAGATGTCTTTCGCCGCTGCATATTTATAGGCGGTAGTCACACAAAACTGCCCGACCGCGGAGGTTATTCCTGCTAGCACTAAATAAACAACTTGTAAATTCATTAGCACAACATAATCAATGGCGACAAAAGGTAATAATATCAAGGTTGAAAAGGCAGAAAAAAAGAAAACAATAGTATTTGGCGATTCTACTTTTTCTGTTTTTGATAATAATCTTAAGCATAAATAGGCAATAGCAGCAAAAACAGAGCCGACAATACCAATTAAATAAGGGATAAATCGAACATCAAGTGCAGGCTTAATAATAAAAAGAGCACCAATGAAAGCAACAATACATAAGAGCCATTGTGTTATAGAAGCTTTTTCTTTTAAAAAGATAGCAGACAGAATAATCAAAATAAACGAAGTGAGCTTACCTATCATATCCACATCACTTAAAACAAGATGATCAATGATGTAAACTCCAACTAAAATGCCAATTAACCCACTAATCGAACGGCAAAGCAACAAAAGAAGATTTTCTTTATGACCAAAGAATAATTGGTGATTTTTCCAAACAATATAACCGCTTATTAATGCCGTAATGCCATTACGAAAAATGGCTTTTTCCGCTACAGGCAAATCACCTGATAAGAGAAGAAATACAGCCATAGTAGCAAAACTTAATGCCGACAAAAGCACACAAAAAATGGCTTTAAATAACGGCGAGAGTGAATTCCAAAAATTCATAGCATAAAGGCTTTTAATAAAAATAAAGCCCTGATTATTCAGGGCTTCAATTTAGAATCAACTAAGAATTAGTATTCTAATACTGCACGACGGTTTTTCGCGTAGTCAGCTTCTGAGTGACCTAATACTGCTGGTTTCTCTTCACCGTAAGAAACAGTTGAAGTGTTGTTAGCACCTTTAGCTGCTAAGTAACCTTTAACTGCATCTGCGCGACGTTGACCTAATGCGATGTTGTACTCTGGAGTACCACGCTCATCAGCGTGACCAGCGATAGTTACGTTACCTTGAGTTTTTGCTAATAATTGAGCGTGAGCGTCTAATAATTGACGGTATTCACCTTCAACTGCATAGCTGTCAAAACCGAAGTATACAGTGTTGTATTGTGCTTTTAATTGTTCAGCTGTTAAACCACCGAATTCGCCTGCTGCATTTGCTGCTGCGTTTGCTGCTGCATTTGCCGCTGCGTCATCTGATGAGCTGCTACATGCTGCTAATGCGAAAGCTGGTACTGCTACCATTAATACTTTAGCAAATTTTTTCATTTGTTGCTCCTAATAGAGAAATATTATTATTTAGTTAAGTATGGTGACCATGCAGGGAATTTATAATGTCCACCTGCGCCAGGCAAATTAGCTTTAAAACGCCCATCTGCAGACACCAATTGTAGCACTTTACTCGTACCTTTGGTAGAGCTATAAATAACCATAATGCCATTCGGTGAAATACTTGGACTTTCGTCTAAGAAAGTTGAACTCAGTACTTCTGTGCCACCTGAAGCGAGATCGCGTTTCACAACTCTATCACCGGCAATCATGATTAAATTCTTACCATCAGATGATACTTTCGCATTGTAGCTACCGCTGCCCCCCATTGGACTTGCGCCACCACCTGATGAACTCATTCTATAAACTTGTGGCGAACCTGCACGGTCAGAAGTGAAGTAGATTGTACTTCCGTCCGGAGACCAGCTCGGCTCTGTATTATTACCTGCATTTGCAGTTAATTTACTTGGTGTACCGCCACCGCTACCAACAACATAAATATTTAACTCACCATCTTGGTTTGAGGCAAACGCAATGCGAGAACCGTCTGGAGAGAATGCAGGCGCACCATTATGGCCTTTTAATGCTGCCACGACACGACGAGCGCCTGAACGAATATCGTGTACAACAACCTGCGCTTTTTTATTTTCAAATGTCACATAAGCTAATCTACTGCCATCTGGAGCCCATTCCGGCGACATTAATGGCTCTTTACTGGTTGTAATAGTAAAGGCATTAAAACCATCATAATCAGATACTCGTAATTCATACGATGATACGCCACGTTGAACCACATACGCAATTTTAGTTCTAAATGCACCGCGAATTTGGGTTAATTTTTCAAATACCTCATCACTTACTGTATGCGCACCTTGACGAATTTGGGCTGCCGGAACAATAAATGAACCTTGGGCAATGACACCACCCGCTGTACCCGATGTACCAAGAGTATCAATTAATTGATAAGCGACATTATAACCGCCACCTGTGCTACTCACTTGGCCAACTACAATATTATCAATACCGATAGCACTCCATTGATCTGCCACCACTTCCGCTGCTGATCCCGGTTGAGCAGGCATTTGCGAACGCTCAAGCGGTGTAAATTTACCACTATTTCGCAAATCATCTGAAATAATTTGTGCAACATCTGCCGGCACACCGTTGGCTTTAAATGGCACAACCGCAATCGGCTGAGCCATACTTACACCTTCATCAATAGAAATTCGCACATCAGAATCAGCAACCACCTGAGTTGTCAATAATGCTGAAAAGATGCCTATTACACCCGATATACGAGAGAATAATTTCATTTGTAGTCCTCTAAATTATTTAACTTTTAAACTAAAATCAAGTGTTGGTGATTTAAACATATTATATACCGCATCTGATGGTGCAGGTGGTACTTTTCTAGTTGCCACTATTGCACTTACCGCTGCATCACATACTGCTTTATCTCCACTGATAACTTGGTAGTTAGTAATTGTACCATCTCGACTTAAGAATATCTTAACATCACATTGTTTTCCGGCAAAACTTGGATCAACCCGATATCGAGATTGAATTAATTTCTTAATCCTCTGGCCGTAAGCATTACCATCTACATTAGCACCTTGCCCTAAGCCACTTGTGCCACCAGAACCTTGTGATCCTGCTGAATTTTTGTTACCACCTTTACTTGAACCACCACCGATGTCTCCACCATTTAAGAAATCATCAAGTGCTTTATTGTTTTTTGCTTGGGCGGCTTTTGCCTCAGCAGCTGCTTTTGCTTTAGCTTCTTTTTCAGCCTTTTCTTTAGCAGCTTTCTCAGCTTTCGCCTTAGCTTCTTTCTCGGCTTTCTCTTTGGCTTCTTTTTCTGCCTTGGCTTTAGCTTCTTTTTCTGCTTTTTCCTTCGCTTCTTTAGCTTCTTTTGCCTGCTGTTCCTTCAGCTCTTTTTGCTCTTTTAACTTTTTCTCAGCTTCCGCTTTCTTCTGCTGTTCAAGTTTCTTTTCAAGTGCTTCCTTAGCTTTCTTCTCTTCTTCAGCTTGTTTAGCAGCCGCCTCTAAACGCTTAGCTTCTGCATCTGCTTTCAGTTTTGCTGCTTCAGCTGCTTTTTTACGAGTTGCTTCTTCTGCTTGCTGCTTTTTAAGCTCTTCTTGCTTAGCTTGTTCTTGCTTTTGCTGTTCTTGTAGTTTTTGTTGACGATCAATTTCTTGCTGACGCTGTTTCTCTTGAATCGCCGCTAACTCAGCTTGTTTCTGTTTTTGGATCTCTTCCGGAGTCGGTTTATCTTCCACCTCTTCCTCAACTTCCTCTTTAGGCTCTTCTTTAGCTTCTACCTTTGGCTTGGCAGCTTTTGAACCTTTCTTCTCTGCGAGTAATTGACCATATTCCGCAGCAACTTGTCCGGTATCAACCATCACAGCTTCAAAGCTATCGCTATCGCCACCACTGCCACCAGCCGCAGCAAGTTCCGTCTTAGTGAAAAGAGACCCGAGCAATAACAACCCGATTAACAATATATGCAATAAGATCGAAACAATAACCGCTAGCTCTAGTCTATCTTGTTGAGATTTCACACGTTATCCTTGGCTATTTACCTTCTGTCATTAAACCTACCGATTTCACTCCGGCGTCTTTAAGTAGTGTAATACCTTTCATAATTTCTTCATAAGGCACTACTTTATCACCAGCAACTAAAAATAAGGTATTGTTATCTTTTTGAAATTGTTCCCCAGCATAGGCAACAACTTCTGATTCATTAATATTCTCTTGCCCATTACTTTGCACATAGTTACCGTCAATTTTCAATTTATATTCACCAACACCTGCCACCTCCAAAATCACTGGAGTTTTATCTTCATTAGAAACTGATTGGCTATGCGTATCTTCCGGTAAATTAACTTCTACACTTTGACTGATAATTGGGGCCGTTGCCATAAAAATCAGCAATAATACCAACAATACATCAAGAAATGGAACAATGTTGATTTCTGATTTAATGTCATTACGTTTTAAACGACGAGACATATATTCCTCTTTACAGGTGCTTAGCACCTTAATTAATCTGAAATAACCGGCACAGTGTCCCGGTCTCGAATAATGCGGTTACAAGCGGTCTTTTTTACGCAAAATTTTGCAAATTTTCATTAAAAATCAACCGCTTGTAGATTATCTTTTTGAAAAAGCCTGACGGTGTAATAAGGTCGTGAACTCATCAATGAAATTCACATACCCTTGCTCAACTTTACCTAAACGTAAATTCAAACGGTTATATGCCATTACTGCAGGAATCGCCGCAAATAAACCGATAGCCGTTGCAATTAATGCTTCTGCAATACCCGGTGCGACTGATTGTAAAGTTGCTTGCTTAACTGCACTTAATCCCATAAAGGAGTGCATAATTCCCCAAACCGTTCCGAATAAACCAATATATGGGCTGATTGAACCCACTGTGCCTAAAAACGGAATGTAGTTTTCTAAACTTTCCATTTCACGGTTTAATGCTAAGTTCATCGCACGGGTAGAACCTTGAATAATCGATTCTGGCGCATCTGGGTTCGCTTGTTGCAAACGGGTAAATTCTTTAAATCCAACATAAAAGATTTGCTCTGAACCATTTAATGCATCACGACGATTCTCTAAACCTTGGTGTAAACGGTTTAGATCTTCCCCTGACCAGAATCGGTCTTCAAAAGCAAGGGAATCTTTTTTGGCTTTAGTTAAAATTTTACTGCGCTGAATGATCACCGCCCAAGACAAAATTGAGAATACAATAAGGATCAGCATCACGATCTTTACCACAATACTTGCTTCTAAAAATAACGAAAGAAGACTAAATTCAGTTTGCATTAATAAAACTCCGAATAGTTTTTAAATAGAAAAATAACTTTTTTGTAATGCTTGACGAATATCATCAGGAATTGCAACCGGCTTCATTTTGATTAAATCAACACAAGCGACCGTAACATTTGCCTCACTCAGACAATCGCCATCTTTCCACAATCGTTGTTTAAAGATAAGGGTTGCTTTCTTCAATTCTGAGAGTGTTGTTTCCACATTTAATAAATCATCTAAACGAGCAGGGAGCTTATAATCTATTTCAATCCTCTTAACAACAAAAGCAAGGGATTGGCTAAAAAGTTCCTGCTGTGAGAAATGCTGCTGTCTCAAAAATTCCGTTCTTGCCCGCTCAAAAAAATTCAGATAGTTGGAATGATAAACTACTCCGCCGGCATCAGTATCTTCATAATAAACACGAATCGGGAAATCCATAAGCATTATTTCTCTCATTCAAAATGAAAAAACGCCCAAAATTTAGGCGCAAATTGTGAGATATTTTAGAATCAGAAATATTGTTATGCAAGTATATTTTTTGGTAAATTGCAAAAATATTTTTTATCTATCAAAAATAAAAATAGAGACATAAAAATGCCTCTATTTAACAAGTAAAATCCATAATGCTGGAATAACAATAAGGTAACCTAGAAGTGGTAAAAAAATCACTTTCCAAATAGCAGCTCTGATTTCAAATCCAATTCCATGTACCCATAAAATAGCCATACCATAAAATACCAACATTGCTAAATACGGCGTTTTTCCTCCAAAAGAAAGAGCGAAAGCGGTCGAATTTACCCAAATAGTTGCAAATAATACAGTCGCTAAAATAAAAGAAAGGGCTTTTAACAAGCCCTTTGCTGTTAAGTTATAGAGCGTATGAATCATTACTCGTCAAACTTACCTGTTTTTTCAATGCTGATCGTGATGACTGTTGCAAAGAAGATTGCAAGCAATACACCTAAGACCCAAGTTACATAAAACATATTGTGTCTCCTTATTAGTAAGCTGCTTTATTTTCTTCTAAATAACTAGCATCTAAACGACCATACATTTTGATATATGACCAAATAGTATATGCTAATACTAACGGTACAAAGATACCAGCAACAAATAACATTACAGTTAATGTTGTGTGGCTAGCAGTAGCGTCCCAAACCGTTAAACTCATTTCTGGGTGAGTAATTGACGGCATAATGAATGGGAACATTGATACTGCAGCAGTTAAAATGACCCCAACAATCATCAATGATGATGAGAAGAATGCTAAACCTGAACGATTTGCTTTAGAGGCAATAATAGTCAGTAATGCACCTACTACAACTAATGCAGGAACAACCCATAATACAGGCATTTCAGCATAATTTCTAAACCATGCACCAGCTTGAACCGCTACAGTTTTATTCGTCAATAGAGATTGCGCATTATGATCTAACTCGCTTGTGATCACAAAACCATCTTTAAAATATAACCATACACCTGCAAGAATAAATGCCACTAATACAATAGAAGCTGTCACTTGTGCCACTTTTCTTGAGTTGTTATGTAGCTCATCAGTAGTTTTCATTTGTAACCAAGTTGCACCCTGTGTGGTTAACATCATTAAGCTGATAATACCGCACACTAATGCAAATGGATTTAATAAACCAAAGAATGAACCCGTATATTGTGATTGGTTAATATTATTAAATTCAAATGGTACACCTTGTAATAAGTTACCAAATGCAACACCGAATACTAATGATGGCACAAAACCACCAATAAATAATCCCCAATCCCAAGCACTACGCCATTTCGGATTATCAATTTTTGCACGATACTCAAAACCTACAGGGCGGAAAAATAATGCCGCAAGAACAAGTACCATTGCAATATAGAAACCTGAGAACGAAGTTGCATAGACTGTTGGCCATGCAGCGAAGATCGCACCACCAGCGGTCAATAACCATACTTGGTTACCATCCCAGTGAGGGGCAATTGTGTTGATCATAATACGACGTTCAACATTACTTTTACCAATGATAGGTAAAAGGTTTAATACGCCCATATCAAAACCATCGGTGATCGCAAAGCCAATTAACAAAACCGCAATTAAGATCCACCAAATAAAGCGGAGAATTTCATAATCGATCATTTCTAACTCCTATTATTTAGTTGATTGCTCAAAGTAATAACGACCTGTTTTTAATGCACTTGGGCCAAGACGACCATATTTAAACATTAAATACATTTCTACAACTAAGAATAGTGTATATAAACCACACAATAAGCCGATTGTGAACCATAAATCACCTGTTGTTAATGCTGAGTTTGACACTCCAACAGGCAACATTTCATAGATAGCCCAAGGCTGGCGACCATATTCGGCAAGGAACCAACCAGATTCAATCGCAATCCAAGGTAATGGAAGACCTAATAATAATCCTCTTAGTAAGAAGCGACTACTTTCTACCTTACCGCGCATATTTTGAATAAACGCTGTTGTAATTAAGATAAGCATCAAGAAGCCAGATAACATCATTACACGGAATGCCCAAAATGTAGGTCCTACATTTGGAATAGTGCTGTCTGCAGCTTTCTGAATTTGTTCTTCAGTCGCATCAACCACATTAGGTGTATATTGTTTTAACAATAATCCAAAACCTAGGTCTTTTTGTACCGCTTTAAATGCTTCTTTATCTGCTTCTGTATAATTGCCAGAACGTAATTTTTCTAATAGTCCGTAAGCTACCATACCGGTACGAACACGTTGTTCGTTAATTACACGAATATCTTTTAAGCCTTTAATTTCTTTATCAAAAGAACGGGTTGCAATGATACCTGCTGCATAAGGAATATGAATTGAAAACTCATTTCTCATTTCAGCTGTATTTGGAATCACAAACGCATTCCAAGCAGCCGGAGCCGGGTGAGTTTCAAATTCACCTTCCATAGCGGCTAACTTAGTAGGCTGAGCTTTACCGATTTCATAACCGGATTCATCACCCATAATCAATACAGAAATGATCGCTACTAAACCAAAACTTGCACCAACAGAAAACGAACGTTTTGCAAACCCTAAATCACGGCCTTTTAAGATATAGTATGCACTAATACCTAATACAAAAATAGCACCACAAACATAGCCTGCAGTTACAGTATGTAAGAATTTAGATTGTGTAACTGGGTTTAATACAAGTTCAGAGAAGCTTGAAAGCTCCATTCGCATGGTTTCAAAGTTGAATTCCGAAGCAATCGGGTTTTGCATCCAACCATTAGCAACTAAAATCCATAGTGCAGAGAAGTTAGAACCAAACGCAACACAGTAAGTTGCTAATAAATGTTTCGCTTTCGACAAACGTTCCCAACCAAAGAAGAACAAGCCCACAAAGGTAGATTCTAAGAAGAATGCCATTAAACCTTCAATCGCTAATGGAGCACCAAAAATATCACCTACATAATGAGAATAATATGACCAATTCATACCAAACTGGAATTCCATTGTAATACCAGTTGTTACCCCTAGGGCAAAGTTAATACCAAATAATTTACCCCAGAATTTAGTCATATCTTTATATACTTCTTTACCCGTAGTTACATACAGGGTTTCCATCACCACAAGGACGAAAGAAAGACCTAATGTAAGCGGTACGAATAAGAAGTGATAGAGTGCAGTTAGAGCAAACTGCAAACGTGAGAGTTCAACTACATCCAACATCTCAAACCTCTTATTATTAAATACACTAATTCTACTCGATTACCGTTAAAAGTAATCACCCACAAATTCACTCAATTCTAATAAATAACCCAAATTGGTTAATTTTATAATAATAAAGTGTCGGCGAGTATTCTACCTGTAAATAGCTAATTAAAAAATAGTAATTTTGTTATATTCGTCACAAAATTGGTTTATTTATGTAATAATTGCTATTTAACCTACTAAATAACACGGTTATACTTAACAAATAAGTAACAATTTATTTACTATTTTTATACTAACGATCTTGAAAATTTATTCTTGGCAAAAAGATCTTAGTTTTAGATGACTTTAAATTAAAGTTCTGATAACATCAGAAAGCTTTATTAATTAACATATTAGATTTTTAATTTTAAACACTTAATGTGTGGAGAACGCATGCTAAAAAGAATTTTAGGAATAACACTTTGTACCATATTGGTTTCCAGTAATGCTATAGCAAGTGTTAAAACCTCATCACTTACAGTTGCAAAACCTACTTTAAGTAAAAATTTGCCAACTGAATGTGAGAAAATGTTTAACACGGCAAATAAATTGGTCTCTGATGCAGAAAGACAGCCTGGTACTCATACTCAAGTGCTAAAAATGAAAAATAAACTTTCTTTAACAAAGCAACAAATCCTAAAAATGGATTCTGAATTACAACAAAAAAGTTGCGAGAAAGGTTTAACAGCACTAAACAGCCTTAAACAAAAACATCAATAAACGCTAAAACCAAGCTTACTTGCTTGGTTTTTTATTTGCAAAAAATAGCATAAATTTAACCACTTGTTACCAACAAAAAAGCTACTGAATTAATTTCAGTAGCTTTTGTTCACTCAATGGGCAATTACATCATTCCGCCCATTCCACCCATACCGCCCATTGCGGCAGGATCTAATTTCTCTTCTTTTGGCAGATCGGTAATCATACATTCTGTAGTGATCATTAAACCTGCAATAGAAGCCGCGAATTGAAGTGCTGAACGAGTCACTTTAGTTGGGTCTAAAATCCCCATTTCAAGCATATCACCGTACTGCTCTGTACCGGCATTGTAACCATAGTTACCAGAACCTTCTTTCACGTTGCGAGCCACTACTGAGGCTTCTTCACCGGCATTGGCAACGATTTGACGTAAAGGTGCTTCCATTGCACGTAATGCAAGTTTGATACCCACATTTTGCTCTTCGTTATCGCCTTTTAACGTACCAGCCACTTTGTTAGCTGCACGCACTAAAGCCACACCGCCTCCTGGAACAATACCTTCTTCCACCGCAGCACGGGTTGCGTGAAGAGCATCATCAACACGGTCTTTTTTCTCTTTCATTGCGACTTCGGTTGCCGCACCTACTTTAATAACTGCAACACCGCCGGCTAATTTTGCCACACGCTCTTGGAGTTTTTCTTTATCGTAATCTGAGGTTGAATCTTCGATCTGTTGGCGAATTTGTGCTACACGACCTTTAATTTGAGTTTCATCGCCAATACCATCAATAATCGTGGTGTTATCTTTACTGATAACCACACGTTTTGCTTGGCCAAGCTCCTCTAACGTTGCTTTTTCAAGCTCCATACCGATCTCTTCAGAAATCACAGTACCTGCAGTTAAGATCGCAATATCTTGTAACATTTCTTTACGGCGATCACCAAAGCCAGGTGCTTTCACTGCCGCCACTTTCACGATACCACGCATAGTGTTCACCACTAAGGTAGCTAACGCCTCGCCTTCAATATCTTCGGCAATAATTAATAATGGTTTACCTGCTTTTGCAACACCTTCTAACACTGGTAATAATTCACGAATGTTAGACACTTTTTTATCCACTAAAAGAATATATGGGTTTTCTAACTCAACCGTACCGGCTTCCGGTTTATTGATAAAGTATGGCGATAAGTAACCACGCTCAAATTGCATACCCTCAACCACGTCTAATGCATCTTCTAAACCTGTACCGTCTTCAACAGTAATCACGCCCTCTTTGCCCACTTTTTCCATTGCTTGAGCAATTAATTGACCGACTGTTGAATCTGAGTTTGCAGAAATCGTCCCTACTTGCTCAATTTCTTTTGAGGTTTCGCACGGTTTTGAAATCGCTTTTAACTCTTCAACCACTGCTGCAACCGCTTTATCGATACCACGTTTTAAATCCATTGGGTTCATACCCGCAGCCACTGCTTTTAAGCCCTCGTTTACAATCGCTTGAGCTAATACAGTTGCGGTAGTTGTACCGTCACCGGCGGCATCATTGGCTTTAGAGGCAACCTCTTTCACCATTTGAGCCCCCATATTTTCAAATTTATCTTCTAATTCGATTTCACGGGCAACCGACACACCGTCTTTTGTAATCGTTGGTGCACCATAAGCACGATCTAACACCACATTACGACCTTTAGGGCCTAAAGTTACTTTTACCGCATCGGCTAAAATATTCACGCCTTTTAACATTTTTACGCGTGCATCGTTACCAAATTTCACGTCTTTTGCTGCCATTTTCTAAATCCTTTGTTTTGAAATGTGTAAAAAATTTTGCTTTTTTAACCGCTTGTATAGAATAAAATTATTCTACAATCGCTAAAATATCGTGTTCTGCTAAAATCAGCACTTCTTCGCCGTCAATTTTTTCGGTTTTTACGCCGTAGCCTTCGTTAAAAATCACTACATCGCCCACTTTAACTGCTAAAGGCTGAACAGAACCATTGTCTAAAATGCGACCTGTTCCCACTGCAATCACTTTGCCACGGGTTGATTTTGTTGCTGCCGAACCGGTTAAAACAATACCGCCTGCCGATTTTGTTTCAACTTCTTCACGTTTTAAAATAACTTTATCGTGTAATGGACGAAGTGCCATAATATGTTCCTTTTCTTAAAAATGAATAAATAAAACTTCACGCAAAATGCGTAACGCCTAATAATATAAAGGCAGATTTTAGAGTTTCAAGTGCAAGCGGTCAAATTTGTAAAATTTTTTACAAATTTGACCATTTTTGATAAAACTATATACCTAAGAAATCTGTTTCTGTTTAGAAAAACTCCAATTCTCTTATACCATTTAAACTATTAATTTCAAGATAGGATAATAAAATGAAAAAATACTTAATGCTCTGCTCACTATGGTTTCTCTCCGCATGCTTTAACGAAAGTTATGATTTTAGAGGAAAAGAATTTGAAGAACCTGTACAAGCAATTTTGCTTGAATCAGATAAAATTTATTTCATTGGTTCCACAATTGATGCGATATTTGATAAAACGCTGACAGATAATACAAAAGCTTCAGATGTTATTTATTTTTTGAATAAACTTCTTCAAAGTCCGTATGGAAGGAAGATCAGTAATCACCGAATTACTTTAGCTATTTATGATGAAAATATTCAAATTCAGTACAGTCCGCAATTTATTGCAAAAAATCTCACCATGAGCGATATTCAAGCTCTACAAAAGTTAGGTTTTGAATTTAGCCATTCAAAAGAATATCTATGGAAAAGCTATGCAGGTCTTGGTGGTAAAATCACACAGTTTAAAAATCGCAAGGAAATACTAGAAAAGTATAAATTTAAGCAACCTATAATCGCTAAAGCGAAAAGTTATCAGAAAAGCATAGAATTTAGCTTTGATGACACCATTTCGGTCATTGCAGCACCAATTACGATTCCCGCATCTATTATTTTATTACCATTTTTTAATGACGCTCCTCAATAATATAAGTTGTGCTAAATCCGATACAATCATTATTTATTAGGTATACCAAACGGTCATTTTTACTAAAACTCTGCAAAAAAGAAAGGGCGAATAGTAATTCGCCCCTACATCAGCTTTATAAATGTCTCAATAGCGTATCCAATAAAAAACCGCAGCTAAATTACTTTAGATACAGTTCTCAATACAAATTATGCGTGTTCTTTTAAGCGTTTAATTAATTGGGCATTTGCCGGTGGGAAAGCTCCCTCATCTAAATCCGATTGTGCGATCCAAAAACCTTCTTGCCCTTCTCTTCCGTAAGGTTCATTTACCCACTCTTCCACCAAATAAAAGAAAAATTCAATGATTTTGGTTGGATATTCAAAGCAAAAATTTTCATACGGAAAAGCACTTAACACTTGAATACCAATTTCTTCTTCTAATTCTCGTTTTAGTGCTTCTTCAGGGGTTTCATTAGGATCGACTTTCCCCCCGGGAAATTCAAGAGACTGAGCAAAATCTTGCCCCTCTAAACGTTGGGTTAAGTAAATTTGCCCAAATTCGTTACGAATAATCCCTGCTGAGACTTGAATAATCGGTTTTGACATAGTTTCCTTCTCTCTTCTATAAACTCAAGCGGTCATATTAAGCAGAAAATTTGCAAATTCCTGACTGAATATGACCGCTTGTTAATTACGAATATCTCGCTTTGTTACCGTGGCAATGCTTATATTTTTTGCCTGAACCACAAGGGCAAGGGTCGTTTCGACCGATATTTAAGTTCGCCAACTCTTCTTCAGTTAGGCTCTCAGCACTATTTTCTTCGCTACTTTCAGCAACAGAATCGCTAGCTTGTGTAGCTGGCTTACTTGCAACTTCCATTTCAGCTTGCTGGCGTTGAGCCTCTTCTATCTCTTCTTGGCTACGCACTTGAATACGGCTTAAGATGCTAATTACATTCAATTTTAAGGTATCAAGCATATTGGTAAACATCGCAAAAGATTCCTTTTTATATTCTTGCTTAGGATCTTTTTGCGCATAACCACGCAAGTGAATACCTTTGCGTAAATAATCCATTGCACCTAAATGCTCTTTCCAAAGCTCATCTAAGTTTTGGAGCATCACGCCTTTTTCAAAATTACGCATTACCTCTGAGCCTACTTTTTCTTCCTTCGCTTTGTAATCTGCAATCGCAATATTTAAAATACGTTCACGCAAAGTCTCTTCATGCAAGTCTTTTTCAGTTTCAAGCCAGTGAGCAATCGGTAAATCTAAACCAAATTCACGGCGTAAACGCTCTTCCAAGCCCGGTACATTCCACATTTCCTCGATAGATTGAGGCGGAATGTATTCGCTAATAGTATTGTCAAATACATCTTGGCGAATAGTTTCAATCATTGATGAAATATCATCGGTATCCAATAAATGATTACGTTGTTCATAAATCACTTTACGTTGTTCATTGGCAACGTCGTCATACTGTAACAAGCTCTTACGACCATCAAAGTTATGGGCTTCTACCTTCGCCTGTGCAGAGGCAATCACTTTGGTTAACAGTTTAGACTCCATCGCTTCACCTTCTTCGGTAAAGGCTTTACGCATCATATTTAATTTACCTTCGTTGAGGTAAATTCGCATTAAGGCATCATCTAAAGAGAGATAGAAACGTGACGAACCCGGGTCGCCTTGACGACCGGAACGACCACGCAACTGGTTGTCGATACGACGAGATTCGTGGCGTTCCGTACCGATAATATGCAACCCACCGGCTTGCATAACGATGTCATAACGCTCTTGCCACGCCGCTTTAATCGCATCAATCTGCTCTTGAGTCGGGTTCTCAAGCTTGGCAATTTCCATTTTCCAGTTACCGCCAAGCACAATATCCGTACCACGACCCGCCATATTGGTGGCAATAGTAACCGCCCCCGGTGCACCGGCTTCTGCTACAATTTCCGCTTCTTGGGCGTGGAACTTGGCATTTAATACATTGTGAGCAATACCGGCTTTAGTTAATTCTGCCGATAATAACTCCGATTTTTCCACCGATGCCGTTCCCACTAATACCGGCTGTTTGCGTTCGATACAATCTCTAATTTCAGTAATGATCGCCGCAAATTTCTCTGCTTCGCTTTTAAACATTAGGTCAGTACGGTCATCACGAATTACCGGTTTATTGGTTGGAATCACCACCGTATTTAGTCCATAAATTTGCTGGAATTCAAAGGCTTCGGTGTCTGCCGTACCAGTCATACCGGCTAATTTTTCGTACAAACGGAAATAGTTTTGGTAAGTAATTGAGGCAACAGTTTGGTTTTCGCCCTGAATAGCCACACGCTCTTTAGCTTCAATCGCTTGGTGTAAGCCGTCAGACCAACGACGTCCAGCCATTGTACGACCGGTGTGCTCATCAATAATCACAATTTCACCGTCTTTTACAATGTAATCTACGTTGCGTTCAAATAATTTATGGGCACGCAATGCTGCACTCACATGGTGTAACAGCGAAATACGAGCAGGGTGATATAAACTTTCGCCCTCTTCCATTAACCCCATTTGAGTTAAGAAATCCTCTACTTTCACCATACCACGCTCGGTTAAATGAGCCTGTTTGTTTTTCAGATCTAAGGTAAAATCGCCCTCACCGGTGTACTCTTCGGTATCTTCTTTATCTTGAGCAATCAAATGCGGAATAATTTGATCTACCGCTTGATAAATTTGGGTCGCATCTTCCGCCGGTCCTGAAATAATTAACGGCGTACGGGCTTCGTCAATTAAAATCGAGTCCACTTCATCCACTAATGCATAGTGTAGCTCACGCTGAAAACGATCGTTTTTGTCGTGAGCTAAGTTATCACGCAAGTAGTCAAAACCCAATTCGCTGTTAGTCGAATAAGTAATATCTGCCTGATAAGCCGCTCGTTTCATTTCCGGCGGTAAACCCGGGATATTCACCCCAACGGTTAAGCCTAAAAACTCAAATAACGGACGGTTGGTTTCCGCATCACGGCGGGCAAGGTAGTCGTTCACGGTAACAACGTGAACCCCTCTGCCGGTTAACGCATTTAAATAACAAGAGAGAGTCGCAGTTAAGGTTTTCCCCTCACCGGTACGCATTTCGGCAATATTACGCCCGGTTAGCACCATGCCGCCAATCAGTTGTACATCAAACGGGCGCATACCTAATACTCGTTTGCTTGCTTCTCTCACTGTCGCAAAAGCTTCCGGTAATAGGCTATCTAGCGACGCACCATCTGCAAGACGTTGTTTAAACTCCGCTGTTTTAGCCTTTAACGCTTCATCAGATAATTGCTCGAAGGTTGGTTCAAGCTTATTAATTTGTGCCACTCGCTTTCTTAAACGTTTTAAAGTGCGATCGTTGCTTGAGCCAAAAATAGAAGTCAGTAATTTTGAAATCATTGTGTTATTCCTAAATATAAAAATGGGTTAATCAATTAATGGTAAAATTAAATTATATTTAGGTTTGTGGCCCGGCTCGAATTGGGTAAGCATTTTGTCTATCCAAGCGGTAGGAGTTTGCAAAAAATTCGCAAAAATGCACCGCTTGTGGTTTAATTTCCACAATTTTATGGATTAACTCTGCAATAAAAAGCGATTGTTGCTCAATATCATTAGCCGATTGAGCATATTGAAGAAAAGATTGATTAAGAACGGTTTCCTGTTCACTTTCATTGGCGTACGCAACCTGAATTTCAGGTAAAGCAAGTATCGCAACCATTCCCAAAAAGAGTTGCGACCAAAAAGGCGTTCGATGAAAGTGTTTTAAAAATAAGCTCATTAAATTAAGATAAACGAAAAAATTGGGCTAATTATACGCTAAATTCAAGCCGAATGAGTAAATTATTGGGTCAAGTATCGTAAAATCAAGCCTAAAATAAGACGAAATGTAAAGAAACAGATGAAAAATTCAGCACCTAAAAAGATTAATGACATTTTACAGAACTCAAGCTTAAGCCGTATTGTCGAAAAAGCAAACTTCATTAACGATTTAAACCAAAAAATTCAGAAAAGATGGCCAGAATCTTATCGTGGGCTTTACCGAGTAGTGAATTTAGTTGATAATCAGCTTATTGTGAGCGTTAAGAATGCAACCGTACGGCAAGGTTTAATCTTGCAACAAAATATGTTACTAAAACAGATACAAACCGATTTACCTGAAATAACCCAACTTGAATTTAGAGTAAATCCGAGTGTTACATAATTTAATTTTGAAGAGGAAAATAGTATGAAAAAAATCGCACTCATTGGTTTTACCACCGCAATGCTAGGGGCTTGCTCATTGCTACCACAAAAAAGCGTTAGCGGTACTTATGCAGGTGAATTACCGTGTGCTGACTGTGAGAAAATCCAAGCCCAGCTAACCTTAAATGCAGATAAAACCTACCAATATGATACGGTATATTTTAAAGATAAAAAAGAATACACTTACCGAGACAAAGGCACATACAGTTGGGAACCCAATAAGCCAAATGTGATTCGTCTGGAAAAAGCATCAGGCAATCTTGCCTTCCAAGTGTCTGAACAACACGTTGAACTTTGCGACCCAAATGGCAACACGGTAAAAAACAGCAATAACTATAAACTAGGTAAAGTACGTTAAAAGCAGATAAAAAGGATTCTTCGGAATCCTTTTTCTTTGTAATCTATCGCCGATCGCATAAAAAAATCCCCAAGCAATGTTTGCTCGGGGATAACCTAAAAATGAAAAAGTATTATCTACTTTAACTTAACCAAGGAAATATCTATGAAAACAGTAAGGAATCTTTCAGTATGAATGGCGGTGAGAGGGGGATTCGAACCCCCGATACAGTTTCCCATATACACGCTTTCCAGGCGTGCTCCTTCAACCACTCGGACATCTCACCGAATCAACAAAAAGATGGCGTAAATATAGCAATTTTACACGGCTCTTTCAAGTATTTTCTTCACAAAATAAAATAAATCATTTTTATCCACTTATTGCCCAACACCTAAGCAATTTGGCGATTTAGGTACAAGTCCGCCAGTCGCTTCCCATTCACCTTGGGTATATAGGTGCAAAGCAAGTGCGTGAACGCCATTAGCTAATTCCTCAGCTAAGCAAGCATAGACAGCACGATGACGTGCAACTGTTCTCTGCCCTTCAAATTTATCTGACACCAAAGTTAATTTAAAATGCGATTCTGCTCCTCTACCTGAGCTGTGCATATAACTTTCGTTTTCTACATTAAAGAAAATCGGCTGAAATTCTGTCTTAATTTTTTGAATAATTGTCTGTTCTACCGACATTTTTTGCTCTCGTTCATTGAAAATCAAAACGAAATAATACTATACTAAGCAGAAATTTTCTCGAAATTTATTCAATATAGAAGGATTTACTATGAAACGCTCTAAAAAAACGTTAGTGTTAGCCACTACTTTTGCTGCCGCATTACTAGCCGGCTGCCAAAGCCAATCCAACACATTAACATTTGCTACTCCAACACCAACTGCCGTATTTAACACAAACAATCAAACGGCTGCGGTGAATGTAATGACACAAGATTTACGCACCTCGCGTGAAATCGCAAGCTACACTAAAAACGGAGAAGTGATTCGTTTAACCGCAGTGCCTGAAGTTGCAGCAATGTTCCAACAAGCCGTTCAACAAGACCTGAATGCAAAAGGTTTCCAAATTGTACAGGGTGCAGCGAATGCAAATGTGGTAGTGAATATTCGTAAATTCTTTGCCACAGTAGAACAAGGAAATTTACGCTACAAAGCTGATGCTCAAGTGAGTGTAGAAGTGGCGGTTCAAGGTTCTAAAGGTAACTTTAGCAAAAACTTCAACGCTACCCGTGGTTACGAAGGTGCATTTGGTGCCAGCAATGATGAAATCAAGAAAGTGTTAGACCAAGCCTATTCTGATGTGGTGAAAGCTATTTACAACGATAATGAAATCGCCAATGCAATTCACCAGTTCAAATAATTAATTTTTTCTGGCAAGCGGTCATCTTTCTTCGATTTTTTGCAAAAAACGTGGAAAAATGACCGCTTGTTGTTTTCTCGTTTTGTGATGTGGCTCGAAAAATAAGATAAATTAACTTGATTAAACGATCAGTAGCCCCCACAATAGAAACTCATCGCAAGGAGGAAAAATATGAATAATCCTTATCATAATGTTAGCCAAGAATATCTTGATTATCTTGCTAAAAAAGTAAAGCAAGGACAGGAAGATATTAAAAACGGTCGGATTTATTCACCCAAAGAGGTCAGAAAAAGAGTTATTGCTGCCGCTTTTAGAGGTGCTGAAAATGCCAAAAAAGTTGCATAATATTTATTATACTGAAGAAGCCTTAATAGATTTAGAGAATATTGCAATCTCTGTTAGTGAATTTACCGGTTATGCAAGTAGCGGAATTAGGATACTAGAAGAATTGGAAAATAGTATTAATAATTTAGTCATTTTTCCTACAATGGGCGTAAAAGGTGCAATTATTAATACGAGAGAACTATATCATAACGGCTATAGATAGTGTATGAAGTTAAAGAGAATGAAATTTCAATTATTACTATTTTGCATTGTTCAAGACTTTATCCTTAACCTGTTTTAACTTACCTATGGCAGACAATCGTCTGCCTTTCATTTATAACTAGATAATTATGAGAATCCCAAGAATTTACCACCCACAGCCATTAGCTGGTCTTCAAAGTTGCGTGTTAAGTGAAGATGCCGCTAACCACGTTGGGCGAGTGTTACGAATGAAACAAGGTGAGCAAATCATTTTATTTGATGGCTCAAACCACGTTTTCCACGCTACGTTACAAGCAGTCGAAAAAAAGCAAATTATTGCAAAAATTGATTCAAGTGAATTAGATGACCGAGAATCCAACCTGCCGATCCATTTAGGGCAAGTGATTTCCCGAGGTGATCGAATGGAATTTACCATTCAAAAATCGGTGGAGCTGGGGGTAAAAACCATTACTCCACTTTGGTCGGAACGTTGTGGTGTAAAACTCAATGATGAACGACAAGATAAAAAATTACAGCAATGGCAGAAAATTGCGATTGCCGCCTGTGAACAATGCGGACGAAATGAAATCCCTGAAATTCGCCCGATTATGAAACTCACCGACTGGTGCAAAGAGCAAGACGATATGTTGAAACTGAATTTGCACCCAAGAGCCAAATATACCATTCGTGAGCTACCGAATGTGCCGAAAGCCGGGGTTCGTTTACTGATTGGCTCTGAGGGCGGATTATCTGCCGAAGAAATCGCCATGACCGAGAGCGAAGGTTTTACTGAAGTATTGCTGGGTAAACGAGTGTTACGCACAGAAACCGCCTCACTTGCGGCAATTACTGCGTTACAAGTTTGTTTTGGAGATATTTAATGTTAGAGAATTTACAAGGTAAATTTTTAATTGCTACGCCGGAAATGGACGATGACTATTTCGAGCGTACGGTGGTCTATATTTGCGAACATAATCCGCAAGGTGCAATGGGAGTAGTAATTAACACTCCTACCGATCTGTCGGTTCTAGAGCTGATTACCCGAATGGATTTCCAAATGGCGAACCAGCGTGATTACAAAAAAGACCAAATGGTGTTAAGCGGTGGGCCGGTAAATCAAGATCGTGGCTTTATTATTCACACCAAAACCGCCAATGATTTTATTCACACTTATCCGATCACCGATAAAATTACGCTCACAACCTCCGGTGATGTGTTAGACTCCTTTGGCACACTGGCTTCACCTGAAAAATTTATTGTGTGTTTAGGTTGTTCCACTTGGCGTGGCAGCCAGCTTGAGCAAGAAATTGCTCAAAATTATTGGATTGTGTCTGATGCGAATGAAAAAACGCTGTTTGAAACCGGTTATTTAGAGCGTTGGGCAGAAGCCTATGAAATGATGGGGCTTTCAAGCATACCGTCAAGAGCTGGGAGAGCTTAATGACAGAAACCACAACAAAAACCGTGATTGCCTTTGATTTTGGCACAAATAGCATCGGCTGTGCAGTTGGACAAAGTATTACCGGCACAGCTCAAGGTTTAACTACATTTAAAGCCCAAGACGGTATTCCAAACTGGGAAGAGATCGGAAAACTCTTGCAAGATTGGAAACCAGATATGCTGGTTGTTGGGCTACCCTTGAATATGGACGGCACAGAGCAGCCTTTAACTCAGCGTGCCAGAAAATTTGCCAATCGCTTAAACGGACGTTTTAATCTGCCGGTTGAGCTACAAGATGAACGCCTCACTACTGTTGAAGCAAAAGCGGAAATTTTTTCTCGTGGTGGTTACAAAGCATTAAAAAAGGATAAAGTGGATTCCATTTCCGCTTGTTTAATTTTAGAAAGTTGGTTTGAGAATCACTAATTTGTAAAAATTGCCGATTTTTAACCGCTTGTAAAAGGAAAAATTATGACACATTCCACCAAAACTCTCGTAGCGATAGCCTCCATTATCATTATTCTGGCAGGGATTAAATTATCCAATGAAATTGTTGTGCCATTTTTACTTTCGCTATTTATTGCCATTATTTGTTCACCAATGATCAAATTTATGACTAAGCGTAAAGTGCCATTATGGTTAGCTATTACCATCTTACTGATTGTCTTTATTTTGGGTTTTACCTTCTTGGCCGGCATTATCAATAGTACCTTGCAAGAATTTACTAATGCTATTCCGCAATACAAAATCCAACTTTCGTCTAGAATCCAGGTGATTCTAGAACTCGCTCATAGATGGCATATTCCACTTACCCTCTCACAAGAAGAGATTATGAGCAAATTTGACCCAAGCTCAATAATGAATTTGGTCAGCAAACTGCTAATGGGGCTATCCGGTGCATTATCGAATATTTTTGTGATTTTCTTAGTCGTCATTTTTATGCTATTGGAAATGCCGGTTGCCAAATATAAATTAGCCCTCGCACTTAGCCCAGATGATGATTTAAGCAACGAAAAAGAGTATATCAACCAAGTACTTGAAGGGGTGATTGGTTACCTTGGGGTAAAAACCTTTGTGAGCCTACTCACCGGTGGATTAGTCTGGACTTTGCTTGAAATCCTAGGCGTAGAATATGCGATTTTATGGGCAATTCTAACCTTCCTGCTTAACTACGTCCCGAATATCGGCTCTATTTTGGCGGGAATTCCAATTGTGATTCAAGCCTTGGTACTAAATGGCTTTTCTATAGGATTAGGCACTTTAATCGGCATTGTCGTGATTAATATGGTCGTAGGTAATGCACTTGAGCCTAAATTAATGGGCAAGAAACTTGGGCTTTCTACCCTTGTAGTGTTCCTCTCACTTCTATTTTGGGGGTGGTTACTTGGCACCGTAGGAATGTTACTTTCTGTTCCACTTACGATGGCGTGTAAAGTAGCATTAGAATCCAATAAAGCCACCCAAAAATATGCCGTATTATTTAGCGATTTAGAAGAAGTACCGAAAGAACAAAAATATCGTTAAATTCACTTGACGGAAGCAAAAGAGTTGCTAGAATTTGGCAACTCTTTTTTATTTTACATTATAAAATAAATTAGATTGTTCGGATGAAGGTAGCTGGAGAGAAATGAATTAACATTTCACCGACGAGGTAAACTCTTTCAGGTGCAGTGAACACTGCGGGGACTGTTACTGGACGAACCCTTGGAGAGAGCGGATAAAAATCCGCCGCCGAAGGCGAAAATGCAACAATGCGTGAAACGCTCAGGCAAAAGGACAGGGGAGAAAAGTTATACGATACAAGCGGTGATTTTTTGCTAATTCTTTGCAAAAAATTTCCGTTTTTTAACCGCTTGTCTCTTGCATTCCTTTTCTTTCCTTGTAAGCAGTTTTTACGAGGAACATCAAATGTCTATCGACACTATTCTTAATCAAATCAACAATTTTGTTTGGGGTCCCCCACTCCTGCTTTTAATTTCAGGCGTAGGGTTATATTTAACCTTTTCACTCAAAGGTATTCAATTAAGCCAACTCGGACGAGCCTTTCGCTATATGTTCAAGCCGGAAAAAGGCAAAGGGCAATCGGGCGATATTTCGGCTTTTGCCGCCCTTTCCACTGCCCTAGCAGCTACTATCGGCACGGGGAATATTGTCGGCGTGGCAACCGCCATTCATTCGGGCGGACCGGGATCATTATTTTGGATGTGGCTCATTGCCCTATTTGGTATGGCAACAAAATATGCCGAAGGCTTATTGGCAATTAAATATCGTACTAAAGATAGAGCCGGATTTGTGGCTGGCGGTCCGATGTACTATATCGAACTGGGAATGGGCAAAAAATGGCGTTGGCTCGCTAAAGCCTTTGCGTTTTTTGGCGTATTGGTTGCATTGCTTGGCATCGGCACATTCCCCCAAGTGAATGGCATTACCCACGCCCTAGAAAGCACCTTTGATGTACCGATTATCTTCAGTGCGATTATTTTAACCCTCGTTGTCACTGCAATTATTTTAGGAGGAGTCAGACGAATTTCTAAAATTGCAACCGTTGTTGTACCATTTATGGCTATTGGGTATGTCATCGCAGCTTTATCCGTCATTCTGCTGAATATGGAAAAAGTCCCACAAGCAATTGTTACCATTGTACACGCAGCTTTTAACCCACAAGCGGCATTAGGCGGGGCGGTTGGTTTCACCGTCATGCAAGCGATTCAATTAGGGGTTGCACGTGGCATTTTCTCAAATGAATCAGGATTAGGCTCTGCCCCCATCGCCGCTGCCGCCGCTCAAACCAAAGAGCCGGTACGCCAAGGCTTAATTTCAATGACCGGTACGTTCTTAGATACCATCATCGTTTGCACTATGACCGGCTTAGTGATTGTAATTTCAGGGGCTTGGGCAGGTGATGTCAAAGGAGCAGAACTCACCACTACCGCCTTTACTCAAGGTTTAAACAGCTCATTCGGTGCGATAATTGTGACAGTTGGCTTAGTCTTCTTTGCCTTTACCACCATTTTAGGCTGGTGCTACTACGGCGAACGCTGTTTTGTCTATCTCACTCGAGGTCGCACTCAATACATTAAATTATACCGTTTGCTGTTTATTGCACTCATCGCCTCTGCTCCATTCTTACAGCTCGATACGATTTGGACATTGGCAGACATCGTAAACGGCTTAATGGCATTCCCGAATTTAATCGCATTGATTGCCTTACGCAAAGTGATTATTAGGGAAACAAAAGATTTCTTCGCCCGCCTTAAAACAGGCGAAACCGAATAAAAAATGATAGAATGAGGGCTAATTAGCCCTCTCTTTTTTGATAAATGAAATACCTTTATACCTTAATTTTTGGCTTATTTTTCTCATCGGTATATGCCGCCGAACGCCAGTTACAATGCAAAGTCGTTGGCATTAGCGATGGCGACACCCTCACTTGTTTGGTCAATAAAACACCACTAAAAATAAGGCTACAACATATTGATGCCCCCGAACAAGCGCAGCCTTACGGCAACAAAGCCAAACAAGCTCTGGCTCAATTCGTGTTTCAACAAAACATTACTGCCATAGTTTCAGGCTATGATCGTTACCAGCGACTACTTGCCACCCTCTATTTGAATGGTAAAAACATCAACTTAGCCTTAGTGGAAAACGGTATGGCGTGGGCTTACACCACAAAGCGGGAATATATCGAAGCACAAGATCAAGCACAGCAAGCTAAAATCGGCTTATGGCAGGACAAATTCCCGATTAACCCGAGCCAATGGCGAAAAACACACGCCTCAACCTTACCACAAGCGGTCAAAAAACCAGAAAATATTGCAAACCAGCCACCAACGATTGATTGCCAAATTAAATTAAGCTGCAACCAAATCGGCAATTACGCACAGGCAAAACGTTACTTTCAACAATGCGGTTGGAAAGAGCTAGACGGCAACAACGACGGCATTCCGTGCAATAAACTTTATCGGCAAGAACAGAAAAATAGGAATTAATTTACCTGTCATTCAGGGCAATAAATTTAAAATTTTAATAAAAGGATGGAATTTAAAATTTTTATAAACATATAAAATTAACAGCATACACAGGTTAAAAAACTTGATTAACATTACCCTGAATATATTACCAATATTTCTTCTTAAGAATATAAAAAGCAAATAAAAAACAGAAAAACACTATATCATAAAAAATTACACTACACTCAAATGTTAACAACGGGTAAATAAATCTGTAAATAAAAAAATAAATAAATAAATAAATAAATAAATGCAATATAAATTACAGTAACAATCCCCATAGAAACTCCATACTAAAACTCAATAACTGTTATTTATCAGATAAGTCTTATTTTCTCTTAAACATCTGTCATACATTATTTTCCGGTGAACCGAATCTTTTATATGCCGGTTCACATACGCAGAAGAGAAACATTGACTATCTTTTTCATTTCCCCCTGTAGAATGAGTACAAGCAGATAATAAAATTGATAACAATAAAGTATATTTAAAATTTAATGATAACATAACACCTCCACCAGAGAAATTAATACATATTCAAAAGAATTTCATTTTTAACGTTTTACGAAAAATAAATGCATAAACCAATCCAATTACGAAGGCAATAGCCCATTTTTCTATCCTTCCTATACTAGGATAGTAGCTCAATATTAAAAGAGTAGTAGGGATTAAAATAATCCAGAAAAATACAATCACCATTCTTTTAATCTTCATTTCTAGCCTCCTTTTCTTCTCTCATTCTTCCAATAGCTCAGAAAAGAGCGAACAATAATCAATAAAGCCGCCAATACAAAAACCATAAAAAAGCCAACCATAGCTAAATGACTAGGGACGTCAGGAAAGTTAAATTGTGCTATGATATAGTTCAAAACTCGAGAGAACAGGTAAGTGAATAATATGATTTTTAAATAATTGAGTAAGTTATTTTTCATCTACAATACCTCAACTCAGAAAAACGCACTTATAAAATAACACTCATTCTCATTTAAGGCAAATTATATGCTCAACCAACAATTTCGCACCCATTTCCCTTTTTTTGAAAAATCTGACGGCTGGACCTATTTAGATTCAGCCGCTACCACGCTGAAACCTGATGTGCTGATTCAAGCAACAAGCTATTTTTACGCCTCTGCAGGTTCGGTGCATCGCAGTCAGTATGATTTACCACAAACCGAGCAATATGAATTAGCTCGTGATTTGGTCATGAAACGCTTTAATGTGGAAACTCGTGAGGCGGTAATTTGGACCAGCGGCACAACCCAAAGCATTAACACCGTGGCTTATGGCTTGGAGCATCAAATTGCAGAAGGTGATGAAATTGTGATTTCAGTAGCGGAACATCACGCTAATTTTATTCCTTGGCAGCAGTTGGCACAGCGTACAGGAGCGAAACTCGTGGTGTTGCCACTTAATGATAAGTATGAAATTGAGCTGGAAACCCTTAAAAATGCGTTATCAGAAAAAACCAAAATTGTTGCATTTAATTTAGTTTCTAACGTAACAGGAGTTCGTCAGCCAGCGGAACAAATAATCCCGCTTATCCGCCAATCTTGCTCTGCTAAAATTGTGTTAGATATTGCTCAAGCAGTTTGCTCAGAGCAAGTGGACGTTCAGAAATTAGATGCAGATTTCTACGCTTTCTCAGCCCATAAAATGTATGGACCAAACGGTGTCGGTGTGCTAACCGGCAAATTGCAAAGTTTGGAGCAAATTCGACCGCTTGTATTTGGCGGTAAAATGCTGAAAAACATTACGGAAAGTGAATTAACTGTGGCAGAGTTACCTTATCGCTTGGAAGCCGGCACGCCGAATATCGCCGGCATTATCGGCTTTGGGCAAGTGCTAGCTTGGCTCGAAAAATGGGATTTTGTAGATCTTAATCGTCAGCTTTATGACTTGGCTGAATACACCCGCAAGCGGTTAAATTCTTATCAAAATTTGCAAATTATCGGGCAACAAAATGCACCGACTATTAGCTTTGTGGTGAAAAATCAGCACCCTGCCGATATTGCCGCTTTCTTAACCCAAAGTAAAATTGCGATCCGCCAAGGGGAGCATTGTGCCAAGCCTTATTTACGCCATTTAGAAGAGGTCGGAACAGTCCGACTTTCACTTGCCCATTACAATAATCAACAAGATGTTGAGCATTTTTTCAACGCTCTAGATTTTACCCTTGAAATTTTGCAAGAAAGCTAAGCTAAATCAAAAAAATACGTATTTTTTAGTAGAACGAAAAGGCTGAATATTGTAACCTTGCACCAGTTTCCAATTTAACTTTAATTTATCAACAAGGTGTTTTTAAATGAGTAAAAAAATCAAAAAAATTGCAGTATTAACCAGTGGTGGTGATGCACCAGGAATGAACGCGGCAATCCGTGGTGTGGTTCGTACCGCACTTAATGAAGGTTTAGAGGTTTGTGGTATTCAAGACGGCTACTATGGGCTTTACCACGATAAAGTGATCCCACTTGACCGCCGTTCCGTGTCTGAAACCATCAACCGAGGCGGTACATTCTTAGGTTCTGCCCGCTTCCCTGATTTTAAAAGACCAGAAGTTCGCAAACATTGTGTTGAAACCTTAAAAAAATACAGCATTGATGCATTAGTGGTTATTGGTGGCGATGGTTCTTATATGGGGGCTAAATTATTAACCGAAGAATTTGGCTACCCTTGTATCGGTATTCCGGGTACGATTGACAATGATATTGTGGGAACAGACTACACCATCGGCTATCAAACCGCTCTTGAAACCGCATTAGATGCGATTGACCGCCTGCGTGATACTTCAAGTTCACACCAACGTATTTCGATTGTGGAAATTATGGGTCGCCACTGTGGTGATTTAACCCTAAGTGCTGCCCTCGCT
Organism: Mannheimia haemolytica; assembly: GCA_900638155.1. Taxonomy (NCBI): domain Bacteria; kingdom Pseudomonadati; phylum Pseudomonadota; class Gammaproteobacteria; order Pasteurellales; family Pasteurellaceae; genus Mannheimia; species Mannheimia haemolytica. The sequence goes on along the minus strand of LR134495.1, from coordinate 1,086,389 downwards.
GGTGGTTGCGAATATGTGATCGTACCGGAAAAAGGCTTAGATAAAGATGCATTAATGCGAAGCATTGAAGAAGGTTTCCACAAAGGTAAACGCCATTCAATTATTGCAATTACAGAATTGATGACCGATGTTCACGCATTAGCGAAAGAAATTGAAGCACGTTTCGGCAATGAAACCCGTGCAACCGTATTAGGTCATATTCAACGTGGTGGTTCGCCTTGTGCCTTCGACCGTATTTTGGCCTCCCGTATGGGCGTCTATGCGGTGGAATTATTACTGCAAGGCTTTGGCGGTCACTGTGTCGGTATTCAAAACGAGCAGTTGGTTCACCACGATATTATTGATGCGATCAATAATATGCGACGTCCGTTCAAAGAAGAATTATTTGAAGCCTCTAGAAAATTATTCTAACTTTTCTTACAATTTAAAGGCGACTGTTTAGTCGCTTTTTTATTTGCCAGATCAAGAGGGAAATTGAATGTTCAAAGAAAAACCCGTTATATCCAACCAACACGGTGCATTAGCAATGGCAATGTTGCCGTTTCTCTACGCCGTTATTGAAAGTGGTTTTACCGCTTTGCATATTTTCTTTGGGCTGTCGTGGCTATTTCTCTACTTCTTTTCCTACCCTTTTCTCTCGCTTTTTAGTAAAAAGCCAACTGAACGCAATAAAAAATGGGCGAAAATCTACTTTAGCTTAAGCCTGCTGTTTGCCTTACCGGTGATCTACGCTCAGCCTTCGATTTTGCAATTTTTACCGATAATTCTACCGCTTGGGTTAGTGCAAGTTCACTACGCCAAACAAAAGGATGAACGCAATTTATGGAATGATATTGCCGGCATTCTAACCTTTGGCATAATGGGAATGGCAGCTTATTATCTGGTGACAAAACAATATCAGTTTGAGATTCTGCTCCACCCTACCCTATTTTTTATTGCCACGACGTTCTATATAAAAAGTATAGTGCGAGAGCGAAGAAACCCAATTTATATGGAAATCAGTATTGCAATACACTTAGTTTTGGCAATGCTTTACATTCTCTGCTCTCTACAAGCGGTCTTTTTTGCTTATTTAATTGCAACTGTTCGAGCCATTATTGTGCCAAGCTTTGGCTGGAATGTTAAACAAGTTGGCATGCTTGAATTTCCTGTTATCCTACTCTTTTTAGCAAGCCTCATTTGGTAACAAATTGCACCTTAATCAATCATTAAGGTGCAATCAAAGCCATTATTTCACTCGAAACACTTTTACATTGCTGTAACCATTCTCTTTCAAATAAAGAGCCTGCAATTTACTCATTACCCCACGTTGGCAATAGAGCAAGTAGGTTTTGCTTTGGTCAAGCGTGCTAAACTGACCGGAAAGTTTATAAAACGGGAGTTCTTTCACTTCCACCCCGTCTAAATGGAATGGTTTTTCATCAACCTCTTCTGGGCTACGAATATCCAGCACAACATCGTTTTCACTCAATTCTGTTGTAGTTTCAACCGAAACAACCTCTTTTTCTGTTTGTTGAGCGATCTCACGAATATCTAAATAACTTGCTGTTTGAACTGCTTGTTCCAGTACCTCAAAATTAAAGTTGCCTTCTTCTTCCAAGATTTTTGCTTCGATCGCTTTAACCGTTGGATTTTTAGAAATTACTCCACAGAACTCCGGCATTGATTTAGCAATATCGTCAGTGCCAATCGCTTTTGCCATTGCAATAATCTGCTCTTTATCGTGAGTGATGAGCGGACGTAATACCAGCGTATCTGATGCCTTATCAATTAAACGTAAATTAGTCAGTGTTTGACTCGAGACCTGTCCTAACGCCTCACCGGTCACAATCGCTTGAATATCAAAACGCTCGGCAATACGGCTTGCCGCCCGTACCATCATACGTTTTAATACCACGCCCATTTGTCCGTTATCGACTTTTTCTAAAATCTCACCCACTACATTTTCAAAATTAATGGCGACAAAACGGACTTTATGTGAGGTACTATAACGGCTCCAAATATGATATGCCATCTGTTTCACGCCAATTTCGTGTGCAGCTCCGCCTAAATTGAAGAAACAGTAATGCACACGAGAACCACGACGGATTAACATATAGCTCGATACACCCGAATCAAAACCACCCGAAATCAATGACAACACATCTTCTTGTGTGCCGATTGGATACCCACCTAACCCTTCGTGGCGAGCTTTAATCAGCAACATTTTATCGTGTTCAATATCAATTCTGACCGTCACATCAGGGTTGGTTAATTTCACTTTCGCTGTTTCAATCCGCTGATTCAACCCACCACCGACATAACGTTCTACATCAAGCGAACGGAAATCGTGCTTTCCTTTACGGCGAACACGCACGCTAAACGTTTTACCTTCAAGATCGTCTTTAACCGCAGCATAAGTCTGCTCAAAAATATCGTGCATATCCGTAAAAGGAGTTTCTTCCACTTCTAAAATATGGTGAATACCCGGCGTGCGTTTAAGCAAATCAAGCACTAATGCCGTTTCTTCCTCTACTTTCGCCCGAACTTCAATAAAGTCCCAATGGCGAACCACAGACACATTTTCGGTCTCTTTTAATAATACGTTGCGAATATTTGAGGTTAAAATTTTGATAAAGCGTTTCCGAACAGAATCGCTTTTAATCATAATTTCAGGGAAAAGTTTGATAATAAATTTCATATTTAATAAGGATCGTGTGACAAAAATGGCAAGTATTTTAGCCTTTTCTGCTGAAAAAGCCCAGAAAAAGAAATCCTCGACTAATGCCGAGGATTTGCAAAATACCTGTCAAATTAGACCGCTTGTAAATGGTTTTCATACGCCTGCAAGGTATTTTGCATTAACATTGCCACCGTCATCGGGCCTACTCCACCGGGAACAGGGGTGATAAATGCCGCTTTTTGTGAGGCAACTGAATACTCTACATCACCTTTTAGTTTGCCGTCTGCTCCACGGTTAATCCCTACATCAATCACGATAGCACCGTCTTTAACCCACTCCCCGGGAATAAATTCAGGCTTGCCGACTGCCACAACTAAAATATCTGCTTGGCGAACATGATGCTCTAAATCTTTGGTAAAGCGATGAGTAACTGTGACTGTACAACCACCAAGCAACAATTCTAACGCCATCGGGCGACCAACAATATTAGACGCACCTACAATCACTGCGTGTTGACCATATAAATCTACCCCTGTTGTTTCAAGCAACTTCATCACACCGTATGGCGTGCAAGGGCGTAAAGTGGGAATACGCTGAGATAAACGCCCAACATTATAAGGATGGAATCCATCAACATCTTTATGTGGTAAGATGGCTTCAATCACTTTAGTCGAATCGATCTGTTTAGGTAACGGTAATTGGACTAAAATCCCATCGACCGAATCATCTTGATTCAACTTTTCAATCAGTGCTAATAATTCAGCCTCTGTAGTTTCTTCAGGTAAATCATAAGATTTCGACTCAATCCCAATTTCAGCACAACTTTTACGCTTACTCCCCACATACACTTGAGAGGCAGGATCACTCCCCACTAAAATTACTGCAAGACCGGGGTTACGTTTACCCTGCTTACTATAATGAGCAATTTTCTCACTCACCTTTTTTTTAATTTGTGAAGAAACCTCACTCCCAGAAATAATTTGTGCAGTCATTACTACCTCCCGAAATATCACTTGGCAAAACATTCGTCATTTTCTCAAAAAATAGCCTTTTTGATAAGCTAATTTTGAATAACGGATAAACTTCAATCATTTAAGCCGACATTCACAAAAAAAGATTGACTGTTGTGCAAAGAAATCTATAATCAACAACATCTTATGTCGGCGAGTAGCGCAGCTTGGTAGCGCAACTGGTTTGGGACCAGTGGGTCGTAGGTTCAAATCCTATCTCGCCGACCACTTCTTTTTATATTATCTTCATCTGCGCCCTTAGCTCAGCTGGATAGAGCAACGCCCTTCTAAGGCGTGGGTCAAAGGTTCGAATCCTTTAGGGCGTGCCATTAAATTCTTTTGAATTCAAATACTTACACAGCCTTAAAAACTCATGCTAAAGAACTATTTTCTGTATTGTGACAAAATTGTGCCAAAGTAAAGTTTACTGGTTCAAACAAAAAAGCCATCTAGCTCTATCTCACTAAATGGCTTTATTTTATCTTTTATTAAGCTGCAAAAGGATCACGCAAAATCATCGTTTCGACACGATCCGGGCCTGTAGAAAGAATATCTACCGGCACACCGACCAGCTCTTCGATACGTTTAATGTAATCTAATGCGGCTTGTGGTAAATCTTCACGTTTTGTCACACGGAAAGTATTTTCAGACCAACCCGGCATTGTTTCATAAATTGGTTCAACATCTTCCCAGTCTTTTGCCGCAAGAGGGGCGTATTCAACAATTTTTCCGTTTGGCATTTTGTAGGCAACGCAGATTTTTAGCTCTTTGAATCCGTCTAAAACATCGAGTTTAGTCATACAGAAGCCTGAAATGGAGTTGATTTGCACTGCTCGGCGAACGGCTACGGCATCAAACCAGCCACAACGGCGAGGGCGACCGGTTACCGCTCCGAACTCATTACCTTTGCGAGCAATTTCAGCACCTACATCGTCAAATAGTTCGGTGGTGAACGGTCCACTACCTACACGGGTACAGTAGGCTTTGATAATCCCTAATACATAATCTAAATGACGAGGACCGTAGCCTGATCCGGTTGCCACACCGCCTGCTGTCGTATTCGAGCTGGTTACGAACGGGTAAGTACCGTGGTCGATATCTAACATCGTGCCTTGAGCCCCTTCAAATAAAATATTGTCGCCGTTTTCACGTGCTTCGTGAAGCAAAGTTGTCACATCGGCAACCATTCCGGTAATCACATCCGCAATCGCAAACACATCATCTAAGGTTTTTTGATAATCTACCGCTTCAACTTTGTAATAATTGACTAATTGGAAGTTGTAGTAATCTAAAATATCTTTTAATTTTGCGGCAAAATGTTCTTTGTCGAATAAATCGCTGACACGTAAACCACGGCGAGCGACTTTATCTTCATAAGCTGGGCCAATACCACGTCCTGTTGTACCAATTTTGTTTTTACCAAGAGCCGCTTCTCGAGCGTGATCCATCGCAACGTGATAAGGCAGAATTAACGGGCAAGCTTCAGAAATTTTTAAACGCTCACGCACATTAATGCCTCGTTCTTCTAGCTCCCCCATCTCTTTCATTAATGCCTCTGGAGAAAGCACTACACCATTACCGATTAAACAAGTCACGTTATCACGCAAAATACCCGATGGAATTAAACGCAGAACGGTTTTTTCACCATTAATGATTAAGGTATGCCCTGCATTATGTCCACCTTGATAACGTACTACATATTTCACACGATCTGTTAATAAATCAACAATTTTGCCTTTTCCCTCATCGCCCCACTGAGCGCCAAGAATAGCAACACTTTTACCCATAGAAATGCCTCTTTTAATTAGGATGAATAACGAAACCCATTATAACTTCATATCGCAAGCGGTCAATTTTTTCAAATTTTTTGCAAAAAATCAGCCAAAATTTACCGCTTGTTATGATCAGAATAGGGATGAAAATTAAAAACCCGATACAAGATCGGGTTTTATAGATACAATTATTTTGTCGGTGCTTGCATAAAGCGTAAGAATTCGCTGTTTGGCTTTAATAACATCATATTATTTTGACCTTCGGCAAAGCTATCTTCATAGGCTTTTAAACTACGAATAAAACTGTAAAATTCCGGCTCGTTACCAAATTTCTCTGAATAGAGTTTTGTAGCTTGAGCGTCACCTTCACCTCGCAAGGCTTGGGCAGTTTTGTTCGCATTTGCCAAAATCAGCACCACTTTTTTATCCACTTCGGCACGAATTACCTCTGCTTTCTCATTACCTTGTGAGCGGTGTTCACGAGCAACCGCATCACGCTCGGCACGCATACGTTGGTAAATTGAAGAAGAAACTTCATTTGGTAAGTTGATTTGCTTCACTCGCACATCAACCACTTCAATTCCTAAACGCTCTGCTCCATCTTCACCGGCATTCAGCGCTTTTTGGGCTCCTGCCATTAACTCACCACGAGAACCGGATACAATATCTTTAATGGTTCGAGAACCAATCTCGGAACGCAGACGATCCCCTACCTTACGGCGTAATAAATCCGCCGCTTTTTGGTAATCACCACCAGTAGAGGTATAAAATTGGCCAAAATCACTGATTCGCCATTTTACATAGGAGTCCACTAATAAATCTTTTTTCTCGACTGTTACAAAACGATCTTCTTGTCCGTCCAAAGTTTGAATACGAGCATCCAATACCTTTAAGCTGTCGATAAATGGTACTTTAAAGTGAATCCCCGGTTCATATACCACCACTTTTTGATCGCTATCACGATGAACTTTGTTAAAACGTAACATAATGCCACGTTCGCCTTCATTTACAATGGTGATTGCTTGTAACACAACAAAAGCAACTACGGCAAGTATAGGTACTAATAATCTACGCATGATTAAAATCTCCCCTTACGAGTTGGTTCTTGTTGTTCTGCTTGTTGTGGCTGAATTTGTGTTCTTGGCTGTAATTGTGGCTGAACAATTTGTGGCGTAACTACTTGTGCCGCTGCAGGCTGCTCCGCTTTTACTGCCGATGAAGAATTCATTAGCTTATCGAAAGGCAATACATTCAAATTATTACCGTTTGAATCCATCACCACTTTAGGCGTGTTTTTCATCACTTTTTCCATTGTCTGGATATATAAACGCTCACGAGTCAACTCTGGAGAGGCTTTATATTCAGGTAATAATTGACTCAAACGTTCAACTTCCCCTTTTGCATTCAACACAACGGCTTCTTTATAGGCTTGAGCCTGTTCAATTGTACGCTGTGCCTGACCACGCGCAATCGGCTCTTCACCTCTTGCATAAGCTTCTGCTTCACGAATTAAGCGTTGCTCATCTTCTTGTGCTTTGATCGCATCATCAAAGGCAGCTTTCACCTCTTCAGGCGGTCGTGCATATTGGAAGTTTACGTCTGTTACCAATAAACCCATATCATAGGTTTTGATAATATCACGCAATGTCGACCACGTTCTTTCACGCACGGTTGCACGCCCTGTGGTTAAAATTTCGTCCATCGTCATATGACCAATCACATAACGCAATGCACTATCTGTAGCTTGTTTTAAGCTGTCATCAGGATTGCTTACACTAAACAAATATTTAGCCGGATCTTCCACACGATATTGAACCGTCATTTCCACCTGCACCATATTTTCATCTTGTGTCAGCATTGAACCGCTTGTATTAAGCTCTGACACACGTTCCACATTTACTCTGGTGACAGAATCAATAAAAGTCGGCTTCCAGTTCAACCCAGGCATTACGATACTATCGAGTTTCCCTAAACGAGTAACTACTCCACGCTCAGCCTCTTGTACAGTATAAAAACCGGAACCAGCCCAAACGATTGCAGCAAGACCTAAAACAACAGGTAGGAATTTACCGAAACTTGCAGTAGGTTGATTTGAACTATTATTAGACCCTTTTCCACCACCCATTTTTTTTAATAAACTGCTAAATACTTCTTCTAAATCAGGGGGCTGTTGTTCATTCTGTTGATTATTGGCCGGCTCTTGTTGTGAACCCTGTTCTTGTTGCTCAGGCTTTGGCTCAGCTTTTTTCTGCCCCGGTTTACCCCAAGGATCTTGCTGATTGCCTGATTCATTCCACGACATAAATATCTCCAAAATAAAATCGAATCGCACTTTAAAGCTTAGAATGCAAGTTAGTGATTGTACCTATTTAGTAAGCTTTTGACTAGGTTTATCTGAAACAAGCGGTCTTTTTTCACTATTTATTTGCAAAAAAATAGGGCGATAAATTCGCCCTAGTATTGCTCTTAAAATTATAATGCTTGTTTGATAAATTCAGCCATTTGTGCGTGCGGAATTGCACCAACTTGCTGGGCAATCACTTCACCATTTTTGAATAATAGTAAAAATGGAATGCTGCGTACGCCAAATTGTGCTGGTACAGATGGATTTTCATCTACGTTCATTTTGACAATTTTTACTTTACCATCAAATTGTACATCAACAGATAAATCGTCAAGTACGGGGCCGATCATACGGCAAGGACCACACCAAGGCGCCCAGAAGTCTAATAATACCGGTACATCTGATTTTAAAACATCTTGTTCAAATGTAGCATCTGTTGTATGAATGACATTGCTCATAAGTTTATCCTTAAATATTAAATTAAAAAAAGAAACGCCCTAACTGGCAAGTTAAGGCGAACAGTTGTGTATAAGATAGAGATTAATCTATAAAATTTCAAGCAAGATTTACCAATTACACCAATAAATATTTGCATAGTGAGATTTTATTATCTCTTCAATTATTTAATTAAAAGTGGAAAGGGCTATATTCAAACAACTTTAACAAAAAAGGGCTAATCACTAAGATTAGCCCAACTCGTTCCCAACAAATAATTAGAACTTCACCCCGAAACCGGCAAATAAGACAACCGGATCAAGTTTTACTTTTACTTCGTGATCTGCACCTGCTGCTTTAAATTTTGCGGTTGTTTTAATGCGTGTGTACCAAGCTGCCGCGTTGAAGTAGATGTTATCGGTTAATTTTACATCAACACCCAGGTTTGCTACCGGTCCGAAAGAATGTTTTTTTACACTTAAGTCAGTAACAGCAGGGCTAACTGATTTAGCGTGGTAGAAGCGAGTGTAATTTAAACCTGCACCTACATAAGGTTTTACTTTTGCAGTTGGCTCAAAGAAATAGTATTGGGCATAAAGGCTCGGCGGTAATTGTTTTAAGATAACAACTCTATCCAAATCTACTTCTGCACCTGATTCTAAAACTTTGGCTTTGGCATTAATTTTATGAGAGAAAGGGGTTGCACCTAATAACTCAATACCCACATTATCGGCTAACATATAAGTTGCAGTTAAGCCTAACTGAGTATTGTTTTTCACTTCTAAATCTACATCAATACCTGTCGCTGCTTTTGATTTTGCATCTGAACTTGAATTTGCCTTAACATGTACCGCACCGGCACGGAATATCACATCACCTGCTTGATGTGCCACCGCAGTTCCAGTTAATAATGCCCCACCTAAAATAATTGCTAAAGTTGATTTTTTCATTTTCATATCCTCAAAAATAATTAGAATACCTATAATGAGGTAAACTTTAGCGAAGTGTAAATGAAATGAAATAGAAATGAATTGATATTTATCAAACTTTTAACACAAAGATACCCAACAAGAGTTATTTTATTTATTTTTGTGATCTTTTTCACATTTTTACTTGAAAATTGTTTACCAAGCTCCATTTAGTGTTTCAACAAGAGATGTAAATAAAAATTTACACTTTCTAAACTCATTGTAAGGAGAAAGAAATGAATTTTGAAAAAATGACCACAAAACTGCAAGAAGCCTTGGCAGAATCACAGTCGCTTGCAGTAGGAAAAGATAATCCGTACATTGAACCGGCACATTTGCTCTATGCGTTGTTAAAACAAGAAGGTGGCTCGATTGCCTCTTTGTTTACTACATTAAATGTTGATGTACCGACTTTAATTCGTGAATTACAACAAATTTTAGACCGCTTGCCGAAAGTTCAAGGCGGTAACACCCAAGTTTCACAACAGTTAGTCAGACTGTTAAATCAATCAGACAAGCTAGCACAACAATTCGGCGACAGCTTTATTTCATCAGAACTCTTTGTTCTAGCTGCACTTGATGACAATGGCGACTTGGGGAAATTATTTAAACAATTTGGCTTAAACAAGGAAAAACTAACACAAGCCATCAGCCAAATTCGAGGAGGAGACACAGTGAATAATCAAAATGCGGAAGATACCCGCCAAGCACTCAAAAAATATACGATTGATTTAACCGAAAGAGCCAGAGCCGGCAAACTCGATCCGGTCATCGGGCGTGATGAAGAAATTCGCCGTGCGGTGCAAGTCTTACAACGCCGTACCAAAAACAACCCTGTGTTAATTGGTGAACCGGGTGTGGGGAAAACGGCGATTGTAGAAGGCTTGGCACAGCGTATTGTAAACGGCGAAGTGCCGGAAGGCTTGAAAAATAAGCGTGTACTTTCGCTGGATATGGGAGCATTAATTGCCGGTGCGAAATATCGCGGTGAATTTGAAGAGCGTTTAAAAGCGGTTTTAAACGAACTGGCGAAAGAAGAAGGGCAAGTTATCCTCTTTATTGATGAAATTCACACGATGGTTGGAGCAGGCAAAACAGACGGAGCAATGGACGCCGGCAACTTATTAAAACCAAGCCTTGCCCGTGGTGAATTGCACTGTGTGGGGGCTACAACCCTTGATGAATATCGCCAATACATTGAAAAAGATGCAGCCCTTGAACGCCGTTTCCAAAAAGTATTGGTGGACGAACCAACGGTTGAAGATACGATTGCGATTTTACGTGGTTTGAAAGAGCGTTATGAAATCCATCATCACGTTCAAATTACAGACCCTGCCATCGTGGCGGCGGCAACGCTTTCGCACCGTTATGTGTCTGACCGTCAATTGCCGGATAAAGCGATTGACTTGATTGATGAAGCCGCTTCAAGCCTGCGTATGGAGATCGATTCTAAACCTGAGCCACTAGATAAACTGGAACGCCGTATTATTCAACTCAAATTGGAACGCCAAGCGTTACAAAAAGAGGAAGATGAAGCGAGCCGTCAGCGTTTAGCCAAATTAGACGAAGAAATGGCAGCGAAAGAGCGTGAATATTCCGAGCTGGAAGAAATCTGGAAAGCGGAAAAATCCGCCTTACTTGGCACACAACATATTAAATCGGAGTTGGAAAATGCTCGCATTGCGATGGATCAGGCTCGCCGTGAAAACGATTTCGAGAAGATGTCTGAATTGCAATATGGCGTGATTCCAAACTTGGAAAAACGGTTACAAGCGGTCGAAAATGGCGAAAAAAATGCAGATGCTCAGCTCCTCCGTACTAAAGTCACTGAAGAGGAAATTGCTGAAGTGCTTTCCAAAGCAACCGGCATTCCTGTTTCTAAAATGATGGAGGGTGAGAAAGAAAAACTGTTGCGTATGGAAGAGGTGCTACACACTCGGGTTATCGGGCAAAACGAAGCCGTTGATGCAGTGGCAAATGCGATTCGCCGTAGCCGTGCAGGGCTTTCCGACCCTAATAAACCGATTGGTTCATTCCTGTTCTTAGGCCCGACCGGTGTGGGTAAAACCGAATTAAGCAAAACCTTAGCCAATTTCTTGTTTGACGATCCTGATGCCATGGTGCGGATTGATATGTCTGAATTTATGGAAAAACACAGCGTATCCCGTTTAGTGGGCGCACCTCCGGGCTATGTCGGCTACGAAGAAGGCGGCTACTTAACCGAAGCGGTTCGCCGCCGTCCATATTCGGTGGTGTTACTTGATGAGGTAGAAAAAGCTCACCCTGATGTGTTCAACATTCTACTGCAAGTGCTTGATGACGGGCGTTTAACCGACGGGCAAGGCAGAACGGTCGATTTCCGCAATACGGTAGTGATTATGACCTCAAATTTAGGCTCGCATTTAATTCAAGAAAATGCTCATAAGGGCTATGATGTGGTTAAAGAAATGGTGATGGAAATCGTTGGGCAGCACTTCCGCCCTGAATTTATCAACCGTATTGATGAAACGGTGATGTTCCACTCACTTGGTCAAGAGCATATCCGTTCGATTGCGAAGATTCAGCTACAACGCTTAATTCAACGCTTAGCAGAACGAGGCTATGAGGTGACAGTAACCGATGCAGCATTAGATCATATCGGCAACGCCGGTTTCGATCCGCTGTTTGGTGCAAGACCGCTGAAACGTGCGATTCAGCAAGAGCTTGAAAATCCACTTGCTCAACGGATCTTAAGCGGTAAATTATTGCCGAATAAAGCAGTGACGGTGGATTACCAAAACGGGCAAATTGTTGCAACACAATAATGTCTCCGATGGTGCGAGGGTCCTCACTCGTACCTTACAAGCGGTGGATTTATCGTAAAAATTTGCAAAAAATTGCTCGAAAATGACCGCTTGTACAGTAAAAATTTTCATATTGCCCTTCATTAATTTTCATAAGCTAATGAAGGGCTTTTTATTACTCTTTTTGCTATCATTAACGGCGTTTATAACCAATACAATTACAAGGAGTGATTTATGAGCCAATTATTTCCGGAAGCAACAATCCGCACCCAAGCCCCGTATCGTAATGATATTGTAGGCAGTTTTCTGCGTACTGATGCGTTAAAAAAAGCCAGAGAAGATTTTAACCAGCAAAAAATCAGCCGTGACGAATTGCGTGAAGTGACACGGCAAGAGGTCAAAAAATTAGTTGAGCTACAAAAACAACACGGTGTAAAAGCAGTCTCTGACGGTGAATTTAGTCGGACTTGGTGGCATTTAGATTTCCTAGCTGAACTTGATGGTATGGATTGGCAAGAAACCGAAGTCTTTAACGTGAACTTTACCGGTCATAAACCCAAAGGGCAAACGGTAAAAATCGTAGGCAATATTGATTTCTCCGAAAGCCACCCTTTTGTGGACGCTTATCGTATTTTAAAAGAAGCCGCCGGTGATTACCCAACCAAATTCACTATTCCGGCACCGACAATGTTACATATTATCTGCTGTGTACGTGCAGAAGATTACCAACCGTTACCACAATATCAAGACGAACAAAAACTGTATGATGATATTGCTAATGCTTATATCAAAGCAATGCACACCTTCTACGATATGGGGCTACGCAACTTGCAATTAGACGATACCAGCTGGGGACAATTCTGTGCGGAAGATAAACGTAAAGAATTCGCAGCCAGAGGGTTTGATTTAAACGATTTAGCCGAAAAATATGTCGCATTATTAAACCGTATTGTTGATGCAAAACCAGCGGATATGTCAATTACAATGCACATCTGCCGTGGTAACTTCCGTTCTTCTTGGTTCTCGGAAGGCGGCTATGGACCGGTTGCCGAAGTGTTATTCGGTAAATGCCGTGTTGACGGCTTCTTCTTAGAATACGATACCGAACGTGCAGGTACTTTCGAGCCGCTACGCCACATTAAAGATCAACAAGTGGTACTAGGCTTAATTACCTCTAAATTTGGCGATTTAGAAGATAAAAATGTGATCATTGAGCGTATTAAAGAAGCGGCTCAAATTGTGCCGATTAATCAGCTATGCTTATCACCACAATGCGGCTTTGCCTCCACCGAAGAAGGCAATATTTTAACCGAAGCCGCACAATGGGCGAAGTTAAATTTAATTAAAGAAATTGCGGAAGAAGTTTGGGGTAATTAATCTCTTATAATGCAAATAGCCGAGTAAATACTCGGCTATTTTAGTTTGTTTTAATACTACAACCAGAAGAGATACCCAACAGTTGCAATCACAAAGATACAGATGATATTTAACCAGAAACCGACTTTAATCATCTCACTTTGTTTAATTTGCCCTGTACCAAATACAATCGCATTCGGTGGAGTGGCAACTGGCAACATAAAGGCACAAGAAGCCCCTAAGCCAATAATTAAGGCTAATCCGACCGGTGGCATATTTAATGCTTGTGCTATAGAGATGAAAATCGGCACTAACAGAGCCGCACTCGCTGTATTAGAAGTAACCTCAGTTAAGAAAATAATAAATGCCGCAACTATTAAACCAATTAGGTAAAAATGCCCACCTTCAATTAGTGAAACTACTCCATCAGCCATAATTTTACTTGCACCAGTTTGCCCTAATACTGCACTTAACGTCAAACCACCACCAAATAGGAATAATACCCCCCACTCGGTGTTTTCTTGAATCTGTTGCCAATTAGCGACACGAGTAATGCAAATAAGGGCTGCTGCAATCAATGCAAGAATGGTGTCAAAGCTCGCAATTTTGCCATTAATTCCCAGAAATGCAGAAATAATAGGGTTAATTTTATCACCAAAAATCCAACCAAGCGCAATAAAGACGAAAATAGCCAAGGTGATAATACGAGAACGATTTAATTCAATTTTCTCAAATGATCGATCAAAACTAACTGAAAAATTTGGTTTAAATACGATATATAGTGTTGCAATCATTAACGGGAATAAAATTAGCATAATTGGCAAACCATATTTTAACCAATCAGCAAAAGTCAGATTCAATTGAGAAGCAACAATCGCATTTGGTGGGCTTCCCACTAAAGTACCCATTCCACCAATACTGGCACTATAAGCAATTCCTAATAACACGAAAAGATAAGTATTGTGGTTCTGTTTCTGATCAAGTTTACTTAAAATCCCCATTGCCAAAGGTAACATCATTGCAGCTGTAGCTGTATTACTCATCCACATTGACAAAAACGCTGTTACCGCAAATAAATAAATAACTGCAATCGATAATTTACCTTTAGCTAATGCCATAATTTTATTGGCAATCATACGATCTAGCTGCTGAATGTGTAATGCTGTCGCTAAGGCAAAGCCTCCAAAAAATAAGAAAATCGTTGGGTCAGCAAAAGCAACAAGAGCTTCTTTTGATTTAACCAGCCCCAGTGCTACAGCCAAAATCGGAATTAATAATGCCGTAACCGTAACGTGTAATGCTTCTGTTAGCCATAAGACGGCAATGAAAATTAACAATGCCAACCCCTTATTGGCTTCAGGGGTAAAAGGCAAGGTATTTAACAAAATAATAAATAAAATAGCATCTGCAACAAAAATCAAGCTATTGCGTGTATTTTTACTCGGTTCAATAAGAGGAGTATTTTCCATAAAAACCTCACAAAATATAGATAATCGGTGGTATCACTATATATAAAAAAACGATATAGGCAAATATAATTGTTGCAAAAGTGTGAAGCTCATCAAAAAATTTAACACTAAAAAATAAATTGCTTAAAGATACAACACCTTTGCAAAAATAAATCAAAATTACACCGCTTGTAGCAAAATATATTCAAGCTCTAGCCCAAAGAGTGATTTTACCAATGCTTGAGTCATTGCATAACTACTGAGAGAGCCTTTCGCCTCAGCCAGCACAACTCGAGTAACGGGAATATCGGCAAGCCCTAAAAATAATCGATAGTTCAACGCACTTTGCAACGGTAAAAAAGTAGGATTAAAAGCTGCATTCTCAGTATATTTACCACAAACTATACGCCCACCCACTTGCAGTGCAACCCCACTAAATGCGTTGCTGTAAGGGGCATAAGCATTATTAGCAGCAAAAATTGCCGCTTGTTGTAAATGATCGCCCTTAACCTCAAATTGTTGCGGTTGTTCATCAAATAAGACTTTCTCAATTCCTAAATCTTTCGGCCCAAAACTATCCGGTAAATAGCTATGGAGCAAATTATCTTGGCTATGAGGTAAATGTACTTTTAAGCTTGCCGCACTGTTTAATTCATTCATAAATTGGCGACAATGCCCACAAGGGGTATAGTTCACAACCACATCTGTTATCAAAGTTTCCCCTGCTAAAAATGCGTGCGAGATTGCACTTTGCTCTGCATGAACGGATTGTTGCATACATTCCCCGGAAAACTCTTGGTTTGCCCCAAAATAGAAATCTCCGTTTTTGCCAATCGCAACCGCCCCTACATTAAAATCGGAAACCGGTGTAACCGCATAACAGGCAGCAATGGCAATGCAATATAAAGCCAACTCAACACGAGAGCGTTTAAATTTTTCACAGAGTTCATCAACCACTTCATAAGAGAGCTGTCCGTGAAAATCTTGTTTGATAAGTTGCTCAATAATAGCCTGTGTAACTGCACAGTTTTTCTCTGCTTTTAATTGTTCAAAACGCTCTGTAATGTCTGTTCGAAACATACGGTACCTCCGTTTAATGTTTTTTATAGCTGCAAATCAGTATCCCTGCCGTAATCAGTATGGCACTAATAATATGGTAAGAATGAACTGATTCATTTAATAAAATAATACTGAATATTGCTGCAAAGAGCGGCGTAAAATTAGTCATTACCGCTCCTTTAGCAGAACCGACTATTGCAATGCCGAAATTCCAAAACGCATAAGAGAGAATAGAAGGTCCGATAACCAAATAGCCTATCCCACTCCATTGTAAAGCGGTCAAATTTGCTAAATTTTTTGCAGATTCTGCTACATATTCATAGATAAAAAATGGCGTTAACGTTAGAACTGCCAGCCCCACTAATACGGTCAAAAACACCGTATTGCTTATACCTTGCGGACGTAGCCGAATCACACAACAATAAACCGCCCAGCTTATAGTAGAAGCAATCGCCCATAAATCACCTTGATTAATTGCCAAGCTGAATAAGCGAGTTAGCTTCCCTTGCTTCAATAGCCACAGCACTCCCAGCAAACTGATTATTGCCCCACTTAGAATAATCGGGCTGATTTTCTCCTTAAAAACGAGCCGATTTAAAAATAGCACCAATACAGGCGAAATAGCTAAATAGAGACTCGCATTCAATGCTGTTGTCGTTTTTAAACCTTCATATAAGGTAGCCGGGAATAAAATTACCCCAAGCAGACCTAATACCCACATCACACCTAAACGAGGTTTTAATAAGTGCATTACCCGCCAAGTTGGGCGAAAAAAGAGCAAAACTAAAATTAAAAAAGCCGGCAACCAACGCAAATAGGTTAAGGTAATAGGCTGAACTGCCCCACTTAACACTTTGCCTAATACAAAATTCCCACCCCAAAAAAGAGTAGCTACGATTAAACTGAAATACCCCAATTTCAGTGATGATGAGATCATTGATGACCTCGTTCTACAATCACGCCTACGCTACTTGCTTGGGCTACTGCTTTGGGCTTATGTAGTTCAATCCGAATCCAAGAAATTTGATACTCTTTTTGTAATAGTTCCGCCAGTTGGTAGGCAACGGTTTCGACTAATTTGAAAGGTTGAGATTCAACAAAATCCAGCACTTTTTGCGATACTTCCGCATAATTTAAGCAATATTGTACATCATCGCTTTCCGCCGCTTTGGAAAAATCCCACGCCATATCAATGTTAAAAACCAAGCGTTGCTTAATCGTATGCTCCCAATCGTAAGCTCCAATAGAGGCAAAAGCGGTCAGTTCTCGAATAAAAACCTTATCACTCATTTTTCGTCCTGTTTTATTTTCTGAATTTCTGTAAAATATAGCACAAGATAAATTTAATCAGGAAAATTTATGAATTTAATTCCCTATTTATTGATCTTAACCGCCTATTTGCTCGGCTCGATTTCCAGTGCGGTCATTTTTTGTAAGCTGGCAGGCTTGCCTGACCCAAGAGAAGTCGGCTCACACAATGCCGGTGCAACGAACGTACTACGAATTGGCGGTAAAAGTGCCGCATTAGGTGTGCTGTTATTCGATATTTTAAAAGGCACATTACCGGTAGCAATGGGAATTTATTTTGAACTATCTCCCTCACAACTCGGTTTCATCGCCTTAGCGGTTTGTCTTGGGCATATTTTCCCGATTTTCTTCCAATTCCGTGGCGGAAAAGGCGTTGCCACCGCATTTGGTGCAATCTCCGCATTAAGCTTTATTGTTGCAGGCGGTGCTATCGGCACTTGGCTACTGGTGTTTTTAATCTCGGGCTATTCTTCTTTAAGTGCCGTCTTCACTGCCTTAGTCGTACCGTTTTACATTTGGTGGTTCGAGCCACAATTTACTTTCCCGGTTGCCTTAGTATGCTGCTTGTTAGTTTACCGCCACCACGACAATATCCAACGATTATGGCGTGGGCAGGAAGACAAACTGTGGGATAAATTCAAGAAAAATAGAGCATAAAAATAGGCATAGTGAACCGTTCGCTATGCCTATTTGCAAATTATTGCGGAAAAATCACCGCTTGTCTTCTCGACTAAACCGCTAAATCCGCTTCATCTCCTCGATTTTGTAGCCATTGTTTACGATCTTCCGCTCGTTTTTTACCCAATAGCATATCCATAATTTCAAAGGTATTCAATTCGCCCTCTTCTACCGTGTCATCAAAGGTTAATTGCACTAAGCGGCGAGTGCTTGGATCCATCGTAGTTTCACGCAACTGGCTCGGGTTCATTTCGCCTAAGCCTTTAAAGCGTTGCACATTTGGCTTGCCTTTTTTCTTGGCAAGGCGAGCCAAAATTGCCTCTTTTTCCGCCTCATCTAAGGCATAATGCACCTCATCTTTACCGATATCAATGCGATAAAGTGGTGGCATTGCCACATAAACGTGTCCGTTTTGCACCAATTTCGGGAAATGACGAAGGAATAACGCACACAGCAAGGTGGCAATATGCAAACCGTCTGAATCCGCATCGGCAAGAATACAAACTTTGCCATAACGCAATTCTTCTAAATTATCGCTATCAGGGTCAATTCCCAAGGCTACCGCAATATCGTGTACTTCTTGTGAAGCCAATACTTGGTCTGATGAAACCTCCCAAGTGTTTAAAATCTTACCACGCAGTGGCAAGATGGCTTGATATTCTTTATCCCTCGCTTGTTTTGCCGAACCACCAGCAGAATCACCCTCTACCAAGAAAAGTTCGGTTCGGCTGAGATCTTGAGCGGTACAATCCGCCAGCTTGCCTGGTAAAGCCGGCCCACTGACTAATTTTTTACGCACCACTTTTTTCGCCGCACGCATACGGCTCTGGGCGGAACTAATAGCCATTTCAGCAATTAATTTGCCCATCTGCACATTTTGGTTAAGCCATAAACTAAAGGCATCTTTTAAGGTGCTATCTACATAGCTTGAGGCTTGGCGGGAAGACAAACGCTCTTTGGTCTGCCCTGCAAATTGTGGCTCTTGAATTTTCAGAGAAAGTACATAAGCACAACGGTTCCAAACATCGTCAGCGGTTAATTTTACCCCTTTCGGCAATAAATTATGGATTTCGCAAAACTCCACCATCGCCTTTAATAAACCGTTACGCAAGCCATTAACGTGGGTGCCGCCTTGTGCAGTCGGAATCAGGTTCACATAGCTTTCCGCTACTAACTCGCCCCCTTCCGGCAACCAAGTTAATGCCCAGCTTACCGCCTCTGTTTCAGCAGTAACATCACCAATAAACGGTGGATTCGGCACGGTTTCATGACCGTTTAATGCCTCGCTCAAATAATCAGATAAGCCGTCTTCGTAATACCAACTTTCTTCGGTATTGTTGATTTTATCAATAAAATTGATGGTGAGTTTCGGGCAAAGCACCGCTTTGGCTCGTAACAAATGGCGTAAACGGCTCACCGAAAAACGAGGGCTGTCAAAATATTTTGGGTTTGGGTAAAAACGCACGGTCGTTCCGGTCTGCTTTTTCGGGCAAGTGCCAATGACTGTCAGATCTTCCACTTTTACCCCGTTGGCAAAGGCTATCGAATAGACTTCTCCGCCACGTTTGATCTGAATTTCCACTCGTTCGGATAGGGCATTTACCACCGAAATCCCCACCCCGTGCAAACCACCGGAAAACGTATAGTTTTTATTGGAAAATTTACCGCCGGCGTGCAATTTCGTTAAGATAAGCTCCACTCCCGAAATTTTCTCGGTGGAATGAATATCGACCGGCATTCCCCGCCCGTTATCCACCACTTCCAATGAATTATCAGCGTGAAGAATCACATCAATTTTATCTGCAAAACCGGACAACGCCTCATCGACACTATTATCAATCACCTCCTGCCCCAAATGGTTTGGACGTGTGGTATCCGTGTACATTCCCGGGCGAAGCTGCACCGGCTCGAGGTCTTTCAGAACGGTAATTTCATCCGCCCCATAGCGTTTTTCAGACATTATGCTTTCTCTTAGGCTTAAAATAAAATAAGGCTGAATTTTAAGGAATATTCAGCTATTTTGCAAAATTTTGGTGAAAAATGACCGGTTGTATTACCCGTTTAACCCATTCAATATCGAGCACTCGGGATTAGCATTTCCACAGCAAGAGTTGCTCCAGCTTTTGAGCAAAGCCAGCATTTGGTTTAAATCGGCAATTTTTTGTTCAAGCTCACTGATATGCTGTTCGGTTAATTGTTTTACATCTCGGCTTGAGCGGTTTGGGTTGTCGTTTAACTTCAGCAATTCGGTGATTTGAGCGAGCGAAAAGCCTACTTTTCGGGCATTGCTGATAAAATGTAATCGGCTCAAATCTGTGGCATTGTAGAATCGATACCCCGATTCGGTGCGACTTGTCGGCGGCAGAAGTCCTGCTTTTTCATAATCTCGGATTTGTTTGGCAGAAAGACCTGTTTTTTCTGCGGCTTGGCTAATATTCATTATAATCCTCCCACTTTAATCGCTTGACCTTAACCTAAGGTTAAGCTTTATTATACGCCTGAATAATCACTCAAAACAGGAGAAAATGATGACAATTACCCTACAACTTGATGGCTTACATTGTGGCAACTGTGTGAAAAGTGTCGAAAAAGCGTTAAATGGCGTGGCTGGGGTGAGCCAAGTTAGCGTAACGTTAGAGCCCCAAATTGCGGTGGTAGATGGCTCGGCAGAAGCACAAGCCTTAATTGAAGCGGTTGAAGACATTGGCTTTGACGCAAAATTAGCCTAATTAATAAGGGGCAGAAATTTTGCCCTAATCTGCCCAATATTTCGGAGAATAAATGACAAGCACAGCTCACTATTCGCCAGAACAACAACTTTTGATTGATGGAATGCACTGTGCCGCCTGTGTTCAGCGAGTGGAAAAAGCCTTACTTAAAGTAGAAAAGGTGGAATTTGCCTCAGTCAATCTTGCCGATCAAACCGCTTTTGTGCAAGGCAATGCCAACCCTGAAGCTTTAGTAGCAGCGGTAGTTAAAATCGGTTTTGGGGCAGAAGTGCTGGAAAGCGAGGAAGAACGCCGAATTAAACAACAAGCCCAAACGCAACGGGTGTTAGAGCATAAACGCACTCAATTTATGCTTGCCCTTGTAGTTGGTTTTGCCTTAGTTGCTTTTGGGTTCTACAAAGGAATGACGGTAAACGAAACCAATCGTTCGCTTTGGCTCGGCTTGGCGGTTATTAGCCTTGCGACAATGTATTTTTCAGGCAAAGATTTCTTTCTCGGGGCGTTTTCGGCACTGAAAAACCGCTCAGCCAATATGGACGTGTTAGTAGCAATCAGCACCGGCACGGCTTGGCTCTATTCTTGTTGGCTCACGCTTTTCCCACAACCAAATACTCACGTTTATTTTGAAGCCAGCGTGATGATTCTCGGCTTTATCAATCTAGGAAAATACTTAGAACTGAAAGCCAAACAGCGTTCCTCGCTAGCATTGGAAAAATTGCTGGATCTCGCCCCAAAACAAGCGGTCATTTTTGAAGAAAATATTGCAAAAACCATTCCGGCTAAAGCCATTAAGCCACAAATGCGGGTGCAAGCCTTAACCGGCGACCGCTTGGCGGTTGATGGTATTTTGGAAAGTGGATCAATTTGGGTTGATGAATCAATGCTCACCGGTGAAGCCCTGCCGGTGGAGAAAAAAATCGGTGATAAAGTGCGAGCCGGCACGTTGGTGCAAGACGGTTCAGGCACTTATATTGCCGAACAGGTCGGCTCACAAACCGCGTTGGCTCGTGTAATCAATGCCGTTCGCCACGCCCAAAGCAGCAAGCCGCCATTGGCACAGTTTGTAGATAAAATCGCCGCCGTTTTTGTGCCGGTAGTGGTTTCCATCGCATTACTTTCTGCGTTAATTTGGCTGGCACTTGGTCAGGATTTTGCCTTTGCACTCTCGATTTTTACTACCGTGTTGATCATCGCTTGCCCTTGTGCATTGGGGCTGGCCATTCCGCTTTCGACCATTGCGGGTGTAGCTCGTGCGGCAGAATTTGGCGTATTAGTCAGAAATATTCAAGCCTTACAAGCAGGGAGCGAAATTGATACTTTAGTTTTCGATAAAACCGGTACGCTTACCACCGGGCAAATGGAGGTTACGGAAGTTATTACGTTCAATGATTTTGATAAAAATCATTTGATTGCTCTTGCCAAAAGTTTAGAGCAACACGCCTCTCACCCTATTGCGAAGGCGATTGTAAAATTTGCGGAAAATCAGACCGCTTGCGAGGTAAGTGAAATTCAAGTGGAGAAAGGATTAGGCATTCAAGGCAAAGTGGGAGAAGATAAAATTAAAATCGGCAATGCCGTATTTGTAAATTTTTTGGAAAAAACCACCGCTTGTACTGCCACACTTATTTATGTTGCAGTTAATGATGAAGTTGTTGGTAGAATTTCGGTGCAAGACCAACTTCGTCCTGAAGCAAAATCTACAATCCAACAGTTCCAAGCTGAAGGTTATCAATGCTTGATGCTTACAGGCGATCGCCAAGAAACGGCTGACTATTTTGCTAAAGAGTTGGGCTTAAATGGCGTGATTGCAGAGGTATTACCGGAGCAAAAAGCGGAAAAAATTCGAGCGTTGCAAGCAGAGGGTAAAAAAGTAGCAATGATTGGTGACGGCATAAACGATGCTCCTGCTCTGGCTCAAGCCAATGTAGGCATTGCTATGCACAATGGTTCGGATATTGCAGTGGAAACCGCCGATCTTTCGCTGATGCGAGAAGGGCTAGCACCACTGATGCAAATTCTGCCGTTCTCTAAAAAAGTGCTGAAAAATATGAAGCAAAGTTTGCTCGGGGCTTTTATCTATAATGTTATTGCGATTCCTATTGCTGCCGGCGTACTTTACCCTTTCACCGGCTGGCTACTCAACCCAATGATTGCCGCCATTGCGATGACATTGTCGTCAATTACCGTGGTGTTAAATAGTCAAAGGTTGTTGAAATAATTTAAGCGGTCAAATTTGCATATTTTTTGCAAATTTGACCGCTTGTAATCGCTAATCCGCCAAAAACAGCGGCCCAAGAGGTGTTTTGGGAATGCCGAAATGTTCAGGGTAATGCACCTCGACCAAATATAGCCCCTCAGCTTTCGCTGTAGGGGCAGCTTTTTCCCGATCACGTTGTTCCAGCACCCATTTTGCCCATTCCACAGGCTGCTTGCCCTGCCCGATTTCGAGCAACGTTCCTACAATATTGCGTACCATATGATGCACAAAGGCGTTGGCTTGAATATCAACAATCACATAATTGCCTTGCCGAGACACATTCAAATGATGAATATTCCGCCACGGCGTATTAGATTGACATTTAGCGGCACGGAAAGAGGAAAAGTCATTTTCGCCCAGCAAATACTGCCCTGCTTGGTGCATTTTGCGTTCATCAAGGGGAAAGTGAAAGTGGGTAACACCTTTAGGTAAAATTGCCGACCGCAGTTTTTGGTTAAAAATAATATAGCGGTAACGGCGGGCGGTGGCACTAAAACGGGCGTGAAAATCCTCATTCACCTCTACCGCCCATTTCACCGCAATATCATCGGGTAAATGAGCATTAGTGCCGAAACACCAGCTTTGTAGTGGGCGGTTTGCTTGCGTATCAAAATGTACAACCTGTCCTGTACCGTGCACACCTGCATCGGTTCTACCGGCACAAAACACCTCCACCGGTGAATTGGCAACAATCGATAACGCCTGCTCTAGCTGTTGTTGTACACTCTCTACCGCTTCTTGTCGTTGCCAGCCAAAATAACGGCTGCCGTCATATTCAATACCTAATGCGATTTTCATTTTTAATCCTAAAAAAGAGGGCGAAAGATTTTTCGCCCCGACAGTAATTGATATTTGCAATTATTTATTCAATAAGCCTAAAAATTCTTTGCGGGTTTCTCGATCTTCTAAGAAAACACCGCCAAAGGCAGAAGTAACTGTATAGCTATTGGTGTCTTTTACGCCACGGCATTTCACGCAAAAATGGGTGGCTTTCACATACACCGCAACATCGTCCGTTTCTAAAATGGTCTGAAATGCGGTTAAAATCTGTTCAGTAAAACGCTCTTGCACCTGCGGACGTTGGGCAAAAAACTGCACGACACGGTTGATTTTCGAGAGTCCAATCACCCATTTTTTCGGGTAATAGGCTACCGCTACTTTGCCGTCAATAGTAACAAAATGATGCTCACAGGTAGAAGTTAAAGTAATATCGTCCACCAGCACCATTTCACTGACTTTCATTCGGTTTTCAATATTGGTAATTTTCGGGAAGGTAGCATAATCAAGCCCGCTGAAAATTTCATCAACATACATTTTCGCCAAACGATGAGGCGTTTCTTCTAAGCTGTCATCACTTAAATCTAAACCGAGCAATTCTAAAACTGCCTGCATATGTTGCTGAATTTCCGCACGGCGACTGGCTTTATCTTTGGTATGAGCAACAGTAGGAGTTTCAATGCCCTTTGCTAACAAGGCTTGTCGAACCTTTTGGGCTTCCGGCGAAAGTGTGTTTTCTATGGTCATTAATTCAGGCGAGATCGTTGTCATTGGTTTTCCTCTCAAATGTAAGCGGAAGATTCTAACAAATTGACATCAAAAAAAATAGCTCTAAAATGGGCTATTTCAGCTATAAATATTCTCTAAACTATGCAAAATATTCAGTATCTTTTTAATGCCGACCTAATTCCCGAACATCAAGCTGAATTTGTGCAGTCTCTCTTAACTTGCAAAAATTTTGACAATTCCGACCGCTTGCTAGGTTTCTCAAAAGGGCGAGGTACGACTTGGTTTTTAGATACCTCTGCCGAACTAGGTATCAATGTAGTGCTTCGCCATTATTATCGTGGCGGCTTGTTCGGTAAAATTATCAAAGACAGTTACTTTTTTACCCGTTTTGAAGCCACCCGAGCTTATAAAGAATTTTTCTTACTGCAACAAATGTTAGCTTGGGGCTTACCTGTGCCTCGCCCAGTAGCGATCAAAGTAGAAAGAAATTTTTGTTGCTATCGTGCCGACATTATGCTCGAAAAGCTAGAAAACACACAAGATTTAAGCAAAATCTTGCAATCGCATTCTTTATCGAACGAACAATATGAGCAGATAGGGAAACTGATTCGCCACCTGCATAACCATCAAATTCACCATTCCGACTTAAATATCCATAATATTTTGCTTGGTAATGATGGCAAATTTTGGCTGATTGATTTCGATAAATGCGGTATTGAGCCAGGCGAAAATTGGAAACAAAATAACCTAGACCGCCTGTTACGCTCGTTTAAGAAAGAACAAGGGCGATTAAATATTTTCTTCAGCGAAGAAAATTGGCAGGCTGTTTTGAGAGGATATACTCTCTAAGAAACAATAATGGCACAAGCTTAGAAACTTGTGCCATCAAATCATCAATATTAACTACTTCACTTCACGAATCATAATTTCAGACGGAATCACACTGCCTTGCCAGTAGAGTTCAGAAGCTACTTTTTCCGCTAATGTGAGGTAGGCTTGGCTGATTTCGTGTTCCGGAGCTGCTACCACTGTTGGTACACCAGTATCTAAATCTTCACGCAGACGAATATGTAATGGTAATTGTGCTAATACTTTGGTGCCATATCTTTGAGCAATCTTTTCCGCTCCGCCGGTGCCGAAAATTGCCTCATGGTGTCCGCAGTTTGAGCAGATATGCATTGACATATTTTCAATCACCCCAAGCACTGGTACTGAGACTTTCTCAAACATTGAGATCCCTTTAATCGCATCTAATAAGGCAATATCTTGTGGCGTGGTGACGACCACCGCACCGGTCACCGGAATTTGCTGTGAAAGCGTAAGCTGAATATCACCCGTACCCGGTGGCATATCAATTACCAAGTAATCCAATTCATTCCACCAAGTTTCATTTAAAAGCTGACTTAACGCACTGCTTGCCATCGGGCCACGCCAGATGGTGGCGTTATCTTCTTCCATTAAATAGCCGATAGAATTAGATTGCAAGCCGTGAGCGGTAATCGGCGTGATGTGCTTGTTATCAGGAGAAGTTGGACGTTGATCTTTTGCCCCCAACATATGCGGAATAGATGGGCCGTAAATATCCGCATCTAAAATCCCCACTCTTGCCCCTTGTGCTTGTAAGGCTAAAGCAAGATTAACCGAAGTAGTGGATTTCCCTACCCCACCTTTACCTGAAGTGACCGCAATGATATTTTTCACCCCATTGACTGCCGGGTGTTTATTCGCTCGTTTTAAGGTCGCAATTTGGTAATTTAATACCCATTTTACACCGCTTGCACCCGTTACTTGCTTTAATTTAGCCTCTGTTTCGGCTTTTAAGGCTTCAAAACCACTGTTCCATGCAAATGGCATCGTGATTTCAATTCTAAGAATATCGCCCCCTAATTCTGCTTTTTTAAACACATTAAGGGCAATTAAATCTTTCTGTAAAGTCGGGTGGGAAAATTGTTGCAAAATTGCTTTAATTTCAACAAGTTGCTGTTCATTTAATTGGTTCATTGGTTATCCTTGTTTGCTAAATTGCGTTTTAAATCTTTGCTATAAATTACTTCGCTATCGTTATTCAAATCAATACCCAAAAGGGAGGAAACAATCCCAACTCGATGATGGTATTGAAATAATGGCAATACAGCAACATCACTATAAAGCTGCTCGCTAATTTCTTGAATAAGTGACTCTCTCGCTTCTGCACTAAGGGTTTCTGTTTGTAAACGATTTAATTTTTGATCGACTATCTCACTTTTATAGCCGGAATGATTATCCGGGCTCATTGAATGAAACTTCTGCAAAAATACAATCGGATCAGGATAATCTGCACACCAGCCTGCTCGTGCTATCTGGTAATCTTTTTGTTCCCTTACTTTATTTAAAGTCTGCCAATCAACCATTTTAGGCGTAATATTAAATAATTCTGATTGAGAAAGGGCTCGAGTAACTTGGTTAGCAATATTAATGCTATTCTCATCATATAACAAAGTCAGCTTTAAAGGATTATAAGGGCTAATTCCTGCTTTTGTTAATAGCTGCTCAACCACAACAGGATTCCAACGCTTTTCTCTATCTTTTACTAAGCTATGTGGAATTACAGACTGACTCGGAACCCCATATTCTTGCCCAATATTTGCTGAAGCCACCATTGTCCTTATTGCTTCACGAATCTCTCGTTTAGCTAATAATGGATCATCAAAATTGAACTCATAGTAATAAGAGCACAAACGCGGAAATTTCACGATATTCGTTTTTTTATTTAATAAAGGATTCTCGACAATATCAAAAGCAGAGCAGTTTTGGATAGTTGTAATTAAATCATACTCTATAGTTTGAAAGGGAATTTCTTGGGTTCGAGCCTTTAACACCATTTTTTGAGCATCTAGTTTCTCGAGACGGTAAGACGCATTGCTCACGAAGTTATCTATGGTTGGAGCAATCCCTTGATAAGTAGGTAATAATGCGGAATGTGCCAGCATTTCAGGCAATTGGTGATTTGGGTGATTTAGCCGAATTCTCAATGTATGCGCATTTAATGCCTCTACACCGAGTTCTTCAACTGACTTTATTTGCTCTTCAATCGCTTTTGCATTTTCTATACCCATATAGATGAGATATTTAGACAATACAGAATGATTTTGAGGATCTATTAAACGTCGCCAGCTTGCTACAAAATCTTGTGCAGTCACAGGTTGGCCATTAGACCACACAGCTTTCTCATCTAAAATAAACAACCACTCTTTTTCATCTTCAGTAAACCAATTCTGAGCAATAGCCGGAACAACATCTCCTTTTCTGTTGTAGGCCATTAAACCGACTAATAGATCTCTTAAAGGAGCAGCATCTGCCGAAGCTTTAATTTTATGTGGGTCGAGTTGAAATACAGCAGAATAAATTGCACGCTTGAGTAAAGTATCACTCTGCCGGTTTTCTACCCAGACAGATTGAATGGATTGAGGGCAAATTAATTGATCACAAGATGTAATAAGCAGAATGCAAGCGGTAACTTTTGCAATTTTTTTTACAAATGTAACCGCTTGTAAGGATTTCAACATAAACTCCCCAAAGGTTAATTAAGATTTATTTTACAAGAAGCACAGGAAATAAAGTTGTAATTCCTGCCACAATAATTTCAATTCCCAGCGCCATTAAAATCAGCCCCATGATACGAGTAACGACATTAGATCCTGTTTTGCCTAATTTTTTCACCAAAGGGGCTGAATAGCGGAATAAAATATAACAAATTAATGCAAATACAATAATCGCAATGCTAAAGCCGACATAGTCTTCCCAAGTATGGTAGCGGGTTCCCCACACAATGGTTGAGCCAATTGCCCCTGGTCCTGCCATAATCGGCATTGCTAATGGCACGACACCGATATTTTCGTATTCAGTAATATCTTCATTTTTCTCTTCTTTATTTTGTTTGTGTTCACCTAATTTACCGCTAATCATCGTCATCGCAATGCTTACAATCAAAATGCCACCAGCTACTCTAAAAGAACTAAGTGAAATGCTAAACGCATTGAGAATCAGATTACCAAAATAGAGGCTGACTAATAAAATTACGCCAATAGAAACAGCGGTGATTAAACTGGTGCGATTTCTTTCCCCCTCATATTGGTGAGCGGTCATACTGAAAAAAATAGGCAAGGAACCAAAAGGATTGACTATAGCAAATAGACCAATGAAGAATTGGAGGTAGATGGCAAAATTAATAATGATATCCACAAAAACTTTCTCAAACAACAGTGTTTCGGGCGCTATTATATCGGTTAATCAAGGTAGATACAAACCAAAAGCACCCAGCCTAAAGGACGGTTGGGTGCTTTTTGATAAAATGAAAGGCTTGTTAGTGTGACGAACGTTGCTGCATAAAATCTTCATTTACTTCAATTGAAGCTTTTGCACGTAGCGATTGTAAGAATTCATTACGTAAGATTAAACGATTAGCTTGTTCAAATTGTGGCGCCAATGTCTTAAACTGTTCAGCACTCCCTTCCGTAATGTTATCTAAGGCAACAATAACTACATCGCCCTTTTGATTACGTGCCATTTGATAAGTCACTTTATCTTGCGCCTTTTTCATTGCGAAAATCGTTCCAGCCAATACCGGGTTTTCTACTTCTGCTTGCATATAAACTAAAGTTTGTGGCTCATTAAATTTCACATCCACTGATTTCCCTTCATTCAAGGCTTTTACATTTTCTTCTACTTTCGCCAGCAACGCTTTTTCCGCTTTTTCTGCCTTCACAAAATTTTCAACTGCTGCTTTTGCTTCATCAAAAGTTTGTGGACGTTCTGCTTCGTACTCACTCACTCTCACAAACAATGTCTGTGGATTTGCATCATTCCCAACATCTAAAGCATCAGAATTTTGTTTATTTTGGCGTAGCTCTCCTTCAAACAAAACTTTTAATACTTTCTCATTTTGTAAAGCAGTAGGTACGTTTTCACGGGTAAACAGATCCGTTTTTTGCAGTTTCACATTACCGGCTTTCGCAACTTCTTCAAGTGAAGAATTATTCTCAAAGGCTTTATTTGCCATTTCGCGCGCAACTGTAGAATACTCAGTTAACACTAATTCTTGGCGAATAGTTTGGGCAATTTTATCTTTCACTTGTGCTAACTCAATCACTTGCTCAGGTTTACGCTCCAATACTTTGATGATATGGTAAGCATTATCCACTTTCACCGCTGCACTCACCTGGCCGGCAGTTAAATTTGCTACAGCATCTTCAAAAGCTTTCGGGAAAGTGCCAGCTTTTGCCCAACCTAGATCACCACCATTATTTGCTGATAAAGTATCACTAGATTTGTTTTTTGCCAAAGTAGCAAAATCCTCCCCATTTTTGAGCGCTTGCTCAATAGCCTGTGCTTCCGCTTCACTAGCGACTTGAATATGAGCTAAATGGGCTTCACCTTTAGTTACATAATCGGCTTTATTGCGATCATAGTAAGTTTGAATTTGCTCATTGGTAATCTCAACTTTGCTTTCCACATCTTTTGGAGAAAGAGTAACGTACTCAACCGCTAATTTTTCAGGTGTTAATAATTTAGTTTTATTTGCTTCGTAATAGGCTCGCAATTCTTGCTCGGAAGCGGTCTGATTTTCCATTTCTTTTGCAACTGAAAATTCGGCTAAACGCACTTCACGTTGTTGCAACAGTAATTTTGCTAACAATGCCTGCTGTGCCGGTACATTAAAATCACTATTGATAATCCCCTCTTGTAGCTGGGATTGCAACATACCTTCCTGCACAATCGCTGCATAGCCATCGGCACTTAAATTATTGTGGCGTAATGTTTGTTGGTATAACTCGTTACTGAATTTACCATCTTGTTGAAACATCTGGCTGTTTACAATTTCAGATTTGATTTGATCAGCACTAATACCTAGTTTTAACTCTTTTGCATACTGGCTCAGAAGCTCTTCATCAATTAATCCATTTAATACCGACTGATTAAATTGAGCAGCATATTCCGGGTTATCCATTAAATCCCAAAAACGGCTACCCAGTTCAGCATTTAATCTATTTTGCTCACGATTAAGCGTGTTATTAAATAATTGCTGACTAATTTCTTCCCCATTTACTTTCGCTACAGAATTATCGTGTGAAATCAATCCTGTTCCAATTCCACCGATTACAAATGAAATAGAGACTAATGCAAAAATAATTTTAAAGACCGGCCCATTTGTCCGCTCGTGCATTTTTTCAATCATTTAAAAAATTCCTAAAATTACTCAAAAAATTGTTGCTGATTATACTCTTTCTCCGATGAGAAATAAACTTGCAAATTTTTATTGAAATTTAACCACTTTCTCTTTAAAATTCGCACTTCCTGTCATAGCTGGGTTAGAGATCGGCTATTGATGTATTATCAACCCTTAACAAAAAGGAAATTAAAATGTCTCTAAGCGTAGAAGCAAAAGCAAAAATCGTTGCTGAATTTGGTCGTGATGCAAAAGACACTGGTTCATCAGAAGTTCAAATTGCATTATTAACAGCTCAAATCAACCACTTACAAGCACACTTTGCTGAGCATAAAAAAGATCACCACGGTCGTCGTGGTTTATTACGTATGGTTTCACGCCGTCGTAAATTATTAGACTACTTAAAACGTACTGATCTTGCTAAATATTCAGAAACTATCGCACGTTTAGGTTTACGTCGCTAATTTCAAATATTAGATATGAGAGCCGAGCTGAAAAGTTCGGCTTTTTTATAAATTTTATTCGAGGAAAAAATATGGCTTTTGCGTCATTATTTACATTATTAGACGATATTGCTGCCGTGCTTGATGATGTATCGATCATGACTAAAGTGGCTGCTAAGAAAACAGCAGGCGTAATCGGTGATGATCTTGCCTTAAATGCTAATCAAGTCAGTGGAAAGAATGTGGTGCCAGAACGAGAACTACCGATTGTTTGGGCTGTAGCGAAAGGCTCATTAATCAATAAAGTGATCTTGATTCCACTAGCGTTGCTGCTATCGGTCTTTTTACCGCAGGCTATTATCCCGCTATTAATGATAGGCGGTGCATATTTATGTTTTGAAGGCGTAGAGAAATTACTCCATCGTCTATTACATAAAAACAATCAAGCTCATTCTGATGAAACCGAAACCCTTTCTGAAAAAGATAAAATTAAAGGTGCAATTCGCACCGATTTTATTCTATCAGCAGAGATTATCATTATTGCGTTAGGTGTTTTGCAAGACTCTTCAACCCTAACCCAAATTTTATCTCTCTCCGCTATCGGGGTCGGAATTACCCTGTTTGTTTATGGCTTAGTCGGATTAATCGTAAAACTTGATGATATCGGCCTGTGGCTGATGCAGAAAAAAAGCGCCCTCTCACAAGCGGTCGGAAAAGGCTTATTATTTGCAATGCCGTGGTTTATGAAAGGACTCTCTGTGATTGGTACTATTGCGATGTTCTTGGTCGGTGGTGGTATTTTCACCCATAATTTACCAATGATTCATCACTTCGTAGAACAATTCGGTATCCCTCCTCATTTTTCTACTCTGGTTGATTTCACAGTCGGTATTGTGATTGGTATTATTGCATGTTTAATTATTTTACCTTTAATGAAATTATTTTCGAAAAAGGCACACTAATCCCCAAAAAGCTAGCTTTGGTTAAAGCTAGCTTTTTTTATCTCTTTCTATAATAAAAATAGCAGGTTTCAAGCCTGCTATTTTCTTAATTATTATAATGAGTTAGACTCATTGGCTATTTGTGGTAAGGCTAATGGCTCATTAACTTTAGACTGAGTAGCCATATTCACTTGTTTGAGATTTTCCTCACGAATACGGTTTGCCATTAACTTATCACCCATCTGCTCTGCCACGTGCAATGCCATAATACGATCATCTGCCACACATTCATCGTGAGCCAATAACAATTCAAACTGAGGCTTCGCTTTTTGGTATTGCCCATCACGTGTATAAATATAACCTAATGCTCTAGCATAATCATCGGTATATTTAACATTCGCTTTATCTGCCCGTTTTGCTAATACTTTTAGTAGCTTACTGTCAGAATCAATTTGTAAACGGGTTAATTGCACAAATAAACCTTGTAATTGCTCATCTTCAAATTTCTTCAACGTTTCTAAAGCAATTTCTTGTGCAGATTGATGATCGTCACTATCAATTAAACGCTTGATGACACCGACACGACTATACACCGATTTACGACGACGATTTGGTTGGTTTTCCCACCACGAAAGCAAGCCTTCCTGCCCTTCTTCCTGTAAACGCTCATCTTGTAAACCATCATCAACGAAATACTCTAACTCCGCATACTCTTCTGCAGTTAAGAAATTACGTTGGCCGATTTCAACTAATAATCTATCTAACGCAACATAAGCTCTTGATTCTTTATAAATTTGAATCGCTAAGCGTAATACCTCATCGCTATGAGGTGCAAGCTCTAGTAGGCTATCAATCGCAGTTCGGGCAGCCGGTAATTTTCCTTGTTGTAATAAAATTCGGGTTCGTACCAACTCCACTGCAACATTATTCGGTCCAGCTATTTCAGTTGCCTTAATTAAATATTTATTTGCAGCTAAATCATCACCATTTTGCTGAGCAGCTTCCGCCGCTTTAATTAAATTCAGTACAGGCTCATCTGCATGTTTTGCATTTTTACTAAAGAGTTTTTCCGCTTTTGAGTAATTCCCTTCACTCATACGCATTAAACCTTCCAGTGTTTCTTGCTGAGCTTTTTTATGCTTACGAGTTGAGAACCAGTTATAAGCTCCATTACTCATACGGCATATTTTAGTGACAATCCATTCAAGTAAATAAACTACCGCCATTGCCAACACAAAAAAAACCACAAGCATTACAATGCTCATTTCAATCACGGTAGTTGCTGTTTCAATTCTGACATAACCTTGATTTCCGGCTAAATAAGGCCCAGAGATTAGTCCAACTAATAATAAAAGCATCAAAAAGAGCGTTCTAAACATAATCTATTCTCCTTTTTATTATTGTGCTGAAGGAGGCATCGCATCTTGCTCTGCTTTTACAGGCTCTGCTTGCTCTAATTCTTTTTCAGCTTTTATTTCGACTTTCTCTATTTTTTCAGGGGTTTTATTAATTTGCTGAGCAATCACCTTTAAGCTTTGTAATGAAGTTGGAGTATCCACATAAATAGTTTGTTCTGCCAACTCATCCAGCTCTTTCAAGAAATGTTGCACATTTTCATTTGAAGTTTCAAAATAACTTCTTACCCAAGAGCCTACCGTTTGTAACGATTTTTTATAAAGTTCGCTTTGCTGGCGAGGAACAGCTAAAATCGCAATTTGTAAACGCAAGCGAATGTTTTCACGCAAATAAATTTCTTGATTCGGTGCAACAAAGGCTTTCTCATCTGCTGCATTGCGTTTCGATACACGAATAAAATGATCTAAAAATGAAGCAGCACTTTTTTCTAAATTTTTCTCCCAATCCGCAAGAGAATCACTTATTTGCCCATCTTGTTTGCTATTTGAAGCTTGTTCACTTTCCAAAATCGGCAAATCATCTAATTTATTCGCTAAATTTGCGACACGCTGCATTAAGGCATTTTGATCGATCTGATGCAATGCGGTTAATGTATTTAAATCAGTTTTGATTGCCTCACGAATGTGAATCGTATTCGGTGCTTTTGATAAAACTTGATCTGCCTCTAACAATAAATTTTTCGCTGTTTCAATGTCATTATCTAACACCACTTTACGAGCCGCATTATTCAATAAGAAATCTGCCTCAGATAATAACCAGAATGTGTTATCCGAACCAGAGGTATTATTTAACTTTTGCAGTTGAAGCTGCAAACTACTAATTTGCTGGGTATAACCATTTTGAGCTGTTTCTAAAGCTTTAATCCGTTCTAAAGCTTTTTGATATTCAGTGACCAATTCGGCAATTTGTGCTTTTTCATTTTCGAAATTTGGCATCTCAACCATAGTTTGAGTAGTAGACTGATTTGCTTTAGCGGATACTGCCTGAATTTGAGATTCAACCTCTGCAAACTTTTTAGTTGCCATATAATGACCAGCTCCGCCAACCGCTAAAGCCACTAATAGTGCAACTAATGCCAAGCCCTTTTCGCCCGATTTTTGAACAACCACTTGTTCTTTTGGCGCTTTTTGCATTTCTGTTTGAATATCTTTCTCTATAGCTTCGTTCACTACATCTTCCTCAATCTCTTTTTTTGCAAAAGATTCCGCAGAATCGACCGCTTGTTGTGCCTCTTCTACCACCTTTTCAGCTGAATGCTCTAAATGTTCAGTTACTTTTTTAGATCTTGACATACTCGCCACCTCTAGTTAGATTTGCCCACTTTAAATAATAATGTATTCATCAAAGTTACATTATCGGCTTTATCCGATACCCTAATCTTATCTTCTTGCCATCCCATTTGTTTAGCTATCTTTGCAATCCTCTGGCTCACTACAACCAGATCACATTCAAATAACCATGCTCTACAATCTGCTTTCGTTTGTTCATAAAGTGATCTTAAAATTTCACTACTGGTGATCACAATAGTATCTACTCCCAAGCGTTTACATAAGCTGATTTTTTCGGGAATATCATCGGTAACCGGCTCTCTACGATAACACTCCAAATATTGAATAGTTGCCCCACGCAAGACTGCAGTTTCAGCAAGTAGCTCACGCCCAGAATCTGCTCTTAGAATTAAAATAGTTTTGTCAGTTAGATTCTGCATTTCAGGTAATGCCAAAACCCCCTCGCTATTTTCAAATTCTATCGGATAAATGACCGCTTGTTCAGCTTTTTCTGTTAAATATTTCGCAGTCCGTTGCCCTACCGCAAAATATTTCAAATCTGAACGAAAATGGAACCCGGTATCTACTAATGTTTTTGCAGCATACTCCACTGCATTCGGCGAAACAACAAATACATAATCGTCTGATTTTAGCCGAGAAATAGCCGAAGGAAGCAAAGGTAATTCTTTACCGGCTTCAATCGTAAATAGCGGTTGATGAATAGCAAAAATTTGCTGCTCATTTAACATATCTACTAACTCTTGCCCCCTACTATCTGGGCGTGTAACTAACACATTCATTTTATTGTACGTTTTCGTTATAAACCGCAGCTAAAATTTTATCTGCACCTTGAGCAAGCAACTGTTCTGCCACTAAAATGCCTAATTGCTCCGCCTCTTGCTTATCTCCTTTTGCCGAGGCACGAATAATTTGCGAGCCATCTAAAGCTCCAACTAACGCATTAAGCGTTAATTCATCGCCGTTTAATGTGGCATAACCACCAATCGGCACTTGGCAACCGCCTTGCAAACGGGTATTCATTGCACGTTCTGCCATCACGCAACAAGCGGTCGAACTATGGTTTAATTTTGCAATGTAGTTCAAAATCCGTTCATCATTGGCTCGAGTCTCAATCCCTACTGCTCCTTGACCAGCTGCGGGTAATGATTGTTCTACCGAAATATAGCTACGGATTCTCTCTTTCAAACCTAAACGAATTAAGCCGGCAGAGGCTAAAATAATTGCATCATACTCACCATTATCTAATTTGCTTAAACGAGTGCCGACATTACCTCGTAATGATTTAACCTCTAAATGCGGATATTTTGCCATTAATTGGCACTGGCGACGTAAGCTCGATGTGCCAACCACAGCACCTTTCGGCAAATCCTCTAACGAATAGTAGTTGTTCGACACAAAAGCATCACGGGGATCTTCACGTTCACAAATAACCGCAAGCCCCAAACCTTCGGGAAAGCTCATCGGCACATCTTTCATTGAATGCACCGCAATATCAGCTCGATTTTCTAAAAGGGCTAATTCTAGCTCTTTCACAAATAATCCTTTTCCGCCGATTTTAGCTAATGGGGTGTCCAAAATAATATCGCCTTTTGTTACCATCGTAACCAGTTCGACAGATAATTGCGGAAAATGTTTTTCCAACTCGCTTTTCACAAAGTTCGCTTGCCATAACGCCAGCGGGCTTTGACGCGTTGCAATGCGTAAAATATCTTTCATAAATCTCTAAACTAAAAACATAATAGCCAATGATTTATCCTACCACTTTTTGCTGGAACTGCCAAAAATAATCGAGGATATTGCCCTTATTTCTAGTCAGAAATACCTCTTTTTACTCAAAAATAATGTACATAAACACACCTATTTTTTATAGCATATATGCCATTATTTAAAAACTTGACATAGATCAAAACAACACCAAAAGGTGTTTAATTTTTAACGACAAAATAACTCTTTTGAGTAATAATTTCACCAGTTAAAAAAATTATCAAATTTAAACTTTATGAGGAACCAAACTATGGCTAAAAATACTCAACCATTTGATGCCCAAACAGAAGTGAATGAGCTTGTTGAAAAAGGCTTGAAAGCCCTTGATAAGTTTAGAAAACTCAACCAAGAACAAGTGGATTTTATTGTTGCGAAAGCTTCAGTCGCAGCTCTTGATAAACACGGCATTTTAGCAATGCACGCTTATGAAGAAACCGGACGGGGTGTGTTTGAAGACAAAGCCACTAAAAACCTGTTTGCCTGTGAGTATGTTGTCAATAATATGCGACATTTAAAAACCGCAGGGGTCATTAGTGAAGACGATGTCACCGGTATTACCGAAATTGCCGACCCAGTCGGTGTTGTCTGCGGAATTACCCCAACCACCAACCCAACCTCAACTACCATTTTCAAAGCGTTAATCGCCCTAAAAACCCGTAACCCTATCGTTTTTGCTTTCCACCCGTCTGCTCAACAATCCTCTGCCCACGCTGCTCAAATTGTGCGTGATGCAGCTGTAGCTGCCGGTGCACCGGAAAACTGTATTCAATGGATTACCCAACCTTCAATGGAAGGCACTTCAGCCTTAATGAAACACCCGGGTATTGCAACCATCTTAGCCACCGGCGGCAATGCAATGGTTGAAGCTGCTTACTCTTGCGGTAAACCGGCATTAGGCGTTGGTGCAGGCAACGTACCTGCTTATGTGGAAAAAACTGCTAAATTAAAACAGGCAGTGTATGACATTGTAATGTCAAAATCTTTCGACAACGGTATGATTTGTGCCTCTGAACAAGCAGCGATTGTAGATAAAGAAATTTACGCTGAATTTATTAAAGAGATGCAATCTTACGGCGTATATTTGGTAAACAAAAAAGAGAAAGCCTTACTGGAAAAATATATTTTCGGTGTTGATAAAGCCAAAGATGAAAGCTGCTCAGGTGCAAAACTCAATGCGACAGTAGTTGGCAAACCGGCTGCGTGGATTGCCGAACAAGCCGGCTTTAAAGTACCGGAAAAAACCAATATTCTGTTAGCTGAATGTGCCTTTGTGGGCGAAGGCGAGCCACTTACCCGTGAAAAACTTTCACCTGTACTGGCTCTATTAAAATCCGACTCCACCGAACACGGTTTGGAATTGTCTGAAGCGATGGTGAATTTCCACGGTTTAGGGCATAGTGCCGCAATTCACACCGAAAACAAAGCCTTAGCCAAAACCTTTGGCGAACGGGTAAAAGCTATTCGGGTGATTTGGAACTCACCATCAACCTTTGGCGGTATCGGTGATGTATATAACTCTTTCCTGCCATCGCTTACGCTGGGCTGTGGTTCCTACGGTAAAAACTCTGTAGGTAACAACGTTAGTGCGGTGAATTTAATCAATATCAAACGTGTGGGCAGACGGAGAAATAATATGCAATGGTTTAAAGTGCCATCAAAAATCTACTTTGAGCGTGACTCAATTCAATATTTGAAATCAATGCACGATGTGCATAAAGTGATGATCGTAACCGACCGCTCAATGGTCGATCTCGGCTTTGTAGATAGAATCACCGAACAACTTCGCCAACGTCGCAACCAAGTGATGATTCAGCTCTTTACCGATGTTGAACCAAACCCAAGCCTCCAAACTGTGCAACGTGGTACAGAATTAATGCGTAGCTTCCAACCTGATACTATCATCGCACTTGGTGGTGGTTCACCAATGGACGCTGCCAAAATTATGTGGTTATTCTATGAACAACCTGAAGTCGATTTCCGTGATTTAGTACAAAAATTTATGGATATCCGCAAACGTGCATTCAAATTCCCACAATTAGGCAGAAAAGCGAAATTTGTCGGCATTCCAACCACCTCCGGTACAGGCTCTGAAGTGACGCCGTTTGCAGTAATCACCGATGGCGATATTAAATATCCGCTTGCTGACTACTCATTAACCCCAACTATTGCGATTGTCGATCCTGCGTTAGTGATGTCTGTGCCGTCTCACGTTGCAGCCGATACCGGCTTAGACGTATTAACTCACGCTACCGAGGCTTACACGTCGATTTTAGCCAACGATTATACTGACGGTTTAGCCTTGCAAGCCATTAAGTTAGTGTTTGAAAACTTGGAAAAATCGGTCAAAGAGTTCGATGAAACCGCCCGTGAAAAAATGCACAATGCCTCCACAATGGCAGGTATGGCATTTGCCAACGCTTTCTTAGGGATTTGCCACTCAATGGCACACAAAATCGGGGGTAAATTCCACACCATTCACGGTCGTACCAATGCGATTTTACTGCCACACGTTATTCGCTATAACGGCACACGCCCAACCAAAGTGGCAACTTGGCCGAAATACACCAATTATGTCGCCGATGTGCGTTTCCAAGATATTGCCAGAATGCTTGGCTTACCGGCAGAAACACCGGCACAAGCGGTAGAATCTTACGCTCAAGCAGTACACGATTTAGCGGTTCGTTGTGGTGTGAAAATGTCGTTACGCGAGCAAGGCGTTGATGAACAAGCCTTCTTGAACGCCCGCCGTGAACTTGCCCTACACGCATTTGAAGACCAATGCACACCGGCAAACCCACGTTTGGCAATGATTGAAGATATGGAGGCGATTATGACCAAAGCCTACTATGGCAAGGAATAAAGCACAATTTAATCGTTGAACTAAAAAAATGACCGCTTGCAAGCGGTCATTTTTTATGGATTTTTTGCTAACACTTATCGCCAGCCGCCACCTAATGCTTTGTATAGGTTAATTAAATTTAACGCTTGCGAGAGCTGTGACTGAACCAGTTGCTGTTGGTAATTTAGCACCGTGGTTCTGGCTCTAATTGCCACATCTAAGGTTTTTTCACCAAATTGGAATAATTTTTGGGCGTCATTTGCCTGTTTTTGGGCTTGTTTTAATGCAGTCTGTAGCAATCCGCTCTGTTTAACAAGACCGGATTGGTGCTGATACGCTGAATCCACTTCGCCCAATGCGGTGAGTAAGCTGTTATCGTACTCAATCATTGCTGCTTGCAAGCGTGCATCTGCTGCATCAATGTTAGCTTGGATTCTACCATTGGTAAAAATCGGTAACTTAACCCCAACGCTGACTAAATTAGATAACGCTGAGATTGGCGACAGATCGTTATTAATTTTGACATAACCGCCTTGCCCTAAAAATTGAATATCAAAACGTGGATAAAGATCAGCTTTCGCACTGGCTAATTTTGCCGCCATAGCTTCCACTCTGCGTGCATTCGCCCGTATATCAGGCCGGCGTTCAATTACCGTACTCGGCATTTGCCCACTCGGGCTGTCCGGAATTTTAGCTAACGGATTGCCCTGTCTAGCAATTTTAAAGCTTTGAGGCACAACACCAATCAGTACCGCAATGTTTCGCTGCAACGCATCAGCCTGAGACTGAAGCGTAGATTGCTGAGCTTTTAATGCGGTGATTTGTGCGGCAATTTCACTCAGTTCATAAGCTGTTGCCTGCCCTGCGTTAAAACGCCCTTGAATGTAGCGTTGTAATTCATTCAAAATCGCAACGTTTTTACCAATAATTGCTTGCTGTTGGTCTATGGCATAAATTTTAAAATAGTTTTCGGCAATACTGCTTGAAACCAAAAGTTGAGCCCCATACACTTGCTCTTGTTGCCCTAATGCCCCTGCTTTTGCGGCATCGGCATCACTACGTTTTTTACCGAAGAAATCAGGTTCCCACGAAGCGGAAATACCCGCTTGAGCATTCGCTACATCAAGACGTTTGGGGTTATAGACATCGGTGTTCATATCTAACATTCCGCCACCAACTGTTCCATTTGCCCCCACGTTAATCCCTTTATCTGCTTCAGTATATTGACTGTTTGCCTGGGCTTCGGCTAAACGGGCTTTGGCGAGCTGAATATCTAAACTGTTTGCCAATCCTCGTTCAATTAAGGCAGTTAATTGCGGATCGTGCCAATTTTTCCACCACTGTTGAATTTCACTTGAGCCTTTAGCTGCTTGGGTTTGATCAAACTCAAGCGGCACTTCAACCGAAGATTGGGTATCAACGTTAATACTGCTACAAGCGGTCAAAAAAGCAGTAAAAATTGCAACTGCTGATAATTTATAAAACGTCATTTTTTATCCTTGTTTCGATAGCATTGATTTAAACTGCATTAAGGCAATCGTTAAAAACACCGCTCCGAGCAGAGCCATTTTAAGCAAATGTGACCAAACCAATTCTAAGCCGGCATTACGGAATAGCACATCTTGAGCATAAGCCCCGAGAATGGTGGTCGGTGAAAATTGGGTTAATTGCTGTGCCAGTTGCGGCATATTTTCAAGCGGCGAATTAGCCCCCGAAAGCATATACATCACTAAATAAATCGGAATGCAAAGTAGCCCAAATTGTGGCATAGAAGGTGCAAATACCGCCAACAATATCCCTAGTGATGCAACCGAAAACAGAAAAATCGCCACGCCTAATACAAAAATGCCGATTTGTACGTTACTAAATGGGGCTCCCAGAAAGCCGGAAATAATAAACTTAAGCGAAAATAAGGTGACTACCACTAATACCAAGCCGTTAGCAAGAATTTTAGACACCGCAATTTCGCTGGAACGAACCGGCATTACCAGTAAATGCTCAATCGTACCACGCTCTTTTTCCCGAATCACCGCAGATCCTGAAAGCAGTAACGTCAGCAAGGTTAAATTCCCGACAATCTGCCCCGCTCCCATAAACCAAGAGGTGTCATAATTGGGGTTATACAGCACATTGATTGCCGTATTCAAAGGCATTAATGGCTGTGGCGTGCCGAGAAAACGTTCAATTTCTTGGTTAAAAATCTGCCCGATATAATAAGCCCCGATATTAGCTTGGGTCATCGCAGTGGCATCAACTAACAATTGCACTTTCGGCTCTCTGCCGGCAACCATATCACGTTGATAATTCGGCGGAATTTCCACAATAAAGGTGTATTGCCCAATATCCATTGCTCTATCCACCGCTTGTGGCTCAATATCTTCCACTGTTTTAAAATAAGGCGGAATCAAAGCATCTTTTAAACGATAAGACAGTGCGGAGTGATCGTAGTTAATAATACCGACCGAGCCGTTTTTCACATCGGTCATACCTTGCTTTGCAATGGTAATGATCGCAAAGGAAAACATATAAATAATCAGTAAAACCAACACTTTATCGCTAAACAGGCTTTTCAGCTCTTTAAATGCGAGAAACCCCACATTTTTAAACCAACGGTACATATTATTTCTCCTGTTTTTTCAACGCAAAGGTCGCTAAGGTTAGATAAACCACATAAATCGCGATTAAGGCAACATAAGGCTGAATAAAATCGGTAAATCCAAGCCCTTTGGTAAAGCCACCTAAGCTGATTTGTTGAAACCACGAGCCGGGGAAAATTTTAGTCA
This sequence comes from Mannheimia haemolytica, assembly GCA_900638155.1. Taxonomy (NCBI): domain Bacteria; kingdom Pseudomonadati; phylum Pseudomonadota; class Gammaproteobacteria; order Pasteurellales; family Pasteurellaceae; genus Mannheimia; species Mannheimia haemolytica. Next base: position 1,044,394 of record LR134495.1, on the reverse strand, counting down.
CTAACTGCACATTTTGATCAAGCCGTGATACCGGATACATCATTCCCGAAAAATTAATGGTCGGTACCATTGAAATAATAGCCGCGGCAAATATGGCTGCCACTTGCGATTTTACAAAACTCGACACTAGCAAGCCAAAACCGGTAGAAGCACAAATTGCCAGCAACACGCCTAAAAACATCGCCGCTACCGAGCCTTTAATCGGCACACCGAAAACAAAAATTGCTGCCAGCACCATAATTAAATAGCTGATAAAAGAAAGAGCGATATAAGGTAACTGTTTTCCCAGCAAAAACTGAAATTGAGACGCCGGCGAGCCATAAAGATTCATAATCGTTCCCATCTCTTTCTCTCTCACTACACTGAGAGCGGTCATCATCGGTGGCACTAGCATCATTGCCAACATAATGATACCGGGCGTCATAGCAAATACGCTTTTGAAATCTTGGTTATAAATCATTCTTGGCTCGGTGGCAGAGCGTATATTGGCACTAATGCCGTTTTTTCTTAGCATTTCTTGAATATACTGCCCAATCGCTCCCTTCGCTGAGCCTTGTAAATTTTCGGCTGTAATCGGGAAAGCCCCATCAATAAAAATGCCGATTTCCGGTGTACGTTGTGCTAATAAATCCCGCCCGAAATCGTTCGGAATTTCTAAAATCAATTTCGCCTTACCGGTTTGCAAGCGGTGGTTTATCTCATCAATGGAGTAGAGATTTTCCTGACGAATAAAATAAGGCGAACCGGAAAAGGCTTCAATCAGTTTGCGGCTTTCCGAGCTGTTGTCGTGGTCAAGTACGGCAAAATTAAGCGGTTTAATATCAAATGAAATACTAGCTCCCATTGCCAATAACATAATTAACGGACCGAGCAACGCAAATAATAAGCGAATATTATCCCTTAACAGCTCTTTGCCCTCACGCACGGCAAATGTCCAGATCACACTTAAGCCATTTGCAAAATTTTGTGAATTTTTGACCGCTTGTAACGGTTGATTTTCAACTTGTTCAGCCTGATTTTCTGCCGAAGGTGCTGTTACCTCATCGGCTTGCTCTTCCAAATAGATAATAAAGGCTTGTTCAAGCGTTTTGGCATTTTTACCTAACCTTAATTCTTCAGGCGTGCCAACGCCAAGCACTTTACCTCTGTGCATAAAAGAGATACGGTCGTAACGAGCAGCCTCATTCATAAAATGGGTCGTGACGAAAATCGTAATGCGATCTTCTCGCGATAATTTAATTAAATATTCCCAAAACATATCCCTAGCCGCCGGGTCAACCCCTGAGGTTGGTTCATCTAAAATCAACACTTCCGGTCGGTGTAAACAGGCTGCAGCTAATTGCAGGCGTTGGCGAATGCCGAGCGGCAACGCAAGCGGTTTTCTATCAGCTAAATGGGTTAAATCAAACTGATTCATCGCATCATTTACATAGCGAGGCCACTCACTGCGAGGGATTTGATAAAGCTTGGCGTGTAGTTCAAGGTTTTCTCGAACTGTCAGCTCCTCATACAAGGAAAAGGCTTGTGACATATAGCCCACCCTTTTGCGGGTGTCGATATTTCCTGCATCAATCGGCTGACCAAGCAACAATGCCGAGCCTTCTGTGGGTTCAAGTAAACCGGTCAGCATTTTCATCGTGGTAGATTTACCACAGCCATTTGAGCCTAAAAAGCCGAAAATTTCCCCTTTGGGGATCACAAAACTGACGTTATCGACCGAGACAAAATCACCGAATTTCTTGGTCAAGCCTTCTGCCACAATCACAGGTTCTTCATTTTCCGGCGGGGTAAAAGGTGGAATAAATAAGCCTTCTACCGCTCCTCGTTTTTCTTCCGGCAATAATTTAATGTAGGCCTGCTCTAAATTTTGGCTATGGGTTTGAGTAATTACCTCTTTGGTGGGCTTATCGACAATCAGCTTGCCATCATCTATTGCCAGCACATATTCAAAGCCTTCTGCCTCATCAATATAGGCGGTGGCGATAATCACGGTCATATCAGGCGTTTCTGCCCGCAATGCTTCCACCAACTCCCAAAATTGGCGGCGGGAAAGTGGGTCAACCCCAGTGGTAGGTTCATCTAAAATCAGTAATTCCGGACTATGCACCAAAGCACAACATAGGCTGAGTTTTTGCTTCATTCCTCCTGAAAGTTTACCGGCAGGGCGATCGGCAAAAGGCAACAGCCCTGTGGCTTTCAGCAAACGCTGAATGCGGGCTTTGCGTTGGCTTGGCGATAAACCGAACATTCGGGCGTGAAAATCAATATTTTCATAAATCGACAGCGTAAGATAGAGGTTTTTGCCTAATCCTTGCGGCATAAATGCAATTTTATGGGTAAGTTGCTCCCGATCCTGCTTTTTAGACACATCCAAGCCAAACACCGAAACCTGCCCCTGTTGCAATACTTTCACCCCTGCAATTAAGGAAAGTAGAGTTGATTTTCCTACCCCGTCTGGCCCGATAAGCCCAACTGTTCTGCCTTTGGGAATTTCCAGAGAAACATTATCTACCGCAACCGTATTGCCATAAGTATGCCGAAGATCGCCAATTTTAACCGCAAGTTCAGTCATTTTTTACTCTTTCTCCGGCAGTTTTACAGCCAAGGATTCAGGCCAATCAATACTATGGTCATATTTTACATAACCCATTGCCGTCATACCTCCCTTGAAAAAACCGGCATACTGTTTTGCCATTTCTTCCGAAAGTTGTAATTTCACTTTAAACATTAATTTAGTGCGTTCCTCCATTGTCTCAACCGACTTTGGCGTAAATTGAGCATCGCTTGCAACATAGCCGATTTGAGCCGGAAAAACATAATCGCTGCCGTCTATTTTAATTCGAGCTTCTTCGCCTATTTTCAGGCTGTTAGACTGATATGCCGGTAAAAACACATTCAAATACACATCAGTAGTATCTAATAGACTCACTACTTTCGCCCCCATACCCACTACATTGCCGACATCAACAATTCGATATTCCACTCTACCGGCAATGGGTGAGCGGATCAGCATATCATCGTTTTGTGAAGTGGCTTGGCTTGCCATTGCTTCTGCCTGACTCACGCCGGCTTGTGCTTGAGAAACCCCGGCTTGAGCTTGATTTACCGCCGCTTGAGCCTCTGCTTTCGCAGCTTTTGCCGTTTCAACTGCTGCTAATGCCGCTTTATAACTCGCTTGACGGCGGTCTAGCTCACTGGCTGAAACCAAATTCTCACGGCGTAATTTTTTCGCATTCTCCAATTCTAACTTAGTTACGGAGACTTGCTGCTGTTGAGCTGCCATTTCGGCATTTGCCCGAGCGACCGCTTCCGATGCCCGTAATTTTTGAGCCTTCGCACTTTCCACTTGAGCTTTAGCTGCAGAGATCTGAGCTTCGGCAGAATTTACTTGGTTTTGTGATTGGGTAGAAGAAAGCCGTGCAAGCGGTTGATTTTTCTCAATATTTTGCCCCTCTTTCACATACATTTCTTCCACTCTTCCGGCATATAAAGTGGCAATATCCAAACGCTCTAACTCAAGCCGCCCATTTACCGAAGCAATGCCGGAGAGTTCTGTCTGCTCCCCTTTAATTTGGTGCCATAAATAAGCCCCGCCGGCAGCAATAACCAACAAGGTGGCAAGTAATAATTTCTTCATCTCTATCCCTCTGTACTAATGTTGTTATTGAAGTGTAAAAAAATAATAGACTGTCAGCAACAACCAAAAAACGATAAAATGTTGTCTAATCATACAAAGCTGCATAAAATGTTGCTTATTTATCGCTATTTGGCTCAAAAAATGAAAAAACAAGACCCAAGAATCACCCGCACCAAAGAGATCATTCAACTTGCCTTTATGCAAATACTGCAAACCCGTGATTATAGTGAGATTACGGTGCAAGATATTTTAGAGAAAGCGAACATTAACCGTTCCACCTTTTATAAGCACTACTTAAATAAAGATGCTCTTGCCACAGAAATTATTGAGAAGCTCAAAGCCGAATCGCTTTTTCCGCTTCTTGAGCAACGTTTTAACACCCCTAAGTTGGAATTTGCCCTCAAAGCTGCTCCTATTATCAACGCACTGAAAACCACCCTGCAAACATTGTGGAAAATTGACACCCATCGAGTAAGCTTAAAACGACAAATTCAAGCAGAAGTAAAAAAGAAATATATTGAGGTGGTTTCAAGCCAACCGCACAGTGGTGTTACTGATGTCGAGTTTCAAGGCAAACTATTTGCCACGCTCTCCATTACTATGATGGAACACATTATTATGTCTGACTCGCCACTCGACCCAACCAGCGTCCAAGCGAATCTTCAACAGGTGCTTTCTTATTTTATGTTGGAATAACAAGCGGTCATTTTTTCGCATTTTTTTGCAAAAAATCTAATTTATACGTTTTAGTTATAAGTAATTCCGAAAAAAACGGGTAAACTGCTCGCTCCATATTTTCATCACTTACCTTACAGGAAAAAGTATGCCCATCACGATACTAGACGGCGGAATGAGCCGTGAATTAATGCGTCGCAATGCCCCATTTCATCAACCGGAATGGTCTGCCGCCGCCCTTTATGAAGGCCCGCATTTTGTGCAAGCGGTACACGAAGATTTTATCGCTCACGGTGCGGAAGTGATTACCACCGACAGCTATGCGGTTGTGCCGTTTCACATTGGCGAAAAACGCTTTGCGGCAGACGGCAAAATGCTTGCCGATTTGGCCGGTCGCCTTGCCAAACAAGCGGTCAAAAATTCAGGAAATATTGCAACTCAAATTGCCGGCTCTCTCCCGCCGATGTTTGGCTCGTATCGTGCCGATTTAATTCAAATGGAACGCTTTGCTGAAGTCGCTCAGCCTTTAATTGACGGGCTTTCGCCTTATGTGGATATTTGGCTTTGCGAAACCCAAAGTGCGATTATTGAGCCGATTTCCATCAAAGCATTATTGCCGAAAGACAACCGCCCGCTTTGGGTCTCTTTTACCCTCACCGATGATGAACCAACCACCGAGCCACAACTTCGCTCGGGCGAAAGCGTTAAACAAGCAGTCGAAGAAATGGTGAAGTTAGGTGTACAAGCGATTTTATTTAACTGCTGTCAGCCTGAAGTGATCGGCGAGGCGTTAAGCGTGACCCAAAAAACTTTAGCCGAATTAAAAGCTACCCATATTCGCACTGGAGCTTATGCCAACGCCTTTGCTCCACAACCAAAAGATGCCACCGCCAATGACGGTTTAGATGAAGTTCGCCAAGATTTAACCCCGGAGGCTTATTTAGGCTGGGCAAAAAAATGGACGGAACAAGGGGCAACTATTATCGGTGGCTGCTGCGGCATTGGGGTTGAGTATATTGAAACGCTGGCAAAAAATTTAAAATAAGGAAATCGAATGTCAAATAAAAAAATAGGATTAATTTCACTCACCGCCTTAGTGCTAAGCTCAATGATTGGCTCGGGGATTTTCAGCTTACCGCAAAATATGGCGGAAGTAGCCGGTGCGGAAGCCATTACTATCGGTTGGTTAATTACCGGTGTCGGCATTATCTTTTTGGGCTTATCATTTTTCTTTATTTCACGCCTTCGCCCTGATTTAGACGGCGGTATTTATACCTACGCACGAGAAGGCTTCGGCGAGCTGATGGGTTTTATGTCAGCTTGGGGCTATTGGCTCTGTGCCACCATTGGCATTGTAGGCTACCTCACCGTTGCTTTTGAAGGTTTAGGCGTGTTTACCGACAACCCGAACACCGTGATTTTCGGGCAAGGAAACACCCTCGCCTCTTTTATTGGCTCTTCTATTATTGTGTGGCTGGTTCATGCCCTCATCGCAGGAGGTATCAAAGAGGCTGCCTTTGTAAACTTAATTGCCACTTTTGTGAAAGTCGCCCCGCTCATTCTGTTCATCGGGCTAGGCATTTGGTATTTTGATGTGGAGCTGTTTAATAGTGACGTTAAAGCCACCGCCCTCAATAATAGCGTAGGCGACCAAGTGAAAAGCACAATGTTAATCACCTTATGGGTATTTACCGGTGTGGAAGGGGCATCGGTGCTTTCGGCCCACGCGAAAAAGCGTTCCGACGTGGGGCTGGCAACCGTATTAGGTATTATTATTGCACTTGCTCTTTATGTGGCAATTACCATTCTTTCACTCGGAATTCTGCCACGAGAAACCATCGCCAATATGGCAAATCCGTCAATGGGGCCGTTGCTTGATGCGATGATGGGACCAACCGGTAAGGTAATTATTACTGCCTGTTTAATTGTATCGGTGCTTGCCTCTTACATTAGCTGGACGATGTATTCGGCAGAAGTGCCTTATCGTGGCTCAAAAAACGGGGCTTTCCCGAAAATTTTAGACAAAGTGAATGAAAACGGCACGCCGATTAACTCACTCTGGTTTACCGGCTTTATCGTGCAATTTTGCTTAGTGCTGGTGTTTGTTTTTGAGCAAAGCTATAACACCCTATTGCTGATTTCCACCTCGATGATTTTAATTCCCTATTTCCTGATCGGGGCTTATTTATTCAAATTAGCGACTCAAACCAACGCCGCTTGGTACATTAAACTCACCGGCTTTATCGCCGCCCTTTACGGATTATGGATTGTCTATGCCGCAGGGCTAGAATATTTGCTACTTTCGGTGGTGCTTTATGTACCGGGAATTTTGCTTTTCCTCTACTCCAACTATAAATTCAACGGCAGATTAACCCTTTCAACCGCTGAAAAGGTCATCTTAATCGTGCTACTGGTAATTTTTGGCTATGCCGTGATTGAGCTCCCAGCACTATTAGCAACATAATTCCCATCAAAAATGACCGCTTGCAAGCGGTTATTTTTCTAGGATCTTTTGCAAAGATTCATTAGAATATAAAAAACGTCAATAATAAATAAAAAGAGGAGAAACAATGCAAACTTATCAACATAAAGCCCTTTGTCGGGTAAGAACCATTACCCTTTTTCTGAGTTTAACCAAAGATAAATTGCAGTGGGAAACGGCATTAAATGCGGCAAAAGCGGAATTTGATCTGTTAGTTCCAGCCATTCAAACACAAGGTTACCACATACAATCGATTCGGATTGTCACCAACAGTTTTGGGGAATACCTTGATCTCACCAATATTGAAACAGCGAAACAGGATTTAGCCTACCTTAAACAGCTATTAACCCAACTTAACGATAGCGGTTTACGCATTCGCTTTGCCATTGGTGAGGCAAAAACACCCCGCGAATTAGCATTACTGCCTGAGCTGATTTTAAATTATGGTGATTTATCTAACGCTTGTGTCAATATTGAACCCGATGAATTTGGGATTTTAGACAATGAAACCATTTTACAATCTGCTCAGATTATCAAACAAATCGCTGAAATTACCCCAAGAGGTGAAGGCAATTTTAATTTTACGGTGAATTTTAACTGTAAACCTTTTATTCCTTATTTTCCGGCAAGCTATCATTCAAGCAAGCTCCCTAACAGTTTTGTGATAGGTCTAGAAACACCGGATCTATTAGTTGCGGTACTAAAAGAGCTGAAAGCCAGTCCACATAACGACTTTTATCGCCAATGTTATGAAACGATGTCTCAAGCCTTACAATATCACATTGATGAAGTCCTCGAAGCAGTGAAATCGGTGCAACACAAATTACAATTTGCCTTTGCTGGCATTGATAGTTCTGCTGCTCCGTCAAAAAACTGTGCCTCAATGACAGAAGTTTATGAATTAATGGGCGTACCATTTTTTGGGGCAGCCGGAACAGTAGAAGCCTCTTCACTTCTGACAAAAGTCTTTAAATCTATCAAAAATGTACCGCTTGTCGGTTTTTCAGGTTTAATGTTGGCAGTAACCGAAGATTTAGGCTTAGCCGCAGGCACACACAAAGCCCAATTCGACATTCGTGCTTTACTAACTTATAGTGCTGTTTGTGGCATTGGGTTAGATACCGTACCGATTTCCAATGAAGCCACTGTTGAACAAATTGCCGCATTAATGCGAGATACCGGCACAATGGCATTTAGACTAAATAAACCGCTTACAGTACGTTTATTTCCAATTCCGAATAAGAGTGCTGGGGAAGTGACTGAATTTGAAAGTGATGATTTATGTAACTGCCGAATTTTAGCCGTACCTTAAAACAAAGGCTGATGGAAATTTCCATCAGCCTTTCAATTTATTTCACCTTCAATTTTTTACCTACCGTGATCTGATAATTTTTCAGGTTATTCAGCTCACTAATTTTTTGTGGTGTAGTACCATAAGCTCGAGCAATCGAATATACAGTTTCGTCTTGCTGAACAATATGGTAGCCATTGTTAGACACCTTAATTTCTCTTTGAGAGTCTGATTTTGTAGGCTGATTTTTTTGATCTTTCTCAAGAGCCGTTTTTTCTTTTATTTGCTGCTCTTTTTTCTTATTGGTTTTAGCCGAATCTTCTTTTTTATCCTCTTTTTTGCCCTTTTCTTTCAATTTTGTCTTATCTGATTGCGTATTGTTCTCTTGTTTTTCAGAAGTAGGCTTTTTATTTTCCTCTTTTTTATTTTCCTCTTTCTTATTTTGCTTATCTTCTTTGTCTGATTTTTTACTGACTGAAGAGCCAGCAACTGCATTTTTTGCCCGATAAGCGACTAATCCATTATAAATAGCCCGAGCAACTTGTTTACGATAATTTGCACTGGCTAGTTTTGCCTCTTCAGTTGAGTTAGACAAAAATCCTGTTTCTACCAATACTGACGGAATATCCGGCGAACGCAGAACACTTAAACTAGCGTGTTGAGGAGAAGATTTTGCCAATGCAGCAATATTCGACATCTTTGCTAAAATACTTTTGCCTAATTCATAGCCTGCACGCTGAGAATGCGAAAATTGCAAATCCAGCACCGTTTGATTTAAATAACGCTCATTATTACTTGAAAGCACCGAACCAGCCCCGCCAAGTAATTCCGACTGCTTCTCGTGGTCTTCCAACCATTTACCCATTTCATCGCTAGCACGGCTATTAGAAAGTACCCAAACCGAAGCCCCTTTCAAGGAATCGCCACGAGGCGAAGAGTCTGCGTGAATAGAAACCAGCAGATCGGCACGATGCTTACGGGCAATCTCGGTACGTTGCGGTAATTGGATAAAATAATCTCCCGAGCGTGTCATCACTGCTTTAAAATTAGGATCGGCATCTAACAAGGCTTTTAGCTCTTTAGAAATTGCAAGGGTAACGCTTTTTTCCAAAATCCCCAGATTTTTACCAATAGCCCCCGGATCTTTTCCCCCGTGTCCGGCATCAATCGCCACAATGGTTTTGGCAAATGTGGAAAAACTGAATAAACTCAATGTGCTAAAAACAATAAATCTGATAACTTGCTTCATTACCTTCCCTACAAGCGGTCTATTTTTGATGAAAATTTACTAATATATCTACTGCAGTTTGATTTTGCGGCAACAGGCTAATCTGCCGTCCGTCATTCTTATAATCAATTTGGATCACAAAATCAGCCTCTGGAATCATTCCTTTACCTTTAACTGCCCATTCCAGCAAACAAAGTGTTTGGGGTTTGAAATAATCACGAATCCCCATAAATTCCAGTTCTTCAGGATCGGCTAAGCGATACAAATCAAAATGATACAGGTTAAACGGCGTAAGGTGATATTCTTCCACCAGCGTATAAGTCGGGCTTTTCACATTGCCTTGATGTCCGAAAGCCCGTACGATCGAGCGGGTTAAGGTGGTTTTACCTGCCCCAAGTTCGCCGTTTAGGTAAACAACCAGCGAATGAGCTTGGTCTTGCAATAAATATTTCTTAAGTTCTAACGCGAATGATTGACCAAATTCCAGCAATTTAGTTTCATCTTCGCAGTAAAAAGAGAGAGAATCTGTCATTATTTTTGGTCTAGCTGAATAAAATGTTCCCGATAAAATTTCAATTCGTTAATGGATTCACGAATATCGTCCAACGCTAAATGCGTATTGCCTTTACTGAATTTATCTAAAATCTCCGGTTTCCAACGGCGTGCCAGCTCTTTTAAAGTACTCACATCTAAGTGGCGATAATGGAAATAATCGGCTAAATCAGGCATATATTTATACAAAAAACGTTTATCTTGAGCAATGCTGTTGCCGCAAATCGGAGAAGCGCCTTTTGGCACCCAGCGTTTTAAGAAGTCTAAAGTTTGCAACTCTGCTGCCCGTTCAGTCAATTTGCTCGCTTTCACTCGTTCAATCAGCCCGTTAGCGGTATGGGTTTTGACGCACCAATCACTCATTTTCTCTAATAAATCATCGGTTTGGTGTACCGCAAGTACCGGTCCTTCCGCTAAAATATTTAAATCCTTATCGGTCACAATGGTGGCGATTTCAATAATGCGTTCTTTTTCCGGATCTAACCCTGTCATTTCAAGATCGATCCAAATTAAATTTTGTTCGTTTTGAGCCATTTTATTTCCTTACACTTTTGCAATTTTTAGGGCATTTTTGACTGCTTGCGGCACAAATTGGCTGATGTCACCATTGTGGCGATAGATTTCCCTTACCATCGTTGAAGAAAGGTAACGCCATTCTATTGAAGGGGGGAAAAAAATAGTTTCTAAATCACCCGATAATTTGTAATTTAACTGAGCGAGTTGGATTTCATAGTCAATATCATCTGCCCCACGAATACCACGGATTAACGCTTTGGCATTCTGCTGTTTGGCAAAGTCTGCCAGTAATCCGCTAAAGCCGATCACCTCAATATTTTGCCATTCAGAACAACTTTGTTTGACTAATTCCACCCGCTCTTCAAGGCTAAAAAGCGGCTGCTTACTTGGGTTTTGAGCCACCGCCACAATTACTTTGCCAAATAAGTGAGAGGCTTTGCGAATTACGTCTAAATGCCCGTTGGTAATAGGGTCAAAGGTGCCTGCATAAATTACGTTATAACTCATTTTATTTCTCTAAATAGGGGGCTAATAAATCCAAATGGCGTTTTAATGCCCCTTGATTTTCCTGTAACACGCTTAAGCCGGATTTTGCAATTTCTTGTCCGATTTGGGGCTGCTTAAGCAATAATTGAATGCTCTCGGTCAAAGCCTCGACTGAACTTTCAATTTCAATCACGCCTTTCACCTCACGCAATTTCTCAAAGATTTCAGGGAAATTATAGGTATAAAGCCCGGAAACCACCGGAATATTAAAAGCGATTGGCTCAAGCGGATTATGCCCACCGTGTTTGACCAAACTGCCTCCTACAAAAGCAATGTCAGACAACCCATACAGTAACATCATTTCCCCCATTGTATCACCTAACATTACTTGAGTATTTTGTCTTAACGTTTTATTCTCAGTACGTTTTACATAATTTAAATCTGATTTTTGAATCAGTAGCTCAACTAAACCAAAACGCTCCGGATGGCGAGGCACTAAAATCAACACTAAATTCGGGTAATGCTCTAATAAGAGTTTATGAGCATCTAAAATCAGCTTCTCTTCCCCTTCGTGAGTACTGCCCGCAATCCAAATCGGTCTATCGGTTAAATTCAGACTAGCTTTAGTTTTAATCACCGATTGATGAAGCTGTGGCGTAATTTCTAAATCAAATTTCAGGTTGCCGGTATTAACCATTTTTGCTGGCTCATAACCGAGTGCTAAATAGCGATCTCGGCTTACCTCATCTTGAGCCATAATGAGGCTTATTTGGTTGAGCATATCCTTAATGCTACCTTTTACCCAGCCATAACGCTTCGCAGAACGTGGCGATAAGCGGGCATTGGCAATCACAAATGGGATTTTACGAATATTTACTTTACGAATTAAATTCGGCCAAAGTTCGGTTTCAATCACAATTATCAATTTCGGATCGATAAAATTCAAAAACCGCTCGATAGCATCAGGTAAGTCATAAGGCAAATAAAAATGTGAAACACTATTACCAAAAGCGGCTTGCACACGCTCAGAGCCTGTTGGCGTTACCGTTGTGACTATCAACATAAGTTCAGGATATTGCTTGCTGACTGCCTTAATCAAAGGCGTTGCAGCAATCACCTCACCAACCGATGCCGCATGGATTACCACCCCTTTTGCTTTCGGTTTTTCCGATTCGTCATAAATCCCATAACGCTCCCATAAACGTTTCCGATAAGCTGGTTGTTTACGCCCTTTGTACCACATTAATAGCAGAACCACAGGCTGTAATAGATAACTTAAACAAATATAGAGTAAACGTAGCATTTATTTTCCTTATACCATAACCCTCGCCCCTTGAGAGAGAGGGACAGATTTTTCTTCGTTCAGAAGAAAAATCAGGGAGAGGGGGAATATTGCAAACTGTTACAAAAAAACGACCGCTTGCCCTCTCTCTGATAAAATTGCTGAACGCAATTTTATCGGTCTCTCTCCCACAAGGGGAGAGAGACAAATACGCCAATAAATCGTTCCTCTCTTGTTCGAGAAGGGGGAACAAGCGTTTATTTTTAACAAAAATTGTGCAATCTATATCCTCAAAGACAAAACCACGGAATAACCTTAATCCGTGGTTTATCTCGCATCATTACGCTTGATGTGGATTGCGGGTATTGGTATTGACCAAATTACGCATTAAGAGAGCAAATTCTAACTCAATATCTGCCGGTACATCTAAAAAGACAAAATGCCCGTCACCGAGAGCGGCTTCCACATTTTCATTTTTACGGTTAAGCATACGTTCGATTTTAAATACAATGTTGCCCTTAGGGGTCATCATTTCCACTGAATCGCCCACTAAGAATTTGTTTTTCACTGCCACTTCCGCCAAGCCTTCCGCATTGCGTTTGCCGGTAAATTCGCCTACAAATTGTTGGCGTTCTGAAATCGAATAGCCATATTCATAGTTTTGGTATTCATCGTGAGTGTGACGGCGTAGGAAACCCTCTGTGTAACCACGATGTGCAAGGCTTTCAAGCGTATCCATCAAACTCTCGTCAAATGGTTTACCGGCTGCGGCATCATCAATTGCCTTACGATACACCTGAGCCGTTCTGGCACAATAATAAAACGATTTCGTACGCCCCTCAATTTTCAGTGAATGCACCCCCATTTGAGTTAAACGCTCAACGTGTTGTACTGCACGCAGATCTTTAGAGTTCATAAAATAGGTGCCGTGTTCATCTTCAAAGGCGGTCATTTGCTCATCCGGGCGTTGTGATTCTGTATAAAGGAACACTTTATCTGTTGCTTCGCCATTGCCTAGGGTTGGAGCTACATTTTTTACTTCGATTTCCGGCTCATACTTAGGCACAATTTGCCCCACCTCATCAATTTTGCCTTCTTCCATTTTATATTCCCAACGGCAAGCATTGGTGCAAGTGCCTTGGTTTGGGTCACGCTTATTGATATAGCCTGAAAGCAAGCAACGACCTGAATACGCCATACATAAAGCACCGTGAACGAAGATCTCAAGCTCCATATCTGGCACTTGTTCACGAATTTCTTCGATCTCTTCAAGTGATAATTCACGGGATAAAATCACACGGGTTAGCCCCATTTGACGCCAGAATTTCACCGTTGCCCAGTTCACTGCATTGGCTTGAACCGAAAGGTGAATATCCATTTCAGGGAAATTTTCACGCACCAACATAATCAAGCCCGGATCAGACATAATCAAGGCATCCGGCTTCATATCTACCACAACTTTGAGATCTTTAATGAAGGTTTTTAATTTTGAGTTGTGTGGCGCAATGTTTACCACCACATAGAATTTTTTACCTAAGGCGTGGGCTTCATCAATCGCAATTTTTAAATTGGCGTGGTTAAATTCATTATTACGCACACGCAAGCTATAACGAGGCTGTCCTGCATAAATCGCATCGGCACCATAAGCAAAAGCGTAACGCATATTTTTTAAAGAACCTGCAGGCGAAAGTAGCTCAGGTTTGGCATATTTTAAAGTCATATTATTCTCTTTTCTGATAACAAGTCAGGACTTCTCAACGTGAGAAGCGTAAGCGGTATATTTTCTAAGAAATATTGCGTAATGGCAAGCTAATCCATTACAATCCGATTTTTATGTGGGGAACAATATGAAAATTAAATACCTTTTAGCAACAACATTACTGGCATTTTCAGCATTTACCACTGCTCAAAGCATTAAAATGGAGATGATGCAAATGAATATGCAGGCGAATAAATTAATGCGTGCCGAATCGGCTGAAGAGTTTAGCCAAATCGCTAATGATTTCATTACGATTACCGAGAAAACCAAAGGGATTTTTCCTAATAGCGTAGAAGGCGATAAAGCCGCTCAGGAAGATTACCAAGCCGGTATGCAAAAATTGATTGATGTGGTTAATCAAGCCAATGAAAAAGCCCAAGCAGGTGAATTACAAGAAGCCAAAATGCTGATTTCCGAGCTTGAAATGATTAAGCGTGAATATCACAAAAAATATAAATAGGTCTAACAACTACAAGGGTGAGCCAAAGCTCACCCTTCTATTCAAATTCCAGCTCAACCGAATGTTCACCAAGAAGTGCCTTTAATTCGCTGAACATTGTCTCATTTGGGCTGATTCGCCACTCTACTCCACCTTTAAGCAATACCCTACCTTCCGGGCTTTGGTAATAAAAATGTAGCGGTAAAGTGCCTTCTTTATGCGGGCTGATGATAGCGGTCATTTTTTTAATAAAATCTGCAGAAAGTTGCTCTTTGCTAATCGCTAACGCTAAACTTTTGGCAAATCGACCTCGAGCCTCATCAAGCGATAACACTTCGCGAGCTGACATTTTCAGCCCACCGCTGAAATCATCAAACTGTACCGAACCTGTTGCCACAATAATTTGGTCTTGTTGCATCAAATGCCCGAAATTTTCTAAGGCTTCCGAGAAAAGGGTAATGTCCAATTTACCCGAACGATCTTCAATAGTCGCAATCCCAATACGACTTCCTCGCTTGGTAACTGCCACTCGAGATGCCATAACAATCCCTGAAACCGTAGTCATTTGCCCTCGGAAAGTCGGCTGTAATTCGTTCAGTCGATTAGGAGCATAGTGGGATAATTCTTTGAGGAATCTACCAATCGGGTGTCCGCTCAAATACAGCCCGAGCGTGGCTCGCTCGCCATCTAAAATCACTTGCTCCGACCATTTTGGCGTATTGGCGTAAGCATTTTGCACTTCTTCCGGTGTCTCGGTAAGCACGCCAAACATATCGCTCTGCCCAAGTTCCTCCATTTTAGCGTGCTGATCTGAGGCTTTAAGAGCATCTTCCAAATTCTTCATCAAAGCAGCTCGGTGAGGGCCTAATTTGTCAAAAGCACCGGACATAATCAGGCTTTCAAAGGTGCGGCGGTTAATTTTTTTCAGATCAACCCGAGCGGTTAAATCAAATAGATCTTTAAATTTCCCCTCTTTTTGGCGAGCTGCCAGAATTGCCTCAATCGGTCCTTCCCCAACGCCTTTAATCGCTCCTAACCCGTAAACAATTTCACCTTTTTCATTTACGCTAAAACGATGTTTACCGCTGTTTACATCGGGCGGCACAACGGTTAAGCCCATATTCATACACTCATCGTAGAACCCGACAATTTTATCGGTATTATCCATCTCTGAGGTCATTACCGCAGCCATAAATTCTGCGGGATAATGGGCTTTTAGCCAAAGTGTTTGGTAAGAAACCAACGCATAAGCTGCAGAGTGCGATTTATTAAAGCCGTAGCCGGCAAATTTTTCCACCAAGTCAAAAATTTGACCGGCAAGTTTGCCGTCGATCCCTTTAGCTTCCGCCCCTTTTTCAAACACTTCACGCTGTGCAGCCATTTCCTCCGGTTTCTTCTTACCCATTGCACGGCGGAGTAAGTCCGCTCCACCAAGTGTATAACCGGCAAGTTCTTGGGCAATTTGCATAACCTGTTCTTGGTAAACAATTACCCCATAAGTCGGCTCAAGAATCGGTTTTAAGCATTCGTGTTGGTATTGCGGATCAGGGTAAGAAACCTCTTCTTTGCCGTGTTTACGGTCAATAAAGTTCTGCACCATACCTGATTCCAGCGGCCCCGGGCGGAATAGTGCCACCAATGCGATAATATCTTCAAAACAGTCCGGCTTCAGACGAGAAATTAAGTCTTTCATTCCCCGTGATTCGAGCTGGAATACAGCCGTAGTTTTAGCTGCCAGCAACAGATCAAAGGATTTTTTATCATCAAGCGGAATGGTTTCAATCCGAATCGGCTCTTTGCCTTCACGAGCCAAGCGTTCGTTAATCATCTCCAACGCCCATTTGATGATGGTGAGCGTACGCAAGCCTAAGAAGTCAAACTTCACTAATCCTGCATATTCCACGTCATTTTTATCAAAATGGGTAACCGGATGTAAGCCTTCGCTATCGCAATAAAGCGGTGAAAAATCGGTAATCGCAGTTGGGGCAATTACCACCCCACCTGCGTGTTTACCGGCATTGCGAGTTACGCCTTCGAGCTTACGAGCCATATCAATAAGGTCTTTCACCTCTTCATCGGCTTCATATAGCTCAGGCAATTTTGGCTCAGCGGCAAAGGCTTTTTCAAGCGTCATTCCCGGATCGGGCGGAATGAGTTTGGAGATGCGGTCCACAAAGCTATAGGGGTGTCCAAGCACTCGCCCTACATCTCGAATGACCGCTTTTGCCGCCATCGTACCGAATGTGATAATTTGCGATACCGCTTGTCGCCCGTAGGTTTCCGCAACGTGTTCAATCACACGGTCTCGCCCGTCCATACAGAAATCAACGTCAAAATCGGGCATTGAAACACGCTCAGGGTTAAGAAAACGCTCAAAAAGCAAATCAAATTCCAATGGGTCAAGATCGGTAATCTTCAACGCATAAGCCACCAATGAGCCTGCCCCTGAGCCACGCCCCGGTCCTACCGGAATATCATTATCTTTCGACCATTGGATAAACTCCATCACGATCAAAAAGTAACCCGGGAACCCCATTTGGTTAATTACATCTAATTCAACTTGCAATCTTTCGTCATAAACCGACCGCTTGTTCGCCCTCTCTTCGGGATCAGGAAAGAGAAATACCAATCGCTCTTCTAAGCCTTCTTTCGATTTTTTCACTAAAAAATCTTCGGTAGAAAGCTCACCGGTCGGGAAATTTGGCAGGAAATACTCGCCCAAACGCACGGTAACCGAACAGCGTTTCGCAATTTCAACCGTGTTTGCCAATGCACTCGGTAAATCGGCAAACAACTTGCACATTTCTTCTTCAGTGCGGAAATATTGTTTCGGTGAGTATTTTTTCGGGCGTTTCGGGTCGTCTAGGGTGTAGCTGTCGTGAATCGCAACCCGAATTTCGTGTGCGTCAAAGTCATCTTCTTTCAAGAAGACAATATCATTTACCGCCACCAGCGGAATTGCATTTTTTTGTGAAAATTCGACCGCTTGTTTGATGTAGCGTTCTTCGTCTGCCCGTCCGGTACGGCAAACGGAAAGGTAAAAATGATTCGGGTAATATTGCTGATAAAAAGCCAGTTTTTCTTCGGCTTCTTGTCGGTTTTCTTTGAGTAAGGCTTTACCCACATCGCCCATTCGCCCACCCGAAAGAATGATAATGCCTTCATTCAGCTCTGCCAGCCATTCACGTTCCACCATCGGAAATTCAATATATCCTTGCTGATAGGCTTTGGACAAAATTTGGGTAATATTATGGTAGCCTTTGTTGTTCTTCGCCAGTAATGTCAGCTCAAAATAATCTTCATTGCCGCTCTCGGTTCTAACATAAACATCTGCCCCGATAATCGGCTTAATCCCTGCTCCCAATGCTTCGCCATAGAATTTCACCAACCCGCAAAAGTTTGTAAAATCCGTTAAGCCCATCGCCACCATATTATTAGCGGCAGCGGTTTTAACTAAGGATTTTACCTTAGCTAAACCATTAATCATTGAGAAATCACTGTGAACTTTTAAATGAACGAAACGACAATCTGACATAGGAATATAATCTAAGTAAAGAAGTTTCCCCTCTTTAGTAAAGACTGTCAGGTTCTAAAAAGTGAAGCCTTCTGTGAATAAAATCCCGTTGGGCGAATGTTATTCGCCCCTACAAACGAGCATTATTCTTGCTCAGAGTTACATTTAAAATCCGAATGTAGGGGCGAATTACATTCGCCCTTTCAGAACCTAACAACCCTGCTTTATCTAAAGAAGGGAGTTAAAATTAATCACGTTTTTTGCTTAACAGCCACCAAACGATGATCAAACAGAGTAGGCTTGGAATTAATGCTCCAACCGGTACAGGTAACCAAGTGGCAATTAAGCTTAAATTGCCAAACACAATATTTGCCACATAGAACATAAAGCCGGCAACAATACCAATCACAATTTTCGCCCCCATCGTACTACTACGAAGCGGCCCGAAAATAAAGGAGATCGCAAGTAGCATCATCACCGCCATTGAGATTGGTTGGAATACTTTTCGCCAGAAGGTGATCTCAAAACGTTTCGGATCTTGTCCGGTATCTTTTAAGAAGCCGACATAATCTGCCAAGCCTGAAATCGAGAGCGACTCCGGTTTGAGTGAAACAATGCCCAATTTGCTAGGGGTTAAACTGGTTTGCCAAACTTGATCTGGCTGTTTAGCTTGCTGGATCTGATTTTCTCCCACAGTCGATTTTTCCACTTTAGATAGCACCCAGCCTTTTTCATCACTGTAATTCGCAGTTCGGGCTTTTAAAACAGATTGCAATTCACGTTTGTTTTGTCCTTCGCCGAATTGATAAATCAGTACGTTATCTAAGCTTTTTTCATTTTTAATATGATTAATATAGATAAATGAATTGCCATCTTTCGCCCAAAACCCGTCTTTTGTGGCAAGCATTGAGCCGCCACTTTGGGCAATCGAACGCATATTACGGGCAAACTGCTCGGTTTGTGGCACGCCCCATTCGCCGATAATCATCGTAAAAATTACTAACGGTAAGGCAGTTTTCATCACGGCTAAACCAATGCGGAAACGGGAAAAACCGGAGGCTTGCATCACCACCAATTCACTACGGCTCGCTAGGTTGCCTAAACCGAGTAATGAGCCAAGTAATGCCGCAATCGGGAAAAAGGTTTCGATATCTCGTGGAATAGTTAAAAAAGTATAGTATGCCGCTTTTAAGCCATCGTAAGAGCCACGTCCTACATCACGAAACTCTTCCACAAATTTAATGATTGCCCCTAACCCAACCAGCAAAAAAAGAGTCAAGAAAATCGCAGATAAAATCGTTCGACCAATGTAGCGTTCTAAAATGTTCATTGAGAAAAATTGCATTATGCCACCGCCTTATTGGTTAATTTTTTTGCACCAAATTGATAGCGTAATTTAGACACAAATTTACTATCCCAAGCATTTAAAATAATACCTAAAACTAAAAAGGCAACTGACACCAACGGCATCAATATTTCTGCATTCAGTTTGCCGGATGCCCCTGAAGATTTCAGCGAGCTTTGGAGTAAAAAGTAAATCAAATATAACAATAACGCCGGTAGTAGTTTAGCAAAACGTCCTTGGCGAGGGTTTACGCTACTCATCGGAACTGCCAATAACGCCATTAACGGCACGGCTAAAATTAAGGCTAGTCGCCAATGAAGCTCGGCTTTTGCTTCAGGCGTTTTGGTTTCGATTAACTTTTTGAAATCGGCTCGTTGCACCAATTTCTCATCAGACTCAACGTCTTGGTAGCCTAAATAAGCAGAATAATTCTCAAAATGCGAAATACGGAAATCGGCACTTTGTGGTGTGCCTTCAAAACGCTTGCTCTCCGCCAAGGTTAAGACTTGATCGCCATTTGGCAAACCTTGCAGCGTGCCGGATTCAGCAACCACCACAGAAGGTTTGTTTTTCTTCTGCTGTTCCGGCTGGAAAACGTAAATATCATTTAGGCTGTTATTTTCAATTTTATCAATAAATAACACATAGCCACCGGCAGACATAAATTGTCCGGCTGAAAGAGCCGCAAAACGTGGATTGGCTTTCGCTTCCGCTAACATTTCACTCTGTTTATTAATTGCCCAAGGCGTAAGCCAAAACACGTTATAAACCGCTAATGCAGTGGTAAAAATCGAGAGAAACATCGCCACTTTAACCAATAGCCCTTGCCCGATACCACAAGCCCGCATTACGGTAATTTCACTTTCGGCATAAAACCGCCCGAGGGTTAATAACAAGGCGATAAACAGCGAAAGCGGCAGCATTAATTGTGCCATTGTCGGCATACCTAAGCCTAATAGGCTCACCACTAAATCTGCCGGCACTTTACCACTCACAGCAGAGCTTAGAACACGCACTAATTGCTGACAAAAAAAGATCAGCAATAAGATAAACAATATCGCTAATTGGCTTTTAAATATCTCTTTGGTTAAATATCGGCTTAAGATCACGTTTTTTCTCTATAACATTTACAAATCTGAATACCGCTTAAACACAAGCGGTCTGTTTTTGTGAATTTTTTGCAAAGAGCGCAAAATAACTTATTCGAATCGCTAATGATACCTTTTTCATACAAAAAAATCACCTATAGAAAATATCACGCACGGTTTTGCCGTGCGTAAGTATTATTGTTTTTTCGATTTTTTCGATGATGTAGCTTTATGAGCTTCAAGAATTAATTTCTTACCTTGGCTATTTTCAATTTCAATCTTAGGAGGAGCTTCCGTATTTTGATGAAGGATAGCTATAATATTTTCACCTTGTGCAATATCTTCAAAGTTTCCTTTCACACGTAACTTAGCCGCCTCAACACTAGTGTCAAATACTAAGAATGTACCTAATGCGGTAACTCTAATATTTTTAAGCCCTATATTGTCCTTCGTTACCGTTTTATATTGAGGTGCTTTTTTCCCTTTTGCAGCCATAATATTCTCTTGATTAGTCGCAATATTAAGAATATTTTGAACTTTAGCCGCTTCTGCTGTAGATTGTGCCTGTTCTGTTAAAGTTGGTTCTCCATCAAAAATAACATCCCCAACAAATTGCACCTCTTTAGGCTCATTTTGCAATAATGGTGCAACGTCTTTAGCTGAAACAGCCAAAAATAACCGTTCACCTATTTTTTCAAAACGGACATCAATATTGGTTAATTGTGATTCAATTTGTTCATTAATTGTCTTAATCGCAGTTTCTGTCTCATTTTGAAGCGATATTTTACGTGTAATATCAACATCATAAGCAATAAAACCAACTTTTAAACGTTGTGATAACTGCTGAAGTAAATTGCCCACATTTCCATCATAAGAAAGACGTAACTTTGCCTGCTCATAGCGACTAATTTGAGCATCATCATTAGCGAAAATAGTGTTTTGAGTCCCTAAGCCGATTAGACCAACAATAAACGTTTTACCCCAAAAGCGCATCATTTTTATCTCCAATTATTCTCTTAAATCTAAAAAACTCTTCTAGTATAAAGTAAGCAAACTAAAAGAAAAACCAGTAAAATTATCTATACGACCGCAAAAAACATTTAATATTTGCAAATAAAAAGTAAATTATTTTAAATAATGATTTACATCAGAGTATATCTATATTTTACTTATCGTTGATGATTATGTTGGAATTATAAAATCTGTAGCAATAAAAATTAAGGAGGAAAAATGGAATTTAGTGTCAAAAACGGTAGTGTTGAAAAACAAAGAACGGCTTGTTTGGTGGTTGGTGTTTATGAGCCTCGCAGATTATGCTCTGCTGCGGAACAGCTTGATAAATTAAGTAACGGCTATATCAGTACCCTACTGAGACGAGGAGATTTAGAAGGTAAAGCCGGACAAACCTTACTCTTACATAATGTCCCGAATGTGCTTGCTGATCGAGTATTATTAGTCGGCTGCGGAAAAGAGCGTGAATTAACCGAACGGCAATACAAACAGATTATTCAAAAAAGTGTACAAACCATTAATGAGACCGGCTCAATGGAAGCCGTCAGCTTTTTAACCGAACTGCATGTTAAAGGCAGAACACCTTATTGGAATGTTCGATTTGCGGTAGAGGCAATCCAAGAACAGCTATATGCCTATAACGATTTCAAAAGCATCAAACCTGAAGTTCGCCGTGAATTACGCCGTGTGATTTTTAACGTCGCACACCGTAAAGATCTTCCAGATGCTGAACGAGCTTTAGAACACGGAAAAGCCGTAGCACTGGGAATCAGCCACGCTAAAAATGTAGCAAATTGCCCACCGAATGTGTGTAATCCTCGCTATTTAGCCGAATTGTCTAAGGGGTTAGCCTCCGACTATCCTGCCATTTCAACTACCATTATTGATGAAAAACAGATGGCAGAATTAGGAATGAATGCCTACTTAGCAGTTTCCAGAGCCTCTGAAAATGAAGCCTTTCTTTCAGTGATTGAATATAAAGGCAATCCGAATACTGATGCGAAACCGATTATCTTAGTCGGCAAAGGAATGACCTTTGACTCCGGTGGTTTATCCATTAAACCTGCGGAGGCGATGGACGAAATGAAATACGATATGTGCGGAGCTGCTACTGTTTACGGTACAATCAAAGCAATTGCCGAGATGAAATTACCACTCAATGTTATCGGCCTACTCGCCGGCTGTGAAAATGCGGTTGATGGCAAAGCCTATCGACCGGGGGATATTCTCACTACAATGTCTGGTTTAACCGTTGAGGTACTCAACACCGATGCAGAAGGACGTTTAGTGCTATGTGATGCTCTCACCTATGTAGAACGTTTTGACCCAGAAATCGTGATTGATATAGCCACCCTAACCGGTGCTTGTATGATCGCCTTGGGGAATCATAACAGCGGGCTAATGTCACCTCATAACGGTTTAGCAAACGAACTCTTAGCCGCTGCAGAACAAGCTGATGACAAAGCGTGGCGTTTACCTTTAGGAGAAGAATATCAAGAACAGTTAAAATCCAACTTTGCCGATCTTGCCAATATTGGCGGACGTTTAGGTGGAGCCTGTACTGCCGGTCAATTCCTCTCTAACTTTACCAAGAAATATACTTGGGCACATTTAGATATTGCCGGCACGGCTTGGAAATCTGGGGCAGCCAAAGGGGCGACCGGCAGACCGGTATCCTTACTAACACAATTTTTGATCAATAAAGCCCACGTCTAACCCTCACAAGCGGTCTGATTTTGTTGATTTTTTGCAAAAATAAAATCAGACTGCTACTCTCCATACTCTCATATTCTTTTTAGTTATATAAAATAAATTCCAGCTATTAGCAAAGCGTTCAAAAATAAGTATGATAAACGCTAATATCCATACTTATTAAGGAATATCTCTATGACTATCTACGCAGACAACTCATATTCTATCGGTAACACTCCACTTGTACGTTTAAAAAATTTCGGTAACGGCAATATTGTCGTGAAAGTGGAAGGTCGTAACCCGAGCTTTAGCGTAAAATGCCGTATTGGCGCCAATATGGTGTGGCAGGCAGAAAAAGACGGTATTCTCACCAAAGATAAAGAAATTGTAGATGCTACCAGTGGTAACACCGGTATTGCCCTTGCCTATGTGGCAGCCGCTCGTGGGTATAAATTAACTTTAACGATGCCTGAAACAATGAGTACCGAACGTAAACGCTTGTTGCGTGGCTTAGGAGTAAATTTAGTCTTAACCGAAGGGGCAAAAGGAATGAAAGGAGCGATTGCGAAAGCTGAAGAAATCGCGGCTTCCGACCCAGATCGCTATGTTACCTTAAAACAGTTTGAAAACCCGGCAAACCCGGCAATCCACCAACAAACTACCGGCCCTGAAATTTGGGAGGCGACTGAAGGTAAAATTGATGTATTAGTAGCAGGCGTAGGAACTGGTGGTACTATTACCGGTGTATCCCGTGCGATCAAGCAAGACAAAGGCAAGCAAATTATTTCGGTGGCGGTAGAGCCAAGTGAATCGCCGGTTATTACGCAAACTTTAAACGGCGAAGAAGTCAAACCAGGCCCACACAAAATTCAAGGCATTGGTGCAGGATTTATTCCGAAAAACTTAGATTTATCACTCATTGACCGTGTTGAACAAGTTTCAAGCGAAGACGCGATTGCAACTGCACGCCGTTTAATGGCAGAAGAAGGGATTCTAGGCGGTATTTCATCAGGTGCAGCTGTTGCTGCTGCAAATCGCATCGCAAAATTACCTGAATTTGCCGATAAATTAATTGTAGTGATTCTGCCTTCAGCCTCAGAGCGTTATTTAAGTACGCTACTCTTTGAAGGGATTGAGGCTTAATATTATTAAAAAATGCAAAAATGCCGGCTGATGTCGGCATTTTTATTGGAAACAAGCGGTCATTTTTTATAAAAAATTTGCAATTTCTATTCTATTGCGCTATTCTTCGCCACATCTTTACGGTTTGCCGTATCTAATCAATATCAACCAATCCAATCTTAATTAATCACAATTTTACATTCAAATTATGCATCTTACTCAACTTAAAAATACCCCTGTTTCAGAGCTTGTGGAAATGGGTGAAAACCAAATGGGCTTAGAAAATCTGGCTCGTTTACGTAAACAAGACATTGTATTCGCTATTCTTAAACAACACGCAAAAAGCGGTGAAGACATCTTCGGACAAGGCGTGCTTGAAATTCTGCCGGATGGTTTCGGTTTCCTCCGCTCATCGGATAGCTCATACTTAGCCGGCCCTGATGATATTTATGTTTCACCAAGCCAAATCCGCCGTTTTAACTTACAAACCGGTGATAAAGTAGAAGGGAAAATCCGCCCGCCAAAAGAAGGTGAACGTTATTTTGCCCTATTAAAAGTCGATTCAGTTAATGATGACAAACCGGAAGCCTCTCGCAGTAAAATTCTCTTTGAAAACTTAACCCCTCTGCACGCCAATTCTCGCTTAAAAATGGAGCGTGGCAATGGATCAAAAGAAGATTTAACCGCTCGTATTTTAGATTTAGCCGCCCCAATCGGTAAAGGTCAGCGAGCGTTAATTGTTGCCCCACCAAAAGCTGGTAAAACCGTGTTACTGCAAAATATTGCACAAAGCATCACCCATAATCATCCTGAATGTGAGCTTATCGTATTATTAATTGATGAGCGTCCGGAAGAAGTAACAGAGATGCAACGCACCGTACGTGGTGAAGTAATTGCCTCAACCTTTGATGAGCCTGCAACCCGACACGTTCAAGTTGCAGAAATGGTAATCGAGAAAGCAAAACGTTCGGTAGAGCATAAAAAAGATGTGGTAATTTTATTAGACTCCATCACACGTCTTGCTCGTGCTTACAACACCGTTACCCCGGTTTCCGGCAAAATTCTTTCCGGTGGTGTGGATGCAAACGCCTTGCACCGTCCAAAACGTTTCTTCGGTGCAGCTCGTAACGTGGAAGAAGGTGGTAGCTTAACCATTATCGCAACCGCACTTGTGGATACCGGCTCAAAAATGGACGAAGTGATTTTCGAGGAGTTCAAAGGTACGGGTAATATGGAATTACACCTCTCTCGCCGTATTGCAGAACGCCGCATCTTCCCTGCGATTGACTTCAACCGCTCAGGTACTCGTAAAGATGACCTCTTAATGGCAGCAGACGAACTCCAAAAAACTTGGATGTTACGCAAAGTCCTCAACCCAATGGATGAAGTAGATGCTATCGAATGGCTAATCGACAAATTAATGATGGCAAAAACCAACGAAGAGTTTTTTGAGATTATGAAACGTTCGTAGAACATAAAAAAATCAGCACTCTTTAGTGCTGATTTTCTTTTTGGTTAAACTAATTGAATGGCTGACAAAAAGCAACTTATCTTACATTCCCCACAGCCATTACATAATTCATCATTAACTGCTAAGTTTTCAGAAATAGCTTTCTGCGGGCATTTGTCTTGACACATAGTGCAAAACTGATTTTGTTTAACTAAGCATTTGCTAGAGAAATTTGGACGAAGCTCTGTATCTTGTTTAAATACGCTATTTAACGCATTGGTTGAACAACTTTCGGCGCATTTTCCACATAAATTACAACTCATATAATCTAGCTCTAAAACAGCTTTTTGTTGCTGAATTTGAATTAAATTATATGGGCAGGCCTGAGTGCAATCACCACAGCCAGTACAAACAGCCAGAAATAGATGTTCTTCTGCAGCAAAAGGCGGACGATGAGCTAAACGAATATTGTGTTCTTTTTGCCCTTTATCTACAGAGTGAAAGAGTGTGCGTAGTAGCCCTCGCCTTGAAATCTGTTTATGATTTAAATAAGCCTCATAATATTGTTCATTTCTAGGTTGCATATTCTTACCGATAGAATTGAGATTGGATAACTTCTATGTTCGCCTGCTCTTGCCAAAAAAGTAATGTATCTTTGGCAAGTAGTGCCAGCCCTTGATAAAAAGGATAATCTTGTTGAACACTTAATAAATCTAAATATCGATAAGCCCAATTTAATAGATAGCCTTCTAAATATTCAGCTAACAGTTCTGGCTTATTTTCAGCTAAATAGGCGGATAACATTAACATCAATCCAAAATGGTCTTCAGGTTCATTTGTACCAAGTGAAAAGATAATCCGATGCTTTTGCAAAAATGCTCTTAAATTTAATAACGATTCACCAAAAATAACTGATTCTTTATCTAAATAAACAGAACTCCAAGGTGGTGCAGCCAGTTCATTTGGACCGATAAACAATACTTGATAATCTCTAGGAAGATTTTGTTTTAGCCCTTTAGCTATTAAATCTTGCGTTTCTAAATGCTGAATAAACCATTGTTGTTGCCAATCAGGAGCAGAAAATAGAGATAATACAGTTTGAGACTGCTGTTCATTTGGCGAATAATAAAATAGTGTTCCCAATAATCTTCCACTTAAGGAAATCCACTCTAATAATGCTTTATCCATACCACCTCGAATATAAAAATTCTTAAAGGCAAATAGTCCGCCCTTTATTTTATCCTAAAACTGCCATTCCAACAGTCATATGTAAGCCATAAAATACTGTTCTACTAATCATTTCACCAAATAGCACTATTATAACTACTAGTCCCAGAAATACGGTATTTTTCCCCTTAAATAACAAAACACCGGCTAAACTTAGTAAGCATAATCGTACTGCGTGCATAATGGCATAATCCGGCACTAATGCTGTTGCTTGCATAGCTGAACTGTGGATTTGACTTAAATTGAAGCCTTGATAAATAACCACAATAGCAGCTAAAAATATCGCAATAAAATAAATCCAAGAACAGTAGTAAAGTGAATATTCTTGATGAGGATTACTTTTTAATAATGCATACCCTAACGCACTACCACCAATAACAACTGTTAAATAAAAGTGCCACGAGGTAAATACGGTATTCCAAGTTGGTACTGTGCTGATATGATAGAGATTATTCATCATATACATAAAGAGCAAGCCGATACAAGCGGTCAAAATTAGCCAGATTTTTGCAATTCCTCTTGGCATCTTACCTAACATTGCTAATAGCCAATACAAAGCGGCTAACGCAAAGAAAGCAGCTCCGCTTGCAATTTCATTGCTTAGCATTGATTGCCCAACACGATTTAAACTATTAAATGCTCTTAAAGGCGAACCTAGGTGCATAACTGATGCAATAAATCCCATTGCTAATAAAGCTAAGGGAATAAACATTACTTTATGCAAATAAGAGCGGCTTTGCTCTGAATTATCACGGCACAGAATAAAACTAAATAATAGCCAACACCCCACCACTGCTTGAGTAAGAACAGTAAAAATAATTAAAGGCAATTCGTGTAGTCCGTTCATATTACACCTCCCTTGGATTTGCTAAGAAGCCGGTTTTATCGCCACTCGGGCGAGCATTCTTATTCGGTTTTACGACCAAATTCGGTTTAGTAAAATCTGCTGGTGGTAATGGAGCAATAGAAGCCTGCTCGCCATATTTTTTGCGAAGCTCTGTAACCGGAGCAAAATCCAACGCACGCAATGGGCAAGCATCTACACAAATTGGCTTGTTACCCTCTTTTACTCGTGAATAACATCCGTCGCATTTCGTCATTAATCCTTTTTTCACATCAAACTGCGGTGCATCATAAGGGCAAGCCATACTGCAATAACGACAGCCAATACATTTGGCATCATCAACTAAAACGAAGCCTTCAGCATTTTTATGCATTGCTCCTGTCGGACAAACTTTGCTACAAACAGGATCATCGCAGTGGTTGCAAGAAATAGACATATAGTAAGTAAAGATATCTTGATTCCAACAGCCGTGATTATCTTGTATCCAATTACCGCCAGCATATTCATAAATACGGCGGAAATTCACCTCTGTATCCAAATCTTTATAATCCTTACAGGCGAGTTCACAAGTTTTACAGCCAGTGCAACGCTCAGAGTCGAAATAAAAACCATATTGTTCCATAGCTTACTCCTATAATTTTGCAACTTGAACCAAATTAGAATGTTGTGGATTACCTTTAGCTAAAGGAGATGGGCGCTGTGTTGTTAACACATTCACACAACCTCCGTGATCGATTCCTTTATTATCAGGGGCGTACCAACCACCTTCACTTAAAGCCACTACACCCGGCATAATACGAGGAGTAACCTTGGCATTGATATGGACTTCACCACGATCATTAAAAATTTTCAGCATATCGCCGTTTTTTATGCCCCGAGGTTCTGCATCAATCGGATTAATCCAAACTTCTTGCGGTGCTGCAGCTTTCAACACATCCACATTGCCATATGTTGAATGTGTACGGGCTTTATAGTGAAAACCACACATTTGCAGTGGGTATTTTTCTATTAACGGGTCTCCGTAATGCTCAAAACTATCGACATGAATTGGTAATGGATGGATAACCTCATCTTTGTCTAACTCCCACGTTTGAGCGATTTCTGCTAGGCGTTCTGAATAAATTTCAATCTTACCTGATGGTGTTGCTAATGGATTAGCCTCTGGGTTTTCTCGAAAATCTTTATAAGCAATATAGAAACCATTCGGATCGACTTTTTTGAAAATACCTTGTTTTCTAAAATTCTCAAACGTGGGTAATTCAGGGAGTCGTGCTTTAGATTGTTCATAAATATAGCGTAGCCACTCCTCTTGTGTACGACCTTCAGTAAATTGCTCTTTTACCCCCAATTTTTCTGATAAATCACTCAACATATCGTAAATATTACGGCACTCAAATGGTGGCTTGACCACTTGATCTGCAAAAATGATGTAATTCATATTGGAAGTGAAAGCATCTAAACAGAAGTCCATTTGCTCAGATGTGGTGCAGTCAGGTAACAAGATATCGCTATATTTCGCTGTTGAGGTCATATGGTTGTCGATAGTAATAATAAGCTCACACTTAGAATCATCCTGTAGAATCTGATGAGTACGATTAATATCCGCATGTTGGTTAATTAAACAATTACTCGCATAGTTCCAAATAACTTTAATTGGAGCAGTCAAACGTTCTACACCACGAATACCGTCTGTTTTGTCAGTCATTTCCGTTGCACGAATGATCGCATCCGTCCAAAGGAACATTGGAATACTGGCCTTTACCGGGTTAGTTAAAGTCGGCATACGCACAAACGGAATACTGTAAGTACTTTCACGAGCACCCGTGTTACCACCACTGATTCCCACATTTCCAGTCAAAATAGGTAACATGGCAATCGCACGAGAAAGAATTTCACCATTACTGCGACGTTGCGGCCCCCAACCTTGTGAAATACAAGCTGGTTTCGTTAAGCCAATTTCTCTAGCTAATTTCACTATACGATCTGCCGAAATACCGGTGATTTTCGATGCCCATTCCGGGGTTTTAGCGATACCATCTTCTCCCTGCCCTAAAATATAGGCTTTATAGTGCCCATTTTTGGGCGCACTTGCCGGCAAGGTCTTCTCATCATAGCCAACACAATATTTATCAAGGAATGGCTGATTAACCAAATCTTCCGTAATCAACACATAAGCAAGAGCCGACACTAACGCCGCATCTGTACCAGGACGGATAGGAATCCATTCATCTTCTTTACCTAAACCGGTATCCGTATAGCGGGGATCAATAAGAATTAATTTCGCATTAGATTTTGCTTTAGCTTGCTGAATACAATAAGTTAACCCTCCTCCGCTCATTCTAGTTTCCGCAGGATTATTGCCAAATAATACAATAAGCTTAGAGTTTTCTATATCAGCCATTCCATTACCTAATGCCCAACCTCCACCATAGGTGTAATCTAGCCCAACAGCAATTTGTGCTGTACTATAATCACCATAATGATTGAGATATCCCCCTATACAATTCATCAACCGTGCAACCATAGTTGAACCAGGAGGCCATGATTTTGTCATAGTTCCCCCTAAAGTACCTGTACCATAGTTTAAATAAATACTCTCATTTCCATATTGAGCAATATTTTTCTTTAGTGAAGCCGCTATTATTGTTAAAGCCTCATCCCAAGTGATACGTTCAAATTTTCCTTCGCCCCGCTTGCCTACACGTTTCATCGGATATTTCAAGCGATCAGGATTATAAACCCGACGGCGCATTGAACGGCCACGTAAACAAGCTCGTACTTGGTGATCAACATTATAAGTTTCTGTCCCCGTATTATCGGTTTCTACATAAGTAATTTGCTCGTCTTTAACGTGCATACGCAAAACACAACGGCTACCGCAGTTTACTGTACAAGCACTCCAAACAATTTTTTCATCATTTACTGTTTTAACAGGGATAGATTCAGCTTTCGCTGTAAAAGGAAGAGATAAGCCGGAAGCTGCAGCAGTCAAACCCGCTGCTGATGTGGTTTTCAGAAAATGACGACGATTTAAGCTAAGATTAAAATCACTCATATAATTTCCCCCACTTAGATTAAGTAAATTAAACTTTAACCCGAAAGAAGTATAAATAAATTGACTTACATCAAAACAAATATAAATACCAATAAAATCAATAACTTAAAAATAGAAGGCATTCTCATTAACCTGATAAAATACTCTAAAATAAACAAGGACTACTTATTAGTAGCCCCTGAATTTATCAAACCAAAACGATATAAAAAAATTAATAACTTTTTAAAACCTCTCTCATTATGTTCACACCTTGCTCAATTTGCTCCTCCGATATAATCAGCGGTGGGAGTAATCTTAACTTGCTTTTAGCGGTTAAAAACAGCACGCCTTTGTTGATACATTTTGCAACAACGTCAGCGGCTAAAATGCCTTCCTCAAATTCTACACCAAGCATTAAACCTAAACCTGAAACAGATTTAACTTTTGGTAAGCTTGCTAAACGTTGCTGTAAAAGTTGCCCTTTTTGTTGCACTTGGGCGAGAAATTCGGCGTTAATTTTATCGATTACCACATTTGCAGCAGCACAGGAAACCGGGTTGCCACCAAAGGTAGAACCGTGGTCGCTTTTGCCTAATATCATTTCCACTTTTTCGCCTAACAGAAAAGCACCAATAGGCAAGCCTCCGCCTAAGCCTTTAGCAAGCGTGACTAAATCAGGTGTTAAATCAAATTGTTGATAAGCGCAGACTGTGCCTGTTCGTCCGATGCCAGTTTGCACTTCATCAATCATAAATAAAATATCTTTTTCTTGGCACAGGCTTTGCACGGCGTGCAGATAATCCGCCTCTAATGAGCAAACACCGCCCTCGCCCTGCACTACTTCCAGCAAAATCCCACAAACGTTCTCGGTTTCCAAGCGAGCTTTCAATGCCTCAATGTCATTTACAGGTAAATATTCAAAGCCCTCGGTAAAGGGGAAAAAATGCTTGTGGAACACATCTTGCCCGGTAGCAGCAAGGGTTGAAATAGTTCGCCCGTGAAAAGAATTGACGAGAGTTAAAACTGTTGAACGACCGGCTCCGTATTTGTCGAAACTATATTTACGGGCGGTTTTAATTGCTCCTTCATTTGCCTCTGCCCCTGAATTGCAAAAAAATGCCCGTTTTAGACCGCTTGCAGCCACTAATTTTTGGGCTAATTGGCTTGCCGGTTCAGTAAAAAACAGGTTTGAGGTATGAGCCAATTTACCGGCTTGTGTGGTAACGGCTTGTAGCCAATCCTCGTCCGCCCAGCCTAAACTGTTTACCCCAATGCCACTGGTAAAATCGAGATACTTATTGCCCTCAAAATCCCACACTTCACAACCTTTTCCGTGCGACAGTGCAAGGTCAAATCTGCCATAGGTTTGGGCGATATAATCCTTATCTAATTGCTTAATCGTATTACTGCTTGTCATTTCACTTTCCTGTTATTTTTTATAAAACCGTGTTCCGTTTTTGCCACCGAACATTTCTACCAAAATTACGTGGTCGATTCGCCCGTCAATAATATTTGCCTCAGAGCCACCCTCCTTGATGAAATCGGTACAGCACGCAATTTTGGGGATCATCCCACCGGCAATAATGCCTTGCTCAATCAGGGACTGCACTTCGCTTACTTCCACTTCCGAAATTAAAGTGCTTTCATCAAAGCGATCTCGCAATAAGCCTGCAATATCGGTCATCGAGACCAATTTTCCTGCTTGTAACGCAATCGCAATCTCGCTGGCAGCGGTGTCTGCATTAATATTATACGCCTGCCCGTTTTCATCAACGCCCACCGTGGAAACAACCGGAATCAAGCCTGCATTAAGGGCAATTTCAATGACGGTTGGATCGACTTTCACAATATCGCCGACAAAGCCGTAATCCACCTCTGCCTCTAATTTTTTGCATTGCAACATCGCTCCATCAATCCCGCATAGCCCAATGCCTTTCCCTTTCAATAAAGCAACAAGGCTTTTATTGACTTTGCCTGCCAACATTTGCAAAACCACGTTAATCGTATCGCTATCGGTAACACGCAACCCGTTGATAAATTGCGGTTCTTTGCCTAATAATTTCACGCTTTGTGAAATCTCCGGCCCGCCACCGTGTACCAGTACCACTTTTACACCTAAACGATGAAGTAACAGCAGATCTGCCATCACCGATTTTTTCAGTTCCTCATTAATCATTGCGTTACCGCCATATTTCACCACAATGATTTTACCTTGCCATTTCGCCAAACAAGCGGTGGATTTTTCTAATAAATTTGCAAATTGGTTGATTTCTTGTTGTTGCATACTTTCCTCGCTATAGAGTTCCCCTCTTTGCTAAAGAGGGGAGATAAATCATTAAATATTTAACCCCTCAACCTCATCTCTTCCCAACATAATATTCATACACTGCACTGCGGCACCTGATGCCCCTTTGCCTAAATTGTCAAAACGGGCAGCAAGTAAAAGTTGGGTGCTGTTGCCGTAAATAAAAATCTCTAAGCTGTCTTTGCCTGCATAAGCATTCGCGGCAAGCATTCCGTCTTCGGGTAGAGATTGGAAAGGGTAAACCTGAATTAATCGGCTGGTTTGGTAGTAATCGGCAAGCAAATTTGCAATTTCTTCGCCGGATTTGACTGCTTGCAAGGCAGAGATCGGCAATGGCACAGTGACTAACATTCCGCTGTAATAATCGGCAACTACAGGGGTGAAAATCGGTGGGTTTTGCATTTGGGTAAGTGCCTGCATTTCGGGCAGATGTTTGTGTTGGAGGGCTAAGCCGTACACACGAGGGGCATTGAAAGCATTCGGGCGGTTTTCATTTTCATAGTCGGCAATCATCGCTTTGCCTCCGCCTGAATAGCCGGTTAAAGAGTGGCAGCTTAAAGGGTAATCGGCGTGCAAAATCCCTTTTTCCACCAGCGGACGAACCAACGCAATATAGCCCGTGGCGTGGCAACCCGGCACCGCAACACGCTTGGTATTTTGGATTTTTTCACGTTGTCCGCTCAATTCCGGAAAACCGTAAACCCAGTTAGGGTTCACTCGATGAGCGGTTGAGGTATCGCAAATTCGAGCATCTTTCGGTGCATTCGCTACCAGTTCTTTCGAGGCTTCATCAGGCAAACAGAGGAAAGTTAAATCCGCCTCTGCTACTTTTGCCACACGGGCATTCAAATCTTTCCGTTGCTCTTCCGGCAAGGTTAATAATTCAATATCGTCCGCTTGGCTTAAGCGTTCGTGAATGCGTAGTCCTGTTGTTCCTACTGCCCCATCAACAAAAATTTTGTATTTGCTCATTGAAAATCCTTCTTTGACTTTTTCTGCTCGGTAGTCTAAGGCTATTTAAGGTTAAACTCAAGTTCATTTTGAATAATTATTCACATTAATTGATTTTGTATTCAAAAAATCCCTAACAAAATGTTAGGGATTAAAAAGAGTATTAAAATCTATTCATATCAAGTTTCAGGGCTTTTTGATTCGCTTTTTGGTAAGCCGGGTGATTTTCCACCTGTTCTAAATAGCGTGCAATATTCGGGTAATTTGCCATCTCAACAAAATTACGCCCCCATTGCAGTGGGAAGCAGAGAGAAAAATCCGCTCCGGTTAGCTCATCACCTACAATCCATTTTTTATCTGAAAGTGCTTGCTCAATATGGTTAAAATACAGCGGAGTCTGTGCTTTGGCATAGTCACCGAAAGCCCCGAGATCAGAACGGTTCGCCAACATCGTCACAAGATTTGCTGAGAATAACGAAGCGGAAATCGACAGCCAGTAATGATACATTGAATAAGCTTCGCTACCACGAGTCGGCTCAAACTTCCCTTCGGCGTAACGGGCAATCAGATGCTGGATAATCGCATTGCCTTCGGCAAGCACCAAATCGCCATCTTGCAACACAGGGGCTTTGCCAAGTGGGTGCAAGGCTTTTACCTCCATAGGTGCAAAACCGCTCTCTTCCCGATGGTAGATTTTTAGCTCGTAATCCAAGCCTAAGGCTTCCAACAACCAAACGATGCGGTGAGAGCAGGAACTGTTCAGGTAATGTAACGTAATCATAATTTTTCTCCTTCAGATAATTGAAAAAATGCGGTCACTTAATTGCAAATTTTTACAAAAAAATGACCGCTTGTCTGTAATGATTAAATATCCATTGGTTGCCAGTTTTGCCCTTTAAGCGGTGGTAACCAAGCACCACCTTGCACGCAGTAGCTCCATAGTCTGTCGGGAATGCCGTAGTGGTCGGCTTGTTGCGGGTCGAGTTCGCTTACGATCTCGCTGTCTCGATTTTCTTTCAACAAGGTCGCCACGTTCGGGTTGAGCATTACTGCTTTGCCCAAGGCGATAAATTCTGCCCAGCCTGTTGCATAGGCGTTGCGGATCTGTTCGCCGGTTAATAAGTTACCCACACCGATCAGCGGTAAACGCCCGTTGATGTGTTGGTATACCAGTTGCATACGTGTGAGGTTGGTATCTGCTCCACGGCGGGCTTTTTTGCCGAAATCCCACAGTGAAATGTGCAAATATTGCAACGGTTTTTCGCACAGAGCATCAATCAGGGCATAGGTATCGGTCATGGTTAAGCCGTATTCGCCCGGCTCTTCCGGTGAGAAACGGTAGCCGATAATAAAATCAGGTCGGTTGTGCTTTTCACGCACGCTGACTGCCGCATCTACCACCGCTAACGGGAAACGCAAGCGTTTTTCAAGACTACCGCCCCATTCATCGTGACGCTGATTAAATTCAGCCGAGAAGAATTGTTGAATTAAATAGCCGTTCGCCCCGTGAATTTCCACCCCGTCAAAACCGGCTTGAATGGCTAACTCGGTGGCGTTGGCAAAGGCTTGGATCATTTGCTTCACTTCGTCCGTAGTTAGGGCTTTAGCACCGTTGGAGTGATCAGACGGTGCAACCGCATTCTCCCCGTCAAGCAAGGCAGGAATAGCTTGTGCCCCACCGTGGAAAATTTGCAAAATCGCTTTGCTACCTTGATTTTTCAAGATCTTGGCAGTTTCTGTCAGGCTTGCCAAATAGCGTTCATCAAGGGCTTCCGGCTGACCGTAAAATGCCTTGCCGTTACGCATTACCCCGGTTGCTGCGGTGATAAATAAGCCCATATCTGCTGCACGATTATGCAAGAAATGGCGTTCTTGCTCGCTAATTGTGCCGTCATCGTTGGAGGCGGAATGGGTCATTGGGGCAACCACAAGGCGGTTTTTAATTTCTACATCGTTATTCAGAGTATAAGGGGTAAATAAATTTGTCATCGTATTCTCCTAAAAAAGTAAGGTTGATTTTTGCAAATTTTTGCGAAAAATCAACCGCTTGTTCATTGCCAATGTAAGGTCGCACTCTCTTCCACCGGCACACGCCCTAAGTGGTGCTTGTTCTGCATAGCGTCCCAGTCTGGGTGTCCGAAAGAAATGGCGTGGAGGAGCTTGTGATGTTCAGGGATACCCAGCTCTTCACGCACATCTTTGGCAAACATTGCAAGGGCAAGCTGCGGAATGCCGCCAAAACCACGAGCGGTGAGTGAGAGCAAGAAAGTTTGCGAATACATACCGACATCGCTGGCAATATTGACATCGTGTCCGTCAATGCTTGGCATAAATAGGAATGCCATATGTGGCGCACCGTAACCGACAATATTGTCATCATACACCACTTGGCGACCGGCTTTATCTTCACGGGGAATGCCGTAGCTGGTGGTAAAAACGTGGCTGTATTGGTTACGCCAACGTGGTTCGTAGTCGCCGGTAAATTTCGTTTGATTGAACTCAAAATCCGCATCGTTAATGCCTGTCTCAAAGGTCTTTTTAAAACGAGCTTTCAAACGTTCCAATGTTTCGCCTGAGGCAATATGCACCACCCAAGGTTGCGTATTACAAGCTGAAGGTGCATTTTGCGCATCGGCAAGGATTTGTTTGATTTCCGCTTCCGTCATCGGGGTTGGTAGAAATTTACGAATAGATTGACGGGTTTTGACCGTGGTTTCAAAATCTAACATTTTCATTTCCCCTATTTATTTTTTATAAGTCAAATTCACTCACGACTTTAACGTGTAAACGCACATCTACATTACCACGGGTTGCATTTGAATATGGGCAAACTTCGTGTGCTTTGCTAATTAAAGTTTTCGCTTCTTCCGCACTAATGCCTTCCACAGTAATGGTAATATCTAAATCTAAGCCGAAAGCACCATCAGCTTTTTGACCAATCCCAACTGCCACAGTGGTGCTGGATTTGGTTGGTTTAATCCCTAAGGTTGGGGCAACGTGGTTCATCGCACTGTCAAAGCAGGCAGCATAGCCCATTGCGAATAATTGTTCCGGGTTAGTCCCTACTTTGCCGCTTTCGTTTTGGAAACCGACTAAATCAAAACCGATAGAACCGTCATCCACTTGAGTTCTGCCGTCACGACCACCGGTTGCGGTTGCTGATGTGTGATAAAAAATTTTCATATTTTGCTCCTATTAAATGCTTTATTTGATTGGGGCTATTATCCGCTTTTTGCTATTTGTCGTCTTGCCTGATTTTCTATAAAATATGTCTAATTTTCTAAAAGTGAGATTATTATGCAAACTCATCGAGCTATTATTGAATCTATTTTTGCCCTCGCTCCGAAAAATGAACTTTGGGCTACTCCCATTTCAGGGCTAACCGTTCACGCTGCCGATCGTTCTATTAGGTTTAACGGTTATATCCAAGACCCAAGTTTATGTGTAGTATTATTAGGCGAGCGACAAATCTGTACCAATGGACATTGCCAAGTCTTCGGTAATCAGGAAATGATGTTTTGCCCTGTGAATTTGCCGATTGTTACCCAAACCTTATCAGTTGCAGAAAATCAGCCTTATCTTGCGATTTCACTACGCTTGGATTTTGATCTTATTGCCAAAATCATCACGCAGCTTCCCCCACAGAAAATAAGTGAAAACATTAACCAACGCACTAAATGGGAGCTGGGGAATGAAATTAAAGACTGTTTGTTACGCTTACTAAATTTGCTTAATTCTCCAAATCATATTCATTTTCTTGCACCATTGATAT
Organism: Mannheimia haemolytica; assembly: GCA_900638155.1. Taxonomy (NCBI): domain Bacteria; kingdom Pseudomonadati; phylum Pseudomonadota; class Gammaproteobacteria; order Pasteurellales; family Pasteurellaceae; genus Mannheimia; species Mannheimia haemolytica. The sequence continues at coordinate 1,006,692 of LR134495.1, read as the reverse complement.
TAAACGAGCTCTATTTCTATTTATTACAATCTGAGCAAGGTGGCTATATACGCTCTCTACTCTCTCAAGATGGCAATATTGCTAAAATTGCCAATGCAACAAAAATCTTAGAAAGAAAATTTGCCGATACACTAAATATGTCAGCACTGGCTGAAGAGATAGGAATGAGCGTGGCGGGGTTTTACGCTCATTTTAAAAGCGTAACTTCAATGACACCACTGCAATATCAGAAATCGTTAAGACTAAATGCGGCAAGGGAAAAACTACAAGCAGGAGTAAGCGTGAGTGAAACCGCCTATCAAGTCGGCTATGAAAGCCCAAGCCAGTTTAGTCGAGAATATAAAAGGCAGTTTGGCGAAAGCCCGAAAGGAAGATAAAGGAAGAATCAAAAATAACAAGCGGTGAAATTCTGCAAATTTTTTGCAAAATTTCACCGCTTGTAAGATTAAATATTATTGCTTATCGCCAATTAATACTGACTCTAACGCAATTTCAATCATACCATTAAAGGTTAATTGACGTTCTTCAGAGGTAGTTTGCTCACCGGTGCGGATATGGTCTGAAACGGTGCAAATTGCTAATGCTTTTGCTCCATATTCTGCCGCTACCGCATAAATGCCTGCTGCTTCCATTTCTACGCCTAAAATGCCGTATTTTTCCATTACATCAAACATTTCGACATCAGGTGAGTAGAATAAATCCGCAGAGAATAAGTTACCGAAACGAGCTTCAATGCCTTTTGCTTTGGCTGCTTGGTGTGCCGCTAATGTCATATCAAAGTCGGCAATCGCTGCGAAATCGTTATCACGGAAGCGAATACGGTTTACTTTAGAATCGGTACAAGCCCCAACACCGATTACAATATCACGCACTTTGACATCATTACGCACCGCACCGCAAGAACCAACACGGATAATTTTCTTCACACCATATTCGGTAATTAGCTCTTTAGCGTAAATAGAGCAAGACGGAATCCCCATACCGTGCCCCATTACTGAAATACGACGACCTTTGTAAGTGCCGGTGTAGCCTAACATATTGCGAACATTAGTTACTTCTTTTGCGTCTTCTAAAAAGGTTTCAGCGATATATTTAGCACGAAGCGGATCGCCCGGCATAATTACAACGTCTGCGAAAGCACCTTCAGGTGCGTTAATGTGTGGAGTAGCCATTTTATGTTCCTCTTTATTAATTAATAGCCTTGAACAGCTTGTTGCTGCTCATCGTTCAATGTTGCTAATAAATTAGCTAATAAACTTGATGCACCGAAGCGAAAATGTGATGCATTTACCCAACCATTACCCAAAATTGACTCTGCGAGTGCTAGATATTGTGCCGCTTCTTCCGAGGTTTTTACTCCTCCTGCCGCCTTAAAGCCAACACACTCTGCTACACCTAAATCACGAATAGTTTCAAGCATAATACGAGCTGAGTCTAATGTTGCGTTCACCACTACTTTACCGGTAGATGTTTTAATAAAATCCGCACCCGCTCGAATAGAAATCTCACTCGCCTTGCGAATTAATTCTTCAGTTTGTAATTCACCGGTTTCAATAATAACTTTAAGTAACACATTATTAGCCGCACAAATGGCTTTACATTGTTTTACCAGTTCAAAACCGACCTTTTCATCACCGCTAATCAGTGCTTTGTATGGAAAGACAACATCAACTTCATCAGCCCCATAAGCGATAGCAGCTTTCGTTTCAGCAACGGCAATTTCAACATCGCTATTACCGTGAGGAAAATTAGTCACCGTCGCAATTCTTACTTGTTCAATACCTTCTGACTGTAATGTTTTACGGGCAATCGGCACAAAACGAGGGTAAACACATACTGCGGCAGGCGTGCCATATAATGTTTTAGCTTGCTGACACAACGAAATAACTTTTTCATCTGTATCATTTTCGTTCAGTGTCGTTAAATCCATCAAAGATAACGCCAATTTTGCCGAATCTTTTAATGTCATTATTTCCTCCTTTTCATTCTTATTTGTAAAATAATATAAAAATTTAACCGCTTGTAAATAGCATACAGTAATGCAACCGTTTACGTTGAGCTAAAAAGATTAAAACCACTATTTCTAGTGGTTTTAATCAGAGTGTTTTTATAAAACTGCGCCGCCTAAGCCGATAAATAAACCTGCAATAGTTGCACTCATTAAGTTTGCAAGTGAACCTGCAATAACCGCTTTAATACCTAAGCGTGCAATATCTCCACGGCGATTAGGTGCCATTGCACCAATTCCACCGATTAGAATCGCAATCGAGCTGAAGTTTGCAAAGCCACAAAGTGCAAAGGTAATAATTGCAACTGTTTTTTCACTTAAATGCACGGTTGACTCAGGAGTTAAATATTTAGCAAACTCTAAATAACCAACAAATTCATTCACCGCAAGTTTTAAACCAATCATTTGACCTGCAATTTCAGCTTCTTCCCAAGGTACACCGATTACCCATGCAAGCGGTTTGAAAATCCAACCGAAAATTTGACCTAAGTTTAAGGTTTCGTAGCCAAACCAGCCACCTACACCACCTAAAATACCATTAATTAATGCAATTAATGCGACAAATGCAATTAACATTGCCCCTACGTTTAAGGCAAGTTGCATACCGGAGCCTGCACCAGCTGCTGCCGCATCAAGAATATTTGCCGGTTTTTCTAAATCAACTGCTTCTAATTCATCACGGAATTTTTCAGTCTGTGGTACCATAATTTTCGCAAATAATAAACCTGCTGGAGCAGCCATAAAGGAAGCAGCAATCAAGTAAGTGAGTGGCACCCCCATTCCAGCGTAACCTGCCATTACCGAACCAGCAATAGAGGCTAAACCACCCGCCATAATCGCAAAGAGCTCAGATTCAGTCATTTTACTAATATACGGTTTTACTACCAGTGGTGCTTCAGTTTGTCCTACAAAGATATTCGCTGCGGCAGACATTGATTCCGCTTTTGAAGTACCTAATGCTTTTTGTAATAAACCACCTAAAATGCGGATCACCCATTGCATCACACCAATATAGTAAAGCAATGAAATTAATGCAGAGAAGAAAATAATGGTTGGAAGCACACGGAAGGCAAACACAAAGCCACCTCCGCCAAATACTTCAAACATTTTATCGCTGACTAAGCCACCGAATAAAAATGAAATCCCCTCATTACCATAAGAAATCACTTTTGACACACCATTTGCCATTGCATTTAAGGCATCACGTCCTGCCGGAACATAAAGCACTAATGCACCAATAGCAACCTGTAATGCTAACGCACCTAATACTGCACGTAAGCTAATCGAACGCTTATTAGTTGAAAATAAAAATGCAATAAGCAGTAAAACAATAATGCCTAAAAGGCTATTTAGCGTACCCATAGAACCTCTAATATAAAATAACTAAAAAGTGCCGATACTATACCTATTTTTACGTAAAAAATCTTGCGAAATTATCATCAATTAAGACAAAAATTGACAAAAACCAAATTATGGTATTTTATTATTCATCACAAGCGGTTAAATTTTAAAAAAAGTTACACAAGATAGAGAGGTAATATGCAAAATATTCGTGAAATTTACTTAGCCGGAGGCTGTTTCTGGGGTGTGGAATCTTTTATGCAACGGATTAATGGTGTACTTAAGGCTCAATCAGGCTATGCTAATGGCAATACTGACAATCCGACTTACCAAGATGTGTGTGCAGGCAGCGGACACGCTGAGGTGGTAAAAGTAACTTATGATGCCAACCAAATTAGCTTGGCGAAACTGTTGGATTATTTCTTTAAAGTGATTGATCCTGTGAGTATTAATCAGCAAGGTGGCGATATTGGCATTCAATATCGCACCGGCATTTATTATACTGACCCACAAGACGAACCGGTGGTAACTGCTGCACTTGCCCAATTGCAGACCCAATTTGATAAACCGCTGGCAGTAGAAAACCAAATGTTAGAGCAATATTTCCCTGCCGAAGAGTATCACCAAGAATATTTAGTGAAAAACCCAAACGGCTACTGCCATATTGATATTCAGCTGATGAATGAGATTTTGAAGAACCAGTAACATCATTAAACATTAGGGGCTATGCCCCTAATTTAAAAGCTCTTTTCAAATAAAAGTGTGATTTGTTTATCGGTGTAAGCGTAGAGGCTAGCTAAATTACTCTGCTGCTTTTTCCATACAACACTTAATTTAGGGGTAACACCTAATAAGTGCCAATCTCGTTTCCAAAGCTTAGCATTTACATTATAGATTTTATCTCGTCTGATTTTATTGAGAGGAATAATACTCGCCAGTATTGCCTCATCGTGAAATGTTCGACGGGTAAATGCAATACTCAACTGACTAGAAATCCCACATTGATATTCTTGTAGCCACCCTAGGCGAATATTTTTGCTTGTGGAGCCGTACTGTTTTTCCCTTGCATTTTCTTTTGAAATTGCCCCTCCAACATAAAATAGTTGTTTAGGATTAGGCAACCAAAGCAACGTATTGGAGAAAGTTTTGATATTACCCGCTTGCAAATTTTCATCAAAAAATGACCGCTTTTCAAATAATAGCACCGTCTGATGCTTCCATTGGTTAGAGAGAGAGAAATCATAACTAAGCTGGAGCCCATTAGACCAATGAAAAGACTTATTTCCGAACCAACGTTTATCATAAAACGGCTGAATGCGTAGCGTTTTATCTGATTTTTTATAGGCATAGCCCAATAAAACTCGATTAGATACATCATCAAAACGGTGATTGTCCCAATAAATTTTCCCTGTGGTTTCATTACGAAAACTTAAATAGTGAGAAGTGAATAAATTAAAATCTTTCGCTAAATCCACATTAAATGTAAAACCATTCGCTTTCTGCGGTAACATAGTTTCGTTTTTAATAAAGCCTGTATTCTCAATTTGCGGCTGGCGAGATACATTCGCCACATTATTAGTTTTAAGATAAGAGAGATTTAAATAAAATTGCCAGTCGTTACGTTGATTTATCGCCTCTAAATAAGCATCAATTTTTTGGTAAGCTATTTCAGGCAAGTCAGTAATGCTTTTTACTTTCTCAAATTGCAATTTAGCTACGTGATCTTGCTTATCTGCAAATAAAACAATCGCAAGTTCCATACGAATAGAATTTAATTCCGGCTTTTGGCTTATCATTTGTCGATAAATGCTAATCGCTGTTTGGTAATCTTGCTGAATAAAGGCTGATTTTGCTTTTGCGTAAGCGATCACCATAGGATCGGCATTTTTTTGCTGTTGGTAATCTTTTAGAAAAGCTTGGATCGCCTCAAATTCTTGTTGGTAAATAGCTTGTTTTAATTGTTCTTCAAGATTAGCATTATTTGCTAATGCTGCTTGCATACAGAAAAAGGCAAAAAGTGAAATACAAAACCGCATAGTTGATGAGGGTAATAAATGACCAAAAGTCAGGTAATCTCTACCTGACTTACATAAACCGAATTAATAGCGAATACCGCCAAAAGATGTGTCATAAGAAGGAGCTGTAGGGAATTTCACTAAGCCTGCAGCCTCTTTTGCACGATTACCAAATAATCCACCTTCGTAAGTACCTCGTTCTAAAAGTGTACTTGCCTCACCATTAAATTTCGTGCCATTTAATGCTGTTTGGTGTAAGGTAATATCTTGCACTCTGCCATCATTTAGCAATGAGTATTCAATTTTTCCATCGACAGTTTTACGATCAAAATCAACATTCAACGTTGTTTTACCACCTTTAGAAACTTCACCTGTCGCACCACTTACCCAGTAAGAATCACCAAAATATGTTGCTGAACCTGATGGAAGTTGGGTTGCTTCTGTACCTTGATAACGTAACTCTCTCACTGTTTTCACATCATTGATCCAAACGCCATAGAATGAGTCATTTTGGTTTTTACCATAGAACTCCCCTCCAACGGTTTTTCCTGCCACATCACCTTTTGGACTATTGGTTAAATCAACCTTAGTGCCGTCCGGCGTTTCAGCTTTTCCACTACTACCGCCACTACCACAAGCGGTTAATAAAACAGATAAAGTTGCAACTGAACAAAAAAGTAGCTTTTTCATAGAAACCTCTAATTTAAATAAGTAACAGACAAACAAAATACTCAATAAGTAAGTATTGATACAAATTATTACTTATTTATTACTCTGTTTTCAAGTAAAAAAATCACGAAAATATCAATAAATAAGTAATTTTAGGTACAGAGTAAAAATGGCACAGTTGCTTGCAGTAGAAGTAGATAAATTGATTGGGAAACGTGTTCAAGAAAAGCGTAAGGAATTAGGCTATTCCGCTGAAAAATTAGCCGAATATATCGGATTATCTCAACAACAGCTTTCGCGCTATGAACGGGGAGCAAGTAAAATAAATGTCGCACATTTAATTGATATTGCGATTTTCCTCAAAACACCGATTAGCTGGTTCTTCCAAGACTGTATGCCGGAAGATGATCTTTTGAAGGATATGAAATTTAATGAATTAGATAGGAAATGGGAACAGCTTCCTTTAATACAAAAAGAAGCTGTGATGATTTTTCTAGAAAAAATAGCAGGAAGTTATAACCAATGAAAAACGGCTATTTTCTTAGCAAGCTATAAACGGCTTTAAGTGCCGATAACGGCAATAAACGTGGAATTGCACGCATTAGGAAAATCCCAAAGCCTGAAATCGGATCGTGAATCTGGCAGCGGTTTTTCAATTGATATAAACGCCATTCTGCCTCCGCTTGAGCCATTCCACGTCGTCTGCCAACCATTCCATTGCCTACTCTGGCATACACCAATAGATCTGGTAAGTTTGCCACTTGTTTAAATTGAGCAATGAGTTTGATCCATAAATAGTAATCTTCTTGCAGATCTTGATAACCGCCTACTTCCAACACTTTGGATTTTTGATAAGCCACCGTCATATGGTTAAACGGACAACGCAAGCGGGTGAATTTGACAATTTCCTCTGCGGTGGTCGGTACATTGCGATAAGCCACAATATCGTGAATATCTTGCCCAAATTCAGCAATTTGACCGCCAAAAATCACGGTTTCAGGCTGCTGTTCAATAAATGCCACTTGTTTCTCAAAACGTTCCGGCACACAAATATCGTCTGTATCCATTCTGAAAACCCATTCATTCTTACAATGGGTTAGCCCATCATTTAGCGTTTTACCTAAACCTCGATTTTGTGGGAATTTCACCGCATTAATCGGTAAAATCGTACTATATTCTTCTACAATCGCCTCTAATTCTGGGGTAACTGCTCCATCAAAACAAACCACAATTTCATCCGCTTGTACGGTTTGTGCTTTCAAACTTTCAAAACATTCTCTTAAATATTGCGGCTGCTCTTTAATGTATAACGACATTAAAACGGAAAATTTCATTACATAAACCTTTTCAAATTAATCGCCAGTTTCGGCGAAACAAGAATAACCAACGCAATAATCAGTTGTTTGATATTTTTTGTCTGTTTAAACATCTCAAAATAATAACCGGCTGCCTTGCGGGATAAATTCATTACGTGTGGATAACTTAAAATATAAAGCGAATTGAGCTTAAAATTATTCGCCTGCTCAGATGTTTTGATATACGTTTGTTGAATATACTCAATCGCCTTTTCTGTATTAGTTGTGTCGGTTGAAACACTGGTACGTTTGGTATGGAAAGTACAATAGGTCAAGGCTTCATCCACATACAATGGCTCAAAACTCGGCTCTTCCAATAATTTCAGTAAGAAATCATAATCTTCAAGTGATCGTAAGCGGTCAGATAATCCACCAATTTTGCAAAAAAGTGATTTCTTCAAACCAATCATCGGCATACCGCCAATTTTATTCGCTTTCAGAATATTCTCTTTAGTTAAGTCACTTTTGTGTTTAAACGGCTGGGTAACGTAGGTAAAACCTTCATTTACCATTTCACATTTTGCCGGGTGATACACAAAATTAGCAGTTGGATTGTTCGCAATCTCCACTGCTAAACGTTGGCATTTTTCAGGCATAAAGCGGTCATCATCATCTAAAAACAACAGCCATTCTTGTGTGGCATTAGCTGCCCCTACATTTCGGCTTTGTGCTGCCCCTACATTTGGATTATTTCGAATAACCTTTACCTCAAAAGGATAATTTTTATTCACTTCCACAGGATCTTTTGAGAAATCATCAACAATGATCACTTCAAAATTATACGCTGTTTGTTGCTTTAAACTCTCAAGCAACGCATTGATTTCTTGATTGCGGTTATAAGAAGGCACAATAATACTAAACATTTTCAGCCTCTTTGTTTTTGCAAAAAACTGTCACATTCCGACCGCTTGTTCCAAACAGCGATAAGAACATTAAAAACAGCATCATCAGCCCCGGGAAGGCAAAGGTATCCGCCTTAATATTTAAAATAGCTAAAATGCCGATAGTGGATAAGGTAAAAATCCAACTACCTTCAAACCAATTCACTGCCACTTTGCGTACAAAATAGCAAGTGAAGACAAAACACGCCAACATATAGCTTACCCCACCATATAATACTTGGCGAATATAGCCGGAATCCGAGCCACCATAATAGCCCCCTGTTTTGGTGTAATATAAACCATCACCGGCAATAAACTGATTTAAAGTCGGTAAAAACAGATGGTTTTTCACTAAATTATCGGTTGAAGAGCTGACTTTTCCAGTGCCGGATAATAAATTAATTACCGGTTCTAAGGCGTGTTCAACATAACGATTTTCCGGAAACACAATCGCCAAAAATAGAATTAAAGCAGTAAATGCAATCAGCGGTAATATATATTTCCATTTAAAATAAAGGGCGATACTGATAACCGATATTAATAAAAAAGTTCGACCTGAAATTAAGCCGATACATAATAGTAAAAATAAAAACCACTCATTCACCGCATCTGTTTTTTTATTATATGCCAATAAAAAATGTAATAGCATTAAATAAAAAATACTTAATTGGAAAAAGGCAGAAGAGGTGATGTTATATAAACGGTATTCTTGTTCCGAACCAAAAAAGCGAGGCATCATTGCATTGCTGGATAATAAAAAATCCACCATAAACGGCAAACCTAATAAGGCTGTTACACCACAAATCCATTGAATAACAATGCCGATTTTTAAATCACGAACGAATAAAGTTTTACCTTGTTGGTTATGATAAAAAACATTATAAATGGCAATCCCGAATACAAATAAAATCAGCATTTTGACATACATTGCCAGCACACCAATTTCTTTTGTACTGTTAATCAATAATGGAATAATACTAAAGCCGATTAATGCAATAATTACAATCAGGCTATCTTTAGGAATAATAATGCCATTCGATTTGCCCTTGATTATTTGGAAAACCAAATAGCCACAAGCAACAAGCCCTGCTACAAACGCCATTCTTAAAAAATGGAAAAACCACGGGTCGTAAAGATAAAATAAGTTAATGAGTGCTGACATTTCAGACCTATTATGAATTTAGCTGAGTAAAATTACGTTTAATTGCCAGTAATTTTTTAAGTGGATATTTTACGGCTTTTTTAAATAAGTTATTACTTAATGAACCACGCAAATCTTCCAAATTACTAATTAGAACAGGATTTTCTATCGCCATTAACGGGCGGACAATTAACACATCAAATTTGAAATTCTTTTCAAATAAAATAAAATCATCGGCAAGCCAGTATGGATTTTTTCCGGCACATTGTGCTAAAAACTGAAAAGAGGTCGATTTTTTAATTAAATATGCAACCGTACCAGCAAAATAATTCAGGTAAGAATAAGCATATTTATATTGGCTATTCGGAATATTTTTTTGCAAAAAGCCAAAGGTTGATGGGTAATTAAGCTCTAATTCGCTATCGTTAAAAGTTGGAATTTTCGACTGCCCAACTAAAATAATATCGGCTTTTAAATTTTGTGCTAATAAAGCATCAAGATGTTTTTGGAAATCATCGGCAAATAAGGCATCATCTTCACACACTAGGCAGTAATCATCGTCCGCAATAGTGCTATCTTCGGCAATTTTTTGGTAAACGGCTAAATGGCTTAAAGTACAACCTACTTCGCCCTTAGTGGTTTTACGCCCATATCGCTGTTCAAATAGAGCCAAATCAAAACGGTTATTTAATGCCTCCCAATCATTACTCATTGTATTAATGGCACTGAACACCTCAAAATCTTCCGTATTGGGCTGACTAAAAAACAACTCTCGTCTTTTTACATCTTTTTCTAATGAAATTAAATATTTCTTCATTTTATTCTCTAATATCAATAATCTGAACGCCTAATTTTTCAAGCAATTCATAACTTTGCAGATAAGCCGGATTATCTACATTCACTCTCAATGCCACTACTTCAATATGCTTACTTTTATTTAAAATATTAATCACTGCACTACTAAAATAAGTATAAACTCTACATTTTTTATGGCTAAACTCTTGAAAAATATAATCTTCAAAAATTAGATTAGTATTAATATATTCTACATTTTCTAATTGATACGTTTCTCTTGGGTGAGGCAAATATAACTCAATACCAAATCGTTGAATGACTTTTTCCGCTAATGCTATATTTTTTTCATCATCTCGTTCAAAAATAGGCTGCCCTAATAAAATATGGGTAACTTTATCGTTTAATGGTACTGTATCCGCTGGTTCAACATTCTTAATAAGATCAATATAAACCGTATTTTCAATAATATTCGGGAAATCTTTGTAAATCGTATAATGGATTTTAGAGCGTTGTTTTAGCTTTTCCAGGCTATATTTATTACCTAAAACAAGATTAATCAATTTTCGATTTAACCCAATATTTTCAGCTTGATAGAAAATACTGTTTTGTACAATATTAGCTGTGCCATCATCAAAGGTATTGAGTTCTTGAAAGGAAATTGCACTTAATAGGAATTGAATTTCTAACTCATTAATATTTGCCAAAAACACTTTATTAAACTGCTTACCGCCAAAAGTGCGTTTCAAATAAATAATTTCTTTTAATAATTGAATACGCTCGCTATGCTGTTGCATCGCAAAGAATTGTTCGCATTTTTGAGCTAACCTAGCTTGGTAAAAATCAAATTTGGCGTTTTTTACCGTAGAAAGCATCACCCCATAGAATCGTTCATTAGGGTGCATTTCAATGATTTTTTCAGCAATCAATACTTGCAAGGGCGTGCAACAAATAATTAAATTCATACGGTTTTTCCTACTTTTGCCGTCATTATGTAGAGAATCGGAATAATGCTGATTGCACCAATAATACTGGCAAAAGGAATATATTCAATTTTAGTAAAAGTTAAAGCAAATAATGCAGCTAAATAAAAAATAGTAGATAAAATCGAGCAAAGCGAAATCAGCTTATTTTTGCCATAAAAAAATAAATAATTCACTAAAATGAGATAAGGAACAACCAACATTGTCGCAATTAAAAAGAGAATAATGTAGTATTTTGTACCTACAAATTGGCTACCTAGAAGCCATACCACTAATTCTTCAGGAATAAACCACATCACAATAGCCGGCAGTGGCACTATAAATAAAGCATAAAACGCCCATTTGTGGATATGGCGTACATTAATTTTTTTCTGCTTTAAGGCTTCATAAAAATAAGGCAGTGTTGCTTTATTTAAGGCTTGAACCACAATGGCTAAAATCATTGCAATTTGAGCCCCCATTGCATATAAGCCTAAATCCGCTTCGCTAAATTTATGGTAAATAAATACTCTGTCTAACTGCCCTTTTAGAAAAATACTGGAATGGTGCAAAATCAACGGAATACCAAAACCTAATAAATACAATAAAGCGGTTTTATGGCGGGCAAGGCTAAATTTCTTCGTTTTTGCTCTTTTAGCATACAAAAAGTAAGCGATTAAAAAGACTAAGCCATTGCTTATCAAAATCGCTAAAATCCGCTTTTCTACTAAATCGGTCTTAAAATATTCCATCATTGCAACGGTAATTACTGCCGAAAAAATCGCCGACATTAATTGAATCGTTGTATAAGCAACCGCCTGTTTTTGGCACTGCCTTACACTAAGCTGTACATTCAGAAACGATTGAAACATCGCCCCAATCGCTACATAAGCAATAATTTCAGACTGGAAATACCAGCAACCCAACAGAATAAGCAAAGTTGCACAAAGAGTATATAAATACCCGGTACTCAAAACTAAATTTAGTGAACGCCTACCATAAAAATAGAAATAGCGAGCAACAGCCCCATCTTGGCTAAGCCCGATAAAAATCACAAATAAAGCGGCGAAGGTTTGGTAATAAGAAAGCTCCCCATAGCCTGCCACACCGAGTTTGCGGGAAAAGTAGGGTAAGAGTAAGAAAGGAATTGACTTTGAAGCCAATTCCCCAATTAAATAAATCACGCTGTCTTTAACTGCTTTCATAGTTGCAAATTATTCTGATTTTTTGACCGCTTGCAAGAAAGCCACATCATAAAATCCTTTAGGTTGAGTATGGTAACTATCTGCTAAGAATATTTTAATTGCATTGTAAGCCTTTTCCATCGCATTGTCTTGAAAATATGGATTTTTCATATCAGGCAAACGGTATTGGAAATCGGCTGAAATCAATTTTTCAATACCTTCCACGATAGCCTGCTCGTTACTCTCCACATCAATTACGCTCTCCCCCCGTACTCGACCTTGCTGGCGATTACCGATATTTAGCGTACCAACGCCGCAACTTGGTGCTTCGATCAAGCCTGATGAACTATTACCAATCAACCCATTTGAATATTTAATCAACGCTAAATACTCTTCCGGTTTTACTGAGGTGAAAAACTTAAATTGATTTTCATCGGTGTAATCCTTAAAGCGGGCATAAATTTGCTCTGAATTGGTGTCTGAATTTGAGCCAATAAAAACGAATTGGTATTTGTCTTTAAACTGCTCAAAGGCATTGAGCAATGCATCAATCTGATCCAACACGGAAACATCGGTTAAGGTTTCCGGGTGAAACACCACTAAAAAATAAGGCGATGTCGGAATGTCTAATCTCTCGACTAATTCTGCTTGAGTCGGCAGCACTAAATCCAAGCTATTTTCTGCCCCCAACGAACCGGTATTCACCACATTTTCCGGCAACTCACCCATTTGAATCACACGCTGTCTATATTCTTCAGTTGAAGTTAAATGCAATTTAGACATTTTGGTAATGCAATGGCGAATAAATTCATCGTAATTGCCCAATGTTTGCTCGCCACCGTGCAGATGAATCAACGGAATATTATGCATCGCCGCCGCCGTTGCCACCGCCAACATCTCGTAACGATCCCCTAGCACAATCACCGCATCATAACGATGTTGCTGGAAATGTTCGCCAAATTGGTCTAAACACTCTGCCATCGAATGAATAACTGCTTGGTTATTTTCGCTATTTAACGTCAATGGAATACGAGCTGCAATCTCAAAGCCATCTTGCTCAATAACAGTCACCGTATTGCCATATTGCGGATCCAAATGCATCGCTGTCACGACCAACGAAAAATTGATGTTTGGATCCTGATCTAATTTCTGTAATAAACGTTTGACAATCCCGTATTCAGCACGAGATCCGGTAATATAGGCAATATTTTTCATTTAGTTGAGTTCTTTTTCCAAAATAGCAGTTAATTTCTCATAACCTTTTGCATTTAAATGTAATCCGTCATCGCTGTAGCTTAAATCCAATTTGCCGTATTTATCACTAAATGCCTGATCTAAGCTAATCCATTTCACCGCTAAATTATCTTTAAGATATTGATTTAACAAGCGAATATCGTTGTTATTGCGATCGACTCTAAATGCCGTTGGGGTAATTTCCAAGAAATAGAGATTAATATCTTCACGAATTGCTTTTAATTGTGTAATTAAACGATTGATATCCGCTAGAATTTTTTCATCACTCCAGCCGTTACGCACCAGATCATTTGTACCAAACATTAGCACAACATCTTTTGGTAAAGCTAAAATCAAGCCTTTATCTAAAATCAGTTCACTGTATTCTTTAGTTGAAATGCCCGCAATCCCCAAGTTATTGACTGCTTTACCATTTAAATGTTCAATATCCCAACATTCAATAATCGAATGCCCGATTAAAGCAATCTCTTTCACTTCTCTAAAGTTCTCTTTTTTCATTAAAATTGAACGTTTAATAGTTTCAAGTAATACTTTTTCTTTATTTCGTTGTTGTAGGATAAAGTAGAAATACTCAAAATCTTGGCGGTCATCAATATCAATGGATACATCTTTGTCCATAAAATATGCCAAACATTTCGCTCCATAGAAATGTTTTTGCGCTAAATAAGCTGTCGGTTTTGCCGAAAAAATTGCACCGTTTGGCGAATACTCCGGACGGTATAACTGGCGAGCATAGTTAGAATAATCCAACTGGAAATGTTTTAAGCTCTCATCTTCTTCAATCACACGGGTTAATGTGGTAGGTTTATGAGCATCAGAAACAGAGACTAAGAAATCAAATTGCTCAAAATTTTTCTCAAACTTCTCGCAAGACTCTTTAATGTGCTGTGCGGTTCTTAACGGAGAAGTCGGCTGAAGTAGCACAAAATAGTCAAAATCTACCGATTTATATTGATTTAACACATCTTCAATTACTACAAAAGAACTGGCTTTATCACTAGCTAAATGCTCGGCACGTTTGATAAATTCAATCGGATAGTGTGAAAGCAAATCAATATATTCTTGAGAATCGGTACTGACAATAATCTTTTCAAATTGCCCCGACTCAATCGCTGCTTCAATAGAGTACGCCATTAACGGCTTACCATTGGCTAATAATACATTTTTATTCGGCAAGCCTTTTGAACCGGCTCGGGCTGTAATAATTGCAATTTTTTTCATAAATTTGACCGCTTGTTAAACACAAAATGATGAGACTTTCGCCCCATCACTATATTATATTACATCTGATTTTGAAAACGAGAATCTTGGATTAATTGATCTTCTTCAAAATCGTGTTGTGCTTCTTTGCCTAGCACATCATACCAAAACATTGGGCTAATGCCATTACCCGGGCGTTTAGTCGTAATATTTTCGGTCGTAAAAATTTCACCTTTTTTAATTGGGCGTGCAGCAATAATCGATTTTCTTGCCACAATTTTATTTTTTGCTTCCGAATTGGTAACTAATTTCTCGGAAGAACCTAGTGATTTTTCCACCGCTCGGATCCCTTCACACAGTAATTTCAGCTCTTCAGGCGTAACTGATGCTTTATGATCCGGCCCTTCAAAGTTTTTATCTAAGGTAAAATGTTTTTCGATGAAAGTAATGCCATAAGGTACTGCCGCCAACCCTGCAAAATAACCGGCAGAGTGGTCAGAAAAACCTAAACTATAGTCACCAAACTCCTGTTTTAACTGATGGAACGCATTCAAATTTACATCTTCATAAGGTGTCGGGTATTCAGTATTACAATGTAAAATCGTAATATCTTTTTTCGCCATACCGTTATCTTCCAACACTTTTAATGAGGCTTTAGTTTCTTCAATCGTTGCCATACCGGTAGAAATAACAATCGTTTTTCCCTCAATCGGAAGTCGCGCAATTTTTTCTAAATACGGCAAATTGGTTAATTCGCCTGATGGAATTTTCCACACTTTTTGTTGCTGGCTTGCTAAAAACTCAATCGACTCGAAATCGAATGGCGTGGAGAATACCTCTAACCCCAATGAACGAGCGTAAGCCTCTAATTTCACAAACTCATCATAAGGTAACTCTAATTTACGAGTCATTTCTAATTGAGAATCTGCCGTGCCGGTTGTTACTTTTTGATATTCCGCTTTCGGGGCATACTTAGAAATCAGCTTATCTGCTTTGAATGTTTGGAATTTCACCGCATCAACGCCACAGGCTTTCGCTACATCAACCATTTTCTTTGCTAAAGCAGGATCACCGTTATGGTTACAACCGATTTCTGCCACAATAAATACTTTTGCCATTATTTTATATCCTTAATATATTTCGCCGGAACGCCCGCCACTACAGTGCGAGGCTCCACATTTCTAATTACCACTGCACCGGAGCCAACCAACGCAGCTTCACCGATTCTTAATTGACCGTTGATCACAGATGAACTGCCCACAAAAGCATAATCTTCGACAATCACATCGCCATTTAGTGTCGTATTGGTTGAAATATTGCAATGATTGCCGATAAAACAACCATGCTCAACCAGTGATTTAGTGTTGATGATCACATTATCGCCTACGGTGACGCCACTGTTTACAATTGCCATTTTTCCGACAAACACTCCAATGCCTAGAGTGGAATTTTTAGACACCAACGCTGTTTTATCCACCACATTAATTATCTTACAACCAAACTGCTGTAATTTAAAAAACTTCTCTAGCCTGTGTGCATTATCCCCAATACTAATAAAATAGCTATAATGTTCACGATTAGCAAAATTTTGTACTGTTGATGCCAATACAGGGTAGCCTAAATGAGAACTGCCTTCAGGTTTAAAATTATCAATAAATCCACAAAATTCATACTGCTCGTGATCAAGTGAATCTAAAACTGACTTTGCATAACCACCAGCTCCGATCAAAATCAATTTTTCTCTTGTAGATTGCTGCTTCATAACCATTGCCCTTAACGCATTTTAATTCAAATGGAGCATTTTAATACTTTTCAACCAAGAAAAATAGACAACCCTCCTATAATTTAGGAAAATGAACTACATTTTCTACTTAATAGGCATTGTTTATGTTTGAATTCATTAAACTGATTACCGCTATGATCTTACCACCATTTAATATTATTTTGCTGTGGTTGTTAGCATTAATCCTCTTTTCTTTAGGCTATAAATACGCTGCTTACTTCTTTGCCTTGTTAGGTATTCTGATTTTATATATCTTCAGCATTCCCTATACTTCACAGAAATTAGGGGATTCATTAGTCGAAGCAGAGCCATTTACCATAGAGAAATATAAAAATGCTCAAGCGATTGTGGTGCTAGGTGGCGGGCTACGAGACAGCCAAGAGTTATTCGGCAAACTGGCAATTACTGGTATTCCACTAGAAAGAATGCGTTATGCTGCTTACCTGCATAAAGAAACCGGCTTACCGATTTTAGCGACCGGAAGCAGCCCAAATGGGACTTCTGAGGCAAAGGTTATGGCAGATGAATTTAAAATGTTCTTCAATATTGAGACCAAATGGCTGGAAAATAAGGCGAAAACCACCAAAGAAAATGCGATTTTCAGCCGTGAGATTTTAGAAAAAGAGAATATTCATAAAATCATTCTTGTTACCAACCAATGGCATATGAAACGGGCTGAAATGCTGTTTAGCCAACAAGGATTTGAGGTGATGCCTGCCAGCGTCGGTTCTGGCGATACGCCCGATCATTACAAACTCAACTTTATGCACTTTATTCCGCAAGCCGGTGCAATGAATAGCAATATGCTGGCATTAAAAGAGTGGATTGGTTATTGGAAAGAGAAATAACCGAAGATAAATAGCAGCAAGGCAGGTTTTCACCTGCCTTCTTTTTGCAAAAAATCAGTCAAAAACAACCGCTTGTCTAACTAATCTCTTGCGGATCAATATCTATATTCAACCTGATATTATTCGGAATATTCAAACTCTCCCTCTCTTGATCAAAAGCATCAAGCAGCTGTTGTAATGCCCCACGAATCGGGTGTTGAATCAGCAATAACCAGCGGTAATACCCTGCTTTCTTCGCCATTGGGGCTGAAAATGGAGGAGGGAGTTGGAAGCCCTGCCCGTTTTGTTGCTGGATTTTTTGGCTAAAATAATCCGCTAATTGTTCAAGTAGCTGTAAGGTTTGTTGATTATCTTTACCGGTCGCTTTGAACAAAACTTGCGAGGAAAATGGCGGTAATCCCATTAGTTTCCTCATTTTTAACGCCTCATCAGCAAAGGCTCGGTAGCCTTGTTCCAGCAAGGTTTTAAGTAGTGGGTGATCAGGGTAATGGGTTTGTAGCACCACTTCGCCTTTTTTCTCCGCTCGCCCTGCTCTGCCTGCCACCTGTATGTATAGCTGTGCCAATTTTTCTTCCGCACGGAAATCGGTTGAAAATAACGCTGAATCTACATTAACAATCGCCACCAACGTCACATTCGGGAAATGATGCCCTTTTGCCAACATTTGCGTACCAATTAAGATTTGGCTTTTCCCCTCTCGAATAGCGGTCAAATGGTTTTCCAACGCCCCTTTGCGAGCGGTGGAATCTCGGTCTATACGAGTCACTTGGTAATGAGGAAATTGCTGATTTAGCACTTGCTCAAGCTGTTCTGTGCCAATACCTGTAGTGATTAAATGGGTTGAACCACAATGCCCACACTGGCGAGGAATCACCTTTTGAGTGGCACAATGATGGCAACGCAATACTTTTTGCTTTTGGTGGTAAGTAAAAGGCTTATTGCACGCCTCGCATTCACAAACCCAACCGCATTCGTGGCAAAGTAATACCGGAGCAAAACCACGGCGATTTAAAAATAACATCACTTGATTGCCTTGCTCTAACTGCGTTTTCATCATTGAAAGTAAACGTTCCGACAAACCGGCAGTTACCCGCTGTGTTTTTAAATCAATAATCTGCTGATTTGCCAGTTGTGCATTGCCGGCTCGAGCAGTTAGTGTCAGTTCGATAAATTTACCGTTTTGCACATTGTATAAACTTTCAAGGCTAGATGTTGCCGAGCCTAGCACAATCGGAATATTCGCATTTTTTGCCCTAACTACCGCCAAATCCCGTGCGTGGTAACGCCAACCGTCTTGTTGCTTAAACGAGCTATCGTGTTCTTCATCTAAGATAATCACGCCCAATTTCTGAAACTGGGTGAATAAAGCAGAGCGAGTGCCGATTACAATCGCACTTTCGCCATTTTTCGCCCGCAACCACGCATTTAACCGCTCGGTTTCGTTCATATTCGAGTGTAGCACGTCAATTTCAACGTTAAAGCGAGCCTTAAAGCGTTGTACTGTTTGCGGCGTTAGCCCAATTTCAGGCACAAGCAAAAGCACTTGTTGCCCTCGCTTAAGCACTGTTTCAATTAACTGCAAATACACTTCGGTTTTGCCTGAACCTGTTACGCCATTGAGCAAAAAGCTCGCAAAAGTAGTTTGTGTGTTTAAACGGCTGACCACTAAGGTTTGTTGTTTATTTAAGGTCAGCCGATTGCCGACATTAACTAACGGCAATTCACCTAGCGAGTCTTGCCACGATTGTGCCATAAACGGCAGTTCAATCTTTTCAACATAGCCTTTTTCGATTAAGCCTTTCCAAGCCGATGGGCTACAAGCGGTCGGTTTTTCAAAATATTTTGCAGATTCGGCAAGCTCGCTTAAAAGCTCGACCTGTTTTTTGGCTTTTTTATTTTCACCGATAATCAGAGACTTACGCCCTTGCTCCGTCACCACAAAATAATTAGGCTGAACTCGCTCAGTGGAATCGCCATTGCGTAATTTTACCGGTAAGGCTCCGGTTAACACTTCACCAATCGGGGCGTGGTAATACCGAGCCGCCCAGTGGAGCAGTTGCCACATTTCTGAGTCAAAGATCGGGCTAAAATCCAACACTGCTTTAATCGGTTTGAGTTTTTCGGTTGGCACATCGCTAGCTTGTGGGAAATCGACCACAATGCCGATTTTGGTTTGGCGACCAAAAGGCACAACCACCCGCCCGCCTTGGCAGGCATTCAATGCCGGCGGCAGTAAATAATCAAAATAACGATGTAACGGCACATTCAGTGCCACACGAATTAATCTCACTTCTCTAAACCTATTTTTATGCCACTGACAAGCGGTTAAAAATGCTCAATGATTTGCAAATCAAACTTTCTCTGCAAGCCTGCGTTTTTTATTCTGTTTATGCAAACTGATAATACCATCTAGCACTAAAAATAAAATTGCAATCAGTAAACAAGCCATTAAAAGATAAGATTCTTTGGCTAAGGTTTCACCAATTAAAAACGAAATCAGCAGCATCACACAAGGCTCGACATAGCCAAGCAATCCAAGCAAATTAAAGGGTAAAATCGTGCTTGCCAGCGTGTAACTGATTAACGCCGCCCCACTGATTAGCCCCAGTAAGGCAATAAAAAAATAAATTTGCGGGTTTTGGTTTTCCACATAAGCCATATCGGTTTGACCGATAAAATAGAGCGAAATCGGAATTAAAAACAGAATTTCCAACACAAAACTGTGTAAATGGCTTAGCCCAAATTTACGCCGAAGATAAAAATAAATCGGGTAGCCGGTGCAAACAAACAGACTTTCTAACGACAGTTTTCCGGTGAGCACAATATTGCTGACAACCCCTACAAAGGCAAATCCAATCGCAATCCATTTGTTAAAAGAAAGGGGTTCTTGATAAACCAGTTTACCAAAGGCAACCATCATAATCGGCATCAACAAATAGCCCACTGATACTTCAATTGCTTTACCACTATTCGGTGCCCATAAAAACAACCACATTTGCCCGCCGACAATCGCCGAAGTAATTAACACCACCAGTAGCAAATAAGGCTCGTTTTTCAGGCGGGTTAAGAAAGCAATAAATTCAGTTTGTTTTTTGAGCAACAATAACGCCAAAAAAAGAAAAGGTAGCGTGACTACCATACGAATGCCGAAAATGCTCACGCCTGAAAGTGGTTTGAGGAAAGTGGCTAAATAATACATACAGCCGAACAGCACGGAGGCGGAAAGCGATAACAGAATGCCTTTTAACATAGAGACAAATTTTGCAAGGACGCACGAGCGTCCTTTATTGGTAAAAATTGAGAGAAAAATAACCGCTTGTAGGATCTAGGGCCTATACAAGCGATTAATTGCCAAACATTCTTGTTTTAGCTGGGGAAATTAGGCTGCTTCCTAATCTTGGCGATAGGTTTTTAAGAAATTTGCCAATCGCCCGATTGCCGCCTCAATTTGGTCAGTATGAGGCAAAGTCACCACACGGAAGTGATCCGGCTTTTTCCAGTTAAAACCGGTACCTTGTACCAATAACACTTTTTCTTGTTGCAACAAGTCGTAGATGAATTTTTGGTCATCTTTAATGCCGTACATTTCGGTATCAATTTTCGGGAACATATATAACGCCCCTTTCGCTTTTACACAGCTAATGCCCGGAATTTGTACCAATAATTCGTGCATTTTATTTCTTTGTTCCAGCAAACGACCGCCGGGCAACACAAATTCATTGATACTTTGATAACCACCTAATGCGGTCTGAATAGCGTGTTGCATCGGCGTATTAGCACATAAACGCATCGAGGCAAGCATATCCAAGCCTTCAATAAAACCTTTAGCTTGATGTTTCGGACCGCTCAGCACCATCCAGCCCTGACGGAAACCGGCAACACGATACGCCTTGGATAAACCGTTATAAGTTACGGTTAATACGTCCGGTGCAAGAGCAGCAATATGGTGATGTACCGCACCATCATAGATAATTTTTTCATAAATTTCGTCAGCAAAAATAATTAAGTTATGCTGACGGGCAAGTTCTGCAATTTCCAGCAAAATTTGACGGCTATACACTGCTCCGGTCGGGTTATTCGGGTTGATAACCAAAATCCCTTTAGTGCGAGGTGTGATTTTTGATTTAATATCTTCAAGATCAGGGAACCACTCATTTTCTTCATCGCACAAATAATGCACCGCTTTACCACCGGCTAGGGTTGAAGCTGCCGTCCATAACGGATAATCCGGCATCGGAATCAGAATTTCATC
This sequence comes from Mannheimia haemolytica, assembly GCA_900638155.1. Taxonomy (NCBI): domain Bacteria; kingdom Pseudomonadati; phylum Pseudomonadota; class Gammaproteobacteria; order Pasteurellales; family Pasteurellaceae; genus Mannheimia; species Mannheimia haemolytica. The sequence goes on along the minus strand of LR134495.1, from coordinate 985,007 downwards.
ACCATCATTTAATAATGCCTGCATCGACATTGTGATCAACTCAGATACACCATTACCAATGTAAACATCGTTTACATCCATACCACGCATACCTTTTGATTGATAATATTGCACAATCGCTTTACGGGCGGAATACAAACCTTTTGAATCACAATAGCCTTGTGCGGTTGGAAGATTACGAATCACATCCACTAAAATTTCATCGGGTGCTTCAAAGCCAAAAGGGGCTGGGTTACCGATATTCAATTTTAAAATTTTATGCCCTTCTTCTTCTAAGCGAAGTGCCTCTTTATGAATTGGCCCACGGATATCGTAACGAACCTGAGCTAACTTATCTGATTTGGGAAAACGATCCATTGTAAACTTCCTATAATGTATTATTTAATTGTAGTCTCATCCCGCTGTTCAAAAAATCGGTAATTCGGAATGAATTTGTAAACATTACTCTAATTTGGGAGGAAAAAAAAGAGGAAATACGTTAAAATGGAGACCTTTTTTTCAATCAGCTAAAAACAAGCGGTTTCTTTTTCTGATTTTTTTGCAAATGCTTATTTTTCATCAATTAAAACAAGAACTTACAAAAAGTTACTCAAAAGTGGGAAGAGAGCAAGGATTGGTCGCCATTCAAGCCTCTATGCCGCTATTGGAGGAAAATATTCCGCTACTCGGTTGGTTGAAAACACAAAAAACAAGCTACCCTCACTTTTTTCTGCAATATCGTGATACAGATCAGACCATTGCCACCATTGGCACACTTCGCCAATTTCATACGCTAGAAACGGCACAGTCTTTTATTCAGCAACATCATTTCCCTTTAATCGGCGGGCTACAATTTGAAGGCAATACGCAATTTATTTTGCCCCAATTTTCATTGGTAAAAAATCAGCAAAATTTAACCGCTTGCTTCTACTTTGATAGTGATAACTTTGAACAACAAGCGGTTATTTTTGAACAATTTCTTGCAAATTTCCCCCAAATTACCGAATTAGGACTAACGGATAATCCGCTCGTTTCAATGAGTGCCACCAGCCATTTTGAGCAATGGAAAGCCAATATTGAAAAAGCGATTGTCTCCATTGAGCAGGGCGATTTTCAAAAAGTGGTATTGGCAAATGCGATGAGACTTCAGTTTGAGCAACCGATTTGTGCTTACAGCTTGCTGGCACAAAGCCAAAAAACAAATTTAGGTTGTTATCACTTTTTATGGGCGGAAAGTGCTGATGTTGCCTTTCTTGGCTCAACCCCTGAGCGGCTATATCAACGCCAAGGGCTACGCTTTTCTACCGAAGCCCTTGCCGGAACCGCTGCGGTTACCACCAGTGAAGTGCAAACCGAACTCAATGCCCAATGGCTGTTAAGTGATCCCAAAAATATCTATGAAAATCAATTAGTGGTTGATGACATTGAAAACCAACTCAAAGATTGCGTGACCGAATTTGCAGTATCCGAGGCAAAAATTAAGCGTTTGCATAATGTGCAACACCTACGCCGCCAGATTCAAGCAACGCTCAAACCGGACACCTTAGATGTAGATTGCTTAAACAAAATCCACCCAACCGCGGCTGTTGCCGGCTTGCCTCGCCAAAAAGCAAAGGGTTTTATTACTGAGAATGAACCTTTTACCCGCCATTGGTATGCAGGTACATTAGGCGTAATGAGGAACGAGGAAGCCGAATTTTGCGTAACACTCCGTTCTGCGTTAATTTCACAAAATTCAATCACACTTTATGCAGGAGCCGGCATTGTGGCAGGCTCAGGTCCACACTCAGAATGGCAAGAAATTCGCCGTAAGGCTCAAGGAATGGCAAAACTGCTGAATATTGATTTAACAGCATTATAGAAAACAGCTTTTCAAACTAGCTCATATAAATAGGGCGAATATTAATCCGCCCTAAACATAATTATTCAATCCCAACGATTTTATGTGTTTGAATACTCAACTGCCACTTAGGTTTATTGGAGCGCTGATTCAACAGACCTAACTGAGTAATGGTTTCCAGCAGGTTCATTTTCCCCTCCACTTCGCAAGGTGAAAGATAATAATGCTCAGCCTTAATTTGGCTTTCTATTTGCTCACAGAAACCCTGTACTTCTCCATCAACGACAATACGAACTTCATTCGCAAATTCAATGCAACGACGTTGATACTTTTCTTGGTACATTCGCTTTGGGCTGGTCGCAATATAATCAATTTGTGCCGGAACCTCTTTTAAGCCGTTGGTTTCTATCACTAAAAAATAGCCTTCTTTTTTTAGTTGATTAAGTAATAGCGAGAAATTGGGCTGAATCGTTGGTTCTCCTCCGGTAATAATCACATTTTTCGCAGAATAGCCTCTTACTTTGGCAAGAATATCGCTTAACGTCCATTGCTCAAATTGGTTATAGTTGGTATCACACCAAGGGCAAGTGAGGTTGCATTTGCCAAAACGTACAAAAATAGCCGGCATTCCGGTATTAAAGCCTTCCCCTTGTAAGCTTTCAAAGATCTCAACAATCGGAAAACGAGGGTTTGAAATTAACTCCGCCATTATTTGCTGTACTCACAATAAGAAGTAGGTGTTTCCCATAAGCGAATTAGGCTAACCGGTAAGCCCACTTTCTCTAGTTTTTCAAACATATACTTCGCCATTTCTTCCGCTGTGGTGCGAGTCGGGATACCATAAACCTTGGAGTTTAAATCAATTAATAATTGTGCGACTTGGCTTTCACGTTCACTCTGTAAGTCGTAAATAAAAGCGTGATCCATCGGTTCTAAAATATGTTGTTTTACGACTGCTTTTAGATCCGAATAGTCCATTACCATTCCTCTTTTAGCTCCCTCTTGAAATAGCTCACCTGCCACCTCAACTTGCAATTTGTAGGTATGTCCGTGTAAATTTTGGCATTTACCATCATGTCCATCTAGCATATGAGCCATATCAAAACTGAATTCTTTGGCAATTTTAAACATTGCTTACCTCCCTTTCTGCTAAATATTCATTCAAGCCTTTTTCTCGCAATACGCAACTCGGGCAGTCGTGGCAACCACCTTCAACGCCTAAATAACAGGTGTGGGTATGGTCTCGAATATAATCAAAAGCACCCAGCTTATCTGCTAATGCCCAAGTTTCTTTTTTAGTTAAATACATCAATGGCGTGCGAATGTTGAAATTATAGTCCATCGCTAAATTTAGCGTTACATTCATTGATTTTACAAATACATCTCGGCAATCGGGGTAACCACTAAAATCGGTCTCACACACGCCGGTAAAAATAGTTTGAATGCCCTGCCCTTTGGCATAAATGGCGGTATAAAGCAGAAATAAGGCATTACGCCCATCCACAAAGGTATTGGGTGTGCTGCCTTGTTGTTGAATTTCAGCATTATTATCCATTAACGCATTGGTAGTAATCGCTTTAATCACCGAAGTATCAATCAGCGTTTGTTTGACGCCTAAATCGTTAGAAATCCAGCGTGCTTTTTCAAGTTCAATCGAATGGCGTTGCCCATATTGAAAGGTAACGACTTCCACATTTTCTTTGCCAAATTCAGCAATAGCTTGGAATAAACAAGTGGTAGAGTCTTGACCGCCGGAAAAAATCACAACGGCTTTTGGTTTTTGATGAGTCATTTTGTGTCCTTAGTTTTTTTGTGTGGGAGGTTTACGAACCACAAATAAAAAATACAAGCGGTCTTTTTTTGCTTGTATTTTGCGAAAGGTGATATTTTACAAAGAATTTGCTTTCTCTTAAACCCAAAATTCAATAAAATTGAGATACTCATTTATAGTAAGGAATTTAAATATGCTCACGCCGAAGAATTTAGAAGCGATTGCTCAACAACTCCATAACGCCTTACCGCAAAGCTTAAAAAATGTCGGTAATGATCTAGATGAAAAATTTAAGCAAATCCTTCAAGCCCAATTAGCCCGTCTTGATGTTGTCACTCGTGAAGAATTTGACGTGCAATCTCAAGTGTTACTCCGCACTCGTGAAAAATTAACCGAATTAGAAAAACGTCTTGATGAACTAACTCAAAAAACGGACGAATAATCGATTTTTTAATTTAGTATAAGGAAACTCAGATGCAAAAAATTAACCCTGTGCAAACTTTTGCTTGGAATGCCTTAGAGCAACATAAAGCAGATAACCTTTCTATTCCTCAACTTTTTGCCGAAGATCCAAACCGTTTCGACAAATATTCCCTCCGTTTTGAAGATCAATTATTAGTCGATTTTTCAAAAAATGCGATTAACGAAAAAACCTTAACCTTACTTCGCCAACTGGCAAATGAATGTGGTTTGGAATCAGCAAAAAATGCGATGTTCTCCGGCAAAAAAATCAACCGCACTGAAAACCGTGCCGTATTGCACGTTGCACTGCGTAACCGTGCCAATACGCCTATCGCAGTAGATGGCAAAGATGTAATGCCGGAAGTGAATGCCGTGTTAGCGAAAATGAAAGATTTCTGCGAGCGTGTTATTTCCGGCGAATGGAAAGGCTATACCGGCAAAGCGATTACTGATGTGATCAATATCGGTATTGGTGGCTCGGATCTAGGTCCTTATATGGTAACAGAGGCATTACGCCCTTATAAAAATCACCTTAATATGCACTTTGTGTCTAACGTGGACGGCACGCATATTGCTGAAGTGTTGCGTAAAGTTAATCCTGAAACCACGTTAGTGTTAGTGGCTTCAAAAACCTTTACCACTCAAGAAACGATGACCAATGCCCTGTCGGCTCGCAAATGGCTACTTGATTCAGCCAAAGATGAATCTGTGGTAGCAAAACATTTCGTGGCACTTTCAACCAATGCCAAAGAAGTGGAAAAATTCGGTATTGATACTGCAAATATGTTTGAATTTTGGGATTGGGTTGGCGGTCGCTACTCATTATGGTCTGCTATCGGGCTTTCGATTGCCCTTTCATTAGGTTTTGAGAACTTCGAGCAACTACTTGCCGGTGCTCACGCAATGGATAAACATTTCTTAATCACGCCGATTGAGAAAAACATTCCAACTACGTTAGCTTTAGTTGGCATTTGGAATAATAATTTCTTAGGTGCTGAATCAGAAGCGATTTTACCTTACGACCAATATATGCACCGCTTTGCGGCTTATTTCCAACAAGGCAATATGGAATCAAACGGTAAATTTGTGGGGCGTGACGGCAAACCGGTTACTCACCAAACAGGTCCGATTATTTGGGGCGAACCGGGAACTAACGGTCAGCACGCATTCTATCAACTCATTCATCAAGGCACAAAATTAATTCCTTGTGATTTTATCGCACCGGCACAAACTCACAATCCGTTAAGCGATCATCACAACAAACTGCTTTCTAACTTCTTTGCTCAAACTGAAGCACTAGCTTTCGGTAAATCAAAAGAAACAGTTGAAAAAGAGTTTTTAGATGCAGGTAAAACGTTGGAAGAAGTAGCTGAAATCGTGCCGTTTAAAGTGTTCAGCGGAAACAAACCGACCAACTCTATCTTGGTGCAAAAAATCACCCCGTACAGCTTAGGGGCATTAATTGCAATGTATGAACACAAAATCTTCGTGCAAGGCGTGCTGTTCAACATTTACAGTTTCGACCAATGGGGCGTGGAGTTAGGCAAACAGCTTGCAAACCGCATTTTACCCGAACTCGAAACCGATGAAAAAATCAACAGCCACGACAGCTCCACAAATGGTTTAATTAACCAATTCAAGGCTTGGCGTTAAATTATAGTCAATACAATAAAAAGCATAGAGGTAAAAAATCTCTATGCTTTTTTTCTAAAATTTTAGCTGAGGACTGAACTAAGCACCATTTCTACACAAGCAGTTTTTTCTATATTCTTTTGCACTATGAGTTTACCTAATATCTCTTTTCTACTTTTTTCTAAAATAGGTACAATAAATAAACTGGTTAAAAAGGCTTACTATTTTACCTCTACTCTTCACTCACAAAATCCTAACAAGCGGTCATTTTCCGTGAGTTTTTTACCTTTACCACCACAACAAAAAACCGCCTGTATCTCTACAGGCGGCTCTTCTTTTTATTTACTTGTTCTTAGCTTTTTACTTTTTATTCGTTTTTGCTTTGCGCTTCGCTTTTGATTAAGTTTCCGCTTTTGTCACTTTTCGCTTTCACTTAATCCCGCTTAAAATTAAAACCCCGACGATGCTCTACTCTCACATGGCGAATCACCACACTACCATCGACGTCACTGCGTTTTACTTCTGAGTTCGGTATGGGGTCAGGTAGGACCACAGCACTCTTGTCGTCGGGAAAATTCCTTTCTATCTTATGATTTCTTTATCTTTTCTTTATTCGTTCTTCTCAATACAAAAACAAGCCTAAAAACATTTGAGCGTTGTATAGTTAAGCCTCTCGGGCAATTAGTACTGGTTAGCTCAATGTCTCACAACACTTACACACCCAGCCTATCTACGTCGTAGTCTCCAACAACCCTTACACACTTATAGTGTGGGAGAACTCATCTCTTGGCAAGTTTCGTGCTTAGATGCTTTCAGCACTTATCTCTTCCGCACTTAGCTACCCGGCAATGCGTCTGGCGACACAACCGGAACACCAGTGGTGCGTCCACTCCGGTCCTCTCGTACTAGGAGCAGCCCCAACCAATTCTCCAACGCCCACGGCAGATAGGGACCGAACTGTCTCACGACGTTCTAAACCCAGCTCGCGTACCACTTTAAATGGCGAACAGCCATACCCTTGGGACCTACTTCAGCCCCAGGATGTGATGAGCCGACATCGAGGTGCCAAACACCGCCGTCGATATGAACTCTTGGGCGGTATCAGCCTGTTATCCCCGGAGTACCTTTTATCCGTTGAGCGATGGCCCTTCCATTCAGAACCACCGGATCACTATGACCTGCTTTCGCACCTGCTCGACTTGTCTGTCTCGCAGTTAAGCTTGCTTATACCATTGCACTAACCTCACGATGTCCGACCGTGATTAGCAAACCTTCGTGCTCCTCCGTTACTCTTTGGGAGGAGACCGCCCCAGTCAAACTACCCACCAGACACTGTCCGAGACCGCGTTCCGCAATCTTCGTTAGAACATCAAACGTTAAAGGGTGGTATTTCAAGGACGCCTCCACAATCACTGGCGTGACTGCTTCTAAGGCTCCCACCTATCCTACACATCAAAATTCAATGTTCAGTGTCAAGCTATAGTAAAGGTTCACGGGGTCTTTCCGTCTAGCCGCGGGTACACCGCATCTTCACGGCGATTTCAATTTCACTGAGTCTCGGGTGGAGACAGCCTGGCCATCATTATGCCATTCGTGCAGGTCGGAACTTACCCGACAAGGAATTTCGCTACCTTAGGACCGTTATAGTTACGGCCGCCGTTTACTGGGGCTTCGATCAGGAGCTTCTCTTTCGATAACACCATCAATTAACCTTCCAGCACCGGGCAGGCATCACACCCTATACGTCCACTTTCGTGTTTGCAGAGTGCTGTGTTTTTAATAAACAGTTGCAGCCAGCTGGTATCTTCGACCGGTTCAACCTTCGTGTGCAAGACACTACAATCTACGCCGGCGCACCTTCTCCCGAAGTTACGGTGCTATTTTGCCTAGTTCCTTCACCCGAGTTCTCTCAAGCGCCTGAGTATTCTCTACCTGACCACCTGTGTCGGTTTATAGTACGGTTTATAATAACCTGAAGCTTAGTGGCTTTTCCTGGAAGCGTGGTATCAGTTACTTCATCTCCGTAGAGACTCGTCATCACTTCTCGGTGTTAATAAGCGTCCGGATTTGCCTAAACGCTCCACCTACCGGCTTAAACAGACATCCAACAGTCTGCTAACCTAACCTTCTCCGTCCCCACATCGCAGTTATTACAAGTACGGGAATATTAACCCGTTTCCCATCGACTACGCTTTTCAGCCTCGCCTTAGGGGCCGACTCACCCTGCCCCGATTAACGTTGGACAGGAACCCTTGGTCTTCCGGCGAACGAGTTTTTCACTCGTTTTATCGTTACTTATGTCAGCATTCGCACTTGTGATATCTCCAGCAGACTTCTCAATCCACCTTCATCGACTTACACAACGCTCCCCTACCCAACAGACTTTCATCTGATGCCGCAGCTTCGGTGCTATATTTGAGCCCCGTTACATCTTCCGCGCAGGCCGACTCGACTAGTGAGCTATTACGCTTTCTTTAAATGATGGCTGCTTCTAAGCCAACATCCTAGCTGTCTAAGCCTTCCCACTTCGTTTCCCACTTAATATAGACTTTGGGACCTTAGCTGGCGGTCTGGGTTGTTTCCCTCTCCACGATGGACGTTAGCACCCACCGTGTGTCTCCTGAGTATCACTCTTCGGTATTCGCAGTTTGCATCGGGTTGGTAATCCGGGATGGACCCCTAGCCGAAACAGTGCTCTACCCCCGAAGGTGTCCGCTCAAGGCTCTACCTAAATAGATTTCGGGGAGAACCAGCTATCTCCCGGTTTGATTGGCCTTTCACCCCCAGCCACAAGTCATCCGCTAATTTTTCAACATTAGTCGGTTCGGTCCTCCAGTTAGTGTTACCCAACCTTCAACCTGCCCATGGCTAGATCACCGGGTTTCGGGTCTATACCTTGCAACTAGACGCCCAGTTAAGACTCGGTTTCCCTTCGGCTCCCTTATTCAGTTAACCTTGCTACAAAATATAAGTCGCTGACCCATTATACAAAAGGTACGCAGTCACAGAATAAATCTGCTCCCACTGCTTGTACGCACAAGGTTTCAGGTTCTATTTCACTCCCCTCGCCGGGGTTCTTTTCGCCTTTCCTTCACAGTACTGGTTCACTATCGGTCAATCAGGAGTATTTAGCCTTGGAGGATGGTCCCCCCATCTTCAAACAGGATATCACGTGTCCCGCCCTACTTGTTGTTAGCCTAGTACCACAATGGAGTTTTAAGGTACGGGATTATCACCCTCTACGATTGTCCTTCCCAGAACATTCCCCTAACTTCACTGCTATCACTAACTGGCTCTTTCGCGTTCGCTCGCCGCTACTAACGAAATCTCGGTTGATTTCTTTTCCTCGGGGTACTTAGATGTTTCAGTTCTCCCGGTTTGCCTCACACAGCTATGTATTCACTGGGTGATAGTAGGTTCTTCACCTACTGGGTTTCCCCATTCGGACATCTTGGATTAAACGCCTCTTATCGACTCATCCAAGCTTTTCGCAGATTAGCACGTCCTTCATCGCCTCTGATTGCCAAGGCATCCACCTTGTGCGCTTAGTCACTTAACTATACAACCTCAAATGTTTTCTAAAACTTCTTAGAAATAAAAAGTAAAAAACAATGAAGTCAGTTTTACAACTAAACACTTGACTGCTTTTGTTCAGTCAAGATTTTTTTACTACTCAGACTTTCAATTTATTCGTTATCACTTATGTATAATTACTTATGCGTAACGAACTTGAAATATCTCTCAGTTTTTCAGCTTGTTTCTATATTGTTAAAGAACAAAGATAATGGCTTTCGCCTATCATCATACCTAAAATTGCAAATAATCCGGTATTTTTAACCGCTTGTAATCTTAGGTATGATGATAAAGTCACGATGATTGGTGGAGATAAGCGGGATCGAACCGCTGACCTCCTGCGTGCAAGGCAGGCGCTCTCCCAGCTGAGCTATATCCCCATTTCATCTTCCGTTTTCTTCACTCATAGTCGCTTCGCTTTCGCTTGCCTTCTGAGTGGTGGGTCTGAGTGGACTTGAACCACCGACCTCACCCTTATCAGGGGTGCGCTCTAACCACCTGAGCTACAGACCCAACGGATGACCTTCGGTTTTTGTCTTCTTTTATCAAACAATCTGTGTGAACACTTGCTGTCGTTCTCGATTTTGGTAAGGAGGTGATCCAACCGCAGGTTCCCCTACGGTTACCTTGTTACGACTTCACCCCAGTCATGAATCATACCGTGGTAAACGCCCCCCTTTCGGTTAAGCTATCTACTTCTGGTACAACCCACTCCCATGGTGTGACGGGCGGTGTGTACAAGGCCCGGGAACGTATTCACCGCAACATTCTGATTTGCGATTACTAGCGATTCCGACTTCATGGAGTCGAGTTGCAGACTCCAATCCGGACTTAGACGTACTTTCTGAGATTCGCTCCCCATCGCTGGCTCGCCGCCCTCTGTATACGCCATTGTAGCACGTGTGTAGCCCTACTCGTAAGGGCCATGATGACTTGACGTCATCCCCACCTTCCTCCGGTTTATCACCGGCAGTCTCCTTTGAGTTCCCGACCGAATCGCTGGCAACAAAGGATAAGGGTTGCGCTCGTTGCGGGACTTAACCCAACATTTCACAACACGAGCTGACGACAGCCATGCAGCACCTGTCTCAGAGCTCCCGAAGGCACCCTCGTATCTCTACAAGGTTCTCTGGATGTCAAGAGTAGGTAAGGTTCTTCGCGTTGCATCGAATTAAACCACATGCTCCACCGCTTGTGCGGGCCCCCGTCAATTCATTTGAGTTTTAACCTTGCGGCCGTACTCCCCAGGCGGTCGATTTATCACGTTAGCTACGGGCACCAAGCTTAAAGCCCAATCCCCAAATCGACAGCGTTTACGGCGTGGACTACCAGGGTATCTAATCCTGTTTGCTCCCCACGCTTTCGCACATGAGCGTCAGTACATTCCCAAGGGGCTGCCTTCGCCTTCGGTATTCCTCCACATCTCTACGCATTTCACCGCTACACGTGGAATTCTACCCCTCCCTAAAGTACTCTAGTTGTCCAGTCTGAAATGCAATTCCCAGGTTAAGCCCGGGGCTTTCACACCTCACTTAAACAACCGCCTGCGTGCCCTTTACGCCCAGTTATTCCGATTAACGCTCGCACCCCCCGTATTACCGCGGCTGCTGGCACGGAGTTAGCCGGTGCTTCTTCTGTGATTAACGTCAATCGACTGTTCTATTAAAACAGTCGCCTTCCTCGTCACCGAAAGAACTTTACAACCCGAAGGCCTTCTTCATTCACGCGGCATGGCTGCATCAGGGTTCCCCCCATTGTGCAATATTCCCCACTGCTGCCTCCCGTAGGAGTCTGGACCGTGTCTCAGTTCCAGTGTGGCTGGTCATCCTCTCAGACCAGCTAGAGATCGCGGGCTTGGTGAGCCTTTACCTCACCAACTACCTAATCCCACTTGGGCTCATCTTATGGCAGGTGGCCAAATGGTCCCACCCTTTAGTCCTAAGACATTACGCGGTATTAGCTACCGTTTCCAGTAGTTATCCCCCTCCATAAGCCAGATTCCCAAGCATTACTCACCCGTCCGCCACTCGTCAGCAAAGAAGCAAGCTTCTTCCTGCTACCGTTCGACTTGCATGTGTTAAGCCTGCCGCCAGCGTTCAATCTGAGCCATGATCAAACTCTTCAATTCAAAAAGTTTAATCGCTCAATACTGCTGACATAAAATCGCACTTTCAAATTTAAACCTAATTAAAATCAGGTTAAACGAAAGTAATGAATTTCTAGTTAGCACCTATTAAGACTTCAAAATTAAAAAAATATTTTCAATCAAGTCAATCAACAAGTGCCCACACAGATTGTCTGATAAATTGTTAAAGAACAAAAAGAAACGACGCACTGGAAATCAATTTTAAATCGTTCACAACAGTGCGTCGTTGTGTGCTGCGTATTATAGGGAAAAACAAAAACAACGCAAGCGGTTTTTGTAAAAAATTTGAAAAAAATCACCGCTTGCGTATTTTTACGGCGCTTTGTACATTTATTCACTAACTTAAACCGATTAAAACCAGTTTAATACAGCAAATTTATAAAAATGTGATCTATCTCACAAAATTATTTACTCTTTTGGAGGAGTTACTGTTATTATTCGTCATATTCTCCAAATAATATTAACTTCATATATAAGGAATAAATATGAGCCAATTAGATGAATTACGTAAAGTAACTGTTGTTGTTGCCGATACTGGTGATATTGAAGCTATGAAACTTTATAAACCAGAAGATGCAACAACTAACCCATCTTTAATTTTAAGTGCCTCAGCACTACCACAATATGCTCCATTAATTGAAGATGCTGTAACTTATGCTAAATCACAAAGCAGCGATAAAGCACAACAATTAGTCGATGCGGAAGACAAATTAGCCGTCAATATTGGCTTAGAAATCTTAAAACTGGTTCCGGGACGTATTTCTACTGAAGTTGATGCCCGTTTTTCCTACGACACAGAAAAAACCATCGCAAAAGCACGCAAACTCATTGCGCTCTATAATGCAGCTGGTGTGAGTAATGATCGCATTTTAATTAAAATTGCTTCAACGTGGCAGGGAATTCGTGCTGCTGAGGTTTTAGAGAAAGAAGGTATTAACTGTAATTTAACCTTATTATTCTCTCAAGCTCAGGCTCGTGCTTGTGCTGAGGCAGGTGTTTATTTGATCTCACCATTCGTTGGTCGTATTTTAGACTGGTATAAAGCAAATGAAGGTAAAGAATACGCTCCTGCGGAAGATCCAGGTGTAATTTCCGTAACTAACATTTATAACTACTATAAACAATATGGTTATAATACGGTGGTAATGGGAGCGAGTTTCCGCAATGTAGGCGAAATTATCGAATTAGCCGGCTGTGATCGTTTGACTATCGCACCTCCGCTATTAAAAGCATTACAAGAAAGTAATGAAACCTTAGTACGCAAGCTAGAATACAAAGGTGAGGTGAAAGCTCGCCCACAACCAATGACAGAAGCAGAATTCTATTGGGAACATAATCAAGACCCAATGGCGGTCGAAAAATTAGCGGAAGGTATTCGCAAATTTGCCATCGACCAAGAAAAATTAGAAGCAATGCTTGCTGAAAAACTTCAATAAACAACGCATAAAAAACCGGTATTAATCATAAATTAATACCGGTTTTACATTTATCGATAATCTATAAGAGATTATTTAAACTCATAACGTCTAATCGTTTTTAAATCGCCATCTTCATTTTTGATTTCATCGGCAAGATGAACGCGAGCACCAACCGCTGCATGAGCGTCATACTCACGAGTTAGAGTCACGGTTTCACCGTTATCACGTTGAACTACTAACTCAACAACATCATTTGAAACTGCTTTGCTTGATAACACGGTTGCATTACCTTTATCAGAATAAACATCTGCAGTACATGCTGCTAAAGTTAATGAAGCTAGTACAGCTAAAGAAAATTTTTTCATTATAAAAGTCCCTCAGGAAAACTAAAATTAAAGCAGAGAAACATTCAGGTCTGAATTAGACCCTACGATTCTCACGCGTTTGCCAGGCACAAAACCGTCTTCTTTCTTTTGAACGACCACGATTTCTTTACCATCATCTTTACGAATCACCATTTCTAAAGAAGAAACTTGACTCGCTTTTTGTTCTACTTGATTACCAATTACCGCACCGGCAACTGCTCCTACTGCAGTTGCAATAGCTTGCCCAGTACCACCACCAATCGCATTACCAGCCACACCACCTAATACGCCACCGCCAACAGTACCAATTACGCCTTGGCTATCTGCTTGAATTTTAACATCACGCACAGATAAAATTGTGCCATAAGCAATAGAACGGGCTTCTTTTGCTTGCGATCCCGAATAAACACTACCGCTATAAATGTCTGTATTTGCACAGCCAACTAAAGCAAAACTTGACATTAATGCAACAGTTAAACCTAATTTTTTCATTTTGTTTGTTCTCCGAAACGTTAATTTTCTGACATAATTACACTTTTTATATCATAAGGGTGGAGCTTTAGACAATAAGGATTACAAAAAGTTACATTTCTCAAGCTGATCGCAATGCTTGGATTTGGCAATCTCTCCCCTTCTACCTGAGGTTGGCTGATTTTTAATTTAATCTCAGAATTATCAGTAAGTCTAAAGTGCGACAATGCCCTTGACACCCATTGTTCCGAACTTTCGTTGTCTAACATCGGAAAAACCAGCTCAATATGTTCCCAGCCTTCTTGTGAATACACCTTATTTTTCGGAAAAGGCAACTCGACAATTTTTACAAATTGTCCGCAAAATTCGACCGCTTGTGTTAAGGTAAACAACCCTATCGGTCTGCCGTTTACCTCACTCTCTTTAAGTAAGGTTGCCCCCTCGAGCAAAACAGCTTTCCATTGCTCCGCGGTTTCGGTTTGGTTCATTCTCACTGCTAGATGATCAATTTGATAAATGCTCAAATCAATCCCCGCAACTTCAGCAATTTGTCGGATTTTCTGTTCAAATTGCGATAAATCACCAAAACAAGCGGTCATTTTCTCGAAAAATTTTGCATTTTCTGCTATAATCTTGTCCATTTTTTTGTAAATAAAATTTAAATAGGTTAAACAGTGAATATTCAACAAATTTTATCAGATAAAATTAAACAGGCAATGGTAGCAAGCGGTGCAGACAGCAATGTCGAGCCTTTAGTCCGCCAATCGGGTAAGCCGGAATTTGGCGATTACCAAGCGAATGGGGCGATGGGTGCAGCAAAGAAATTGGGAATGAATCCGCGTGAATTTGCTCAGAAAATTTTAGATAACGCAGATTTAAACGGCATTGCCGATAAATTAGAAATTGCCGGTCCGGGCTTTATCAACATTTTCTTAAACCCGGAATGGCTGGCGGAAAACACTAACAGTGCCTTGCAAGCGGTCAATTTTGGCATAAAAACTGCAAATCCGCAGACGATCGTAATCGACTACTCCTCGCCGAACGTGGCGAAAGAAATGCACGTCGGGCATTTGCGTTCTACCATTATTGGCGATGCGGTAGTTCGCACCCTTGCGTTTTTAGGCAATAATGTAATTCGTGCCAACCACGTTGGCGACTGGGGTACTCAATTCGGTATGCTAATCGCTTACCTTGAAAAAATGGAAAACGAACACGCCAGTGAAATGGAGCTAAGCGATTTAGAAGCCTTCTACCGTGCGGCAAAAGAGCATTACGATTCAGACGAAGAATTCGCTGAAAAAGCCCGTAATTATGTGGTGAAATTGCAAAGCGGCGATGAGTATTGCTTAACGATGTGGAAAAAATTAGTCGATATTACGATGCACCACAATCAAGAGAACTACAATCGCTTAAATGTTACGCTCACCGAAAAAGATGTGATGGGCGAAAGCCTCTACAACCCAATGTTGCCTGAAATTGTGGCGGATTTAAAAGCCAAAGGCTTAGCAGTGGAAGATGATGGTGCATTAGTGGTTTTCCTCGAGGAATTTAAAAATAAAGATGGTGACCCGATGGGCGTAATCGTGCAGAAAAAAGATGGCGGTTTCTTGTACACCACTACCGATATTGCGGCAGCAAAATATCGCTACGAGACCTTAAAAGCTGACCGAACCTTAGTCTTTTCTGACAGCCGCCAAGCTCAACATATGCAACAGGCATGGCTCATTACCCGCAAAGCGGGCTATGTGCCGGACAGTTTCAGCCTTGAACACCCGTTCTTCGGAATGATGCTAGGCAAAGACGGCAAACCGTTCAAAACTCGTAGCGGCGGCACAGTCAAACTCAAAGATTTATTAGATGAAGCGGTAGAACGTGCCGATAAACTGATTTCCGAACGTTCCACCGAGCTAACTGCGGAAGAAAAAGCCGCTGTGGTTGAAGCGGTTGCGATTGGTTCGGTGAAATATTCTGACTTATCGAAAAACCGCACCACCGACTATGTATTCGATTGGGACAATATGCTGACCTTTGAAGGCAACACTGCCCCATATATGCAGTATGCCTACACCCGCATTCGCTCCATCTTTGCCCGTGCCAATATTGATGAAAACGCATTAAGCGGTTCAATCCAACTCAATGAGCCAAAAGAGCGTGCATTAGCGGTGAAACTATTGCAATTTGAAGAGGTATTAAACGGCGTGGCAAAAGAAGGTATGCCACATATTTTATGCCAATATTTATACGAGCTGGCAGGTAGCTTCTCCAGTTTCTACGAGGCTTGCCCGATTCTCAATGCCGAAGAAACAACCAAAAACAGCCGTTTGAAACTCGCTGCCTTAACGGCGAAAACCTTAAAACAAGGATTGGATCTATTAGGCATTAAAACCGTAGAGAAGATGTAATTTACGCAGGGCGAAAAATATTTCGCCCCTACAAGCGGTAATATTTTAGAAAAATTTTGCATCTGTAGGGGCAAATCACTATTTGCCCTAAAATTAAAGGACAACAAAATGAAATTTATTGACGAAGCCCTGATTCGTGTAGAAGCAGGCGATGGCGGTAATGGCTGTGTGAGCTTCCGCCGTGAAAAATTTATCCCGAAAGGCGGGCCTGATGGTGGTGATGGTGGTGATGGTGGTGATGTTTATTTAATTGCCGATGAAAACCTGAACACCCTTATCGACTACCGTTTTGAAAAACGTTACGCCGCCGGGCGTGGCGAGAATGGTCGCAGTGCAGGCTGTACCGGACATCGTGGGCAAGATATTACCCTACGTGTACCGGTCGGAACTCGTGCGATTGATAACGACACCCAAGAAATTATTGGCGATTTAACCCGCCACGGAATGAAAATGCTGGTCGCAAAAGGTGGCTATCACGGCTTAGGAAACACTCGCTTTAAATCATCGGTAAACCGAGCACCACGCCAAAAAACCAACGGCACACCGGGTGAAAAACGTGATTTAAAATTAGAACTGTTACTGCTTGCCGATGTAGGAATGCTTGGCTTACCAAACGCCGGTAAATCCACCTTTATCCGCAGTGTCTCTGCCGCTAAACCAAAAGTGGCGGATTACCCGTTCACAACGCTGGTGCCGAGTTTAGGCGTCGCCCGTGTGGGTACCGATCGCAGTTTTGTGGTTGCCGATATTCCTGGGTTAATTGAAGGTGCTGCAGATGGTGCAGGGCTTGGGATCCGTTTCCTCAAACACTTGGAACGTTGCCGTATTTTGATTCACTTAGTCGATATTATGCCGATTGATGAAAGCGATCCGGCTCATAATATTTCGGTGATTGAATCCGAGCTTTACCAATACAGCGAAAAACTCGCCGAAAAACCGATCTGGTTGGTATTCAATAAAATTGACACCATCGGCGAAGAAGAAGCCGCGGAACGAGCAAAAGAAATCGCCGAACAAATTGGTTGGGAGGGCGATTACTACTTAATTTCTGCCGCTACCGGTCAAAACGTGCAAGCTCTCACTCGTGATATTATGGACTTTATTGAAGCCAACCCACGCGAAGTGGAGGAAGAAAATAAAGCACCTGAAGAAGTCAAATTCAAATGGGAAGACTACCACAACGAAGCAATGCAAAATGCGGTAGAAGAAGATTGGGATGATGACTGGGACGACGATTGGAGCGAAGAAGATGACGAAGGCGTAGAGTTTATTTACGAACGCCGTTAATCCAATAATACAAGCGGTTGTTTTTACACGGAAATTTGCAACTTTCCAGCTAAAAGCAACCGCTTGTTGGTTTAAGGAGATTTTATGCTTAGCTCAACCTCGTGCGATTTATTCAATATTCCGTTCTTCCAATTTGCTCAAATGAATAAATATTGCCCTGAGGAGATCCCTCGAATTAAGGCGGAATATAAAGCTCAATGGGAAATTTGGAAAAAGCTACATCAGGAAGTTTCTCGTCAGCTTGGGCAGCCGTTTGCTCCACCACATATTGAGAAGTGGTGCAATGGTTGGCAAGTTCGAGCCCATTTTTTTGCTTATTATAAGTATGAATTTAATCAAAATTCTGCCGCTATTCTTTCCGTGATTTTAAATCGCCGCCGTTTGCAAGTGAGCCTTGATTGGCATTGTTATCGTGCCGACCGCTCGCAAATTAACGTGCATCAATACAATCAATGGTGGGGAAATTTAGATCGGGAAAAGTTTGCTGATTTTGAGATTTGGCACGGAAGTGAGAGTGAATATGATGATTTTAGCACCGTCAGCCAGATGTCAGAGCAAGCATTCACGCTAACCAACGAGGAAGATTTTTGGTGCATCGGTAAAAATGTGGAAAAGGACGAGTTGGATAACATTGATATAGTGGAATTTATCTACCAAACCATTCGGGCATTATTGCCACTTTATGAGAAATGCCATCAATAAACACCAAAAAGGCGAACATCATTGGTTCGCCTTTTCACCATTTAAGCTATCGCCTCTTTTTTATTTTCAATGCGTAAACGGTAGCGTTTATCCAACATACAGAGTAAACCACCGAGAGCCATAAACAGCCCGCCAATCCAGATCCAGCGAATGAACGGTTTGTAATACAAACGAACTGCCCAAGAGTTATCTTCCAGCTTTTCGCCAAGTGCGGCATATAAATCTCGGCTAAAGCCCCAATCAATCGCCGCTTCGGTCATTCCCATTCGGCTCACTGTATAGAAACGTTTTTCAGCGTTGAGTGTGGCTTCATATTTGCCGTTTCGAGTAATTTCAAGCTCGGCAGTGCCGCCTTGATAGTTCGCCCCATCGGTGATTTTGATGCCTTTAAATTCAAATTGGTAATCTAAAATCTCGGCTTTATCGCCCACATTCATTCTGACATCTCGTTCAATGCTGAAATTTTGGCTAAACGCAATGCCAAACACCGTCATCGCTACCCCTAAGTGAGCCAGCACCATTCCCCAATGTGAACGAGACAGTTTGAAAATGCCGCTTAAGAACGAGTGGCGATGGGTTGCACGTTGGTGTAGCTCATACAGGCTAAGTAACACAATAAAGACAGACATCATCGTGCCTAACACCACACTCACGGTAATGGTATTACGAAATAAGTACGGCAACCCGAATCCAAGCAATGCCATTAAAATGGCTGCAATAATCACAGGTTTACGAATAGCAGAAACTTGGTCTCTACGCCATTTAACTAACGGTCCAATCCCTAATACGAATGAGAAAGGAACCATTAAAATTAAGAACATTTGGTCAAAAAACGGAGCCCCGATTGAAATTGTCCCTAAGCCGATTTGTTTATGAATTAATGGTAGTAACGTCCCTAAAAACACCACCGATAGAAACGCCATCAATAAAATATTATTAATGAGTAACATCGTTTCTCTTGAATAGCGTTCATAGTTATCTAAGCTTTTAATTTCCGAGCCTTTGAATGCATACAGCAGTAAAGAACCACCTACTACTAACACCAAGTAAGCTAAGATATATAAACCACGAGTTGGATCTGAAGCAAAGGCGTGCACCGAAACCAAAATGCCTGAACGCACCAAGAAAGTACCCACTAAGCAGAGCGAGAAAGCAAGAATCGCTAATAACACTGTCCACGCTTTAAATGTGCCTCGTTTTTCGGTCACTGCTAATGAATGAATCAGTGCAGTGCCGGCAAGCCAAGGCATTAATGAGGCGTTTTCGACCGGATCCCAGAACCACCAGCCGCCCCAACCAAGTTCGTAGTATGCCCACCAAGAACCAAGTACGATACCGAGTGTTAAAAACACCCACGCTGCCATCGTCCACGGGCGAGACCATCTTGCCCACGCAGTGTCTAAACGACCGGTCATTAATGAGGCAATCGCAAAAGCAAAAGCAACAGAGAAACCCACATAGCCCATATAAAGCAATGGCGGGTGGAAGATCAAACCCATATCTTGCAACATTGGGTTTAATTCTTTGCCATCAACCGGAAAATTCGGGAAAGTTCTATCAAACGGGTTGGAGGTAAAAATCACAAACACCAAAAAGCCGATGCCAATGACCCCCATTAATCCTAACACTCGAGCAACGGCATCTTCCGGCATTTTACGGGTAAAGGTTGCTACCCCGACAGACCAAAGCGACAACAACCAAACCCAAAGCAATAATGAGCCTTCGTGAGCGCCCCACACCGCAGATAAACGATATTGCAACGGTAAACGGCTATTGGAGTTGTTCACCACATATTGCACGGTAAAATCATTCACCGCAAACAGATAAAACAGCGAACCAAAAGAGATTGTCAATGCCAAAAACATTGCCCAAGTCATCGGGCGGGCAAGAGCAATTAAGGTACTATTTTGCTTTTCTGCTCCCCAAAGCGGTAAAACTGCCAACAAGATAGAAATCGCCAAGGCTAGTGCCAACGCATAATTGCCTAATTCTGCAATCATTTGCTTTCCCCTTGTTTATTGGCTTTTTGAGCTTCCACCTCCGCTTTCATTTTGCGATCGGTTTCCGATTCACCTTTTAAATCTTGTTCAGACACACCTGATTTTTTATGTTGATCTTTTAATTTATCGCCCAATTCCGGTGGCATATAGTTTTCATCGTGTTTTGCCAACACTTCAGTGGCTTTTAAACGGGTTGGTTCAATCAACACGCCTTGTGCCACAATGCCTTGCCCTTCACGGAATAAATCCGGCAAAATTCCTTCGTATTCTACTGTAATTGAAGGTCCAATATCATTGAGATCAAATACGACTTTCAAGGTTTTATCATCACGTTTCACTGTGTCTTCCACCACCATTCCGCCCACACGGATACGCTGCCCGACTTCTGGCTTTTGTTTCGGATCATCATTTTTACCGTTCACAATTTCAGACGGTGTGTAAAACAGATCGATATTTTGGCTTAACGCATAAAGAGTCAAGCCTGCTGCGACAGAAAGCCCAAGTAATATCGAAACCACCACTTTTAATCTTGATTTGCGTCTTGGATTCATCGTAATCACCCTTCAAAATAAATGCAAAATTACATAAAAACTCAAAAATAAATTAGTGTAAGAATAGCAAAAAACCGCAAAACATTCCCGATATTTCAAGGAAGTTTTGCGATTTCTCAAATCAAATACCTATAAAGAAGTATGAGGCTATCGTTGCAAAAATAAAGTTATTTCGACCGCTTGTTTATTGTGATGTTTGCTTTAATTTTTCTTCACGCACAATCTCTTTTTTTGCTTGAGCCAAAATCGCTTTCTGTTCACGGCGACTAAGCCAAATCAGCCCAATCATTGCAATGAAACTGACACCATAAGAGAGCCATACATAAAAACCGTAGCCACCCATTGCAAAAAAATCGCTGATTGATTCAAATTGAAATGTCATTGTTCTCTCCTACTCTAAACTGATTTTGCCAGTTGTTTGACCCAAGGACGGCTGCGTTCATCTTTTAATAAGGCAATGCGATAACGCCAAATGCTAAACCAAGCGGTAAAAATTAAGCTACCGAAAATCGCTAACAGCAACGGAATTAACATTTCCACCGCCATAGACGGTTTATCGAATTTAGTGATGGTCGCCCCTTGATGCAAGGTGTTCCACCATTCCACCGAAAAGTGAATAATCGGCAAGTTAATCACGCCAACAACTGACAGCACAGCCGCCGCTTTGGCTCCGGTTTGTCTGTCTTGGAATGCCGAATAAAGAGCCATCACGCCGATATAAAGGAAAAATAACACTAAAGCCGAAGTTAAGCGAGCGTCCCACACCCACCAAGTCCCCCACATTGGTTTGCCCCAAATTGCACCGGTTGCAAGTGAAATAAAAGCGAATACTAAGCCGATAGGTGCCATTGAAATCATCGCCAAGTTAGCTTGGCGAATTTGCCAAACCAATGCCACCAAGCCTGCAACCGCCATTGAGCCATATACGCCCATCGACCAAATTGCTGCCGGCACGTGAATAAAGATAATGCGATAGCTATCGCCCTGTTGGTAATCTTTCGGGGCAAAAGCTAATCCCCAAACAAAAGCAGCCGCTAACATAATCAAACTCAGCCAACCTAAAAACGGTTGAATTTTCCCTAGCAAATGGTACTGCGTTTCCGATTTTGCATAAGGGTGTAGCCATTTCCACATAGAAAACTCCGTAATAAATGAAATGTTTATTTACTTATTTTTGTAAAACTACCTCTTTCAAATCTCCCCTAGCCCCTCTTTTCTAAAGAGGGAAACTCAATCTAGCATACCAAACATTCATCTTTCTTCGATACATTCCCCCTCTTTAGTCAAAGAGGGGGTTAGGGGGAGATTTGTAAAACTTAGTTCAAACTAATTCTTAATGCACCGGCAATCGCAAACGGCGAAAAAGTTAAAGTAACCGCTAAAATTGCCCCGATAATTGCCAGTTGTCCACTATAGCCCATATTCAAGGTAGCTGCTTCTAATACCGCAGCGGCAAAAATCAGCACCGGCAAGAATAGGGGGAGAATCAATAAACTGAGTAATGTGCCGCCCTTTCGTAAGCCGACTGTGAGTGCCACGCCAATCGCCCCTAAGCAACTTAAAATCGGCGTGCCAAGTAACAATGTCAGCACTAACGCCCACCAAACGTGAGTTTCGAGTGAAAGCAAAATGGCAGCAATCGGTGAAAGCAAAATCAGTGGTAAGCCGGTAAGTAACCAATGAGCAATCACTTTCGCCAATGCAACCTGCGGCAAGGCAAGCGGCAGTAACATTAATTGCTCAAGCGAGCCGTCTAAATAATCATCACGGAATAACCGCTCAAAGGAAAGCAATGCAGAAAGCAAAGCAGCTACCCACGCAATGCCGCCGGCAATTTTGCCTAATAATTCGGGGTTAGGCCCCATTAAAATCGGGAATACGGTAATCACCATTAAAAAAAACCACAACGGATTTAAAATCTCCGAGGGTTTACGAAAGGCTATGGTGAGTTCCCGCTGAATAATAGTCAATAAAATCATACTTTAAATTGATCTAACGAAATAATACGCACTTTGTCGCTCTCAGCAGCTTGGTGGCTGGTAAAAATCACTAATCCACCTTTCTCGCAATGCTGTTCAATATGAGCAATCAGATCCGCTACGCCTTTTTTATCAATAGCGGTAAAGGGTTCGTCTAATATCCAAAGTTTGGCATTGGTAAGCCATAATTTCGCCAACGCCACACGGCGTTGCTGACCGGCTGACAAATGCGAACAAGGTAAATCTTCACGCCCAATAAGCGACACTTTCGCCAACGCTTGCCAAAGGGCATCATCATCTTGCGGCAACTGTTGGATTTTCTGGTAGAAACGCAAATTTTCCCACGGTGTTAATTCCGGTTTTACCCCCGAATAATGCCCTAAATAAAACAACTCAGCATAATAATGGTCACGCTGTTTTTGAATTGCAATATCGTTCCACAGCACCTCACCTTCCGCAGGTAAAGAAAGCCCGGCTAAAATACGTAACAGGCTGGTTTTTCCAATGCCGTTATGCCCTTCAATCTGCACCCATTCACCACTTTGCACTGTAAAACTGCACCCTTCAAACAAACGGGTCTCGCCCCGCTCGCAGGCAATCTGATTAAGTTTAAGCTGATATTGGGCAGTTTGGTTCATTATTTTTCATCTGGTTGAACATTTTAGCCGAAGTGTATCATAAGCCTTTGATTTAACGTAGCAAATAAATTACTTCTTTAGAGGTAGCAGGCGGTCAAATTTTCAAAAAGTTTTGCAAATTTTGATAAGAATCAAACCGCTTGTTACAGAGAGAGGATTTCCTTCACGAAAGGAATGGTTAATTTACGCTGGGCTTGGAGAGACGCTTTATCCAACTTATCCAATATTTTAGAGAGTTGCTCTAAATCCGTTCCCGCTTTTTTTAACAGAAAATGAGCGACCTCATCGGACAATTCCACCCCTTTTTGGTGCGCATTTAACTGTAAAATTTGGCATTTTTGTTCATCGGTTAAATCGTTTAGCTGGTACACTTCGCCCCAAGTTAAACGAGAACGTAAATCCGGCAACTGGATATTAAGCTGATGAGGCGGGCAATCGGCACTGATTAACAGTAAGGTTTTTTGCCCTTCATTAAACAAGCCTTGCTGCTCTCGAATCTGGTTAAACAGGTTAAAAATGGCAAGTTCCCACTCAGCATCGCCTGCAATCGCCTGAATATCGTCTAGGCAAATCACATTCAGTAATTCGGCATTATCCAACACCAATGGTGAGAAATAGTTAGCTTTCGTAAGCGGAATATAGCTGGAGGTTTGGTGATTTAACAGAAAGTGATTACTCACCGCTTTTAACAGATGGCTTTTACCGCAGCTTTTTCCGCCCCAAATGTAGAAAAACGGCTGTTGGACATCCGTAAAATTCCGTTTGAGGGATTCAAGCAACACTTCACTATTTTGACTATAAAAATTCTCGAAAGTGTCTTCATCAATTTGATGAATAGGTAGAGGTAACTGCAAGGCTTTCCTTAAATCTCTAAGTTTGATATTTTTTTAAGAATAGCGGAAAAGCAAGGGTTTGAGAAGTAAAAATAGTGAGAAAATATCCACTCATTTTTTAATGAAGAGATGACAAGCGGTTGAATTTCCACATAATTTTGTAAATCTGACTGAAAACTCACCGTTTTGTATTAAAAAAAGATTGCAGTTAACTCAAAAAATTGTATATTCAAAGCCTTCTACTTAAAAAGTAGAGTAAGACAACTATTACAAACACAACGGAGTGAATATGAAAAACATGACTAAATTATCGCTAATAACATTAGCGCTAGCCGCTTCAAGTAGCGTCTTTGCTGCACCGAAAACCTTTGTTTACTGCTTAGAGGCTTCGCCTTCAGCATTAAGCCCAGTGCTATCAACAGACGGTGCAAGCTTTGATGTGAACGCCCGCCCGATTTATAACAAATTAACCGACTTTGAAGACGGTACAACTAATGTTATTCCCTCTCTTGCCGAAAAATGGGACATTTCGGAAGACGGTAAAACTTACACCTTCCACCTGCGTAAAGGCGTGAAATTCCACGAAAATAAAGAATTTAAACCAAGCCGTGAGTTAAATGCAGACGATGTTGTGTTCTCCATTAACCGTCAGTTTGATCCAAACCATCCATTCCACAAAGTTTCCGGCGGTAACTACGAATACTTTATCGGTATGGATATGCAAAATATTATCGATAAAGTGGAAAAAGTGGACGATTACACGGTGAAATTCACCTTAAAAGTGCCAAATGCTCCATTTTTGGCGAACTTAGCGATGGAATTTGCCAGCATTTTCTCTGCGGAATATGCCGATAAAATGTTAAAAGCCGGCACGCCGGAAAAAATCGACACCAACCCTATCGGTAGTGGCCCATTCCAATTAGTGGACTATCAAAAAGACTCTAGCGTTCGCTACAAAGCCTTTGAACAATACTGGCAAGGCAAAGCGAAACTTGATCGCTTAGTATTTTCCATTACCCCAGATGCTTCCGTGCGTTTGGCAAAATTACAAAAAGGTGAATGCCACGCAATGCCTTACCCGAACCCAGCGGATATTGAAAATCTGAAAAAAGATCCGAACATCGAGGTAATGAGCCAATCGGGTATGAATATCGGTTATTTAGCACTGAATAAAGATATTAAACCGTTAGACAACCAAAAAGTCCGCCAAGCGTTGAACTTTGCGGTGAACAAACAAGCAATTGTCGATGCGGTGTATCAAGGTGCCGGTCAGGTAGCGAAAAACCCGATTCCACCAACAATGTGGAGCTACAATGACGAGATTAAAGATTACGACTACAACCCTGAAAAAGCTAAAGAGCTATTAAAAGAAGCCGGTTTTGAGAAAGGGTTCGACACCGAATTATGGGCAATGCCGGTTTCTCGTCCGTATAACCCGAATGCTCGTCGTATGGCGGAGTTAATTCAAGAAGACTGGAAGAAAGTCGGCGTGAATGCGAAAATCGTCAGCTACGAGTGGGGTGAATACCTCAAACGTTTACGTCAAGGCGAAGCAGCCACTTCAATGATCGGCTGGACTGGCGATAACGGCGACCCGGACAACTTCTTGAACACACTATTAAGCTGCTCTTCAGTAGATGCGGGTTCAAACTATGCGAAATTCTGCCACAAACCGTTTGAAGAAGTAGTGCTTGCGGCTGCTCAAGAAAGCGACAAAGCAAAACGTACCGAGCTTTATAAACAAGCTCAAGTGATCTTCAAAGAGCAAGCTCCTTGGATTACGATTGCTCACTCCACCGTTTACTTCCCGGTGCGTAAAGAAGTAAAAGGTTATGTGATGAGTCCGTTCAGCTTACATAACTTCTACAAAGTAGATTTAGCGGGCAAATAATCCGCCGACAAGCGGTCGGATTTGTAAAAAAATTGGCAAATATGACCGCTTGTCCTGAATGAATGTAGGGGCGAATTACATTCGCCCTTACATTTATCTTCAAACATAAAACTCCAAAAAAAGAGATTTTAAATGTTTTCATTTATTTTAAAACGTGTGCTAATGGTGATACCCACCTTTATTGCCATTACGTTAATTACTTTTGCCCTTGTGCATTTTATCCCCGGTGATCCGATTGAGATCCGAATGGGAGAACGTGGATTGTCGCCTGAGGTTCATCAACAGATGATGGAACAACTTGGGCTTAACCGACCGTTGTTTGAACAATACATCAGCTACATCAAAGGTGTGCTGCACGGCGATCTCGGTAACTCATTTCGTAACAACGAACCTGTGTTGAAAGAATTTTTTACCCTATTCCCGGCAACCGTTGAGCTGGCGTTTTTTGCACTACTCTGGTCGCTGGTATTCGGGATTGCACTCGGTGTGATTGCGGCGGTGAAAAAAGAGAGTTGGATTTCACACACTGTAACCACACTTTCACTGACCGGCTACTCAATGCCGATTTTCTGGTGGGGGTTAATTTTAATTCTCTACTTCTCCACCCCACTCGGCTTACCGGCTTCTGGGCGTTTACCGTCTGAATATTGGATTGAAGCCAATACCGGCTTTATGCTGATTGATACTTGGAATTCAGACGAACCGGGTGCATTTTTAGCGGCAATTAAATCGCTGATTTTACCGTCTATCGTACTAGGGACAATCCCGCTTGCGGTAATTACCCGTATGACCCGCTCGTCAATGCTGGAAGTGTTGGGTGAGGACTATATCCGCACCGCCAAAGCCAAAGGCTTAAATACCACCCGTATTGTGATTATCCACGCGTTAAGAAATGCGTTAATTCCGGTGGTAACGGTCGTTGGCTTAATTGTCGGGCAACTGCTTTCCGGTGCGGTTTTAACCGAAAACATCTTCTCGTGGCCGGGTATCGGCAAATGGATTATTGATGCGATCAACAGCCGTGACTACCCTGTACTACAAGGCTCAGTGCTGATTATTGCGACTATTATTATCCTAGTGAATTTAGCGGTAGATTTGCTATATGGGATTGTCAATCCACGAATTAGACATAGTTAGCATTTCCTTTAATTTGAAGCCCCTTTCTAGTAAAGATGGGCGTTATACAAGCGGTTTAATTTCCGCCGTTTTTTACAAAAATATTTTTTAGTTGGAGTTAATGATGTCAGGAACAACGGCGGTAAATCCACCCGCACCCAAAACACCATTACAAGAATTTTGGTATTACTTCTGTCAAAACAGAGGTGCATTAATCGGGCTTATATTCATTGCCATTGTCTTTTTTGCCTGTATATTCGCTCAATGGGTTGCTCCATTCGACCCAATCGAGCAAAACCGTAGTGCTTTACTACTTCCACCGGTGTGGGCAGAAGGTGGCAGTTCCGCTCATCTATTAGGAACAGATGATATTGGGCGAGATATTCTGTCTCGCATTATTTATGGTGCCAGATTATCGGTCTTTATCGGCTTAGTAATCGTGCTACTTTCCTGTGTTTTTGGCGTGATTTTAGGCTTAATTGCAGGTTATTACGGTGGTATGCTTGATATTATCATTATGCGATTAGTCGATATTATGTTGGCAATCCCAAGCCTGCTTTTAACCATTGGTGTGGTAACGATTCTCGGGCCTTCTCTGATTAATGCAGCAATTGCAATTGCGATCGTCTCCATTCCAAGCTATGTGCGTTTAACCCGAGCCCAAGTGCTAAGCGAGAAAAACCGTGATTATGTGACTGCTTCCCGTGTTGCCGGTGCGAGCGTGCTTCGCTTAATGTTTGTCGTTATTTTACCTAACTGTTTAGCTCCACTTATCGTGCAAATGACGATGGGGATCTCAAATGCGATTTTAGAGCTTGCCGCTCTCGGCTTCTTAGGTATTGGTGCACAACCGCCAACACCGGAGCTTGGCACAATGCTTGCCGAATCACGTGGCTTTATGCAGTCAGCAAACTGGCTGGTGACTATTCCGGGACTGGCAATTTTATCGCTGGTTTTAGCATTCAACTTGATGGGTGACGGCTTGCGTGACGCCCTCGATCCAAAACTCAAACAATAGGAGAGTCGAAATGGCATTATTAACTGTTGATCAACTTTCCGTGCATTTTGGCGATAAAAAAACGCCATTTAAAGCGGTGGATCGTATAAGTTACCAAGTCAATGAAGGTGAAGTGCTAGGCATTGTAGGCGAGTCAGGCTCAGGTAAATCGGTCAGCTCTCTCGCCATTATGGGCTTGATTGATTTCCCCGGCAGAGTGATGGCTGAAAAATTACATTTTAACAGTAATGATTTATTGGCATTAAAGCCAAAAGAAAAGCAACAGATCGTAGGGGCTGATGTTTCGATGATCTTCCAAGATGCAATGACCAGCTTAAATCCGAGCTATACGGTGGGCTATCAGATTATGGAAGCATTGAAAGTGCATCAAGGTGGCTCAAAAGCCAGCCGCCGTGAGCGTGCGATTGAGTTGCTGACGATGGTCGGCATTCCCGATCCTGAATCCCGTTTAGAGGTTTACCCACACCAGCTTTCAGGTGGTATGAGCCAGAGGGTGATGATTGCAATGGCGATTGCTTGTCGTCCAAAATTGTTGATTGCCGATGAGCCGACTACTGCATTAGATGTAACGATTCAAGCTCAAATTATTGATTTATTGCTTGAATTGCAACGCAAAGAAAATATGGCGTTGATTTTGATTACTCACGACTTAGCATTAGTGGCTGAATCGGCACACCGCATTCTTGTGATGTATGCAGGACAGGTTGTAGAAGAGGGTAAAGCAGCAGAAATTTTTAGCTCACCACTTCACCCTTACACTCAAGCGTTGCTCAAAGCATTACCGGAATTTGCCGAAGGGAAATCTCGCTTACAATCGCTACCGGGTGTGGTGCCGGGTAAATATGACCGCCCACAAGGTTGCTTGCTCAACCCACGCTGTCCTTATGCTACAGACAAATGCCGTGAAATTGAACCGGAGTTACATACACTAAATGGTCGCCAAGTGAAATGTCATACTCCTTTAACACTCGCAGGAACACCACTTGCACTTGAACAACATCTGAGAGGTTAAAATGAGCGATTTGCAAAAAAATGATAAAAACGCACCGCTTCTCGATGCGATTAATTTAAAAAAATACTATCCGGTTAAAAAGGGAATGTTCGCTAAACCGAAAACGGTAAAAGCGGTAGATGGCGTCTCCTTTACCCTTGAACGTGGTAAAACGTTAGCGATTGTTGGCGAATCCGGTTGTGGGAAATCAACATTGGGGCGAATGCTCACCATGATTGAAAGCCCGACAGAAGGCGAATTGTTCTACAATGGGCAGAATTTCTTAGTCAATGACAAAGAAACGGCTCAACTACGCCGTAAAAAAATCCAAATTGTGTTTCAAAACCCATATAGCTCGCTCAATCCTCGGAAAAAAGTAGGTACTATTTTAGAAGAGCCGTTGCTGATCAACACTAACTTATCCGCAAAAGAACGCAAAGAAAAAGTGCTGGAAATGATGGCGAAAGTCGGCTTAAAACCGGAATTTTACGACCGCTATCCGCATATGTTCTCGGGCGGACAACGCCAGCGAATTGCGATTGCACGCGGTTTAATGTTACAGCCGGACATTGTGGTTGCTGATGAACCGGTTTCTGCATTAGACGTTTCGGTTAGGGCTCAAGTGCTGAACCTAATGATGGATTTACAAGAAGATATGGGCTTGTCTTACGTCTTCATTTCGCACGATTTATCGGTAGTGGAACATATTGCCGATGAAGTGATGGTAATGTATTTAGGGCGTTGCGTGGAACAAGGGGGTACTAAAACTATCTTCAGCAATCCACGTCACCCTTATACACAAGCGTTACTCTCCGCAACCCCTCGTTTGAATCCGGAGCAACGCCGTGAGCGGATTAAACTCACTGGAGAACTACCAAGCCCGCTTAATCCACCAAAAGGCTGTGCCTTTAACGCACGTTGCCGATTTGCAACCGATCGTTGCTATGTGGAAAGACCAGAGCTAAAAACCTATCAAGACGGTACTCGGATTGCTTGTTTTGTGGTAGAAGAAAATAATCAGGCTTAACTCACTATTTAAG
The DNA here is from genome assembly GCA_900638155.1 of Mannheimia haemolytica. NCBI lineage: Bacteria > Pseudomonadati > Pseudomonadota > Gammaproteobacteria > Pasteurellales > Pasteurellaceae > Mannheimia > Mannheimia haemolytica. The sequence goes on along the minus strand of LR134495.1, from coordinate 954,902 downwards.
GAGAAATTAAAGGTTAAAGTTTTCAACTTTAACCTTTAATTTCATACTTAATACTCCCCATCTTTTGTAGCAAAATCTTTCATTAATTTGCTGATATGCTCACAATGGTGTTTAAATTGACGACAATACGGGCAAATAATCAAATGTGTTTTAACGCCAATCTTCTCTTTTAAAGTGAGTTTTCGTTCCTTTGAGTCAGAAATTAACCTTGTTACTTGTCGGCAATTCATCTATTTCTCTCCGTTAATTTCCTTGAAAGACATTGTTGTAACTGCAGCCTTGCTCGATAGATTAATGTATATAAATTATCTGATGTAATATTTACTACTCGACAAATTTCATCTGAGGTTGCCTCTAAATATTCCCTCATCATAAATACCCTAGCTTGTTTTGCAGGTAAATTGCTTAAGCAAACTTCAAATAATATCCAAAATTCTTTGGAATAAACAGCCTCTTCCTGCCAGCTAGAAGGATAATATTCTTCTTTCCAATGCCCATAATTATCAAAAAAGTGATTCTCTTCGTCATCATCAGCCAGATCACTTTCTAGTACTATACGATCTTTTTTACGTAAATAATCAATAATTTTATTTTTTAGAATAGCAAATATCCAGGTTTTCAATGCTGCTTTACGCTGGAAATTATCAATATTTTTTATTGCATTAACGAATGCTTCTTGAACCATATCTTCAGCAAGAGCAATATCTTGTAATTGTAACTGAGCAAATTTCAACATTTGCTGACGAATATCGGCAAGCTGTTCCGATGAAATATCTAAAGAAATCTTGTTATGAATCATAGTGTTATATTGAGAAAATTTTTTGTGAGAATATTAAACAATATTCGACTAATCCTATAGAGAGTAAAACCAATTTTGATCTTAGCAAAAAAGTAAGAAATTATGAATGTTTAAGGTTAAACCCTCATCCTTAAAAAATAAAATTACATAAGTTATAAAGGAGAACTGAATGAAATACAATCAACTGTTACTATGTTTGGTGTCTGCTATCTTTACCACCTCCTCAATAGCAAACATCACAAACCCTAACGAGATGCGATCTGAAAACTTACAGGATATTTACTTGGCAGGAGGATGTTTCTGGGGCATTGAAGCCTATATGGAAAAAATATATGGCGTAAAAGAGGCTACATCGGGCTATGCCAATGGCAAAACTGAGCAAACTGCTTACCGAATTATCGGGCAAACCGATCATGCAGAAACAGTTCACGTGACCTATGATGCTAATAAAATTTCTTTAGAAAAGCTGTTGCAATATTACTTTAAAGTAATTGATCCAACCAGTAAAAATAAACAAGGTAATGATATTGGTCGACAATATCGCACCGGTATTTATTATCAAAATGAGCAAGATAAGCAAATCATTTTAAAAGAGATTCAAGCCCAACAAGCAAAATATAAACAGAAAATACAAGTGCAAGTAGAGCCATTGAAACATTATATTTTAGCAGAAGAGTATCATCAGGATTACTTAAAGAAAAACCCAAATGGTTATTGCCACATTGATTTAAACCAAGCAAATAGCATTATTATCGATCCAAAAGATTACCCTAAACCTAGCGATGCTACATTAAAAATGAAATTAACGCCTTTGCAATATAGCGTTACCCAACGAAAAAATACAGAGCGTTCATTCAGTAACGAATATTGGGATAATACCGCACTGGGTATTTATGTTGATATTACTACCGGAGAGCCACTTTTTTCATCTCGAGATAAATATGATTCAGGTTGCGGCTGGCCAAGTTTTACCAAACCAATTATCAATGAGGTTGTTAACTATACCGAAGATAATAGTTTTAATATGACAAGAACGGAAGTACTAAGTCGAAGTGGTAACGCTCATTTAGGGCACGTTTTCACCGATGGTCCGAAAGATAAAGGCGGATTACGTTATTGTATCAACAGTGCCTCAATCAAATTTATTCCATTAGAGCAAATGGAAAAAGAAGGTTACGGCTATTTAATAAATATGATTAAAGGAAATAAATAATGATGAAGAAAATAATTAGTTTACTCATAATGATGTTGAGTCTTAACAGCTATGCACAAGAAAACTCTCATCTTGGGCATATTCCTCTTAAAGATCTCAATCAAAATCAAATTACTCTTGATAAATATCAAGGTAAAAAAATCTATATAAAAGCATGGGCATCTTGGTGTTCTATTTGTCTAGCCGGATTGGCGGAAATTGAGGAAATAAGCCAAAAAGCAAATAACGATATTGAAATTATTACTATTGTTTCACCAGGGCATAAAGGCGAGAAAACAACCAATCAATTTATTGAATGGTATAAAGGGATAGAATCTGATTATCCTAATATTACTGTTTTATTGGATGAACAAGGAGACTTTATTAAACAAACCGAAATAAGAGGATATCCACATAATTTATTGTTAGATTCTTCACTCAATTTAAAGAAAAGTATTCCAGGTCATTTAAATAGTGAACAAATACTTCATTCTATTACTAACTGATAAAATAAGGGGCTATATAAACGATAGCCCTTTAATAATATATACGCTACATCAGCGTTGAACGACTTTTATGTAAAATCTTAGTGAGCAGGTTCTCTGCTGATTGCTCGAATTGAGAACCCAATTTCTGAGCAAGTTTTTTCTTCTCTTTATATTTTAGCTCAATCACTTCTTTTTCTTTCATAGCATTGAGGAGCAGATCATCACTGGTTGCAATCTCATCAACCAAATTTAGCTCAATCGCTTGCTGACCAAACCAATGCTCACCTGTTGCAACCTGCTCAATATCCAGCTGTGGACGATGTTGAGCCACAAATTGCTTAAACAGAGAATGCGTTTCTTCCAATTCTTGCTGGAATTTCTGTTTCCCTTTCTCGGTATTTTCACCCACCAGAGTAACCGTGCGTTTATATTCGCCGGCAGTCATCACGTCCACATCAATATCGTGTTTTTTCAGTAAGCGGTGGATATTCGGCACTTGAGCCACCACCCCTACCGAGCCAATTACCGCAAACGGAGCAGACACAATTTTATTCGCCACACACGCCATCATATAGCCACCGCTGGCAGCTACTTTATCTACCGCTGCGGTTAAATAAATATTGCGATCACGGAGACGTTGCAACTGCGAAGCCGCTAACCCATAACCGTGAACCACACCGCCCGGACTTTCAAGTTTAAGTAAAACTTCATCTTTTTCCGGATTCGCGAGGCTAATTACCGCATCAATTTCACGGCGTAGGGAATTTACTTCGTGAGCCATCATATCGCCATTAAAATTCAACACAAATAAACGGGAAGGGCTTTCTACACTTTCTTCGCCTGCTTTTAAGCGTTTTTTCTCTGCTTTGGCTTTCTCTTTTGCTGCTTTTTTCTCCTGCTTTTCCTGATGTTTTAATTCTTCTTCACTTAGAAAAAAGCCGGAAAGGGATTTTTGCTGCTCTTTATATTTCTCAGATAAATTGGTAATTGAAATTGAGCCGTTTTCATTCTGCTTTTTCGATTCCAAAATCAGCATTACCACCACCGCAATAATGCCAAACACAGTTAATAACTCTAATAAAAAAATACCATAATTAAGTAATACTTCTTTCCACATAAATTTTCCTTTTTGCAAAAAACTAACTAAATTTGACCGCTTGTCGAGCCGTTTAAGAGATCAATAACTGCTTGGGCAGCTTGCTCATCGGCATTACACTGAATTGATTGATGTAGCTGCATAAACTGCTGTTTTAGCAATGTTTTATGTTGCTGGGTTTTCTCATCATCAGCTAAAAATAGAGCTAACTCTTGAGCTAAATTTTCCGGGTTACACTCTTCTTGGATCAATTCTGGCACTAATGGGGCTTGAGCCAATAAATTCGGCAGGGAGATATAATCGGTTTTAACCAATTTTTTCGCCAGCCAATACGTCAGCGGTTTCATTCGGTAGCCGACTACCATCGGTGACTTGCACAACATTGCCTCTAATGCTGCCGTTCCTGAGGCTAACAGCGTACATTCTGCAGCAATCATTGCTTGTCGAGCCTTACCTTGAATAATGTTAAGTTCCAGCTCGGGAGCAACTTGTTGCTTAATCGCATTAAATTGCTCGATTCGTTTTTGGCTCACCATTGGCACTAAAAATTGTAAATCTGGAAAACGAGCCTTGAGTAACTGAGCGGCTTTCAAAAAAGGCTCAGCCAAAAACTGAATTTCGCTACCACGGCTTCCCACCAAAATTGCCATATACCGCTTAGATTCATCAATATTTAACGCTAAACACGCCTCTGCACGATTCGGCTCGAGTGGGATTGCATCTGCCATCGTATGCCCGATAAAACGACAAGGCACATTGAATTTATCATAGAACGCTTTCTCAAATGGCAGAAATGCCAACACTAAATTAGCTGCTCTGGCAATTTTAAATACCCGCTTTTGACGCCAAGCCCACACCGAAGGGCTAACATAATGGATTGTTTTAATCCCACTCGCTTTGAGTTTTTCTTCAACGGTTAAATTAAAATCCGGTGCATCAATACCGATAAATACATCTGGTTTCAATTTAAGCATCCCATCAATAACCTGTTTACGACGCTTAAGTAAACGAGGTAAATGTTTAACCACCTCTGCTAGCCCCATTACAGAAAGCTCTTCCATATCAAACAAAGACTGGCAGCCAGCCTCAATCATTCGAGAGCCTGCAACACCGATAAATCGAGCATCCGGGTAATGTACTTTTAACGCCTTAATTAACCCGGCACCAAGAATATCGCCAGAGACCTCACCGGCAACTAAGCCAATAACGGGGAATTGTTGTTTCATATTAAATATTATCGAAGATCTGTAAGTGACTCTATTATAACCAATCATCATATAAACTAACAAAACATTATTGTCTAGCAATGAATATTCACATACACTACCTCCCTTTATCTATTCATATGGAGTGATTTTTATGAAAAAAACAACATTAGCGATTTTAGCATCAGCCTTAATCGCAAACTCAGCTCTAGCTATTACGATTTACGATCATAAAGAAACCGGTACACAAATTGAATTTATTGGTTCTGCTCGTATTAAGTGGGAAAGCACCTCAGATAAAACCTCACCGGTAAATGGTAAAGCTACCCGCAACCACGTTAATCACGCAGTGGATAACAACGGCTCTCGTTTTGGTTTCCGTTTAACCCAGCAAGTGGGTCACGGATTCTATGCTTTAGGTCGTGTGGAATGGCGTATGCGTGGCGATTCAAGCTCACAACATAACTTCGATCATATTTATGATCATCAACTCTACGCAGGTATCGGACATAAACAATACGGTGAATTAACATACGGAAATATGACCAATATTGCCGATGAAGTGAAACAAACCGACTTGCCAAACACTCTTAGCTTAAGCGATGGCTTACTGACAGGTTCATCACGCCGTACAGTTCAATATGTTTACAAAGGCATTGAAGGAGTAAAACTTGGCGCATTCTATGGTGGGAATAGCCAACGTGGAAACAATGCCTTAGATTTAGCTAATAAACGTAAAGATATTTGGGGTGCTGCAGCGATTTATAACTATAAAATCGATGATAACCAAAGCTTAAAATTAGCAACAGGTGCAACCCGTGAGCGTTTTGAGCAATCTATCGGCAATTATGAACGCACTGCTCTTGCCTTCGGTACAGCTTATACCTACGGAAAAACTACCCTTGGCTTAGATTTAGAACGCCGTGAAACGGAAGATCAAAATGCTATCGGTAACAAACGTATCGAAAAAGAAGTTCGTACTGTGTTACTCCATCGTTTAACCGATCAATGGAATGCTTACACAATGTATGCTTATAAAGAAAACAAACTTAATGCTGTAGGCTTGGCAAATGATAGCAAAGTTAAAAGAAACCAATTTATGTTGGGAACGGAATATTACATTGTTCCAAAACACCTAAAAGGTTTTGTTGAATGGCAAGCAACTCGTGCTAAACACTATACTAATGATGTAAAAACCGCAAAATCTCGCAATTATACGACTGTTGTAGGCTTACGAGCATATTGGTAATAAAACGGAAAAGCGTACTAGAATGATCTGCACCTAAAAGTTGGGCTAACCAACTGATTAAGGTGCAGATTTTTTATGGTTAAATACAACTAATCCTTCAAACAAGAAGCTATTGCATTTATCTTCAAAGTGGTAAAAACCGCTTACTCACCTATTAGCATCTTCAGCTTTAAGAAACAACACTAAAATTTTAGTGTGAACTAATATAATCATAATGGCAATAACTGAGCAGCCAAAACGCCTAAATTTAAATTATCTGTTGCAAAAGAGGTTAAACTGCAAAAAGTGATGAGGGGTTATTATAGTCTGAACATAAGCTTTCTGTAGATTCTATTTATAATATTTAATTGTAAAATTTCATAAAAAAACGACCGCTTGCATTTCCCTTTCATAAATACAATGAAAATCCTAACAAGCGGTCATTTTCCGTGAGTTTTTTACCTTTACCACCACAACAAAAAACCGCCTGTATCTCTACAGGCGGCTCTTCTTTTTATTTACTTGTTCTTAGCTTTTTACTTTTTATTCGTTTTTGCTTTGCGCTTCGCTTTTGATTAAGTTTCCGCTTTTGTCACTTTTCGCTTTCACTTAATCCCGCTTAAAATTAAAACCCCGACGATGCTCTACTCTCACATGGCGAATCACCACACTACCATCGACGTCACTGCGTTTTACTTCTGAGTTCGGTATGGGGTCAGGTAGGACCACAGCACTCTTGTCGTCGGGAAAATTCCTTTCTATCTTATGATTTCTTTATCTTTTCTTTATTCGTTCTTCTCAATACAAAAACAAGCCTAAAAACATTTGAGCGTTGTATAGTTAAGCCTCTCGGGCAATTAGTACTGGTTAGCTCAATGTCTCACAACACTTACACACCCAGCCTATCTACGTCGTAGTCTCCAACAACCCTTACACACTTATAGTGTGGGAGAACTCATCTCTTGGCAAGTTTCGTGCTTAGATGCTTTCAGCACTTATCTCTTCCGCACTTAGCTACCCGGCAATGCGTCTGGCGACACAACCGGAACACCAGTGGTGCGTCCACTCCGGTCCTCTCGTACTAGGAGCAGCCCCAACCAATTCTCCAACGCCCACGGCAGATAGGGACCGAACTGTCTCACGACGTTCTAAACCCAGCTCGCGTACCACTTTAAATGGCGAACAGCCATACCCTTGGGACCTACTTCAGCCCCAGGATGTGATGAGCCGACATCGAGGTGCCAAACACCGCCGTCGATATGAACTCTTGGGCGGTATCAGCCTGTTATCCCCGGAGTACCTTTTATCCGTTGAGCGATGGCCCTTCCATTCAGAACCACCGGATCACTATGACCTGCTTTCGCACCTGCTCGACTTGTCTGTCTCGCAGTTAAGCTTGCTTATACCATTGCACTAACCTCACGATGTCCGACCGTGATTAGCAAACCTTCGTGCTCCTCCGTTACTCTTTGGGAGGAGACCGCCCCAGTCAAACTACCCACCAGACACTGTCCGAGACCGCGTTCCGCAATCTTCGTTAGAACATCAAACGTTAAAGGGTGGTATTTCAAGGACGCCTCCACAATCACTGGCGTGACTGCTTCTAAGGCTCCCACCTATCCTACACATCAAAATTCAATGTTCAGTGTCAAGCTATAGTAAAGGTTCACGGGGTCTTTCCGTCTAGCCGCGGGTACACCGCATCTTCACGGCGATTTCAATTTCACTGAGTCTCGGGTGGAGACAGCCTGGCCATCATTATGCCATTCGTGCAGGTCGGAACTTACCCGACAAGGAATTTCGCTACCTTAGGACCGTTATAGTTACGGCCGCCGTTTACTGGGGCTTCGATCAGGAGCTTCTCTTTCGATAACACCATCAATTAACCTTCCAGCACCGGGCAGGCATCACACCCTATACGTCCACTTTCGTGTTTGCAGAGTGCTGTGTTTTTAATAAACAGTTGCAGCCAGCTGGTATCTTCGACCGGTTCAACCTTCGTGTGCAAGACACTACAATCTACGCCGGCGCACCTTCTCCCGAAGTTACGGTGCTATTTTGCCTAGTTCCTTCACCCGAGTTCTCTCAAGCGCCTGAGTATTCTCTACCTGACCACCTGTGTCGGTTTATAGTACGGTTTATAATAACCTGAAGCTTAGTGGCTTTTCCTGGAAGCGTGGTATCAGTTACTTCATCTCCGTAGAGACTCGTCATCACTTCTCGGTGTTAATAAGCGTCCGGATTTGCCTAAACGCTCCACCTACCGGCTTAAACAGACATCCAACAGTCTGCTAACCTAACCTTCTCCGTCCCCACATCGCAGTTATTACAAGTACGGGAATATTAACCCGTTTCCCATCGACTACGCTTTTCAGCCTCGCCTTAGGGGCCGACTCACCCTGCCCCGATTAACGTTGGACAGGAACCCTTGGTCTTCCGGCGAACGAGTTTTTCACTCGTTTTATCGTTACTTATGTCAGCATTCGCACTTGTGATATCTCCAGCAGACTTCTCAATCCACCTTCATCGACTTACACAACGCTCCCCTACCCAACAGACTTTCATCTGATGCCGCAGCTTCGGTGCTATATTTGAGCCCCGTTACATCTTCCGCGCAGGCCGACTCGACTAGTGAGCTATTACGCTTTCTTTAAATGATGGCTGCTTCTAAGCCAACATCCTAGCTGTCTAAGCCTTCCCACTTCGTTTCCCACTTAATATAGACTTTGGGACCTTAGCTGGCGGTCTGGGTTGTTTCCCTCTCCACGATGGACGTTAGCACCCACCGTGTGTCTCCTGAGTATCACTCTTCGGTATTCGCAGTTTGCATCGGGTTGGTAATCCGGGATGGACCCCTAGCCGAAACAGTGCTCTACCCCCGAAGGTGTCCGCTCAAGGCTCTACCTAAATAGATTTCGGGGAGAACCAGCTATCTCCCGGTTTGATTGGCCTTTCACCCCCAGCCACAAGTCATCCGCTAATTTTTCAACATTAGTCGGTTCGGTCCTCCAGTTAGTGTTACCCAACCTTCAACCTGCCCATGGCTAGATCACCGGGTTTCGGGTCTATACCTTGCAACTAGACGCCCAGTTAAGACTCGGTTTCCCTTCGGCTCCCTTATTCAGTTAACCTTGCTACAAAATATAAGTCGCTGACCCATTATACAAAAGGTACGCAGTCACAGAATAAATCTGCTCCCACTGCTTGTACGCACAAGGTTTCAGGTTCTATTTCACTCCCCTCGCCGGGGTTCTTTTCGCCTTTCCTTCACAGTACTGGTTCACTATCGGTCAATCAGGAGTATTTAGCCTTGGAGGATGGTCCCCCCATCTTCAAACAGGATATCACGTGTCCCGCCCTACTTGTTGTTAGCCTAGTACCACAATGGAGTTTTAAGGTACGGGATTATCACCCTCTACGATTGTCCTTCCCAGAACATTCCCCTAACTTCACTGCTATCACTAACTGGCTCTTTCGCGTTCGCTCGCCGCTACTAACGAAATCTCGGTTGATTTCTTTTCCTCGGGGTACTTAGATGTTTCAGTTCTCCCGGTTTGCCTCACACAGCTATGTATTCACTGGGTGATAGTAGGTTCTTCACCTACTGGGTTTCCCCATTCGGACATCTTGGATTAAACGCCTCTTATCGACTCATCCAAGCTTTTCGCAGATTAGCACGTCCTTCATCGCCTCTGATTGCCAAGGCATCCACCTTGTGCGCTTAGTCACTTAACTATACAACCTCAAATGTTTTCTAAAACTTCTTAGAAATAAAAAGTAAAAAACAATGAAGTCAGTTTTACAACTAAACACTTGACTGCTTTTGTTCAGTCAAGATTTTTTTACTACTCAGACTTTCAATTTATTCGTTATCACTTATGTATAATTACTTATGCGTAACGAACTTGAAATATCTCTCAGTTTTTCAGCTTGTTTCTATATTGTTAAAGAACAGAAGACAATAAAAATCATCTTTAAATGGCGTCCCCACGGGGATTCGAACCCCGGTTACCGCCGTGAAAGGGCGATGTCCTAGGCCTCTAGACGATGGGGACAACATTTAAAGATGCTTTCCACTTTGCCATTTGAGAGTAAAATATTCTAGCCAATTTTGTAAAAATCTTCAAGATTTTCACCGCTTGAATGGCTATCTTTCACTCATCTTCTCTCATTCATCTATCAAACAATCTGTGTGAACACTTGCTGTCGTTCTCGATTTTGGTAAGGAGGTGATCCAACCGCAGGTTCCCCTACGGTTACCTTGTTACGACTTCACCCCAGTCATGAATCATACCGTGGTAAACGCCCCCCTTTCGGTTAAGCTATCTACTTCTGGTACAACCCACTCCCATGGTGTGACGGGCGGTGTGTACAAGGCCCGGGAACGTATTCACCGCAACATTCTGATTTGCGATTACTAGCGATTCCGACTTCATGGAGTCGAGTTGCAGACTCCAATCCGGACTTAGACGTACTTTCTGAGATTCGCTCCCCATCGCTGGCTCGCCGCCCTCTGTATACGCCATTGTAGCACGTGTGTAGCCCTACTCGTAAGGGCCATGATGACTTGACGTCATCCCCACCTTCCTCCGGTTTATCACCGGCAGTCTCCTTTGAGTTCCCGACCGAATCGCTGGCAACAAAGGATAAGGGTTGCGCTCGTTGCGGGACTTAACCCAACATTTCACAACACGAGCTGACGACAGCCATGCAGCACCTGTCTCAGAGCTCCCGAAGGCACCCTCGTATCTCTACAAGGTTCTCTGGATGTCAAGAGTAGGTAAGGTTCTTCGCGTTGCATCGAATTAAACCACATGCTCCACCGCTTGTGCGGGCCCCCGTCAATTCATTTGAGTTTTAACCTTGCGGCCGTACTCCCCAGGCGGTCGATTTATCACGTTAGCTACGGGCACCAAGCTTAAAGCCCAATCCCCAAATCGACAGCGTTTACGGCGTGGACTACCAGGGTATCTAATCCTGTTTGCTCCCCACGCTTTCGCACATGAGCGTCAGTACATTCCCAAGGGGCTGCCTTCGCCTTCGGTATTCCTCCACATCTCTACGCATTTCACCGCTACACGTGGAATTCTACCCCTCCCTAAAGTACTCTAGTTGTCCAGTCTGAAATGCAATTCCCAGGTTAAGCCCGGGGCTTTCACACCTCACTTAAACAACCGCCTGCGTGCCCTTTACGCCCAGTTATTCCGATTAACGCTCGCACCCCCCGTATTACCGCGGCTGCTGGCACGGAGTTAGCCGGTGCTTCTTCTGTGATTAACGTCAATCGACTGTTCTATTAAAACAGTCGCCTTCCTCGTCACCGAAAGAACTTTACAACCCGAAGGCCTTCTTCATTCACGCGGCATGGCTGCATCAGGGTTCCCCCCATTGTGCAATATTCCCCACTGCTGCCTCCCGTAGGAGTCTGGACCGTGTCTCAGTTCCAGTGTGGCTGGTCATCCTCTCAGACCAGCTAGAGATCGCGGGCTTGGTGAGCCTTTACCTCACCAACTACCTAATCCCACTTGGGCTCATCTTATGGCAGGTGGCCAAATGGTCCCACCCTTTAGTCCTAAGACATTACGCGGTATTAGCTACCGTTTCCAGTAGTTATCCCCCTCCATAAGCCAGATTCCCAAGCATTACTCACCCGTCCGCCACTCGTCAGCAAAGAAGCAAGCTTCTTCCTGCTACCGTTCGACTTGCATGTGTTAAGCCTGCCGCCAGCGTTCAATCTGAGCCATGATCAAACTCTTCAATTCAAAAAGTTTAATCGCTCAATACTGCTGACATAAAATCGCACTTTCAAATTTAAACCTAATTAAAATCAGGTTAAACGAAAGTAATGAATTTCTAGTTAGCACCTATTAAGACTTCAAAATTAAAAAAATATTTTCAATCAAGTCAATCAACAAGTGCCCACACAGATTGTCTGATAAATTGTTAAAGAACAAAAAGAAACGACGCACTGGAAATCAATTTTAAATCGTTCACAACAGTGCGTCGTTGTGTGCTGCGTATTATAGGGAAAAACAAAAACAACGCAAGTGGTTTTTGTAAAAAATTTGAAAAAAATGACCGCTTGCCTATTTTTATAACAAAGCGCTAATTTTATGTTCAAAATATGGCTAAATTTAATCTCAATTCAATAAATCAGTTCAAAATAAACATTCGCAATTTTTTGTTACAAGCGGTAAAATTTTATCCAACTTTTACCAATTAAGGAGTAGATTATGGAACACTTTATCGGTTTAGGCGTCGCTGGCAATTTTGCCGGGCATTTGGAACAAGCGGGCGAGGCAGCGGATTTTGCGAAAGTGAAAACAGCGGAAACGGTACAGCCAAAGGCGATTTTCCCGTTTTATGTGCCGGCGGATAATTTGGGGAACTACCAGTTTTTATCCACCTACCCACTTTCAAGCGAGGCGATTAATTTCCCGCGTGATGCTGATAATCTGCAAATTGAGCCGGAAGTGGCGTTAATTTGTGAAATTAGCTACCAAGATCAGCAGGTGGTTTCACTCACTCCAACCCATTTTGCGGCTTACAATGATTGCTCTATCCGCCGTCCGAATGCGAATAAAATCTGCGAAAAGAAAAACTGGGGCGGTTCTTCTAAAGGGCTTTCTGCGACTCACCTTCCGTTAGATAATTTCAACAAAGGCAGTACACTAGATAATTACAATATTGCCTGTTTCCATAAACGAAACGGTGAACTGAATGCCTACGGCATTGACAGCCCTGCGGTGGAGTACAGCTATTTCCATCAAAAATTGCTCGATTGGATTGTAGAGAGAATGAACAATCAGCCTGATGAAGGCCCAATGAATAACATTGCCGAAATGCTAAAACAGGCGAACTACCCAACTAAAGCGATTATCAGTATTGGGGCAACACGCTACACGCCTTTTGGCGAAAGTAATTTCTTGCAAGTGGGCGATGTGAGTATGGTAGTTGTGTACAATGCGAAGAAATATTCACATAACCAAATTAAGGAAATGGCGAAGTTGGAAACCTTTAGCGAAGATATTTCTGCTTTAATTCAAACAGTGCGTTAAATTTCTCACACAAAAGGTCACAAAAAGCATCGCTTTTTGAACGTTGGCTTTGCCAACGGCAGCGAAGCTGTGAACAATCCTGACAAGGATTGTGAATAAGTTTTTCGGAAAATTTTGCGATCTGCGTCGAAAAATTACGATTCATTTCTGACCGCTTGCACACTTTCCGTTATAGTGCCTTGCATATTCGTAGGCACTATTTCGGAGACTCTATGAAAAAACTGCTCTTATTCCTACTCTTCACTTGTAACCCTATTTTTGCCAAATCGCCCGAGTTAATGCTGGTTGGGCAATATCAAGATCAAGAGCTCAACGGTTGGGTAATGTCAGAAAAACTTGATGGCGTGCGAGGCTTTTGGGACGGCAAACAACTTATCAGCCGCCAAGGTTATCCGCTCAATCCGCCCGACTATTTTATCAAAGATTTTCCGCCCTTTGCGATTGATGGCGAACTGTTTAGCGAACGGGGAAAGTTCGAGGAAATTTCAAGCATTGTGCGTTCCGTTCAGCCCAAAGGTTGGCACAAGCTGAAATTACAGGTGTTCGATGTACCAAACGCACAAGGGAATTTAATTGAACGGTTGGCAACTTTAGAAAATTATCTGAAGCAACATCCAACGCCCCATATCGCTATTATTGAGCAAATTCCGATTAAAGATAAAGCCCACCTTCAACAATTTTACCAATCTGTGCTGGAACAAGGTGGCGAAGGGGTTATCGTTCGCAACCCGAATGCAGGCTATATTCAAGGTCGTTCTGCCCAAATTTTGAAAATCAAACCGGTTTTAGATGAAGAATGCACTGTCGTTGCTCATCATAAAGGCAAGGGGAAATATGCCGACAAAATGGGGGCAATAACTTGCGAAAATCAACGAGGGCGGTTTCGCATCGGCTCGGGGTTTAAGGATAAAGATCGAGAAAATCCACCACCAATAGGCTCAATCATTACCTATAAATATCGAGGGATAACAGAATCAGGTAAGCCCAGATTTGCAACGTTTTGGCGAATAAGAAATGATCAGATTTCTGAAAAATAAGAGCTATTTCACATTTTCAACAAAATAAAATTGACAGTCTGGATATATCAGCGTAAAAAGTTGTTACCTTTTTGTAACAATTTGAGGGCAATTATGCTGACGATTTATCATACCAGCGAACATTCCCTGCTCTGCTTAGTCAAACCGCCTGCCGAGCTTGCCAAACAGCAACAGATTTGGCGCATTGCAGAACAGGCAAGAGCCTTAGACGGCGTGTTAGAAGTGGTGGTAGGAATGAACAATTTTACCCTGTTTCACGCCATCGGCACCGATAGCGCACGCCTTATCCAAGCAGTTCAACAACTCTGGGAAAACGACCAAGCCCAAGCCACACAATCCCCACGTCTGATTGAAATCCCTGTCCATTACGGCGGTGAATTTGGCGAAGATCTGTTTGAAGTCGCCCAATTCCACAATACCACTCCCGAAGAGATTATCCGCCGTCATACCGAACCGACTTACACCGTGTTTATGATCGGCTTTCAACCCGGCTTTCCTTACCTCAACGGCTTACCGCAAAATTTACACACCCCACGCCGAAACGTGCCTCGCACCAAAGTCCCTGCCGGTTCGGTCGGCATCGGTGGCAGTCAAACAGGCATTTATCCCTTTACCTCACCGGGTGGCTGGCAACTGTTAGGACGAACCGAATTGCCGTTGTTTGATATTCAACACAATCCGCCAACGCTACTTACAGCCGGCGATAATGTTAGATTTGTGGCAGAGAGTATAACGCTATGATTTATATCGAAAAAATACAGGGTTTTGCCCACATTCAAGATTTAGGGCGTTATGGTTATCGCCATTTAGGGGTGAGTCACGGTGGCGCAATGGACAGCCTTGCCCTACAAGCGGGCAATTTATTGTTAAAAAATGCCAATAATGCGCCTGCGATTGAACTTACGCTTGGCGGAATGCGGATTACCTTTGATTGCGACACGCCGTTTTGCCTCACCGGTGCATTGGTAGAGGCGGAGCTGGACGGCACGCCGGTATTTTCCTATTACCGCTATACCGCCAACGCCCGTCAAACGCTGACGATCAAACGGATTGTTCTCGGCAATTATGCCTATTTATGCGTGGCAGGCGGTTTTCTGGTACCGCAGGTGTTAGGTTCGGCAAGTACCGATCTCAAAGCCCAATTTGGCGGTTTTCAAGGCAGAATGTTAAAAGCGGGCGACAGCATTGCCACA
Organism: Mannheimia haemolytica; assembly: GCA_900638155.1. Lineage (NCBI taxonomy): Bacteria > Pseudomonadati > Pseudomonadota > Gammaproteobacteria > Pasteurellales > Pasteurellaceae > Mannheimia > Mannheimia haemolytica. Next base: position 939,606 of record LR134495.1, on the reverse strand, counting down.
GGGCGCAGAGACAGCCGACTTTCCTTGCTTTCAATTGCGCCGATTGATTTCACCTCACGCATTCGGGCAACCGCTTCGAGCGAATATGAAGCCTTTACCGCAGATAGCCAAGAACGCTTTTGGCAACAAGCGTGGCAATTACAAAACAACAGTAACCGTATGGGTTACCGTTTTGCAGAAAAAGCGTTGGAATTGACCGCTTCCCTTGAAATGCTCTCCTACGCCGCCCCGAGTGGCACGGTGCAAGTCCCACCGGACGGTCAGCCGATTGTGCTGATGGCAGATGCCCAAACCACCGGCGGCTATCCGAAAATTGCCTGCATTATTCAAGCCGATCTCGGACGACTGGCACAAAATCCGTTCGGCTCAACGGTGCAATTTGAACAGGTGAGCCGTGAACAAGCGGTCGAAATTTATCAAAAAGATCAAAATTATTTAGACACTATTCGGAGAAAAGCCAATGAAGCACGTTGATTTAAATGTCGATCTTGCCGAAGGTTGTGGCAACGATCATTCATTATTACAACTCGTCACCTCAGCAAACGTCTGCTGCGGCTTGCACGCCGGTGATTACAATGAAATGCGTAAAGCAATTCGCTGGGCAAAGGAAAACGGCGTAAGGGTTGGCGCTCACCCAAGTTTTCCGGACAGAGAAAACTTTGGTCGAACCAATATGCAACTGCCCGATGATGAACTCAAAGCCTGCCTACTCTACCAACTGGGAGCCGCCAAAGCCTTATGCGATGCGGAAAACGTGCCGATGAGCTACGTTAAACCGCACGGGGCTTTATACAATATGGCCGCCAAAGACCCTCACCTTGCCACCCTTATCGCCGACACCATCAAACAGTTCGACCCTAAGCTCAAACTGATGGGCTTATCCGGTAGCCTAATGCTAAGTGTTGCCGAACAGCACGGTTTGGAAACCATTTCCGAAGTCTTTGCCGACCGCCACTATTTAGCCGATGGCTCGCTCGTTCCCCGTACCCGAGCTGATGCAATGGTCGAAAGCGATGAAGAGGCGATCAATCAGGTGCTACAAATGGTGCTAGACGGCACAGTGCCGACCGTTGAGGGCGGTAATGTGGCAATTAAAGCCGACAGTATTTGTTTACACGGTGACGGCGAACACGCAGTGGTGTTTGCGAAACGGATTCGGGAGGAATTGGAAGCGAAGGGGATTTTGGTCACTAATGCCTAACAACATCAAGCGGTTATATTTAGCTAAGAATTTGCAAAAGTGAAACCAATACAGAACTTGATTGGGTAAAGATCAAGCTCCCCTCTTTAGAAAAGAGGGGCAGGGGGAGATTTGACAGAAGTGATTTACGGAGAAAATAAGGTCATTTCAGAGGTTAAATTGAGCATTATTAACTCTCTCACTTTGATTAGTTCTACTGCCAAATCTCCCCTAACCCCTCTTTGCTAAAGAGGGGAATATTATCGTGATAAATCTACGAATAATGACTAATTCACAACAAAAAAAGGAAAAACACAATGTCAAACAACAACCGTAGCGCCCTACTCGGCGCAGCATTTTTAATGGCGACCTCCGCCATCGGGCCGGGGTTCTTAACCCAAACCGCCACCTTCACCCAAACCCTACTCGCCAGCTTCGGTTTCGTGATCTTGCTCTCCATTCTGCTCGATATCGGCGCACAGCTAAACATCTGGCGCATTGTTGCCGTGTCAGAAAAACGGGCGCAGGACATTGCTAATGCCGTGTTGCCGGGGGCGGGCTATTTCTTAGCTCTGCTTATCGTGATGGGCGGTTTAGCCTTTAACATCGGTAACGTGGGCGGGGCAGGTTTAGGTCTGAATATTTTGACGGGAATGTCGCCGGAAATGGGGGCAATTGTCAGCGGTGCGATTGCCGTGGGCGTATTCCTGTTCCGTGAAGCGGGCAAAGTGATGGACAGATTTGCGCAAGTAATGGGCTTTGTGATGATTGCATTGACCATCTTCGTTGCCGTAAAAGCCAATCCGCCACTGGGCGATGCGGTGGTACATACCTTTGTGCCGGAAAAATTAGACGTAATTGCGATTGTTACGCTGGTCGGCGGAACCGTTGGCGGTTACATCACATTCGCCGGTGCGCACCGCTTGCTTGATGCCGGCATTAAAGGCAAAGAGAACTTAAAAGAGGTGAGCAAAAGCTCGGTGTCAGCCATTTTAATCGCCTCAATTATGCGTGTGGTACTGTTTTTAGCGGTGCTGGGCGTGGTGTCAATGGGCGTGCAACTTGATCCGAAAAACCCTGCGGCTACCCCATTTGCCCACGTTGCCGGCGATGTCGGTTTGATGATCTTCGGCGTGGTGATTTGGGCAGCCTCCATTACCTCTGTGATTGGGGCGGCTTATACCTCGGTTTCCTTCATTACTTCATTCTCGCCATTTATCGAAAAACACAAAAACTGTTTCATTGTCGCCTTTATTGTGGTTTCAACCGCCGTGCTGGCAACCATCGGCAGACCGGCACAAGTCTTGGTGTTTGTAGGGACGCTTAACGGCTTAATTCTACCGATTTCCCTCGGGTTAATTCTGCTGGCAGCTCACAAAACCAAGATTGTGGGCGACTACAAACACCCTGTGTGGATGACCGTTTCAGGGGCGATTGTGGTGATTCTAATGGCGGTGCTAAGTGCAATGACCCTTTCAAAATATATTTCGGGGCTAATGGCATAACGACTTAGCTTCAAGCTAACCTAAGGTCAGGTTTTGCAAATTTTAACTACTCTTGTAAAAAATTTGTAAAATCTGACCGCTTGCGTTTAAAGTTTGTGATCTACCACTCATTTTGAGGCTAAATAATTTGAAATAAATCTGAATTTTTTCTACATTTTCTTCATCATTTCTACATTTTAAGGATAAATTATGGCACCTGCAGAACTCTTTGCGGAAGGTATAAATTTAATGGTAGCCGGAATGGGATTTGTTATGCTGTTCCTGCTGGTTTTAATTTATGCCATCAGCTTTATTTCCAAGATTATCAATCAATATTTCCCCGAACCTGTTTCTATTCCAGCCTCTAAAACTGTGCCTCAATCTCCCCCAGATGATTTAGAGCGTTTACGCCCTGTGATTGCCGCTGCGATTGCTCATCATCGTCGAATTAACGGGCAACATTAACAAGATTTCAAAAATAAAATAATTAGAAGGAATTTGATTATGACAACTCAACCGAAAAAAATTGCGATTACCGATGTGGTTTTGCGTGATGCACACCAATCCCTTTTTGCGACTCGTTTACGCTTAGACGATATGTTACCGATTGCTGCCGAGCTGGATAATATCGGCTATTGGTCGTTAGAAACTTGGGGCGGAGCAACTTTTGACAGTTGTATTCGTTTTTTAGGCGAAGATCCGTGGGTGCGTTTGCGTGAGCTGAAAAAAGCAATGCCGAAAACCCCAATGCAAATGCTGCTGCGTGGGCAAAACTTATTGGGTTATCGCCATTATGCCGATGATGTGGTAGATAAATTTGTCGAGCGTTCGGTTGCAAACGGGATGAGTGTGTTCCGTGTGTTTGATGCCCTAAACGACCCTCGCAATATGCAAGCGGCATTACAAGCGGTCAAAAAACACGGCGGACACGCACAAGGCACGTTGAGTTACACCACAAGCCCGGTTCATACCCTGCAAACGTGGTTGGATGTAACCGAGCAATTATTGGAAATTGGCGTGGATTCGTTGGTGATCAAAGATATGTCGGGCATTTTAACGCCGATGGCAGCCTATGAATTAGTGAGCGAAATTAAAAAACGCTACGATATTGAGCTACATCTGCATTGCCATTCAACCACCGGTATGGCTGAAATGGCGTTGCTCAAAGCGATTGAAGCCGGTGTCGATGGTGTTGATACCTCCATTTCATCGATGTCCGGAACTTATGGTCACCCGGCAACCGAGTCTATTGTTGCCACACTTCAAGGCACGCCGTATGAAACCGGCTTGAACATTCCAGCTCTGGAGAAAATCTCTGCCTACTTCCGTAATGTGCGTAAAAAATACGCAAAATTTGAAGGACAGCTCCGTGGTGTGGATAGCCGTATTTTGGTTGCCCAAGTGCCGGGCGGTATGCTAACCAACCTCGAAAGCCAACTCAAGCAACAAAATGCGTCAGATAAATTAGACTTGGTATTACAAGAAATCCCTCGTGTGCGTGAAGATTTGGGCTATATCCCATTAGTTACGCCAACATCACAAATTGTCGGCACGCAATCGGTAATGAATGTGTTAATGGGCGAACGTTATAAAACTATCGCCAAAGAAACCGCAGGGATTTTAAAGGGCGAATATGGTAAAACACCTGCTCCCGTGAATAAAGCATTACAAGATAGAGTACTTGAGGGTGCAGAGCCGATTACCGACCGCCCAGCCGATCATCTTCCACCGGAACTGGAAAAATTAGTGGCAGAAGTGACTGCAACTGCAAAAGAAAAAGGCATTACACTTTCTGAAAATACCATTGATGATGTGTTGATTGTGGCACTCTTCCAACAAGTGGGCTGGAAATATTTGGAAAACCGCAATAATCCGTCTGCCTTTGAGCCTGTGCCAAGTTCTGATGACGTAAAACCGGCACAAGCCTCCGCTGCTTCCTCACCAAAAGCTCAAGCACAATCCGGTTCAGCCGTTTATACTGTTGAGCTTGAAGGCAAAGCCTTTGTGGTGAAAGTCAGTGAAGGGGGCGATATTACCAATATCGCCCCAACGCCAGCCACTCCTGTTCCACAAGCGGTCGATTCTGCACCAAAATCTGCAAATACACCGCCAGCCAATGCCGAACCGGTGAATGCTCCAATGGCAGGGAATATTTTGAAAGTGGAAGTGAAAGAGGGGCAACAAGTTGCGGAAGGTGATGTGCTACTGATTCTTGAAGCAATGAAAATGGAAACCCAAATTTGTGCGGCAAAATCCGGCACGATTCAAGGCATTAATGTCAAACAAGGCGATGTTGTGGCGGTAAATGATACTTTAATGAGTATTGCCTAGGAGTCGGGTATGGAAAGTATTATTGCACTTTTTGAAGGTATGGGGCTAATGCATTTAGAACTGGGGCAAGCGATTATGATTGTCATCAGTTTAGTGTTGCTTTGGCTTGCCATCGCCCGAAAATTCGAACCGCTTTTACTACTGCCTATTGGCTTTGGTGGTTTGATGTCAAACATTCCGGAAGCCGGTATGGCAATGACGGCATTAGACAATTTACTCCACAGCGGTTCTGCCGAGCAACTGGCAATTATTGCTGCTAAGGTAAACAGTACAAGCCTTGATCTGCATTCGATTAAAGATGCTATCGCACTGACTTCTCCCTCTGTTCAAAATGAGCTTGAAGTGATGGCTGGCGATATGGGCTATACCGCCGGTGTGTTGGCATTATTCTATAAAGTCGCTATCGGCTACGGCGTTGCTCCGCTTATTATCTTTATGGGGGTCGGGGCAATGACCGATTTCGGACCTTTACTTGCCAACCCTCGAATGTTAATGCTTGGGGCGGCAGCTCAGTTTGGAATTTTTGCTACCGTACTAGGGGCATTAGGGCTAAACTGGTTAGGCATTATCGACTTCACATTGCCACAAGCCGCTGCGATTGGGATTATCGGCGGGGCAGACGGTCCGACCGCAATTTATCTTGCCAGCAAACTTGCCCCTGAATTATTAGGTGCAATTGCGGTAGCGGCTTATTCTTATATGGCGTTAGTGCCACTGATTCAGCCGCCGATTATGAAAGCCTTAACCACCGAGCAAGAACGTAAAATCCGAATGGTTCAGCTCCGTAATGTAAGCAACCGTGAGAAAATTATTTTCCCTATCGTGTTGCTATTATTAGTGGCACTCTTACTGCCGGATGCTGCACCGTTATTGGGAATGTTCTGCTTTGGCAACTTACTGCGAACCAGTGGCGTAGTAGAACGCTTAAACGACACCGCCCAAAATGCGTTAATCAATATCGTGACGATTTTCTTAGGGTTATCGGTGGGGGCAAAATTGGTCGCAGACAAATTCTTACAACCGCAAACACTAGGCATTTTAGTATTGGGCGTGATTGCCTTTGGGATCGGCACTGCAAGCGGTGTGATTATGGCGAAAATAATGAACCGCTTTAGTCAGCACAAAATCAACCCACTTATCGGCTCAGCGGGTGTTTCTGCCGTGCCGATGGCTGCACGGGTATCAAACAAAGTCGGACAAGAGTACGATAAACAAAACTTCTTGTTAATGCACGCAATGGGCCCAAACGTTGCCGGCGTGATTGGCTCTGCGATTGCAGCGGGGGTGATGTTGAAATACATTTCAACGATGTAAATCCTCATTTGTAAAAAACCTCCGAAAAATAACCGCTCTCGGAGGTTTTTTCTAAAAATACCGCTTACCAACACTCTTACAATACGAAAATTCCGCTGTACATTCTTCACTAATTGCCGTAGTATCCATCTTACTTAATTGATGAGAATAATTCTTATTGAAAATTTTCAAAAAAAGTATTGACTTAATAGATGATAATCATTATCATTAAATCACTTCAAAAATAATAGGTAATCACTCCAACTCTTTACGCCGTATTCCCCCACAAAATACGGCGTTTTTTTTCGCCTATAGCCTATCAATTTCAATTCATACCGCTATAATAGATCCATTTTTTATATTCAAGACTAAAAGGAAGATAAATGACTCAAGCTATCGACTCAGTTCTTGCCGAACTTAAACGCGGCGTGGAAAATATTTATTCAGAAGAAGATTTAATTACCAAATTAAAAGAAAACCGTCCATTGCGTATTAAATTAGGGGCAGACCCAACTGCACCGGATATTCACTTAGGCCATACTGTTGTACTGAACAAACTTCGTCAATTCCAACAATTCGGGCACGAAGTCTATTTCTTAATCGGCGATTTCACCGGTATGGTGGGCGATCCATCAGGAAAAAACTCTACCCGTCCGCCACTTAGCCGTGAAGATGTGTTACGCAATGCCGAAACCTACAAAGAACAGATCTTTAAAATTTTAGATCCACAAAAAACCAAGATCGTATTCAACTCTGAATGGTTAGGCAAATTAGGCACGGAAGGTATGATCCGCTTAGCCTCCAACTACACCGTTGCTCGAATGTTAGAACGTGAAGATTTCAAAAACCGTTTCACGAACCAACAACCGATCGCAATCCACGAATTTATTTATCCGCTACTACAAGGCCACGACTCGGTAGAATTGAAAGCTGACGTGGAATTAGGTGGTACAGACCAAACCTTTAACTTGTTAGTTGGACGTGAGTTACAAAAATCAGCCGGTCAGAAACCACAAGTGGCAATGACACTCCCGCTACTTGTCGGCTTAGACGGCGAGAAAAAAATGTCGAAATCGCTCGGCAACTACATTGGCGTAACCGAAGCACCAAGCGAAATGTTCGGTAAAATTATGTCGATTTCAGACGATTTAATGTGGGATTGGTACAACCTGCTTTCATTCCGTCCATTAGACGAAATTGCACAATTAAAAGCGGATGTTGAAAATGGCAAAAACCCGCGTGATGTCAAAATTCTGCTTGCCAAAGAAATTATTGCCCGTTTCCACGATGAAGCGGCAGCAGATGCGGCAGAACAAGAATTTATCAACCGCTTCCAAAAAGGGGCAATCCCCGATGAAATGCCGGAATTTACCTTTGAGGGTGAAATCGGCCTAGCGGCTCTACTGAAAGAAGCCGGCTTAGTACCGTCCACTTCAGAGGCAATTCGCTCAGCCCAACAAGGCGGGGTTAAAATTGATGGTGAAAAAGTGGAAGATGTGAAACAAGCCGCACAAAAAGGCACTTTTGTTTACCAAGTAGGTAAACGTAAATTTGCACGAATTACCGTGAAATAAGCTTCTTAAACACCAGCGGTCATTATTTGCAAAAATTTTGCAGATAATGACCGCTTGTTATTTTTCACTAGTGCAATCTTATTTAACAATCGGCTCTAAACTTAAAGATAAATCTTGCTCAATTACTCTAAATAATAGATCAATATTCGGGTGCTTACCCACATTATTTTTCGCATCTTCAACGTGTTCAGCAAACCATTCCAACCCTTGTTTTGCTGCACTAGCGGTTAATTTCCCATCAAATTTCGAAAATAGTGCATTGTAAAGTTTTAGTGAACCTAATTTACCTTCAATCGCCGGAATATGTTGAATCACTTCACCGCTATTCACTACATTTAAACCAGCAAGATGCTCGATAGCCGGAAACGTCGCTAGGTAATCTTTAAATTGCATGTTATTCTCCCTATAAATAAAAGGCAGACACAATGCCTGCCTTTGGATTATATGCTGTTATGCTTAGAATTTGTAGCAAAATTAATGCCACTGTAATTGCCCGTTTGCAGCAGTCGCTTTTACTTCAAATTGATTATCGAAAATCGCAAGGTTGGCAATTTTGCCGGCTTCAAGTGAGCCGAGTGTTTCCTCTACCCCAATCGCTTTTGCCGGATAAAGGGTACTCATTCGGATTGCTTCATTCAGGCTAATATCGCAATGTTGCACTACGTTACGAATGGATTCGATCATCGTGATTGCCGCACCGCCCAATGCTCCGAACTCATCGTAGCATTTGCCATCTTTCACCGTGACTTTTTTACCGACAAAAATAAACGACTCAATATCACTTCCTGCGGCAGCAACGGCATCGCTGACAATCACTAATTTATCGCCTTTCGCTTTTTTGGCAATGCGAATGTTGCCCCATTCTACGTGCAAGCCATCGCAAATAATGCCGGTGTAAATATCGCTATCCAACACAGCTCCCACTACACCGCCTTCACGCCCGTTGCTGACCGGTGACATCGCATTGTGTAAATGCGTGGCAAACGCTGCCCCTTCAGCAATTCGCTGTTTGGTTTGGGCAAAAGTCGCGTTGGAATGTCCGATAGACACAATAATGCCTGCATCATTAAAGCGTTTGATGTGATCTGCGGTCGGGTTTTCAGCCGCAATTGTGATTTTTGTGATCACATCGCCGTTATCGCATAAGAAATCTAACATTTCAGGGCTGATTTCACGGATAAACTCCGGGCGGTGTACCCCTTTCTTCGCCACGCTTAAATAAGGACCTTCCAAATGCAAGCCCAAGGCTTGGTTTTTGTGTTTCGACAAATATTCACGCATTACCGCCACTGCTTGTTTCATACCCTCATCAGGCGAGGTAATAAAGGTCGGCAAATAGCTAGTTGTGCCTGAACGCAGATTGGTTTCCTGCATAATTTCCAAGGTACGAGTGGTGATTTCTTCATTAAACATCACACCACCACAACCGTTTAGTTGCAAATCAATAAAACCGGCTGAAAGATTAGCCCCTTTTAGGTCAATTTTTTGCAGATCTGGCGGTAAATTTTCTTCCAAAAGAATGGAGTCGATTTTATCTTCTTTCACCACTAATGCGTGTTGGTAAAGCACTTGTTCACCGGTGTAAATCACACAGTTTGTTAAGGCATAATGGTTCATTTTCTCTTCCTTTAAATGCTAACAAGCGGTCGTTTTTGTAAAAAATATTACAAAATTAACCGCTTGTAAAATCAGAATTAGCGAGCAACGTTTTTCTCTAACTCTTTGAAATACTTAACTGTTTTAACTTTCAGCTCTTGGGTTGCCGGTTCATCGCACACCACAATGCCACGGCGGTGTAATTGCAAGCAACTGATTGTCCACAGATGATTTACCGAACCTTCCACACACGCTTGTAACGCTAGTGCTTTGTTATGGCCGGTGACTAAGATCATCACTTCTTCGGCATCAAGCAATGTACCAACCCCAACGGTTAAAGCAAATTTCGGCACTTGGCTTACGTCATTGTCAAAGAAACGTGAGTTTGCAATGCGAGTATCTTCAGTAAGCGTTTTAATTCGGGTGCGAGAAGAAAGCGAAGAAGCCGGTTCATTAAACGCAATATGCCCGTCCACGCCCACACCGCCCATAAACAGGTGGATTTTGCCATAAGAACGGATTTTTTCTTCATAACGTTCGCATTCGGCATTCACATCTTCCGCCATACCGTTGAGAATATTGATATTCTCGATCGGAATATCAACGTGATCAAAAAAGTGCTTGAACATAAAACTGTGGTAGCTTTCAGGGTGTTCCTTAGGTAAGCCGACGTATTCGTCCATATTGAAAGTGACCACATTTTTAAAGCTCACTTCACCGGCTTGGTATAATTTAATTAATTCTTTATACGTTTTTTCAGGTGTACCGCCGGTTGGTAAACCAAGCACGAAAGGTTTTTCTTTGGTTGGTTGGAATGCATTGATACGATCAACAATATAACGAGCTGCCCAAACGCTTACATCGTGATCAGTTTCTAACGGAATTAAACGCATAGTATCTCCTTAAACATAAATTCTGAATAAATCACTTCATTTTTTATTATTTTAATGAAATACAACTTCAATTTCTATTTTTTCTGCCGTTTTTGTGATCCTGATCACAGAAAATTTATAGATTAAAAAGTCAATTCCTAAAAATGAGTTTTGGGCATCAGAAATAACAGCTAAGGTCGAAATAAATAAACCCGTGACAAATTGTCACAGGTTGAAAATTCCTTCTACTGACGGAAAAATGCGTTTGATCTATACTATGCCATTTTTACAAAAAATAACCAAAATCACACCGCTTGTATCTTAAATCGACTGAGCCGCCACCGAATTTTGGTAGCCGAATTGTCGCCACGCTTCATACACCACTACCGCCACTGAGTTGGATAAATTCATACTACGGCTGTCTTTGCACATCGGAATGCGGATTTTTTGCGACATCGGCATTTCCGCTAATAATGGCTTTGGAATGCCTCTGCTTTCCGGCCCGAACATTAAAAAATCGCCAAGTTCATATTTCACATCACTGTGGTTCTGCTCCCCTCTGGTGGTTAAGGCGAACAAGCGTTTAGGCTTAGCACGCTCAAGGAAATCTTCAAAATTTTTATATTTTTGAATATCCACAAATTCGTGATAATCCAGCCCCGAACGGCGGAGCTTTTTATCGTCCCAACCAAAGCCAAACGGTTCAATCATATGCAAACGAAAGCCACAGTTGGCACAAAGGCGGATAATATTTCCGCTGTTTTGCGGAATTTCAGGTTCGTATAAAACAATATCTAACATAGTTTGAGCCTTATAAATTCTTCACAATCCAACAATTATGGATTTGCGGATTGCGTTCAAAATCCAGCGGTAAGGTTTTATGCGAAATATTTTCCGCCGTTAAACCTAATGCTGCTAAGCCGTCAAAGTCCATTTTAAAGCCACGCTTATTGTTCGAGAACACAATAGTGCCATCAGCAGTTAAAATACGTTTAAGCTGTTTCATTAACTCAATATGGTCTCGTTGCACGTCCCAACTGTTTTCCATTCGTTTTGAGTTGGAGAAAGTCGGCGGATCGACAAAAATCAGCTCAAATCGCTCACGGCATTCTGCCAGCCATTGCAAGCAATCGGCTTGGAACAAACGATGATGGCGAAGTGATAAATTATTCAGCTCTAAATTTTGCTCCGCCCAGTTCAAATAGGTGTTCGACATATCCACTGTAGTGGTCGATTTTGCCCCATTAAGAGCAGCGTGAACCGTAGCTGAACCCGTGTAGGCAAACAGATTCAGGAATGTTTTGCCTTTTGCCATTTCGCCCACCATTTTACGGGTTAAGCGATGGTCTAGGAACAAACCCGTATCCAAGTAATCGGTTAAATTCACCCACAGTTTCGCCCCATACTCGTTCACATAGAAATACTCGCCTTTATTGGCAAGTTTTTCGTACTGATTCGTGCCTTTTTGTTTTTGGCGAACTTTCAACACTAATTTATTAGTTTCAACACCTGTCACATAAAGCGTAGCAGAGACTGCATCTAACAAGCGTTGGCGGGCTTTTTGCTCATCAATATTTTTCGGGGCTTGGTATTCCTGCACAACAATGTGGTCGCCATATCTGTCCACCGCTAAATTATATTCAGGCAGATCGGCATCGTATAAACGGTAGGCATCAATGCCTTGTTGTTTCGCCCATTTTTCGATCTTTTTGATATTTTTGGTTAAGCGATTTGCAAAATCCGGAGCGACTTGAGCATTCTGTTCAAATTGTAAATTTTCATCTAAATCTGACCGCTTGTTATGCTCGCTGATGGAGTAATTTTTCTGCACACAATCCAACGGACCGTTTTTCGCTTTGAATTGACGGGCTGAACGTAAACGCAGGCAATTTAACAATTCAGGCTCGCCGCTAAAAATTGAGGCATTCCAACCGGCAAATTGCTGTTTTAGGCGTTGCCCGAACACCGAATAAAGAGCAATTAACGCCGGCGTTGTGCCTAAACGTTCACCATAAGGGGGGTTACACACCACCGTGCCGATTTTTTCCGGAATCGGATTTTTTAACGCAGCCACATCACCTTGTTGCCATTGAATGAGATGATCTACCCCTGCATTTTTCGCATTTTGCTTTGCTTTAGTCAGCACACGATGATCGAGATCAAAACCGAAGAACATTTTTTGTAGGGACGAATTGCAATTCTCCCCTACCGCACCCAATTCAACATTTCGGAATGCCTCATCTAACACGGCTTTCCACATCGCTTGTTGATGCCCTTTCCACGCATTAAAGCCCCAATGTTTACGGTGAAGTTGAGGGGCAATATTCGCTGCCATTTGTGCTGCTTCAATCAGTAACGTGCCTGAACCACACATCGGATCAACCAATGGCGTGCCGACTTTCCAGCCGGAACGCAAAATAATGGCTGCCGCCAATGTTTCACGCAACGGAGCTTTACCGGTTTCTTCCCGATAGCCCCGAATATGTAAGGCATCTCCACTTAAATCAAGCGAAACCACAACATTTTCACGATCCAAATAAACATGAATACGAACATCCGGATTATCTTTATCTACTGTTGGGCGGGCAAAACCTTTGCGTTCAAAGTAATCCACAATGCCGTCTTTCACTCGCATTGCCCCAAATTGGGTGTTGCGGATTTCTCGGTTAGTGCCGCTGAAATCAATGTAAAAGGTATCACGGGGATCGAATAAATCCGCCCAGTTAAATGACACGATGGAAGCATATAAATCGCTATCACTAAAAATTTTGGTGCTGATGAGCGGCAGTAAGATCCGAGAGGCTAAACGGCTGTGTAATAATGCCTGATAAGCTCCTTTTTGGGTGGTGGTAAAATGCACACCGCCTTGAGCAACTTTACATTCTGCCGCACAAATCTGCTCCAGTTCGGTTTTTAGCATTTCCTCAAAACCACGGGCTGCCGTGGCAAAATAGGTTGTTTGATTTGTCATTCTTTTCACACTTGAAATAAAAATTGTCTGTAATTATAGCCGAACAAGCGGTCTTTTTCTTGCAAAGTTTTGCAATTTCTTTTTTAGTTAAAAATTAGCTAAGATCAAAAAAGCGGCATTTAGTAAATCCCTAAACTTGCTATTTTGAATTAATAATTGCAAAATTAACCGATTAAGAGAAAGGAAAGGAGAAATAAATGACAGCTCCAACTCAAATTTTACTCATTGACGACCACCCATTAATGCGTCAGGGAATGCGCCAATTATTGGAATTAGATCACCAATTTAGTGTAGTGGGTGAAGCAAGCAACGGCACCGACGGTATCAAACTTGCATTACGGCTTGAGCCGGATGTGATTATTCTGGATTTAAATATGAAAGGGCTTTCAGGGCTAGATACTTTACGCTCATTGCGTGCCCAAGGTATAGATGCCAGAATCATTGTCTTGACAGTTTCAGATGAACAATCCGATGTGTTTGCATTAATGGATGCCGGTGTGGACGGCTACTTATTAAAAGACACCGACACCCCGGAACTGCTGGATAATATCCGAAGAGCTGCCGCTGGTGAAGTGGTGCTAAGCGAAACCGTTCGCCAACATTTACTCAACCGCCAACCGGAAAATGATCCTTTAAGTTGCTTAACCGATCGTGAACTCGATGTTTTACAATGGATCGCAACCGGTATGTCAAACAAACAAATTGCAGCCCAGCTCTTTATTTCCGAAGAAACTGTAAAAGTACATATCCGCAATTTACTACGGAAATTAAACGTACATTCCCGAGTTGCCGCCACCGTGCTTTATTTGGAACAGCAAAAAGGCTAATTGAAATCGGATAAAAAACGCTGAATAACTTCACATTATTCAGCGTTTTTGTTTATTGTTTGGATTGAATGCCTTAAAACTAATTCAGGTTCAAGCATTATGGTTTGAAAATCAGTGGATTTAAAACGAATTCGTTTTAGCAAAGTTTCCACCGCAAGCCGCCCGAGTTCCGCTTTGGGCTGGCTAATGGTACTCAGCGGTGGGGAAAGGTATTTTGCCAGTTCAATATCGTCATAGCCGATAATCGAAATATCTTGCGGTATTCGTAAACCTTGTTGCCAGATTGCTTGGTAAGCCCCTAGAGCAATGGTGTCGCTACAGGCAAATACCGCTGTCGGCTTTTCGCTTTGGGCAAGCAAAGCATTCATTCCATTAACCCCGCCGGCAAAATCAAAATGGCTTTCGATCACCCAGTTTGGATTGAGTGGAATATTCGCCTCGGCAAGTGCTTTTTTGTAGCCTTCTAAACGATTTTTTGCCAATGATTTTTTTAGGTTTCCAGTAATAATCGCAATCTTAGAATGCCCTGCTTCAATTAAGGTTTTTGTGGCAAGATAGCCACCGGATACGGAATTTTCAAAGATTTTATCTGCGTTAAGTTCGGTAAACCACCAGTCTAATACCACCAACGGCAGAGGGATATTCAAACTCTCATCGGCGTTCAATGTGGTATCTCCACACATCAATAACAAGCCATCTACTTTTCGTTGCATCAACATTTGCAAATGGTGTTGCAAACGTTCGGTGTCACCATTGGTGGTGGCAATAATCAGATTATATTGGTGTTGTTGGCAATATTGTTCCACCCCTGCCATTACTTCTGCAAAAAACGGGTTGCCGGTTGCCGTTACCAGCATTCCGATGGTTTTGGTTTCATTCACTTTGAGGCTACGAGCCAATGCAGAAGGCGTGTAATTCAGTTCTTTCACCACCCTCTGCACTTTTTCCCGAATTTCCTCACTGACAAATCGGCTATTGTTGATAACGTGAGACACGGTCGAGGTAGAAACCTGTGCAAGCCGTGCAATATCCTTCATTGTTGCCATTTGCAAAATTTTCCTAAAAACTCACCGCTTGCTGGCTTAAAAAATCCAATGTTTCTTGACGGGTTGGAATAGAAGGTTGAGCCCCTTTGCGAGTCACACTAATCGCCGCCGCTGCGTGAGCAAAACGAATGGCTTGATCCAGCGGTTTATCTTCTAACATTGCAGTCACTAACACCCCGTTAAAAGTATCACCTGCGGCAGTGGTATCTACTGCTTGAACACGGAAGCCGGCAACGATTTTGCCTACACCGTTTTCACTCACAAATACCCCTTTTGAGCCAAGTGTAATCAACACTTTTTCGATGCCCTTTTGGTGAAATACTTGTGCCGCTTGAATCGCACTGGCTTCATCAACAACTTTCACGCCGGTTAATATTTCCGCTTCCGTTTCATTTGGGGTAATCATATCAAGCAAATTTAACAGTTCATCGGGTAATGCTTGGGCGGGTGCCGGGTTTAATATCACTTTCGTGCCGTTTTGCTTAGCCAATTTCGCTGCTTGCACAATTGCCGGCAACGGTGTTTCTAACTGCATTAGCAAATAATCTGCCTGTGTGATTTCGGCTTCACACTCTGCCACAACCGTTTCATCTAAATGCCCGTTCGCTCCGGCTGAAATCACAATGCTATTCTCGCCCGATTCCGCCACTTGAATCATTGCAATACCGGTCATTTCATTCGGAATCTTTTTAATCGAGCGAGTATCAATGCCATCTTGCTCAAAGGCTGATTTCATTGCTTTGCCGATGTCATCGCTGCCAATACAACCGATGAAAGAAACCTTTGCCCCCAAACGTGCCGCAGCCACCGCCTGATTTGCCCCTTTGCCACCATAGGCAATGTGGTAGCTATGCCCGGTAAGCGTTTCACCCGGTTTGGCAAAATAGGGAACAGAAATCACATGATCAGCGTTAATACTGCCAAGAACGGTGAGTTTTTTCATATTCACTCCTCATAACCCCGGCACGGCAAAGCCACACCGGGTTATATAATTCAGCCCCTTAGGGCTACAAAAAATTATTTTGAAATGACTTTTAAATCAACCGGAATTTTTGCTTCCACTTTTTCGCCTTTTAGCACCTTATCGGCGGTTTCCACACCTAATGAGCCGATTAGTTCAGGTTGTTGAGCAATCGTTGCGGCAAGTTTACCACTTTCAACGGCTTTTACGCCATCATCTGTGCCATCAAAGCCCACAATTACAACCTCTTTCTTCGCTGAACTCACTGCACGCAAAGCTCCTAATGCCATTTCATCATTTTGTGCGAAAATCGCTTGTACATCTCCTTTGCTTGAGAGTAAGTTTTCGGTCACATTTAAGCCTTTAGTACGGTCAAAATCAGCAGGTTGGCTGGCTAATACATTGAATTTGTGTGCTTCAATCGCTTGTTTGAAACCTTCACCACGCTCACGCGCAGCGGAAGTGCCGGCAATGCCTTCTAATTGAATCACTTTCGCCCCTGTACCTAATTTCTGAGCAATGAAATCTCCCGCCATTTTACCGCCGGCAACGTTATCAGAAGCGATATGGCTAACCACCTCGCCTTTTGCTGCACCACGGTCAAGGGTAATAACCGGAATTTTGTTGCGATTTGCAATAGCCACCGCATTTCCGACCGCTTCCGAATCGGTTGGGTTAATCAATAACACTTTTGCCCCACGTACGGTTAAGTCTTCCACATTGGAAAGCTCTTTAGCCGGGTCATTTTGGGAATCAAGCACCACTAATTTGTAGCCTAATTCATCTGCTTTTTTCTGTGCACCGTCTTTAAGGCTCACAAAGAATGGGTTATCTAAAGTCGATACTGCAAGAGCGATAGTCTCTTTTGCCGAAGCAGTGGCCGCAACCGATAAACTTAACATAACCGCTGATGCAATAGTGGTTAATTTTTTCATAGAAATCTCCTTTGAAGATAGATTAAACTTTTTTAGTGCCTAGATAATTATCAGCTAATACCGCTGCTAAAATAACCAACGCTTTAGCAATCATCTGATAATATGAAGAAATATCCAATAAATTAAGGGCATTGTTTAAGAAACCGATAATTAATGCCCCGACAAGCGTTCCCATTACACGCCCTTTACCGCCCATTAGGCTGGTTCCGCCAACAACTACCGCTGCAATCGCATCTAACTCATAGGACACACCTGCCGTTGGCTGAGCAGAAGAGAGACGTGAAGTCACAATTAAACCGGCAAGAGCAGATAAAAAACCACTCACGGCAAATACGAAGATCTTAATTTTATTCACATTGATGCCTGAAAGCTGGGTTGCCGATTCGTTGCCACCTAAAGCGTAAATGTAACGCCCAATCGGGGTGTGTTTTAAAATATACCAAGCCACAGCAAACACTACCGCCATAATCCAAATCGGCACAGGAATACCAAACAAATAGCCTGTACCAATAAATGCAAAGGCATCTGCTTGATCAGAAAAGCCGGTGCTAATCGGTCTGCCATCGGTATAAACCATCGTAATCCCACGCAATAAGGTCATTGTGACCAAAGTCGCAATAAATGCCTGCACTTTACCTTTGGCAACAATTGCTCCACTAATGCCACCAAATGCCGTCCCTAATAATAAAACCAGCGGAATCACCAAGAAAATAGGCAATTCAGAGCCGACTAACGTAGCCGCAACCGCACCGGTTAACGCTAAAACCGAACCGACCGATAAATCAATGCCTGCAATTAAAATCACAAAGGTCATTCCGACCGCAATAATCGCATTCACCGAGGTTTGGCGTAGAATATTTAAAATATTATCCACGCTGAAAAAATCAGGGTTAATCATTGAAACAATGACAATTAAAATAAATAACGCTACAAAAGAACGTTGATCGATTAAAAATCTGCCAAGTTGAAGCTGCTTTGTTTGAGTCGTCATAAACACACCTTAATTTAATCCTGTACTTTTGCCGATAGCTGCTGCCAGTAGCTTTTCTTGTGTCGCCTCTGTTCGTGAAAATTCAGCACTGATTTGCCCTTCGTGCATCACTAAAATGCGGTCGCTCATTCCCAACACTTCCGGCATATCGGACGAAACCATCAAAATACTCAGCCCATCTTTTTTAAATTCATTAATTAATTGATAGATCTCTTTTTTCGCCCCTACATCCACACCCCGTGTCGGCTCGTCTAAAATCAGCACATTCGGGCGGGTCATCAAACCTTTGGCAATCGCCACTTTTTGCTGATTACCACCGGAAAGCAGCCCAATTTGTTGCTCCCGACTTGGGGTCTTGATGTTAAACATCTCAATAAAATCATCGACCGCCAATTTTTCTGCATCGTGGCGAATACTGCCGGCTTTGGAGAAATGATCGAGAGAGGTCAAAGACATATTTTCTTTTACCGACATTCCCAAAATCAGACCATCGCCTTTACGATCTTCTGAAATATACACAATGCCGTTATTCAACCCATCTTGCGGACAATGGTTGGAAATCGCTTTTCCATTTAGTTCAATCGAGCCGGCTGTTTTTGGCAATGCACCATAAAGCACCTTCATTAATTCAGTACGCCCTGCCCCCATTAAGCCGGAAATACCCACGATTTCACCTTTGTGTAATTGGAATGACACATTATTCACCCCACTTCCACTTAAATTCTTCACTTCAAGTAATAACTCGCCACGCTCTTGGTGTAAATGCGGATATTGTTCTTCCAAACGGCGACCAACCATCATTTCAATTAACTGATCTTCATCAATATCGGCAATCACTCGCTCCCCGATAAATTGCCCGTCTCTTAGCACCGTCACATCATCACAAATTTCAAAAATCTCTTTTAAACGATGGGAAATATAAACAATGCCTCGATTTTCCGCTTTTAACTCTCGAATAACTTTAAACAACGATGCTGTTTCTGTATCGGTTAAAGCATCGGTCGGTTCGTCCATAATAATGACTTTAGACTCAAAACTTAGAGCTTTCGCAATTTCCACCATTTGCTGCTCGCCAATGGATAACTCCGCACAAAGCTGATGGCTACTGTGTTTTACCCCAAGTCGGGCAAGCAGTTTATCTGCCTCAGCGTACATTTTTTTCCAATCAATAGCCCCCCAAGCGGTTTTGAACTCACGGCCCAAAAAAATATTTTCAGCAATGGTTAAATTACCGACTAAATTCAGCTCTTGGTGAATAATGCTAATACCGGCTTCTTGTGAATCTTTCGGGCCTTTAAAAGTCACTTCTTTGCTTAAATAAGTAATAGAGCCGGCATCTTTGCTATAAATCCCCGTCAATACTTTCATCAAGGTGGATTTACCTGCCCCATTTTCGCCCATTAATGCCATTACTCGCCCACCATAAACAGACAAGCACGCATTGCTCAAGGCTTTCACACCGGGAAAGGCTTTATCTATCCCGCTCATTTTTAATAAGGTTTCCATCATTCCACCTTAAAACGGTACACCCGAATATAAAATAATATTGGCATACGGCGAACATTCGCCCGAACGCACAACTGCTTTACTGTAATGTGTCTGCTCTTTAAAGATTTCGTGGTTCACATAATCAATTTGAATTTTATTTTGTTGGGTTTGTTCTAATTGGGTTAAACGCTCCAAAAGAGCCGCTAGCACTTGCGGATTTTTCTGTTTAATTTCTTCAGCAAGTAGCACTCGTTCAACAAACAGCTCACTGACGACCACATCAAATGTTTGCAAAAAGCTCGGCACACCGGCGGTTAAAGCCAAGTCGATACGCTCTATTGCATTTGGAATCGGCAAACCGGCATCGCAAACGGTCAAACTATCGGTATGCCCGAGTGTCGCAATGCTGTGTGAAAGTTGTGCATTCAGATTTAGCGTTTTTTTCATACTAACTCCTTTATTTTCGCTCCATCACGCTGGAAAATACTCCATCGAAACGTTTCGATGAAATCATAAAAAATTTTCTTAACCGGATAAACAAGCAAATTGCAAAAATGTGAAGTAGTTCAAATTATTTTGCTTTATAATAGGCAACATTTAGTGACAAGCGGTAAGATTTGCAAATTTTTTGCAAAATCGACCGCTTGTTTAATTTTTATTTTCTCAATACAAACTATGGCTTTATTAATTACCCACAAATGTACCAACTGTGATATGTGCTTGCCGGAATGCCCGAACGAGGCGATTTCGGTGGGCGATGATATTTATATCATCGATCCGGTGTTATGTACCGAATGTGTCGGGCATTATGAAAAGCCGACTTGCCAGAAAGTTTGCCCGATTACCAACTGCATTATCAAAGATCCTGATAATATCGAAACCGAAGAGCAGTTGTGGGAACGTTTTGTAATGATTCATCACCCTGATCAGATATAAAAAACGGTCATACTCTGATGACCGTTCTTTTTACTCATTTTCTGCCAAACTATAAGGCAACTCGACCATTTCCAACGCTACGCCATTGGCTCTGAACTTCGTTTCAGGTTCGATATCTTTATTCAACACTACTTGCACCCACAGGGTGTTTTCGTCAGTGGCACTCGCCAGCACAGTGCCGGTTGCCCGCCAATTTTCGCCCAGTTGCATTTCAATTGCAGAAGTAACTTCCGGTAAGCTAACTTCACCGTCAAAATTACCGGCAAGGGTAAATAAAGCACGTTTATTCGCTCCACGATATTTCGCTCTCGCCACCGTTTCTTGCCCAATGTAGCAACCTTTGGTGAATGAAATCGCAGATTCAAGTGCCTGTAAATTAGTTGCCTGTGGAATCAGCTCAAACTGGTTTTGTTGCAAGAGAACAGGAATCCCGCCTTGAATGTCCATTAATGTCCAGAGCTGTTCATCGGCAGTCGTTTCAAGCACTTCTCCCCAAACAATGGCTCGAGGCTGTCCTGTGGTTAAACGTAAAGCGGTGGTATTTTCGCTCAATTTTGCAAATTCCTGTTCGCCTGCCACTCCATAAATTGGGGTGTCTAACTCCGTAAAGATCACTTTTGAAAACACCGCATATTTTTTGAGTTGCGTTAGGGCTTCCGGCAATAAACTGCGGTGAATTACCGCGATAAATTTCTCATTTTCTGCACGATACAAGCGGAATAACGCACTCATTTTGCCTTTCGGATCACAATGACTGGTTAGCGTATGTTCGCCCACCGCAATTTTTACCACGTCGCAGGTTAATTGCCCTTGAAGATATTTCTCAGCATCTACCCCTGCGATTTCAATTAAACGATACTGAGAAAGCGGCACGCAGAGATTTGGGTAGCTCTGGCTCACTTGCTTGAAATTCATTGCCATAATCTGTCCTATTCTAAATTCTGAATTTGTTCACGCATCTGTTCGATCAACACTTTCAGCTCTACCGCCGAATTAGTCACATCCGCATTAATCGATTTTGAGGCGAGTGTGTTGGATTCACGGTTTAGTTCTTGCATCATAAAATCCAGTTTACGCCCAACCGCACCGCCTTTTTTCAGGATATTAGTGGTTTCTTTAACGTGTAATTGCAAGCGGTCTAATTCCTCCGCCACATCAACACGTTGGGCAAGTAACACCATTTCTTGTTCTAAGCGTTGTGGTTCAAGCTGTAAATTCAGTTCATCGAACCGTTGTTGTAAACGATCTTTCTGCCATTGCAGAATTTCCGGCATTTGGGCTTGTACCTTTGCAGCCTCAACTGAAATTGCTTCTAAACGTTGTAAGATCAGGGCTTGCACGTTCTCGCCCTCTCTGGCTCGCATTGCGATAAAATCTGCCAGAATTTGTTCAAAGCCGGCTAATAAATCTTGAGCAATTTGGTCTAAATCTTGGCTTTCATTATCCACCACGCCCGGGAAACGTAGCACATCAACAAGGTTGATCTCGCCTTCATTTGCGGTTTCTTTTAACCATTTTAGTGATTGCACTACCTGCGTGGCATATTCCTTGTTTAATGCAATTTCACTGTTTTGGGTTTTGCTTAAATCAATGCGTAAGCTACACTCTACCTTGCCTCGTGTTAGTGCAGAACGTAAACGCTCACGCAAGCTCATTTCAAGATTGCGAAACTGCTCCGGCAAACGAAAATATGTTTCTAAAAAGCGTTGATTTACCGAGCGAATTTCCCACACTGCATTGCCCCACTCTTTTTTCATTTCTAAATGGGCAAATGCTGTCATACTATAAATCATTGGTATTCCTCATATTGTTACACCCTCTCCCCTTTGTGGGAGAGGGACGGATTTTTCTTCGTTCAGAAGAAAAATCAGGGAGAGGGGGAATTTGCAAAAACTTCCATAAAACCAGCCGCTTGTTTCCCTCTCTCTGCTTGTTTCGCTAAATGCTTCAACAAGCGGTCTCTCTCCCACAAGGGGAGAGAGTAAACACTGAATAAAAGAAAAATCACATTTTACTGTGTTCTTTGCTAAAATGGTAAAAATTTTAGTAAAGGGAAAAGAAAATGCGTCCAAATAATCGAGCAAACAACCAAGTTAGAGAAATTAAAATTACCCGTAATTACACTCGCTATGCCGAAGGCTCGGTATTAATTGAGTTTGGCGAAACCAAAGTGTTATGTAACGCAACGGTGGAAGAAAGTGTGCCACGCTTTTTAAAAGGTCAGCAGCAAGGTTGGGTCACAGCGGAATATGGTATGCTGCCACGAGCCACTCACTCTCGCACTCAGCGTGAAGCGGCAAAAGGTAAACAAGGCGGACGCACAATGGAAATCCAACGCTTGATTGCCCGTTCTCTGCGTGCAGTGGTGGATTTAAAAGCCTTAGGCGAGCGTACTGTTACCGTAGATTGTGATGTTATTCAAGCCGATGGCGGCACTCGTACCGCCTCAATTACCGGTGCGTGCGTAGCGTTGTACGATGCAATGAATAAATTAGTGGCTGATGGCGTACTAAAAACTAACCCAATGAAAGGCTTGGTAGCGGCAATTTCTGTCGGCATTGTAGCAGGCGAAGCCGTGTGTGACTTAGAATATGTGGAAGATTCCAACGCTGAAACTGATATGAACGTGGTGATGGTCGAAGATGGTCGTTTAGTGGAAGTACAAGGCACGGCAGAAGGCGAACCGTTCTCGCACGAAGAATTACTGACATTGCTAGATTTAGCGAAGCAAGGCATTAGCCAGCTAGTTGAAGCTCAACGTAAAGCGTTAGCTAAATAATTCACTTCTCTTTTTGATTTTCTTTTTAAATAAAATCTACATCTGACAAAACAGAATAACCGTTCTGATTCAGATGTAGATTTTTTATTTCCCTTTTCAAAATACACTCAATCATAAAATAACAATTATTTTTTTATGGAAATATTGCACTTCTTACAAAATATCTGTAAATTTCATTGCCATTATTTTTTTATGGCTATTTATTCTAGAAGGACTCTAAACGTGTTAAAGAAAAATTATCTCACTGTATCAATTCTCCTTGCCATTAGTGGAGTAGGCTACGCTAATGAAATCTCTTTAGAGACTATTACTGTTGATGGAAATACGCCTTCAACCAAAGGGAAATTACTAGGTGGTGAACTAAATAGCAATGAATCTGTTGTTGATGAAAAAAAATTAAAACAAGGTAGTATTACATTAGGTAACGCTTTATCCGGTGAATTAGGCATTCATTCAAGCCAGTTCGGTGGCGGTGCAAGTACGCCAATTATTCGTGGGCAAGAGAGTAAGCGTGCAAAAATCTTACAAAATAATGGCGAAAACTTAGATATGTCGGGAATGTCTCCTGATCATGCTGTGACCGTAGATGCGCTACTTGCTAAACGTATTGAAATTTTACGTGGTCCAACCACTTTACTTTATAGTGCAGGTAATACGGCAGGTGTAATTAATGTAGTAGACAATAAAATTCCAACCGCTATTCCCGAAAAAGGCTATGAGGGGCAATTTGGTGTGCGTTTTGGCTCAGCCAGTAAAGAGCGTTTAACCTATGCAGGCTCAACCTTTGCCCTTGGAAATCATTTAGCCTTGCGAGTACAGGGAATGTATAACAAAGCTTCCGAATACTATGCTCCACACTTTACGATTGAAGGCAAACCTCACCACCGCGTACCAGATAGCGATGTACAATCACAAACCGGCACAGTAGGTCTTTCTTGGATTGGAGAGCGAGGACATCTTGGTATTGCTTACACTGATCGCCGTGATAAATACGGATTAATTGGTCACACACACAAATACGATCACTATACTATTAGTATTATTCGCCAAGCCGTTATGTTTGCAAAAGGTTATTTACGTTTTTACCCACACCTTGCAGAAGAAGGAGATATTGACTATAACAACCCTGGTATCCGTTTACTGCATACTCATATTCCGGGTGGCTCACATTATGGACAAGATACTCACGAGCACGGCAAACCTTGGATTGATATGCACTCCAAGCGGTATGATATTGATGGAAGTTTGCAAAATCCACTTCCTGGTTTTGAAGAAGCCAAAATATCAGCTAACTATGTAGATTACTATCATGATGAAAAAGATGGAAAAAGAGTTGAAAATTACTTCAAGAACAAAGGAAAAAATCTACGTTTCGAATTGGTTCACAAAGAGTGGAAAGGGCTAAAAGGAGCTATTGGTCTGCAATACACCAACCAATCTACCTCAGCACTTGCACTTGAAGCTTCACGAGCTGCAAAAGTATTTAATAAACAGCCTTTACTCAATAATCCAAAAACAAAATTATGGAGTCTCTTTGCGATTGAACGCCTTAATTTAGGTGACTTTACCTTTGAGTTAAGTGGGCGGGCAGAACGTCAAAAAATAGCAATGGATTATGATGTGAAATTAATTGATCGCTGGCTAGGCTTTAATACACCTATGCCAAACTTGGACCCACATAAAGACAAAGGCTATTCTTATAGCTTTGCAACCCATTGGTATTTCGCACCAAACCATAAGTTAACATTAAATGCTGCACATCAAGAACGTTTACCTAATGCTCAGGAACTCTATGCTCATGGTAAACACATTGCTTTAAATGCATTTGAGGCTGGCAATAAAAATCTAAAAAAAGAGCGTTCTAACCAAATAGAGCTAGCGTTAGCTTATGTTGGCGACAAATGGGATTATAAATTAAATCTCTACCATACCCGTTATGGCAACTATATTTACCCATTAACCCTTAATGATAATCGTGGACCTAAATCTTTTACCGATGAATATAACCTGAAAGTGAATAGATATTATCAAGGCGAAGCTCGCTTTAGTGGGGCAGAAGGCGAAATTGGTTATCTATTTACACCAAATTATCGCTTAGCCGTATTCGGAGACTATGTCCGTGGAAAGTTAGTCAACTTACCTAATATTGCAATGAGTTACAACATTTGGACAGGTGAAGTTGACAAATGGGCTTCTCAGCCAGACATTTCTGCACCTCGTATACCACCACTACGTTTAGGAGCAAGATTTAATGCTGACTTCAACCTAAACTGGTCTGGAATGTTAGAATATTACCGAGTCTTTGCTCAGAAAAAAGTCTCGAAATACGAACAAGTTACCCCTGGCCATCATCAAGTAAACCTTGGCGTAACCTATAGTAATCATTTTAATCAAACAGAATACCAAGTATTCCTTAAAGTGGATAACTTGCTTAATCAGAAAATGTACCAACATGCCTCATATCTACCACATATTCCACAAATGGGTAGAAATGCAATGCTTGGAATGAATATCAGTTTTTAATTTGTAAATCTCTACAAAAATATAACCGCTTGTAAATTTCTATCTACAAGCGGTTACTTTCAGTGGATTTTTTGCAATTAGAGATCGTCAATTACCAAGTAAATTTTATTTACCGGTCCGTGAACGCCAACTACTTTGATCAACTCAATATCTGCAGTCGCCGATGGACCTGAGATGATATTCACACAAGATGGCATTCTTTCACCTTGTTGGGCTTTTTCGTGCAGAATTTGTGCAAGCTGTGCCACACGAGGTAACACTGTACTCTTGCGTAACACCACCACCGATTTTTCAGGCAGTAAGCTCACTGAACGCCCAAATTCTTTATCGGAAAACAGCACAATACCACCAGACTCTGCCAAGCCATATTCGCCGTAAACCACACCGATGTTAGCATTTCTAGCTTTTTCAAAGTTAGTTTCAGCTTGGTTGAAATCCCACACATAGCTGTCTTGGTATTTTGCTTGAATAGCTGCGGTAATCCCAAGATCTTTTAGGCGTTGATCGTTATTCACGATCACACTCGCCCCGCCATATTTTTCACAAATATCAATAATGGCTTGTGGTAAATCCGCCTCTTTTGCCTCTACTACATCTGCCATCATCACACGGGCAAAGTCAATAAACTCTTGGCAAAGTTGTGGTTGAGAGCGATCGGTTAAACGGGTAATCGCGTGGTTGTTTTCCAACACAGGCATTGGCTCAGGCACATTTTGGCGTGGTCTGCCCATACGCTGTGCCAATTTATTTAAGAAATTTTCACGATTTTGTAAATCCATTTTCTTATCCTCTGTTATTAAACCATTCACGGAAACTTTCGCCTTCGGCAGTCGGTAAATCACGGGCTTTCGTCCACTCGCCTAACGCCCCAAAATTCACCGGTGCTTTGCCGTTTTTAATCAATTTGCTTGCCACTTTCGCCCCCACTTTCACACCGACTTTCCAAAGGGTTGGGTGTGAGTTTGCAAAGTTAAAGCCGAAAATAGAAAGGCGTTCTGCCATTGGCGTTAAGCCTGCATCGGCAATTTTCTCACGGTGTTTTAAGATAAGCTGTGCCAATGGAATTTTCACCGGACAAACGCTGTTACAAGCTGTACAAAGTGAACAAGCATATGGCAGTTCTTTAAACTCTTCATAGCCACCGAGTAATGGCGAAATCACCGAACCAATCGGGCCCGGATAAATTGAACCGTAGCCGTGACCACCAATTTGGCGATACGCCGGGCAAGTGTTCAAGCAAGCACCACAACGAATACAACGCAACACTTCTTGGAATTCGCTTTCTAAGATTTTAGAGCGGCCGTTATCGACAATGACCAAGTGGAACTCTTCCGGTCCATCGGTTTCGCCTTCAAGACGAGGGCCTGTCAGCCAAGTGTTGTAAGCAGTAAGTTTTGCCCCTACTGCACTGCGAGCCAACATTGTGATCAAGACATCAACCTCTTTAAAGGTTGGGGCGATACGTTCCATACCCATTACCGCAATATGCGTTTTCGGCACGGTTGTTGCCATACGCAGATTACCTTCGTTGGTAACCAAACAAACCGAACCGGTTTCCGGCACCGCAAAGTTACAGCCTGAAATACCGATGTCTGCCTCTAAGAAATCTTCACGGATTTTTTGGCGGACGAATGCCGTCATTTCTTCCGGTGTTTCCGAACCTTGATAACCTAGCACATCGTGCATTTCTTGGCGGATTCTGTGGCGGTCTTTGTGGATCGCAGGCACAACGATGTGCGATGGCTTATCGCCCACAATTTGCAATAAATATTCGCCCAAATCGGTTTCAACCACTTTAATGCCTTCCGCTTCTAAAACGTGGTTCATCCCAATCTCTTCGGTTACCATCGACTTCGATTTTACGATTTTCTTCGCATTTTTAGCTTTCGCCACGTTTTTGATGTAATCAGTGGCTTCTTCGGCGGTTTCGGCAAAGAAAACGTGTCCACCGTTTTGTGTCACTTTTTCGCTTAATTGGTAGAGATAAGCATCTAAATTAGCTAAAACGTGGTTACGAATGGCTTTCGCATCATCACGCCACTCTTCCCAGTTGCCCAGCTCATCCACCATACGCTGACGGTTTGCCCCAATGGTTTCTTGAGCCTTAACTAAGGCTTTACGCACAATCTCGTTGTTAACTTGCTGCTCAACACGTTGTTTAAATGGCAGGGTGTTGGTTTGTAAATAAGACATCTTATTTTCCTCCCTGCATTAACACTTCGGCAATGTGCATCACTTTGATTGGCTTACCTTCACGGCTTAAACGACCGCCAATGTTCATTAAGCAGCTTACATCTGCCCCGATTAAATAATCCGGCTCATCGATATCTACATTTGCGACTTTCTCTTTTACCATCTCGCCGGAAATTTCTGCCATTTTGACCGAGAATGTGCCACCAAAACCACAGCAAGTTTCTTGGTTTTTGATTGGTAATAACTCTAACCCTTTAACGTGCTGTAATAAAGCAATAGGCTCATCTTTAATCCCCAGCTTACGGAATAAGCTGCAAGACGGGTGATAAACTGCTTTGCCCGGTAAATAAGCCCCGACATCTTTCACGCCCAGTTTGTTCACAATAAAATCGGTTAAATCATAGAAACGATCAGCCACTTTCTTCGCTCGTTCTGCCCACTCTTTTTCGCCAAAGCGTTCAAAATGATCCGGATAGGTTTTGATCGCATATACACAAGAACCTGCCGGGGCGACAATCGGGTAATCATTAGCTTCAAAGGTTTCAACCAAGTTTTTCATACCTGCTAAAGCTTGCTTGGTATAACCACTGTTTATCGCAGGTTGTCCACAGCAACCTTGTTTTTCTAAGAAAGTGATTTTACAACCTAATTTTTCCAATAAAAGCACGGTATTTTTTGCTACCCCGGCTTTCATCACATCTGCAATGCAGGTAACGTAAAAATTAACGTTCATAAAGAACCCCCACAGTAAATATAAATAAGAATTAAACTCAAAAAAATGCCGTTCTAAGACGGCGAAAGGAAGAGGCGGATTTACAAAAAATTTGCTAAATCTCACCGCTTCCTTTCTAAATCAAGTAGGCTGATTATTAACTCATTATAGGTTATAGAACATAGGTACTATAAACAATGCCGAAATCGCAGCAATCACGCCATACACGAACATTGGCACGGCTGTTTTCTTAATAATATTGCCTTCTTGTTTCTCAATGCCGGTAACAGAACACACAGCCACGATGTTGTTAATACACACCATATTCCCCATTGCACCACCAACAGATTGTAAGGCAAGAATTAAGGTAACAGATAAACCAACTTGTTGTGCAGTTGCATATTGTACCGTACCGAAGGTTAAGTTAGATACCGTATTTGAGCCGGAGAAGAACGCACCGATTGCCCCTAAGAATGATGCAAATAATGTCCAAGATTGACCGGTAAATTCAGCAAAACTTCTACCGATAGTTTGCACCATTGACTCCGAGCCACCAATTAACATCAATTTTACCATAATAATCGCACCTAAAAGTGCTAAGAATGGTTTTTTCACTTGGCTAAATGATGTACCGAAAATCTCTTTGGTATTTCTGCCAGACACTGCAAAAATCGGTAAACAGATAAGCACAGTAACGACAAACGGAATCAACGCCGGCACATATAATAATTTATAGCTGGTTGCTACATTTGTACCTAAAATGTTTTTCAAGGCGAAAATTAAGCCTTGGCTGATTTCAAAGTTGGCAAAACCAAGCGAGCTGACAATCCAAGCGGTTGCATCATTAAGCATCGCTTTTAACGGAAGCTGTTGAATACGGGTGATTACCAAAATGAAGATTAATAAACCGGTTGGTAATAATGCTTTTGCTACCTCACCCAAAGTGGCTTTCTCGCCACCCAGATTGTTCTCGCTTTTTGCTAAACCAATACCCATATTTGCCACAAATACCGACACCAATAAACCAATCGCTCCAGCAACTAATGATGGGAATTCGTAGTTAAATTGAGCAATAATGAAGTAAGGAATAACACAGGCAAAAATGCTGATGTAGATAAACACAATATTTTGACGAATTTCTTTCCAGCTCACAATTAAACGCAATGCCATAACTGGAATAATAAACGCAGCAATAGAGTGGATCAGTGCAGTAATAGAACCAATTTCAAGCACTTGTGCATCGGTTAGTAAACCATCTTTTAATAATGGTCCCATACCAAACCAAGTTGGTGTGCCAACCGCACCAAATGACACCGGCACAGAGTTCATTACTAAGGCTAACATTGCCACTTGTAACGGTTTAAAGCCTAAACCAACCAGAATTGGAGCTGCAATTGCCGCCGGCGTACCGAAACCTGATGCGCCTTCAATCATAAATGCAAATGCCCAACCGATAATCATCAACTGTGCCACCGGATTCGGGTTAATTGTCCCTAACCATTTACGCATAGTGTTGGTTGCACCTGAAACTTCAGAGAAACGGTTAAATAAAATCGCCCCGAAAATAACGGTAATTGGGGTTAATACATCACCTAAACCGGCAATAATATTGGCAAAGATTAACGTGGTATCATTACCAAAATAGGTAAGCTGAAGCACAAAAATTAATAGCGCCGTAAGTGGTAAAGCCACATAAGACGGTAACGCGTTACGTTTTACCATTAAATAAATGAGCAAAACAATTGGAAATACGCTCAGGAATAGAGCCATACTGCACCTCTTTATATGATTATAAAATGACCTAACTGGTCGGATAGGTGCGAATTGTACTCTTAAAAAAAACTAATGTAACTAGGTTGTTACAATTTTGTGATCTAACTCGCATTTTTAATGATTGTATGGTTAAAAAAGAGACATATTTATTTTCATTTAATACTTAATAGTTAGCCCTATTTAAGACATTCTTACCGAATCGAGCAATATGCAATTAATTAACAAAAAAGACCGCTTGCAGATCAACAAGCGGTCTTTTTTAGGCAAAAATTTGCAAATTAAACATTGAAACGGAAGTGCATTACATCGCCGTCTTGAACAATATAATCTTTACCTTCCAAACGCCATTTACCCGCTTCTTTTGCACCGGCTTCACCTTTATTGTCGATGAAGTCTTGGTAAGCAATTACTTCCGCACGAATAAAGCCTTTCTCAAAGTCAGTGTGAATCACGGCTGCTGCTTTTGGAGCGGTTGCACCTACCGAAACCGTCCACGCACGCACTTCTTTTACCCCTGCGGTAAAGTAGGTTTGTAAGTTAAGTAAACGGTAGCCTGCACGAATAACACGGTTTAAGCCCGGCTCTTCAATGCCTAAATCTTGTAGAAATTCCACTTTTTCTTCGTCATCAAGCTCGGCAATTTCCGATTCAATCGCTGCACACACCGGTACAACCACCGCCCCTTCTTTTTCGGCAATTTCACGCACACGGTCAAGATAAGGGTTATTTTCAAAACCGTCTTCGTTCACGTTGGCAATATACATTGTCGGTTTTAAAGTTAAGAAGTTGTAGCCCTTAATAGCGTGCAGTTCATCCTTATCTAAATCTACCGAACGAATCATACCGGCATTTTCAAGCACAGGTAGGATTTTTTCCATAATCGATAATTCAAATTTTGCGTCTTTATCGCCACCTTTAGCACGTTTTTGTAAACGCTGAATAGCACGTTCGCAACTGTCTAAATCGGCAAGAGCCAATTCGGTGTTGATGATTTCAATATCATCGGCTGGGTCAATTTTCCCTGCAACGTGAACAATGTCATCATTTTCAAAACAACGTACAACGTGACCAATCGCATCGGTTTCACGAATATTGGCTAAGAATTTATTACCCAACCCCTCACCTTTGCTCGCACCTGCCACTAAGCCGGCAATATCCACAAATTCCATTGTCGTTGGAAGCACACGCTCAGGTTTCACAATTTCCGCCAACGCATCTAAGCGAGGGTCGGGCATTGGCACCACACCGGTGTTTGGTTCAATCGTACAGAACGGATAGTTTGCCGCCTCAATACCTGCTTTGGTTAACGCATTGAAAAGAGTCGATTTACCAACGTTTGGTAAACCCACGATACCACATTTAAATCCCATTTTTTGTTCCTTAGAATATCCCCTCTCCCCTTGTGGGAGAGGGACAAATTTGAGCTTCGTTCAGAAGCGAAAATGAGGGAGAGGGCGAAATTGCAATAATTTCCTCAAATATGACCGCTTCCCTATCTCTGAAAAATACTTCTCGAAGTATTTTTCGGTCTCTCTCCCGCAAGGGGAGAGAGTTTTAATTTGCTTTAAAACTATTTAAACGGTTAGTTGCCTTAACCATTCCGTCTTTAAATAAAACTTCTACGCAACGTGCGGCTTCATCAACGGTTGCATTGATTAGCTCTTTTTCTTGCGGAGCAGGCTTACCTAACACATAGCCTGCTACCATATCTTTATGCCCCGGGTGTCCGATGCCGATTCTAACACGGTAAAACTCTTTATTATTGCCAAGGGCGGCAATAATATCTTTCAAACCGTTATGCCCACCATGTCCGCCGCCTTTTTTTAATTTCACCGAACCGGGCGGTAAATCTAATTCATCGTGAGCGACCAAAATTTCTTCCGGCTTAATTCGATAAAAATTGGCTAACGCGCCCACCGCTTTACCACTTAAATTCATAAAAGTGGTTGGCACTAATAAACGAACTTCGCCTTGAGCCGTATTAATTTTTGCCACTTTGCCAAAATATTTCGGTTCTTCTTTTAGACTGACGTTATAGATTCTGGCAAGTTCATTCACCAGCCACTCGCCGGCATTATGGCGGGTTTCTTCATATTTCGCCCCGGGGTTTGCAAGCCCGACAATTAATTTAATTTCTGACACAAGATGCCTATCAATGTTAAATAATCAATGTTGAATAAATCGCAATATTTTAGAGAAAAACCTTGATCTTCTCAAGGTTAATCGCCACTAGCCATCATATCTAAACGGATTGGCTTTACACTGATATTTCGCCAACATCGTCTCGGTAAAATCAACACGGTCTGCCGAACTGCTGTTATTTAAGCTCACCACCCCTATGCGTTTTCCGTTGCAGTTTTGTTGGGTAATAAAGGCTAAATTATAACCTGCCTCACGAGTGTAGCCGGTTTTGCTCACCATTGCAGGATAACTCTGCTCTCTCACCATTTTGTTGGTGTTCTTCATCGAAAAATATTGACCACCGGCATACACGCTCACCATTGGGGAATTAGATAATTGTTGAATTTCCGGCTTGCTTGCCGCATAACCTGCCAGTTTAGCCAAATCCACTACGGTTGAAACATTGTCTGAAGATAAGCCTGAACTATCGCCAAAGTAGGTTTGAGTCATACCTATTTCACGGGCTTTGCTATTCATTCGAGCCAAAAACTGGGCTTTGTTTAAATGCGTTGCGTGTGCCAGAGCGTGTGCAGCATAGTTATCGGAACGTACTAACATCGCTTTTAACAATTCACTACAGGCAATGTTAAGATTTTTCGGCAATGGGCTGGTCGTGCCTTTTAAGAAATCAGCATCTGACGGCAAAATTTGGGTTTGGCAACTCGCCCCATAGCGGTTTTCTTCTAAGAAAACGACTGCTGTCATTAATTTTGTGACCGAAGCAATCGGGCGAACTAAATTGAAATTCTTACCTTCCAAAAATTTCTTTTGGTTTAAGTCAAACACCACATAAGCGGAATTTTCGGTTGGAATATAAGCAGCAGTTGCTTTAATCCGTGGTGTGCTTTTCCTTTTTGCCGGCTGGGAGGAACAGGCGCTTAACACCAGAGCCGCAATCATAACAGGAATAAATTTTTTCATCATAATAGATTCATCGATAATAAAGTCAAAGTTGGTTATTCTACCCTGTTTCCAAGATTGTGCCAAAGCAAGCGGTCGATTTTTACAAAATTTTTGCAAATCTAGCCGATTTTGCAAAATTTCCGCCAAATTTAACCGCTTGCCCTCTCGCCTCAAATCAGCGAAAATAACGCTAAATTTTTTGGCGGACTTTCCGCCCTTTTTATTTTAATTGGTTGAGAAAATGTCATATCCACAAGAAGTCAATAAACGTCGCACCTTTGCGATTATTTCCCACCCCGATGCGGGTAAAACCACCATTACCGAAAAAGTATTGCTCTACGGAAATGCAATCCAAACTGCCGGCTCGGTAAAAGGCAAAGGCTCGGCACAACACGCTAAATCCGACTGGATGGAGATGGAAAAACAACGTGGAATTTCGATTACCACCTCCGTGATGCAGTTCCCGTACAATGATTGCTTAGTAAACCTGCTCGACACACCGGGGCACGAAGACTTCTCGGAAGATACTTATCGTACTTTAACCGCAGTAGATAGCTGCTTAATGGTTATCGACTCGGCAAAAGGGGTTGAGGAACGCACCATTAAATTAATGGAAGTGACCCGCTTGCGTGATACGCCAATCCTGACCTTTATGAACAAGCTCGACCGTGATATTCGTGACCCGATGGAGCTGTTAGATGAAGTGGAAAGCGTGCTGAAAATCAAATGTGCGCCGATCACTTGGCCGATTGGTTGCGGAAAATTGTTTAAAGGGGTATATCACCTTTACAAGGACGAAACCTACTTATACCAAACCGGACAAGGTCATACCATTCAAGAAGTACGAGTGGTTAAAGGCTTAAATAATCCGGAACTGGATCAAGCCGTTGGCGATGATTTAGCCCAGCAGTTGCGTGATGAATTGGAATTAGTGCAAGGTGCTTCGCACGAGTTCGATCATGCCGAATTTATCAAAGGCGAACTAACACCGGTTTTCTTTGGTACTGCACTGGGTAACTTCGGGGTTAATCATTTCCTTGATGGTTTAACCGAATGGGCGCCGGCACCACAAGCCCGCCAATCGGACGAACGTGAAGTCTCACCAAACGAGGAAAAATTCAGCGGTTTCGTATTTAAAATTCAAGCGAATATGGATCCGAAACACCGAGATCGGGTTGCTTTTATGCGTGTCGTTTCAGGTAAATATGAGAAAGGAATGAAGCTTAAACACGTCCGGATCGGCAAAGATGTAGTGATTTCTGATGCCTTAACCTTTATGGCAGGCGACCGTTCACACGCCGAAGAAGCCTACGCCGGCGATATTATCGGCTTGCACAATCACGGCACGATCCAAATTGGCGATACCTTCACCCAAGGCGAGAATTTCAAATTCACCGGTATTCCGAACTTCGCCCCTGAGCTGTTCCGCCGAATCCGCCTGCGTGATCCGCTCAAACAGAAACAGCTACTCAAAGGCTTGGTACAGCTTTCCGAAGAAGGGGCAGTGCAAGTGTTCCGCCCGTTAATCAATAACGATTTAATCGTAGGTGCAGTTGGGGTATTACAGTTTGACGTGGTGGTTTCACGGCTGAAAACCGAATACGGTGTAGAGGCAATTTATGAAACCGTAAACGTTGCCACAGCCCGCTGGGTCGAAGGCAAAGATGCCAAAAAATTTGAAGAGTTCAAACGCAAAAACGAAGCAAACCTTGCCCTAGATGGCGGTGATAATCTTACCTACATCGCCCCAACAATGGTGAACTTAAACCTCGCTCAAGAGCGTTACCCTGACGTACAGTTCTTTAAAACGAGAGAGCACTAAAAACCAGTAGGGGCAAAAAATCTTTCGCCCCTACAAATAAAGCACAAGCGGTCAATTTTCTGTAAAATTTTGCAGAAAATTGACCATTATCTTTTCAAATAAGAAGTATAAAATTTATCTTACTTCTTATCACTTAGATTATAACTTGGATGACGTGGACCAACCAATAACCCACCATTTTTACCTAAATGGACTAAGTTACTCATTGCGAATGCAGACACTTCATAACCTTTATCTTTCGAAGTATCAATCACTTGGTTTACAACTGCTTTAACTAAAGCAACTAAAGCACCATCATTACTGTTAGTTGAACCTTTGCTATGTGACCCGGTCCCTTCCCATAAGGTTTTCCCTGTTTTCAAATCGACTAATTTTCCTTCAAGAGAAACTTTCGTGACACTATCGAAGACCTGATAGCTTGTGCCATATTCATTCACATTCAAGTAAAGGATACTATCAGCTCCAAAAATATCGTAAATCTTTTTAGTACTTGCACTGCGGATAGCCGCACCATCTATTAAACCATTCTGTTTAAAAGTTTCATCAACTAAAGCAACAGGATAAACATAATACCCTTTTTCTGCTAATTGATAAGAAGCTCGAGCAAGCACACTAGTATCTGCTTTTGCATCAACAGAATTATTCACAGGCATAACCACTAAAATAGATTTAGGTTTACTCTCTTTCAACGCTGTATAATCATACTCTGGTACTTTTTTGCCCGCACAACCAGCAAGTAAAATCATACCGGTTAGAGCAACTAATAATTTTTTCATCATTCTTTCCCTTATTTTTTACGCTGTAAAAATTGGATAAATTGAGTACTTTCAGGATAAAGCGATTGCTCCTGCTGAAATGCAGCTTTTGCCTCGCCAGATTTACCTTGCTTTAATAAGGCCAAACCTAAATGCCCGTATACTCCTGGAGCCACTGGCTTATTTAGCTCTTTTGCTTGTGAAATAATTTGATTTAAAGATTGCTCCTGTTTAGCAAAATCACCCGGTTCATTATAGTGGCTATATACCACATCAGAATAATTGCCCCAATGGTATAAATCCGTATTCTTTTGTTGACCTGCACAGGCTGCAAGTAATAAAACGCCTGTAGCGATACCAATTAATTTAATGATTTTCATAGAACCTCTCTATTTTGAAGGTGTCCAGCGACCTGACTCAATTCCATTAACTAAATTATTAACTGCTTCACGAATAGCTAAATCTAACACTTTGCCATTTAATGTTGAATCATAGCCTGCAGTACCGCCAAATCCTAATACTTCTCTATTAGATAAATTGTATTCTCCAGCACCTTGAGCAGAAAAAACAACTTCTGAAGTACTTACATTAACTACATTTAGCATCACTTTCGCATAAGCAACTTGTTCTTTTCCTCTTCCTAAAATACCGAATAATTGATGATCACCGACAGTTTTACGTCCGAATTCTGTTATATTACCGGTAATCACATAAGTAGCTCCTTTTAAATTCTGTTTTTTCCCTTTAATTTTTGACTCAGTAGCGATCTCACTCATATTAGTACGATCTAATACCGAAAAACGCCCCGTTTGTTGCAAATGAGAGACTAAAATTGTTTTCGATTGGCTTGCTAGTTGATCTTCCCCATCAGAGAAAATTCCATTTTGGAAACTTGATGTATTATCAAATTTACCTACAGATATCGGTGATTTAATGCCTTGATAAGAAGATGCAGTTTGAGCTGCATTTGTCTCAGTAGGAGCAATAACACGAGAATTTTCAGAAGCACAGCCAGCTAAACCAGCGATACAAATACACAATGTGATAATTTTTTTCATAGAAGACCTCATTGATAATAATAATTTAAGTAAAACTGTTTACAGTTTACGCCTTACCCATAGAGAAAACAACCCAAAAACAATCTGTAACGAATGTAATTTATCTCACTATTTGCCGATTAAACCACCATTTAAAAATACTTCACTAAAAAACTCTACTTTTTTTATGGAAATATGCTAAAGTTCGCCAATATTCATAGCCCTGATTTTTTTATGGAGAAAATAAAATGAAAAAATGGTTGATTCCATTAACTGTCGCAGCGTTCTGTGTTTCTGCTTGCGATGATAAAAACAGCACTCAAGCAACCGCAGAAAAACCGCAAGTAGAGAATACTCAATCGCAAAAAAATGCGGAAATATTACCGCTTGCAACCGTGGTTGCTCCGTGGGAAATCAATAGCCTTGACCCGAACCAATCAGGCGTGATTTTCCAGCGTATGAACTTAGCAGAAACCTTGGTCGAAGCCGATCTTAACGGGAATTTAATTCCGGCATTAGCCACTGACTGGAGCAGTAACGAAGAGGGAACAATCTGGCGTTTTACCTTGCGTGATGGGGTGAAATTCCATAACAATCAACCACTTACTGCACAAGCGGTGGTAAATAGTTTGAATATCGCAAAAAGCAAACCGGGTGTGTTAGCAAAAGCCTTTATCAAGGAAATTCGAGCGGTAGATAACAAAGTAGAAATTGAGCTAACTAAAGCTTTCGTGCCGTTTCCTTCCTTTTTAACCCACTACACCGCCTTAATTTTGGCACCGGAAAGCTATAATGAAAAAGGCGAAGTGACCCAAATCATCGGTACAGGTGCGTTTAAACCCACAAAAATTGAAGCTCCGCAGAAATTGGAAGCTGCACAGTTTGAGGGCTATTGGGGCAAAAAACCGCAAGTTCAGCAAGCCAATTATTTAGCCAGCAGCCGCAGTGAAACCCGCATGTTAATGGCACAAAGCGAGCCGTCATCACTGGTATTTAATTTAGATACCGCCAGCGTGGCAAGACTGAAAGCCGATCCTAACCTGCAATTAACCAGCGGATCGATTGCCCGCACTATTCAATTAAAAATGGACGTGGCAAAGCCGTTTTTTAACGACTTAGCGATTCGTCAAGCCTTATCGCAAGCGATTAATCGCAAGGCGATTGCTGAGCAGGTCTTAAAAATTGAGAACGGCGCTGCCGATCAAATTTTACCGAAAGCCTTTGCCGACTGGCGTGTTGATACCGTAGAACAAGCGGTCGATATTGCAAAAATTAAACAAAATCTGACCGCTTCCGGCTATACCTTTGATGAACAAGGCCGCTTAACCAAAGACGGCAAGCCATTTAGCTTTACGATGCGAACCTTCTCAGATCGTCCTGAATTACCGGTGATCGCCACTATCTTACAAGCTCAATGGAAACAAATTGGCGTAGAAGTGAATGTTTCGGTAGGGAATTTCAGCGAAATTCCGGCTGGGCATCAAGATGGCAGCTTAGAAATGGCTCTTTATGCATTAAATTATGGCAAAACCTTAGATCCATATGGCGTAATTGCCTCCGACTTCGCCAATGGTGGCAGTGATTGGGGGGTAATGAATTGGCAAAATACTGAGGTGGATAATGCCGTCAAATCACTCGAAACCGAGCGTGCCCCGCAAAAAGCGAAAGCATTAAAGCAAACTGTTAGCAAAATTATTTACAATGAGTTGCCAATCATTCCGGTGGTTTATTACCAACAAAATGTGGTGGCACATAAAGAAGTGAAAAATGTGACGCTAGATCCATTTGAAAGACGCTTCTTTTTGGAGTTATTAAGTAAGTAGTTTAATTCAAAATATATGCTGCTCTATCTCCTCGCTTTAGAAAAGGGAGGGTAAGATTTTCAGTAGTAATTTGCGATCTTAGGTGAATAAATAGTGACAGAATTATCGTTGTTTCTCATTTTCCACCTATTTTCTCCGCTTAGTTCTTCTGCCAAATCTCCCCTTCCCCTCTTTGCTAAAGAGGGAGATCAGAACGTATAAAATCATCTTTTTAATAAATGAAATAACACATGCACAAAATTCTCTTCCGCCGTCTTATCCAAATTCTGCTGGTGATTTGGTCGGTTGGCACACTCACATTTATTCTAACCCGCCAACTTTCAGGTGATATGGCATATCGGATTGCCGCCAGCCGTTATGGTTACGACCAAACCGATAGTATGGCAGCCGAAGCCGTGCGTGCCGAGCTTGCCTTAGATCAGCCTTGGTGGCAAAGCTATTTCAGCTGGCTAGGCGATTTACTACAGTTTAATTTAGGTAAATCGTTGGTAACAGGCGATCAGGTCTGGGCTGAAATTCAGCACCAATTCGGGCATACCTTAAGTCTTGCGATTGTCGCCCTTATTTTAGCAATTTTGATCGGACCTCCGCTTGGTTTGTTAGCTGCTCGTAAACCAAACGGCTTTTTTGACCGCTTGACACTGGTATTTAGTACCCTGTTTCGTTCCGTGCCGGCATTTATTATTGCGATTGGCTTGATTACGCTGTTTTCCGCTCAACTAAAATGGCTACCTGCCGGCGGATACGGCAGTTGGCAACATTTTATCTTGCCTGCCTTAACGCTTGCGATTGGCTTGAGTGCGGTTTCGGTACGAGTCACCCGTTCTGCAATGGTTCAGGTAAAAGGCTCAGAATTTTACCAATTTTCACAATTAAAAGGCTTAAGCCGTTGGCATACCTTTTTACGTCACGGTTTGCCGAATATTGCCGTGCCGGTCATTGCCTACCACGCCGTGCAATTAGTTTATTTAATTGAAGGCGTTGTGGTGGTCGAAAGCCTATTTGCTTGGCCCGGCAGCGGACACGCACTGGTTCACGCCATCATTGCCCGTGATGTACCGATGATTCAAGGCACAACGCTCGTGATGGGCGGATTGTTCGTTGTATTAAACACCATTGCCGATCTATTAAGTGCTTGGATTGACCCACGAATTAAGCGATAGGACATCAAGATGAAAATTTCAATTTCACAATATTTAGGCGGCACTATTCTCCTCGCAATGTTGGGATTTGCCTTTTTACAACCTTATTTTTACCCGATGGATATTGGCTTTCAAGATTTAACTAATATCCTTTCCAATCCAAATGAAATCGCTTGGTTCGGCACCGATCATCTTGGGCGGGATATGCTTGCCCGCCTTGCCTCCGCCATTCGCCTTTCCTTTGGTTTATCACTCTTTAGCGTGATTTGTGCGTTAATTGCTGGCTTAATTACCGGCATTATGGCGGGCTTTTTCGGCGGCTGGATTGACCGTATTTTCAGTTTTATTTGTGATCTAGTGATGGCACTCCCCGGCTTACTGTTAGTGTTACTCTTTGCCGCCCTTTCTCCCGGCTCATTTTGGACGCTCTATTTAGGGATTTCCTTGGTAATGTGGGTGGAATTTTTCCGTGTGATCCGCTCAATCAGCTCAACAATGGCAAACAGCTCGGAAATTCAAGCCTCACGCTTAATGGGAATGGGTTGGTTTTATAGCTTCAAACGCCACTTATTGCCCCGCTTATTACCGATGATCGCCACCTTATCGGCATTCTCACTCGGCAATGCGATTTTAGCACTCGCCACACTCGGCTTTGTCAGCGTTGGGCTTCGTCCGCCTACAGCAGAATTAGGCTTAATGATGACTGAACTATTCCCTTACTACTACGAAGCACCGCTGATATTTTTACAACCAGTGGTTGCCGTTTTCTTAATGGTACTCAGCTTACAATTATTGTCTGGAAAAATTAAATAATGCGTAGGGGCAGGTCCTGTGCCTGCCCAAAATTCCTATTATATTTATGGGCGGGCACAGGACCCGCCCCTACAGTAATAAAATGAAGATGAAATTACTCGATATCCAAAACCTATCTGTTGAAACTGAAAACGGATTACAGCTGGTCGAACCGATTAGCCTACAATTAGAGGTAGGAAAAAATATTACTATCTTAGGCGAAACCGGCTCAGGCAAAAGCCTGCTGATTCAAGCGATTATGGGGGCGTTACCCCAAGGCCTAATCGCAAGCGGTGAAATTTCGGTGAAAAATGGCAAACTTTCCACCGAATCCGACCGCTTGCAAACATTGTGGGGTAAAACATTGGTAATGCTACCGCAAGAACCTCGCCGCTCACTCGATCCGATTATGACTATTGGTAAACAGTTGTGGGAAAGTTTCCGCTATGTAGCAGGTCTCAATACTCCAAAAGCCACAGCAGAGAGCCAGTCGTATCTCAGCAAACTTGGTTTAGGGCATTCTGTCGAAAGCTATCCGCACCAGCTTTCCGGCGGAATGGCACAACGTGCCTCTTTTGCGATTGCAACCGCTGCCGGTGGGCAAATTTTACTTGCCGATGAGCCGACCAAAGGGCTCGATCCTACCAGCAAAGGTAAAGTAATCGAATTATTAAAATCCGCTTACCAAAATGGCGGTGGCTTGCTCACCATTACCCACGATATTGAAGTTGCCGAACAGCTTGGTGGCTACATTTTGGTAATGAAAAAAGGCGAATTGTTGGAACAAGGCGAGGCGGAAGCACTATTAAGCAATCCACAACACGCTTATACCAAAGCCTTAATTGCAGCTGATCCAAAACATTGGCAACCCTTGCAAGATTTGCAAAATTTAAGCCGAAAAAAACCGCTTGTGTCGGTCAAAAATTTGAGTATCGCTCGTGGTAAGAAAACGCTGTTTAGCAACCTTTCCTTTGACTTATACAAAGGCGAAGTGCTTGGGATTGTCGGGCATAGTGGCATTGGCAAAAGCTCGCTTGCCGATGTACTTTGTGGTTTGCTTAAGCCGAAATCGGGCGAGGTTGTGTGGCATAGCCACAGCCATAAAAAACACCAAGTGCTGAAACTTTACCAAGATCCACCGGAGGCCTTTGCCCCGAATGTTAGCCTAAACACCTTGCTTGATGATGTGATTGACAAGCACCGTTTAGATCGGCTACCGATTCCAAGTTTACTGCAACAACTTTCGCTCAACCCGGAAATTTTGCAACGCAATGCGGAAAATGTCTCCGGCGGCGAGCTACAACGAGTAGCAATTTTGCG
Source organism: Mannheimia haemolytica (assembly GCA_900638155.1). Taxonomy (NCBI): domain Bacteria; kingdom Pseudomonadati; phylum Pseudomonadota; class Gammaproteobacteria; order Pasteurellales; family Pasteurellaceae; genus Mannheimia; species Mannheimia haemolytica. The sequence continues at coordinate 897,366 of LR134495.1, read as the reverse complement.
AGCCTTATTGCTCGATCCTGTGCTACTCTTTGCCGATGAAGTAACTTCTCGACTTGATCCAATCACACAGCAAGAAACGATTGAATTGCTGATCAACCAATGCCGAGCGAGAAATTGCAGCCTGATTTTGGTCAGCCACGATCCTTATCTAATTGAAAAATCGTGCGATAAGGTGATTAATTTGGAAGAGTATGTAGGGTAACAAGCGGTTCAATTTCTGAGATTTTTTGCATCTCTACAAACAAAAATGCGAAGACACTATTTTGTTACATTAGTTCTTCGCATTTTTCCTTACTTATTCTTTATTATAGAGCCAGTTTCTGCCGCACAATTTCAAATAAACAAACTCCGGTTGCAACCGAGACATTCAAAGAAGAAACCGAGCCTGCCATTGGAATGCTGATAAGCTGGTCGCAATGCTCACGGGTAAGGCGACGCATTCCGTCACCTTCTGCTCCCATAACTAACGCAATCGAGCCGGTTAATTTTGCTTCATAAATGCCCGATTCCGCCTCACCTGCCGTGCCGACAATCCAAACATTATGCCGTTCTTGTAAATCTCGCATTGTGCGAGCCAAATTGGTGACTCGAATCAGTGGCATCACTTCCGCTGCCCCACAGGCGACTTTGCGAGCGGTTGGTGTAAGCTGAGCAGATTTATCTTTCGGCACAATAACCGCATCAACCCCTGCCGCATCAGCGGTACGCAAACAAGCCCCTAGGTTGTGAGGGTCGGTCACGCCATCTAAAATCAACAAGAGTGGATTTTTCTTTTGGCTTAAGATCGCCTCTAAATCGTGTTCATTCAGCTCTTTTTGTGGCACGACTCTGGCAATAATCCCTTGATGCACTTCACCTTGCGATTTGTTATCTAAGGTTTGGCGGTTCACTTGTTGAATTGCCACCCCTAAACGTTGTAATTCATTTAATAGTGGCATTAAGCGTTTATCTTCACGCCCTTTTAGCACCAGCACTTCAATTAAACGCTCAGGTGCATTATCCAAAAAGGCTTTCACTGCGTGAATGCCATAAATTTGTTCGCTCATATTTTATCCTTAATAATTGGGCGAACCCATCAGCTCGCCCATATAAATACCTAACTAAAGCAACATCTTCACAATTTTATCCAACTTAACCCTGCCGAATTTTTTCAGCAATTTACGCACATTTTCAGGATAATCGGTTAAAACTTCCAAATCACTGTAGTGAGTTAAAATCTTCGTATGTTGGCGAATTTGGCTTAGCTCCGTTTCTGCTTTTTCACTTAATTGATGTTGAGGATCGGAAATTAAAATTGCATTTTCGGCATCTAACCGCCACGCTCTTGGGTTAAGGTTATTACCGGTCAGCAAAATATAACGATTATCCACCCAAACTCCTTTTAAGTGGTAGCTGTTTTCGCCATCTTTCCATAAGCGAATGGTTAACTGTTTATTTTGCACATAGCCGTCCAACCGTTTTGCAAAGGCTCGTAAGTTCTTTTCATACAAATAAGGCAGAGCCGATGCCATCGTGAATTTTTCGTCCGGCTTGGTGTAGAAATCGTTAGCGGTTTTATCCCCCACAATAATTTCAACCGATTTACCGTTTGCCAATAGCCATTCAATACGGGTTCTCAGAGAATGCGGAAAATTAAAATACGGAGTGCAAATCGTTAATTTCTGCTCAGTTTGATAAAACAACGCTTCAATCACTTTATTTAACTGATTCTTACGTCGCCCTAAGCCTACTAAAGGAGAAACCGCTAAGCGACCATTTTCAGCAACACCGTTAAATGAATACGTTTCCCGACTTAATTGTTTGCGGAAATGCTTAATTTTCGCACGAATTTCAGCCGTTTTCGGGCGATTTACCGTATCTAAACGTTTTACCGCTTCATTGGTTAAAATATGCTGTTGAATAAATGTCACCCAGCTATCGGCAAGAGCTTTATTTTCAATGACGTGGTAACGGTCATAACGGTAGCGTTCAAATTGATGCAAATACACATTATTAATGCTTGCTCCGCTATACAGAATCGTATCGTCAAATACGAAGCCTTTCAAATGCAACACACCAAACACTTCTCGTCCGTTAATCGGCACACCATAAAAGGCAATCTCTTGCCCTGCCGGTAAACCTTGTTCGTGTTTAACTTTTGCATACCAGTCGGCGTTAGATAAATTCTCTGCCTCACCAATACGCCCACGTTGGGCTCGGTGCCAATCAACCAAAATGTTAATTTCCAGTTCAGGATTATTTCGCTTCGCTTGATATAAAGCAGCTAATACTTCCTGCCCGGCTTCATCTTTTTCAAAGTAAAGAGCGGTTATATAAATACGCTTTTTTGCCGTTTGAATCAGCTGTAAAATTTGTTGTTTAAACGCTTTGCTCGAGGCGAGAAACTGAACCTGCTCTGCCACTTGTGGTAAGTATGGCAGGCTTTTCAATAGGTATTCAGCTTTACGTTGTTTGTTCAAAATTAACATCATTGATTCCAAAATTTTCAATCGTTGCCCACTATTTTACACTGAAATCGCCAATAAAGCGATTTTAGCTTAACGGCATTGATAGCTGGTCAAACGATTAGGATCTTCTCCGGTTTGATAAATCGCCACTTTCGGATAAGCACAAAGGGGGATCTGCTTGGCTTTATTTGGGTAAAGCTCTCCGGCTTTGGCGGGAACACTGTCCGGTTCTACCCCTTTTTCAACCCAGTTTTCAAGGGCGGTAAGCATATCAAAATCATTCACCGTTGCCCCTCGCCCACAGTGGTTCATTGCCGGCACGAAAAACAATTTTGCAAAATGTTGCGGATTTTCGACCGCTTGTTGTAGGCTTTGATACCAATTTTTGAGATCAACTGCCGAAAAAATCGGGTCTGAAACGCCTTGATAAATCAGCATTTTGCCACCGTTCTGCTTAAAAGCGGATAAATCAACTTGATCTGCATCGTGAATGCTCCCTACCGCTTTCACTTGTTCGCTAGCTTGATCCAAATCTACACTGAGTGGATCAAGGCTCGGCACTCTGGGGGCTAAATAGTAATGGGTCAAACTTTTCAATCCCATTTTAAAGCTAATGCTGTTGGGCTGAGCGGTTTGGCTATCACCTAATTTCCAATCCCGCCAGCCTTTAGCGTTAATGCCGGAATCATACGCCCAAGGGCTATAAATCAGCTCGCCTCGACTGTTTTTCGCCCCCTCGAAAATCGTTTTGATTAAAGCGACTTTTTTCTGCCCCAGTTGCTTTGCCACCATTTCCGGCTGGAAATCACACTGTTCCCACGCATTAATTAAACCGTCTGCTAAGCCGTCTAACTTATCGCAACGTGTTAATACGCCATTGGTAATCACATCTAAATCTTGTTGAGTGAGGGCTTGGGATAAAATTTTGTCGCCTTCACCATTCTTCGGAGCAACTGCCAACAAAGCTCGATTATCCCATACTTCCGCCAAGACTGAACGGGAAACCCGAAAGCCGGGGCTGCCTGCAATCACACCGTCAAATTCCTGCGGATAACGCATTGCTGCCATCATTGCTTCCCGACCACCATTCGAGCAGCCCATAATGTAATTGTGCTTGCTCGGTTTTCGGTAAAATTCGGCAATCAATTGCTTGGCAACCGTGGTCACTTTGCCGATAGAGGCATAGGCATAATTTGAGCGAGCTTCGGGATCTGCGGTAAACACTAAATCTCGAGTGGCGTGACCACTGTCGTTACTCACTACTGCATAGCCTCTGTTTAAGCCATTTGCACCACTCGCCCCGTGCGGATAGAGCTTACCAATGGCAGGGAAAATCACCCCACCTACACCGCCCGCCCCCTGAAATAAGAATTTTTCATTCCATTGTTCAGGCAAACGTAGCTCAAATTGAATACCATAAGGGACATTATCTACCCCCACCCGTTTTTCAATTTCACCTTGTACTAAGCAGTAAGCTGGCAATTCAGCAGATTTTTCCACCCATTCGGCTTTATAAATAGCGGTTTTTCCCAACGAGGTGGATTTTAACACTGCACATTGCTCAGCCATAGAATTAGCCAAAGCAGTGTGAGAAAAAACGGAGAGAAAAATAAAAAGAAAAGCGATTATTTTCATCATTTACATCAATACAAGCGGTTATTTTTCCGAAAATTTTTGCAAATTTTAAGCTGAGTGTCTATCTATCGCTGAAAAAACTAAGGCAGAGTTTCCTCTGCCTTATAAAGATAAATTGGAAAGATGAATTGAATTATATTTTAAGCAAACAAGCGTTTTTCGCCTTCGCCGGCTACGTTTTCCACACAACGTCCGCAAACTTCTTCGTGGCCAGAGTGCGAGCCGATGTCGGTAGCATAATGCCAGCAACGAGGGCATTTCTCACCATCTGCATTTTCCACTTTTACTGCGAGTCCGGCTAATTCGCCTTCCGCAATATCTGCTTCCGCCAGTGGTTTGACAATCGCTTGTGAGGTAATCAGCACAAAGCGTAATTCATTGCCAAGTTGTTCTAATAACGGGCGAATTTCATCATTGGCGAATACTGTCACCTTGGCTTCTAAGCCAGCACCAATTACTTTGTCTTTACGGGCTTGTTCCAGCACACGGTTGACTTCCGCACGCACTTTTAAGATTTGTTGCCAGTAGGCATCATCTAATTTGTCTTGCTCGGTTAAGCCAAATAATCCGGTGTAGAATTCTTCGGTAAAGACAAATTCACTTCTGCCTTCCACCTGCGGTAAGTAGCCCCAAATTTCATCGGCTGTGAAGGATAAAATCGGTGCAATCCAGCGAACTAACGCTTCTGCAATATGCCATAACGCTGTTTGGCAGCTACGGCGGGCAAGACTGTCAGCTTTGGTGGTGTATTGGCGGTCTTTGATAATATCTAAGTAGAAAGACCCCATTTCAATCGAACAGAAACGCATTAAACGTTGTACTACCGTGTGGAATTGGTAGTTGTCGTAGGCTTCTTTGATGTCGTTTTGAGCCTCTAAGGCACAAGCCACCGCCCAGCGGTCTAAAGCGATCATCTCTTGCGGTTGAACTAAATCACGTTTTGGATCAAAACCGTTCAAGTTCGCCAATAAGAAACGGGCAGTGTTACGAATACGGCGGTATGATTCCCCGGCACTGTTTAAAATATTGTGCGAAACGGTAATCTCACCGGTATAGTCGGTGGAGGCAACCCATAAGCGTAAAATATCTGCACCGTTTTTGTTCCACACTTCACTTGGCACAATTACGTTGCCAAGCGATTTGGACATTTTTCTGCCTTTCTCATCTACGGTAAAACCGTGAGTTAGCACTTGTTTGTATGGTGCTTTGCCGTTAGTAGCAGTGGAAAGCATTAAAGATGACATAAACCAACCACGATGTTGGTCTGAGCCTTCTAAATACATATCCGCTGAATTGCCGTTAAATTCAGGGCGTTGTTCTACAACAGAAGCATAGGTTGATCCTGAATCAAACCACACATCTAAGGTATCCGGCACTTTACGGTAATCTTTGGCTTCTTCGCCAAGCAATTCTGCAGGCTCTAAATCCCACCACGCTTGAATGCCTTTTTCTTCCACACGTTTCGCCACTTCTTCAATTAATTCTAAAGTGCGAGGGTGTAATTCTTCGGTTTCATTATGTACGAACATTGCCATTGGCACGCCCCAAGTACGTTGGCGTGAAATACACCAGTCTGGGCGGTTTGCCACCATCGTATCAATACGAGCTTCACCCCAGCTTGGGATCCAACGTACTGATTTGATTTCCCCTAACGCTTGCTGGCGTAAGCCTTGGGTTTCCATTCCGATAAACCATTGTGGGGTAGCACGGAAGATAATCGGGGTTTTGTGTCGCCAACAGTGCGGATAGCTATGCTTGATGCGGGATAATTTTAATAATGCTCCCACTTCTTGTAATTTTTCGACTACTTTATCGTTGGATTCAAACACGCCTAAGCCGGCAAAGAACGGGGTGTCTGCTTTGAATTTACCGTCATTGGAAATTAGCCCTGCCATTTCAATGTTATATTTGCGAGCGACCACGAAGTCGTCCGCACCGTGATCAGGTGCTGTGTGTACTAAGCCCGTACCGCCATCGGTGGTAACGTGATCGCCAAAAATAAATGGCACGCTATAATCATAGAATGGGTGATTAAAACGTAACAACTCTAGGTTTTCGCCTTTGGTGGTTGCTAAAACTTCTGCAGATTCAACGCCTGCTGCTTTTGCAACATCTTCCACTAAATCGACCGCTAGTAACACACGCTCATCACCTAATTGGACCAAGGCATAGTCTAATTCAGGGTTAATTGCAATCGCACGGTTAGACGGAATAGTCCAAGGTGTGGTTGTCCAAATTACCGCAGATAATGCCCCGTTACCTTTACCCTGTGCGTTGAATTTTTCTTCTACCGCATTTACGTCCACAGCATTAAAACGCACATAAATAGAGGGAGAAACTTTATCTTCATATTCCACTTCAGCTTCCGCTAACGAAGATCCACAATCTAAGCACCAATGTACCGGTTTTGAACCTTTGTATAAATGCCCGTTCGCAATCACTTTGCCGAGCGTGCGAATAATATTCGCCTCAGTGTTAAAATTCATTGTTAGGTATGGGTTATCCCAATCACCTAAAATACCCATACGGATAAAATCGGCTTTCTGACCTTCTACTTGTTCTTTCGCATAGTCACGGCACGCTTGGCGAAACTCGGCAGCCGAAATTTTCTCATTTGGTTTACCAACAATCCCTTCTACTTTCAGCTCAATCGGCAAACCGTGACAGTCCCAGCCCGGCACATAAGGGGTATCGAAACCTAATGCGGTTTTCGATTTCAAAATCATATCTTTTAAAATTTTATTCACTGCGTGACCTAAGTGAATATTACCGTTAGCATACGGAGGACCATCATGCAAAATAAAGGTTTTCTTGCCTTTCGAGGCAGTACGAATTTTTTGGTATAAATTTTTGTCATACCAATTTTTTAACATATCAGGTTCACGTTTCGCGAGATCACCACGCATAGGAAAGCCTGTTTCAGGCAAGTTTAGGGTGTTTTTGTAGTCCACTGTCATTTTTTATTCCAACATATTTTAATATTACAAAATTATTGTAGGGAGGAATAGCAATTCGCCCTACGACATATTTATTGCCTATTACTACTCTTTATATTCGACAAGTTTTATCTTAAGCGGAGACATCAGCGAATAAATCCATAAGCCAAATAAACTTAATAGCCACACCAATAAAGTAAAGTTTAGGCTAACGCCTACACCTAATAAAATACCGTAACATAGTCCTTCGAAGCCAGTTACAATATTTCCATCTATCGTCACTGTGGTATATCCGAAAAAAGATAAAATGCCACAAATTAATCCAAATAAAAACAGGGGAATAAATAACCCGATAAAATAAATTTTGAGTAGTGTTAATTTGCTGATTTTCTTAACGAAAATTTCCATTCTCATTCTCTTCTTATTTTACAAATTCCTTAAAAAATTCCACCGCTTGTAAGCGATCTTTCTCAATCTGGGCTTTTAGTGCTTCAAAGTCGGGAAATTTTATTTCATTGCGTAATTTTTTTAAAAAGATCACTTCAATCGCCTCACCGTAAATAGAGGCATTGAAATCAAAAATATGCACTTCTAATAACGGCTTAGTACCGTTAATGGTCGGGCGGTTACCGACATTGGCGATTCCGTTAAAACTGCCCTGCTTGGTCTTCACTTTTACCGCAAATACCCCTTGAATCGGCGTAACCAAACGATTGAGCATAATATTTGCGGTAGGAAAACCAATGGTTCTGCCGAGTTTATTACCGTGTGCAACTCGACCGAGAATTGAATACGGCTTACCAAGTAATTTTTCAGCTAACTCTAACTCATTGTTTTGTAAGGCTTCTCGTACCAGCGAGCTGCTAATGCGTGCTTCATTTAAACTATGCGTATGGCTTTCTTCCACCGCAAAGCGATATTTTAAGCCTGCATTGCGTAAAGTTTCAAAATCGCCCGACCGTTTTGCCCCGAAGCGAAAATCATCGCCTACACTTAAATAGCGTACTTTCAGTCTTTTAGCGAGCAAATCGCTGATGAAATCGTCTGCCGAAATTTGAGCAAATTTTTCACTAAAACGCACGCATAGCACAAAATCCACACCGGCTTCTTCCAAATATTTTAGCTTATCTCGCAGGCGCATTAAGCGGGCGGGCGGGTTACAAGCGGTTGAATTTCCACTTTTTTTTGCAAAAAACTCTCGAGGTTGTGGCTCAAATAACATCACAACTGAGGGCAATCCTAAATCTAAAGCTCTATCACAAAGACGAGCCAAAATATTTTGATGCCCAAGATGCACACCATCGAAATTCCCGATAGAGAGAACACAGCCTTGATTTAAAGCGATGTGTTTGTCTAAATTGTGGAAACCTCGAATAAGTTGCATAAAAGATAAACCATTTTATAAGTGAAAATTGCTGTGATTATAACGAGAAATCTACAAAAAAGGAAAAAAATTCAATCTGTTATATTTTTTTAGTGCTGAAAGTGGTCGTGTAGCTAATTATTAAAGCAAAGATATGCTATAGAACTGCTATTTATACAATAAAAATATATTCAAATGCTACATTTTACTATATGATAATCATCAAAAAATCGAGGGAATCATTATGACAGATTTTGCTTATCTTCAACAAAAGCGCAAACAGCTTAAACTCAAAGTGAATGATATTTGTGAACAAGCTGGGGTAACCCGAGCTTATTTTAATCAGTTAGTAAGCGGAAAAATCAAAAATCCAAGTGCCAATAAGCTTAAAGCCTTGCATTCCGTTTTAGATATCGTAGAAGATAGCAACCAGCGTTCCGGGGTTATTTTTGGCAAATTCTATCCTATTCACACAGGTCATATTAATATGATCTATGAAGCATTTAGTAAAGTAGATGTTTTACATGTTATTGTTTGTACCGATTCTGAACGGGATTTACGTCTTTTCCAGGAAAGTAAAATGAAACGAATGCCGACAAATGAAGATCGGCTACGCTGGGTACAGCAAATTTTTAAATACCAACAAAAACAGATCTTTATTCACCATTTAGTTGAAGACGGTATTCCGAGCTATCCAAATGGCTGGGAAGATTGGTCTGGTCGTGTTAAAGCGCTATTTGAAGAAAAAAGCATTAATCCTACTATTGTTTTTAGTAGTGAAATTCAAGATAAAGAACCTTATGAAAAATATTTGCATCTAGAAGTTCAACTTGTCGATCCTACTCGTGAATCCTTTAATATTTCAGCAACACAAATTCGTAATAATCCTTTTCAATACTGGCGCTTTATTCCGAAAGAAGTTCGTCCTTTCTTTGTTAAAACTATTGCGATTTTAGGTGGTGAAAGCAGTGGTAAATCAGTGTTGGTGAGTAAATTAGCAAATGTATTTAACACTACCTCTGCTTGGGAATATGGGCGCGAGTTTGTGTTTGAGCAACTTGGCGGCAATGAACAAGCAATGCAATATTCCGACTATCCGCAAATGGTGCTTGGACATCAACGCTACGTTGATTATGCCATGAAACATGCTCATAAAGTGGCTATTATTGATACCGATTACATCACAACTCAAGCGTTCTGTATTCAGTATGAAGGGAAGGCTCACCCGTTTCTGGATTCAATGATCCGCGAATATCCTTTTGATGTCACGATTTTACTTTCTAACAATACGAAATGGGTAGCCGATGGTTTACGCAGTTTAGGATCGAAAAAACAGCGTCAACAGTTTCAACACCTACTGAAAAAACTACTGGAAAAACACCATATTCCTTATATTGAAATTGAATCGCCAAGTTATTTGGATCGCTACAATCAAGCCAAAGAGGTGGTAGAAGCTATTTTAAATGAAGAACCAATCCCATTACAGTTTAAGCAATATAATATTCACGAATTTGAATAACTGCCACAGGAAATAACATGATACTTTTTGCAGGCGATCCACACGGTAGCTACGAGCATCTTTATCCGATTCTACAACAGCAGACGGAGGAGGTAGCTTTAGTTATTCTAGGCGATCTTCAATTGACTACTCCTGATGAATTAGATCGGCTTTCGCAGTATTGTGATATTTGGTTTATTCATGGTAACCATGACAGTAAAACCGTTGCTGCCTTTGATGCTATTTGGAATAGTAGCTGGAAAGAGCGCAATATTCACGGTAAAGTAGTTGACATTCAAGGAATAAAAATTGCAGGTATTGGAGGGGTCTTCCGAGGTCATATTTGGATGCCGCCCAATCGTCCAATGTTTTTTGATCCCATCCATTTTTGCCAATACTCTGCTCCGGAAAAAATTTGGCGTGGAGGTATTCCATTAAGGCACCGCTCTTCGATCTTCCCTTCTGATTTTGAGGCGTTGGAAAATGAAAAAGCCGATATTTTAATTACGCACGAAGCACCAAAGCCACACCCTCAAGGCTTCTCTGTAATTAACCAGCTAGCAAGAAAATTAGGAGCGAGCAAAATTTTCCATGGTCACCACCATGATAATTTTAATTATGGCAATCTAAATGCCAGCAGAGAATGTGCTATTTATAATATCGGCTTTCGTAGCCTAGCGGATATTAATGGAAATTATCTAATTTTAGGTGTTGATGATCGAGAGAAATAGCCAAAAATTTGATTGAATTAAACAAATTGTCATTTTACCCTTCCCATTCATAAATTTATAAGTAAAATGCGAGAAATTTGTAACATAAACGTTATTAAACAGAATTTATAAATTAAATCAGAGGTTTAAAAGATGAAGATCCCACAAATCTTAATTGTTGAGGATGAGTTAGTAACAAGGAATATGCTGAAAAGCATTTTTGAAGGAGAAGGATATCAGGTATTTCAAGCATCTAACGGCGAGGAAATGCACTCTGTTCTGAGTACAAATGAAATCAATCTTGTGCTAATGGACATTAACTTACCGGGAAAAAATGGATTAATTCTCGCCCGAGAAATTCGAGAGAATATGAAGCTACCATTAATGTTTTTAACCGGCCGCGACAATGAAATTGATAAGATCCTCGGTTTAGAAATAGGTGCAGATGACTATATCACTAAACCATTTAATCCTCGAGAATTGACTATCCGAGCGAGAAATTTATTGCAACGAACCATGATAGATAAAGAAAACGGCGTTGTAAAAGAGCAATCTGAAATTGAAAGCTATCGCTTTAACGGTTGGATCTTAGACATTAACAGTCATAGTTTAATCTCACCAGAAGGTGAGGTAAATAAATTACCACGTAGTGAATTTAGGGCTTTATTACATTTTTGCCAACATCCTGGAAAAATTCAAACACGTGAAGATTTATTGAAAAAAATGACCGGGCGGGAACTAAAACCTCATGATAGAACCGTTGATGTTACTATTCGCCGTATTCGTAAACATTTTGAAGACCACCCCAATACCCCAGAAATTATTGTCACCATTCACGGTGAAGGTTACCGTTTCTGTGGTAACATCGAATCTTAATCAAGATAGGAGTAATTTTATGAAAAAATTAACTATTGTCGCATTAACTTGTTTATTTTCTACTCATCTATTAGCCGCTCCTGTCGGAAATACATTTACTGGCATCGGCGTCGGTGTAGATGTGACTACAACAAAATATAAAGTTGAAGGAGTAAAAGGCAAAGATTCCACAGGTCCGGCATTAGTGGTCGATTATGGTATTGAGCAAGGCAATAACTTTGTAGGCGTTGTACAAGGAAAAGCAAAAGTAGGTAGTACAAAAGTATTTAGCGATGTAAAACAAAAAAATAAATATACTATAGCTTATCACCAAGGTTATCGTGTTGGATCCGATTTATTACCTTATGTAAAAGTAGATGCTAGCTCAAGCAAAATCGGTAATGAAACCTATCGTGGCTTTGGTTTCGGTGCTGGTGCAAAATATGCAGTTTCAAGCGATGTTGAATTAGGTGCAGAATACACTCGCGATAATTTAAAACGTAGCGGCACAAAATTAAAAGGTAACGCTTTCACCGCGAATGCAACTTATCGTTTCTAATCTTAGCGGTAAATTTTTCTGAAAAAATAACCGCTTGTAACACAAAAGAGCCTGAAGTGATTCAGGCTCTTTGCCTTTTAATATAACACTCGGGCTCGAATCGTGCCTTCGATCGCTTTTAAACGTTGTAATGCTTCATCAACATTGTCGCTCTCTACATCAATTACAACATAACCGATAGCTGCATCGGTTTGTAAATATTGAGCGGCAATATTCACATTTGATTCCACAAAAATCTGGTTAATTTGATTTAACATACCTGGGCGATTCTCGTGAATATGTAATAAACGTTTGGTATTAGTATGAAGCGGTAAGGATACTTCAGGGAAATTCACTGCCGTCACGGTTGAACCGTTATCTGAATATTTTACAAATTTATTCGCGACTTCGGTGCCGATATTCGCTTGCGCCTCAGAAGTGGAGCCACCGATATGTGGCGTTAAAATCACGTTATCGAATTTACATAATGGCGACACAAATGGGTCATTAATTGATGCCGGTTCTTCCGGAAATACGTCAATCGCCGCACCTCGCAATGAACCGTCTTCAAGCCGAGCAGCTAATGCGTCTAAATCGACTACCGTACCACGAGCCGCATTAATTAGCACTGATCCTGTTTTCAACTGTGCAATACGCTCGGCACTCATTAAATTTTTGGTGGAATCCATTTCAGGCACGTGGAGCGAAACCATATCGCAGGTTGAAAGCAAGTGTTCCAACGTTGGCACTTGTTGAGCATTGCCTAATGGCAATTTATTTTCTACATCATAGAAATAAACCTGCATACCGATGGCTTCAGCAAGCACGCTTAATTGCGAGCCGATATGGCCGTATCCGACAATCCCTAATTTTTTGCCACGCACTTCGTTAGAGCCTGCCGCCGATTTATTCCAAATGCCACGATGTACTTCCGCATTTGCAGTCGGCACTTGACGCATTAATAAAATCATCTCCGCCAGCACTAATTCCGCCACCGAGCGGGTATTTGAAAATGGTGCATTAAAAACTGGGATCCCACGTTTTTTCGCAGCGTCCAAATCCACTTGGTTAGTGCCGATGCAGAAACAGCCTATCGCAATTAATTTTGGAGCTTGAGCCAGCACCTCTTCGGTTAAAAAAGTACGCGAGCGAATACCGATAAAGTGAGCATCTTTAATCGCCTCAATCAATTCTTGACCGTCTAACGCTTTCTTGTGTACTTCAATATTGGTATAACCTGCTGCCTGTAATACATCAATCGCATTTTGATGCACGCCCTCTAGCAACAGGAATTTAATCTTAGATTTGTCCAAAGAAATTTTAGCCATTTTTTGCTCCTAATCATTATGTGTTTGCGATAATAAATTATTCTAAAATAACTGCGCCTTCAGGTGTTCCAACAATAGTCACATTGGCAAAACGTTGTGCAAAAATACCGTTAGTCACCACCCCTGCAATATTATTAATGGTATGCTCCATTTTCAACGGCTCCATAATTTTAAAGTTATGTACATCTAAAATCACATTGCCGTTATCGGTTACCACGCCCTCACGGTATTCCGGCGAACCGCCTAATGACACAAGCTGACGAGCAACATAAGAACGAGCCATTGGGATCACTTCTACAGGTAGTGGAAAAGTCGAACCCAGCACATCAACTTGTTTGGATTTATCCACAATGCAGATAAATTTTTTCGCTAATGAACTCACGATTTTCTCACGGGTAAGTGCTGCCCCACCACCTTTAATCATCGCCCCTTGTGGCGTGATTTCATCAGCTCCGTCAATATACACATCTAATTCCGTCACTTCATTGGCACTGAATACTTCAATGCCGATATCACGCAAACGCTGTTCCGAGGCTTTAGAGGCAGCAACCGCTCCTTTAATCTCATCATTCATTGAAGCAAGGGCATCAATAAAACAGTTTACGGTTGAACCACTTCCCACCCCAACAATAGTGTCCGGTTTTACAAATTTTAATGCAGCTTGTGCCGCAATTTTTTTCATTTCTTGTTGATCCATTTTTACCTCCACTTGTAGGGACAAATCATCATTTGCCCACTTCGGCAAGGCGAAAAAAATTTTCGCCCTACTACATCTAGTCTACACATATATGTAACAAGCGGTCATATTTGGCAAATTTTTTACCAAAAACGACCGCTTGTCATTAGTTACGTTTTACTGCTTCAACAATCTCTTCCGCACAGCTTTGAGCAAGTACAGCATCTTCGCACTCCACCATCACTCGAATTAATGGCTCAGTGCCTGATTTACGCAATAAAATACGCCCTTTGCCTGCCAAGCGTTTTTCCACATCTGCCGCTACCGCTTTCACTTCGTTACTTTCAAGCGGATTTGCCGCCCCTTTCTCAAAGCGAACATTTAGCAGAACTTGTGGGAATAGTGGCACGGCTTTTGCCAAATCATTCAAGCTCAATTTGTGGCTTACCATTGCTGCTAATACTTGCAGAGAAGCAATAACACCATCGCCGGTGGTGTTTTTATCTAACACGATAATATGCCCGGAGTTTTCGCCCCCCAGTTTCCAGCCTTTTTCTTTAAGCTGTTCTAACACATAGCGGTCGCCCACATTGGCACGGGAGAACGGAATGGCTAACTCTTTTAACGCTAATTCCAAGCTCATATTACTCATTAATGTACCGACTACACCGCCTTGTAATTTGCCTGAACGTAAAGCTTCACGGGCTAAAATAAACAGGATTTGGTCGCCATCAACTTTATTGCCTAAGTGATCAACCATAATTAAGCGGTCGCCATCGCCATCATAGGCTAAGCCAACATCTGCTCCTGCTTCTACAACTACTTTTTGTAACGCTTTAATGTCGGTTGCACCGCATTTTTCGTTGATGTTTAAACCATCCGGCTTAGTGCCGATTTCAAGCACTTCTGCCCCTAGCTCACGCATTACATTCGGCGCGATATGGTAGGTTGCACCGTTGGCACAATCTACTACAATTTTATACCCCTCGAGGCTTAATTCAGACGGGAAAGTGCCTTTACAAAACTCGATATAACGTCCTGCGGCATCATTAATACGGCTGGCACGACCTAAATTTGCTGAATCTACGCAATCCATTGGCTGATCGAGCATTGCTTCAATTGCTTCTTCAATTTCATCAGGTAGTTTTTCGCCTACTGAGGAGAAGAATTTAATGCCGTTATCGTAATAAGGATTGTGAGAGGCAGAAATCACAATGCCGGCTTCCGCACGGAAAGTACGGGTTAAATAAGCAATCGCAGGGGTTGGCATTGGGCCTACGAATACAGCGGATAAACCTGCTGCGGTTAAACCTGCTTCCAGTGCCGATTCCAACATATAGCCAGAAATACGGGTATCTTTACCGATTAACACCTTTTTTGTGCCTTGGGTTGCCAACACTTTACCTGCCGCCCAACCGAGCTTTAAGGCAAATTCAGGGGTAATTGGAAATTTACCTACTTCACCACGCACACCATCTGTGCCGAAATATTTACGAGCCATTCTAATTCCTAATATGAATAAAAATTTACTTTAAAAAATATTGATATGCCGGACTTTCGCTCACATTTTGGAAGCGGTAACCTAGCTGTTCTAAATGTCGGTTTAATTCTACTTCATCGCCTCTGTTTAATGCAAATGCGGCAAGAATATCGCCATAATCGGCTCCGTGAGCTCGGTAATGGAATAACGAGATATCCCAGTTAGTCAGCATTTGTAAGAATTTTAGCAATGCCCCTTTCTGCTCCGGAAATTCAAAGCTATAGAGTTGCTCATATTGAATGGAGCTTGCTCTACCGCCTACCATATAACGAATATGGGTTTTGGCAATATCATCGTCGGATAAATCTGCCACATCATAGCCGTTTTGTTGCAGATCTTTAATAATCTCTACTTTTTCTGCCGAGCCTGAAATTCGCACCCCCACAAAAATACAGGCTTGTTTATCATCGGAATGGCGATAGTTAAATTCCGTTACCGCACGGTTGCCTAAAATCTCGCAGAATTTTAAGAAACTACCTTTCTGTTCAGCAATGGTGACTGCCAATAAAGCTTCACGTTTCTCCCCGATTTCACAACGCTCTGATACAAAACGTAAAGTGTGGAAATTCACATTTGCCCCGGAAAGAATGCAAGCTAAGTTTTTATCTTGTAATTGATGCTCTTTCACATATTTTTTCAAGCCAGCAAGAGAGGTTGCCCCTGACGGCTCGGAAATCGCACGCACATTTTCAAAAATCAACTTCATTGAGGCACAGATTTCATCATTATCCACCAACACCACATCATCAACATATTGCTGACACAGGCGGAAAGTTTCATCGCCAATGCGTTTTACCGCAATACCGTCAGCAAAAAGCCCAACCCGCTCTAAATCGGTCGGTTGCCCTTGCTTTAAGGCGTGGTATAAGCACGCAGAATCTTTAGATTCTACCCCAATTACTTTAATATTCGGCATCACCTGCTTAATTAAAACCGCAATGCCGGCAATTAAGCCGCCACCGCCTACTGGAATAAACACATAATCTAAATCCGGCTTTTGTTGTACCAGCTCTAAACCGATTGTGCCTTGCCCTGCAATCACTGCCGGGCTGTCAAACGGGTGAATGAAGGTCATACCCAATTCGGTGGAAAGCTCAATCGCTTTCGCCTTCGCTTCATCAAAATTCGCCCCATAAAGCAACACTTCACCACCATAAGCACGCACCGCATCAACCTTAATTGCCGGTGTGTTTTGCGGCATTACAATCAAGGCTCTTAAACCTAAATGTTTGGCAGAAAGTGCCACCCCTTGTGCGTGGTTGCCTGCTGAAGCCGCAATGACTCCAGCCTCTTTTTGTGCTTTGGATAAATTTGAGATCATCGCAAAAGCACCTCGCAATTTAAAGCTGTGAACCGGCTGTCGGTCTTCACGTTTGATAAAAATAGAGTTGCCTAACCGCTCAGACAGTTTTTCCATTTTCTGTAAGGGGGTCACTTGCGCTAAGTCATAAATATTTGAGCTTAAAATCGAGCGTAAATAGTCGATAGCAGATTGGGAATGTTGTGTTTCGTTCATCATCTTGAAAGGTTATTTATTGTTAGATTGAGATAAAGACATTGGTAAATTTCCAAGGAAAATTGACCGCTTGTTTGGCTATTTAGCAATGGCTTTAACAGGGAACATTTCCTCTCGCCCGTTTGCGGGAGAGAGACAGCTTAAAATTTCGTTCAGAAATTTTAAGCAGAGAGAGGGGAAACCTTTGATATCCCCCTCTCCCTCCGCAAATCTTCGATTTGCTCCACCCTCTCCCGCAAGCGGGGAGAAGGGAAATCACAAAATTAGTGATGACCACCGCAACCACAGCCGCCGTGACCGTGATGATGGTGATGATCGTGGTCATGACCGCCGCAGCAACCATCGTGATCGTGATGATGATCATGCCCACCACAACCGCAACCGTGTTCATGTCCACCGTGAACGTGTCCGTGTGCGATTTCTTCCGCTGTCGCTTCACGAATGCCAACCACTTCCACAGAGAAAAGTAATTCCTGACCGGCTAACATATGGTTACCGTCCACCACAACTTCATCGCCATCGACTTCGGTAATTACCACCGGTAACGGGCCTAAATCCGTGTCCGCAATAAAACGCATACCCACTTCTAATTCATCGACACCCATAAATACATCTTTCGGTACACGTTGAACCATATTATCGTTGTACTCGCCGTAACCTTCTTCCGGTTTCACACGCACTTCAAACACATCACCTACAGATTTACCTTCAAGAGCTTTTTCTAAGCCTTCTACTAAGTTATTGTGACCGTGTAAATATTCTAACGGTTGGTTTACCGGTGCTTCATCTACTAATACACCCTCTTGAGTACGCACTTGATACGCGATGCTTGGCACTAAATCTTTTGTAATGTTCATATTGAATCCTTTAATTCATCGGTTTTATAAAATAGCAAGCCATTGTAACGCTTTATTTTATATTTGCAATCTATCTGGAAATTTTAACCGCTTGTAAGTAGATTAGTCGATAATATCAGGGGTTACGGTGTCTACCACATCAACTGCGGTTCCCACCACTCCACCAACCACCGAAGTTACCAAGCAGCCGCTTAGAAAAACAGTCGCCGAAATCAGCCCACATACTTTGATTAATTTTTTCATTTTAAAATCCTTTCAAAAACAAAAAGCAGCCCTAATCAAGACTAGAGCTGCATCATATTTATTCGCTTAAATTATTTTTCTTCAGCGATAAAGCGATAAACTACCGCACCGATAATTGCACCGACAATCGGAGCAACCCAGAACAACCATAATTGCTCAATCGCCCAGCTGCCTTGGAATAACGCTACACCGGTTGAACGTGCCGGGTTTACTGAGGTATTGGTTACCGGAATGCTGATTAAGTGGATTAAGGTTAATCCTAAACCGATAGCAATCGGAGCGAAACCTGCCGGAGCACGTTTATCGGTTGCACCCATAATGATGATTAAGAAGAATGCCGTTAATACCACTTCAATTAATAATGCTGCTGTTAAGCTATAGCCGTGTGGCGAATGCTCACCATAACCATTGCTAGCAAAGCCTGCTGTGGCATCAAAAGTCGGAATACCTGAAGCAATGGTGTATAACACTGCACCGGCAGCAATCGCACCTATTACTTGGGCAATGATATAAGGCACTAAATCTTTAGCGTTAAAACGACCGCCAACTAATAAACCGATTGAAACAGCAGGGTTGAAGTGACCACCTGAAATATGACCGACTGCATACGCCATTGTTAATACGGTTAAACCGAACGCTAATGAAACGCCTGCATAACCAATGCCTAATTCGGGAATGCCTGCCGCTAAAACTGCACTGCCGCAACCACCAAACACTAACCAAAATGTACCGAAAAACTCAGCAAAATATTTTTTCATTTTTTATCCTTACCCTAAAGGGTGAATCACACATAAGTGTATTAACTTTCCGAATGCTATAAAACATAGCCAATAAAATATGAGTATACTAAAAAAGTAAAGACGCATATTTCTTAATTGATAGTATAGACCGATTTTTTCCTCCAATTAAAGTAAAAATACAACTCTATACAAATCTATACATTTCTATTCAAATTCCACACTTCCTGAAGCGGTAGCTGAAATTGTGGTTTTACCTGCTTCTAACGGGATTTCATCCATAGATTTGCTTTGTGCCATTGATGAAACTGCATACATTGCTCTGTTTTCATAATATGGTCTACCACCATCATTTGGAGTTTGAATATTGATATTAACTAGCTTATATGTTTTCGCCCCTAAGGCTTTTTGAATCACATCAGCTTTATGTTGAAATTTACTGATAATTTCCAGCGTCATTTCATCTTCAAGGGACGCCATTTTCTCTGGCGATACACTAAAATCAATGTAACGAATCGCCACATCTTTACCTAAATTTTCCAACACCGCCGCCATTGCATCAAAATCTTTGCTTTTCAACTGAATGCTACCAGAGGTATCCCAACCATCAATATTCCCTTTGTTATTATAATTAACGTGATTAGTCACACCTTCAGCTTGTACTTCAATCGATGGATGTTTTTTTGCCTCAGCCAATACACGATTCAGGTTTTCAGATACAAATTTTTTCAGCTCCGGCAAGGATTTACCTGATTTTTGGCTATACACACTTGCCTGCATCACGTCCTTTTCCACCGTGCGAGAGACTTCGGTTGAGAAATTAAAAGAAGCCGGTTTATCTTTATGTTCCACGGTATGAGTTTCCGCTGAAGTTACCGCTGTTGCGACTGCAAGCGGTAGAATGGTAAGAAAATTTTTCAATTTCATAATCAGTCCTTAAAGGGGTTAAAAATCACTTCTTAGATCCCACTTAATTGGGAAAGTTCATTCAATCGAAAGCACAATCGCCTGCTCATCATTTTCAATTTGCCAACGAATATTGTAGCCGGCAAGGTTCATACCATAAACTCGCTCACTAGGTTTCCCTTGTTGATACGCTGGGCGAGGATCTTGAGCGATGACATCGGCAATAAAACTAAGTGGCTGCTCGATGCCAAATTTTGCAAAATGTCGGCAAAATTTGACCGCTTGTTTTGCCTCCTCGCTAAAACGCACCGCTAATCTTGCCTGTGGTTTTTGCTGGGCGAAGCCGGAAACCGCTTGTGGCTCACTATCTGCAAATGCAATGTAAGGCTTGATGTCAAAAATCGGCGTGCCGTTAACTAAATCCACGCTGCCTAATTTCAAATAAACTTCACTCCCCTCCGCCACCACCGCTTCTAACTTCACTTTCGATAAACCAAGCGGATTTGGGCGATGGGTGGCACGGCTGGCAAAGACCCCAACCCGCTCGTTCCCGCCCAAGCGAGGCGGTCTGACGGTGGCGTGCCACTCTCTTTCGGGAATGTGATGGAATTGGAAAATCAACCAAATATGGCTAAATTGCTCCAAGCCTCTGACTGCATCGGGGGTATTATAAGGCGGAATTAAACGTAGAATGCCTTTCCCCTCCGCTACCAAATTCGGCTGGCGAGGCACGGAAAATTTTTCATCATAGGGGCTTTCCACAAAACCGATAGGGTTTAATTGAATAGGGGTTAGTTGATTTGAGGTAGAGTTCATTACGCTTTTTTCTGTTAAAATAATCTAAAATATTGGACATAATGATATGAAATTGAGGATGGTGCAAGCGTCTACGCTTGTACCAATTCGTTTTACCATTTAACACAAGCGTGGATGCTTGTGCTATGGCTTAAATCCTTAACATCATTGTAAATGAAATTACGCTAAGATTATTCTCTATGAACAAAAATTCTCTTTTTTCGATTTGGTTTACCACCGCCCGCCCGAAAACTTTACCGCTGGCGTTAGCTTCAATTATTGTGGGTTCAGCACTTGCTCATTGGGCAGGGAAATTTGATGTTGTTACCACCTTACTCGCATTTATCACCACCATTTTATTGCAAATCCTGTCTAACTTCGCCAATGATTACGGCGACCACGTCAAAGGCTCTGACACCAAAGAACGAATCGGACCGCTACGGGCGATTCAGCACGGCGTTATTAGCGGTGAACAACTTAAGAAAGCCGTGATTATCTTAAGCCTGCTCTCGTTTGTTTCCGGTGTTGCATTAAGTGCCTATGCTTATGAAACAGTGCAAGATCTGTTTTTCTTTATCGGGCTTGGCATCGTCTCAATTATTGCCGCTATTACTTACACTGTCGGCAAAAAAGCCTACGGCTATTTGGGGCTGGGCGATCTGTTTGTGCTGATTTTCTTTGGCTTTGTGGCGGTAATCGGCGTGTTCTATCTACAGGCTCATAGCTTTCCGCCAATAATTCTGCTCCCTGCTTTCGGTTGCGGATTGCTGTCTGTGGCAGTGTTAAATATCAATAACTTGCGTGATATTAACCAAGACAGACAAGCCGGCAAAAATACCCTTATTGTGCGAATTGGCAGCCAAAATGGGCGGAAATACCACGTTTTCTTATTGGTACTAGCGGTCATTTCTTATCTGATTTTTGCCATTTCGGAATTTGAGCATTGGTATAGTTTCATCTTTTTACTTGCTGTGCCATTACTCGCAAAACACGCTCGTTTTGTTTATCAGCACCGAGATCCAAAAGAACTTTACCCGATTTTAGGGCAAATGGCAGGGTTGGCATTAATCACTAACTTATTGTTTAGTTTAGGGATTGTGTTGGGTTAATTGCAAAATTTAGGAAAAAAATAACCGCTTGTATCAACAAGCGGTTTGCTACTACTCTTCCCGTTTAAAGAAACCATCTTTCTCGCCACGTTGGTAATCTTTGTTAAATAGCTCATTTACTAAATACCAAGGCAAATTCACCTCTACATCACCTTCGGCATAAGGGCCTAACTCATAAGGCGGATAAACAAACACAACGCCATATGCTCCGAAATAGAACTCTGGCGAAATACGGAACTCTTTTTTATCCGCAAATCCGTTATATTTGCCATTTTCATCTACACGGAACATTGCATAACTTTCCCAAAGAGCATCTTTTAGCTTAGCTTGATTTTGCTTACTCACTAAATCATCTAATCGAATAACAGATTTCTTATTTAAATCTACATTAATGTACTGAGTATAGTGCAAGCCGTGAGCACCACCACTATAGCTATAAGGCTGCACGCTAAAGGTTACAATGTTGTTGCGTTGTCCGATAAAATCGCTATGAATACTTTCTTCATAACCGATAACAGGCTCTTCTTTCGCACTAACAACCAACGATTGATAAACTTCTTCACGATATTTTTTCAAATCATCTTCCGTTGGGTTTTGCAATTTTCGCCCAGCCTCTTCATTAGGATCGTAAATAGTTTTAAGCAAAAGCTGATTGAGCCACTCCACGTTGGTTTTTGGAATGCTTACGAAAGATTCAATGCGGCTTTCTTCAGGCATATACTCTTCTTTTTTCTCATTGTTATATTTAATTACTTCTTTCTTATCGAAGATTTTTACAATCTCAACTTGCAATGCCACATTTTTTTGGGCTTTTTCAAGTTCTGCTTTTAGTTTTTCGTTCTCAGCTTTAACGTTAGAAAGCTCAGTAAGCTCAATATCTTTCTTCTCTAATGTATCTTTTGTGCTTTTTAACTCATTACCCAACTGAACAATTTGTTTTTCGGCTTCTAATACCGTTTGGGTCATTTTGCCGTCTTCACAAGCTGAAATCAGAAATACTGAGCCAATTAAAAGTGCTAATAGTGATTTTTTCATCTCTCCCTCTTTTGTAAAAAATACGGTAAATATCACCGCTTGTTATACAGATTAAAACAAAATCCCCTATACCATCAGGCATAGGGGAAATGATTAGTCGTCTAAGAAACTACGTAAGGTTTCCGAACGGCTCGGGTGGCGAAGTTTGCGCAGTGCTTTCGCCTCAATTTGGCGGATACGTTCACGAGTTACGTCAAATTGTTTACCAACTTCTTCGAGTGTGTGGTCTGTGTTCATATCAATACCAAAACGCATACGCAACACTTTCGCTTCACGCGGGGTTAAGCCCTCTAACACTTCGTTCGTTGCCATACGCAGGCTCTCCGCAGTGGCGGAATCCAATGGTAATTCAAGGCTTTCGTCTTGAATAAAATCACCTAAGTGTGAATCGTCATCGTCACCGATTGGCGTTTCCATTGAAATCGGCTCTTTGGCAATCTTCAACACTTTGCGGATTTTATCTTCCGGCATTCCCATACGTTCTGCCAGTTCTTCCGGCGTTGCCTCACGCCCCATTTCTTGTAAACATTGGCGTGAAATACGGTTGAGTTTGTTGATAGTTTCAATCATATGCACCGGAATACGAATTGTACGGGCTTGGTCGGCAATCGAACGGGTAATCGCCTGACGAATCCACCAAGTTGCATAGGTTGAAAATTTATAGCCACGACGGTATTCAAATTTATCCACCGCTTTCATTAAGCCGATGTTTCCTTCTTGGATTAAATCCAAGAACTGCAAGCCACGGTTAGTGTATTTTTTCGCAATCGAAATCACCAAACGCAAGTTTGCTTCCACCATCTCTTTTTTCGCACGGCGAGCTTTTAATTCACCATTGGAAATACGCCCACCAATTTCACGGATTTGGGCGATAGTTAAGC
Source organism: Mannheimia haemolytica (assembly GCA_900638155.1). Taxonomy (NCBI): domain Bacteria; kingdom Pseudomonadati; phylum Pseudomonadota; class Gammaproteobacteria; order Pasteurellales; family Pasteurellaceae; genus Mannheimia; species Mannheimia haemolytica. The sequence goes on along the minus strand of LR134495.1, from coordinate 873,761 downwards.
CTGAGGTTTGCTCCAAATTCTGTAAGTTAGCAATATTCACTCGAATATTATCGACATAATTGGCAAGTTTTGGTGCTGCATTTTTCTTTGCATTAATCGCTTTTTCGATCCATGCTTCGCTTAATTCGTGCCCTTGGAATGCTTTTAAGAAGTCCGCTTTTTTCATGCCGGCATATTCCACTGCATAGCGTTGAATTTGACGTTCTTCAGTGCGAACCTGTTTCATCAGTTTTTGCATAGAAGCAACCAATAAGTCAAATTGCTTCGGCACCAAACGGAATTCACGGAAAATATGAGATAAAATTTCAATTTGCTCTTTCGATTTTTTACTGGTTCGCCCGTGTTTTTGAATGACCAATAACACTTTTTCGTGTTGGCTGCGTAGGGCTTCAAATTTTTCGCGGGCAAGTTCCGGGTCAATCGAGCTGTCATCACTGCTGTCTGAGCTGCTATCACCGTCTTCATCTTCGTTTTCATCATCTACATCAGGCACATCAGAAGATTCTTCATCTTCACCTAAAGCAGCCTCAATATCCTCTAACGGTGCTTCTTCTAAAATATTAGGATCGACAAATGCTGTCACTAAATCAGAAAGGCGCATTTCACCGGTTTCGACTTGAGCATAGCAGGCTAACAGGCCACTTAAGGCTTCCGGATATTCCGCAATCGCACATTGAACTTCGTTAATCCCTTCTTCAATGCGTTTAGCGATATCAATCTCACCTTCACGGGTTAAAAGCTCAACTGTCCCCATCTCACGCATATACATACGCACAGGGTCAGTAGTTCTACCTAACTCTGATTCTACAGTTGAAAGCACTTTGGTGGCTTCTTCTACCACATCTTCATCGGCGATATTTTCAGCGAGTAGTAAATCATCCGCATCAGGGGCAGCCTCTAAAACTTGGATACCCATATCGTTGATCATCTGAATAATATCTTCGATCTGCTCCGCATCCACCAACTCTTCCGGTAAGTGGTCGTGCACTTCAGAAAGCGTTAAATATCCCTGTTCACGCCCTTGACTGATCAGAAGTTCTAATTGAGATTGCTGTTCTAATTGTTGATCTGCTTGGTTTTCCATAGTCTATCCGTTTATTATGCGAGCAAAAATAGTAGTGGATTATACCACTAAATTTGGTTCGACTTCATAAATTCACAAAAAAATTCTATTTTTCTAATTTACGCATCGCTTTGATGCTTATGAGAACAGAGAGGTTTGGCAATAAAAAGAGGCGCAGTAAGAGAGATAACTTTCTTTTTATTCTTAGATAGAATTAATTATTTTCTTCGTTCATTATTCCTGCCAAATCTCCCCCCCTCTTTGCTAAAGAGGGGAATTATTCGAGCTTAAAATTCTACTGAAACATCAAAAGAGCATACTCTTTTTTCTCATCATCGGTTAAGCCCACCGTTCGGTCTTTGGCAATTAGCTCTTCTTTGCGTAATTCCACTAATTTAGCGTAGAGAAAATCGAGGGTGTCAATAAATGTTCGTTCGATATTTTCGGGTAATTCTAAATGATCCCAATTTGCGAGGGCTTCAACAATCTTATATTGGGGATCTTCCCGATAATGTTCAAGTAGCCCACCCATACTGATACCTGCATTTTGCTGACAAGTTGCGACAATATCGGTTAGTAATGCAAAGCCCGGATCTTTTAAGGAGGCTAAAGCACTTACATCGGGTACGAATTTCACCAAATACGGATTTTGAATCAATAACGCAATCAACAGCCGCATTGGCGTACGTTTCATTTTGACCGCTTGATGTAAAGGCTTCTCTGCCGCTTTTTTCGTCGGTAACAGAGCTTCTATCTGCGTTGGGTCTAAAATGCCTAATTTCTGCCCCAAAATATTGCGTAAATACACCCGTAACATCTCGCCTGGAATGCGATTGATTAAGGGAACAGCTAAAGCGGCGAGTTTTGATTTCCCTTCTTTGGAGGAAAGATCCACATCCGCCAACAAACTGTCAAATAAGAAATCGCTTAATGGCTTGGCATTCTGTGCCACATATTGCTCAAATCCAACCTTACCTTGAGAACGAACAAAAGTGTCCGGATCTTCGCCATCGGGCAAGAAAATAAATTTCAGTTGGCGACCGTCTTGCAAATAAGGCAACGCATTTTCTAACGCCCGCCAAGCTGCATCTCGACCGGCTCTATCGCCATCATAACAACAGACAATTTGCTCGGTGCAACGAAACATTTGCTGAATTTGTTCACCGGTAGTTGCCGTGCCTAAAGAGGCGACTGCGTTATCCACGCCGAATTGGGCAAGGGCGACCACGTCCATATAGCCTTCCACCACGAACAGATAATCCGGCGTTTCATTGACTTTCAGTGCTTGATACAAGCCATATAACTCACTGCCTTTGTGATAGATCACTGTTTCGGGCGAGTTCATATATTTCGCCCCTTGCTCATCATTCGGCAACACCCGCCCACCAAAGGCAATTACCCGTCCACGCTTATCTCGAATCGGGAACATTACCCGATTGCGAAATTTATCGTAAATTCGACCGCTATCATTTTTGGTTAAAACGCCCGTATCGAGCAATTTCTGAATATCTTCTTGTGATTGCCCAAAAGTGCGTAGGGCGGCATCAAAAGCATTTGGAGCAAAACCAATTTCAAAGCGTTCGATAATCTCTTCAGACAAACCTCGTTGCTGTAAATAGCTTTGTGGCTCAATCTGGTGCGATAAATTCTGCTGGTAGAACTTCGCCACCGCTTCCATCAATTCATAAAGATTACGCTTAGTTTTAAAATTAGCTTGAGGCTTGCCGTCACGCTCAATCACATTCTCTCTCGGCACTTCCAGCCCGTGCATTGCCGCCAGCTCTTCAATCGCTTCCGGAAATTCGAGTTTGTCATAATCCATCAAAAAGGTGATGACATTCCCGTGTACGCCACAGCCGAAACAGTGGTAAAACTGCTTGGATTGGCTCACAGAGAAAGAAGGTGTTTTTTCGTGATGAAAAGGGCAGCAGGCTTGATAATCACGTCCTGCTTTTTTGAGCTTAACCCGACTGTTGATGACCTCAACAATATCGGTACGAGCGATAAGATCATCAATAAACGAACGTGGGATTGTGCCTTTCATTGATTTCCTCCTGCTCTTTGAATGATACAAGCGGAGCAATTTTGCAAATTTTTTGCAAAAAACAACCGCTTGAAATAGAAACGTTAAAAACACCAAAACCGTGAGCCTAACGGAATCACGGTTTCGATATAGTTTGCTAACCAGCCTAACTAATTAGTATAAACGTGTGTTACGTGCGTTCTCACGGAAATTACGTTTAGCGTGACGTTTAGCAAGTGATGCTTTTTCACGTTTACGAATTGTTGTCGGTTTTTCGTAGAATTCACGAGCACGAACTTCAGCTAAGATACCCGCTTTTTCGCAAGAGCGTTTGAAACGACGTAATGCTACGTCAAATGATTCATTTTCACGAACTTTAATTACTGGCATATGCCATCACCTCAGAAAAATATGATTAAATTAAACCGCACACAATATTGGCGGCATAGAACAAAAAAGGTAGTGCATTCTACCTTAAGCACTTACATAAGTAAAGTAGTATTGTGGCATAAAACCGCCGCATTATGTTGCATCTTTCTACAGTTCGAATAATTTCTCGGTCGAAAAACTTAATGCCGGAAAGACCACAGAAGTTGCCTTCTCATCTTCTGCCACCGGCTGAATGCCGATATATTTACCGTTTTCCAACACAAAAATCTGAATGGTGCGGGTTTCAGGAGAAACAATCCAATACTCTTTCACCCCTTGTTCCTGGTAAAGTTCGTATTTGTCTTTCATCTCCCGTTTAGTATTACCCGGAGAAAGGATTTCCACCACTAAATCCGGTGCACCTACACAACCTCTTTCGTCTAATTTGCTAATATCGCAAATTACGCAAAGATCCGGTTGCACTACGGTTTTGACTTTTCCGTTTTGATCGGGAAAACGAACATCAAAGGGAGCGGAATAAATCTGACATTGATGATTGTCAAATACCTCTAAAAATTTTGCAGTCATCTTCATAGAAATTCGCTGATGAAAACGAGTTGGTGCCGGAGACATTGCCACAATCTTCCCTTTGATAATCTCCACCCGTTCTTTAAATTTCCATAGCAAATAATCCGCGTAAGTATAACTTCCGTTTGGATCTAATTGGCTTAAACTGGTAACTTCATTCATAGGTAATAAGCTCATATCTCCTCCTTTATCAAACATATAAAGATATTATGCCGAATAATCCCTCAAATTCAACAAAACTTTGCTAAAAAGAGATAGATAACCTTTATACCCTTAGTATAAAATGACAGCAATTTTCATTGTTTTAGGATATGTCGATGCACCTTAACTTCAAAAAAATAGACAACTCACATATTGCTCTTTTCTGTAATATACTAGTCGCCACATTTTTTATCACTGTTTTAACCTTTAAGAAAGGTTATAGTTATGTGCCAATGGCGTTAGGTATTATCGCTACACTTAGTTTCTTATTTTATCGTTTCAAATTAAAACAAAAGTGGTTACTTGATAAAGAGGATAAATTTTTTATTTTCTCGCTTATTGGCTATTTTCTAACGTTTGCAATGTCTGCTATTTTTAATGGCGATAGCATTCGTGAAATTGATAACCCTAGCAGAATCTTACTGCTTATCCCTCTGATTTTTTTCTTTAAACTTTATCCGATTAAAAAAGAAACTGTATTGCACTTTATACCGATTGGAGCGTTGGTAGCTGGTTGTATAGCAATATATCAGAGGTTTATATTAAATCTTAAATTTCCTTTCCCTGAAATAATGCGTATTCAATCGGGGAACATAGCAATATTATTATCACTATTTAGTATAGCAATTGCCTTTTATTGGCTTTCAAAAAAAAGAATTAAAACTGGCATTGCCTACCTGGTTTTTGCCATGTTTGGGTTATTTGCCAGTATTCTAACAGGAGCAAGAGGCGGCTGGCTTGCATTCCCATTTGCTTTCTTATTTATCCTATTTTTAAATTTAAGACAGCTAAATAAGAAAGCTATTTTCCTGATTCTATTAGCACTTATATCTTCACTCTCATTTTTTATCTCCAAACCAGAATTTGGCATACAAAAACGATATAATGCAGCTAAGAATGATATTATCGTATTTTTAGAAAAAGGAAATAGACATTCATCTCTGGGAGCTCGTTTTGATATGTGGGAAAATGCGCTTATCGGAATCCGTGAAAAACCGCTATTAGGACACGGTAGCACAGGCTATGAAACATTCAAAAAGAAACAGATTGAAACAAAACAAATGGCAAAAACAACGCTTAGATTTAATAGCTTACACAACCAATATCTAGAAGCCTTTGTGAAAAGAGGTGTAGTTGGTTTCATGGCACTAATGGCTATTTTAATTATTCCATTTTTTATTTTTGCCAGACGATTAAAGGCAGAAAATAGAGAGGTAAAATGTATGGCGATATTAGGCGTTGTACATATTATTTCGCATTCATTCTTTTTCCTAAGCCAATCATTTTTAGCCCATAATTCAGGCTCATTATTCTATTTCTTTGTGTTAATTTTACTCTACCATTTAGTCAAGCAGAACGAAGAGAGAATATGATAAAACAATAGAAGAAAGGCGGAAATATTTATTTCTGCCTTTTTATTCTGAATACTATATAAATCATATAAATTTTCCGTTGAGAAACTGAGAGTTGGGAATATAACCGAGGTGGCAACTTCATCTTCCACCACAGGATAAATGCCGGAATATGTCCTCTTTTTCTGCTTCTTACTACTAATTCCGATTAGCCAAATACCATTCCACTGTTTTACGCAGGCCACTTTCAAAAGTTTCTTTCGGTTTCCAGCCGAGTTCCTTTTCGATTTTTGAAGTATCAATTGCATAGCGGAAATCGTGGCCAGGGCGATCTTGCACATAAGTAATTAAATCAGCATATTGCCCTACAACAAGCGGGTTATTTGGCACCATTTCTTGCAAAATAGAACAGATAGAACGAACCACTTCGATATTGGTCTTTTCATTATGCCCGCCAATATTGTAGGTTTCGCCGATTTTCCCTTTTTGCAACACCAAATAGAGGGCGTGAATATGATCTTCCACAAACAACCAATCTCTGACCTGCAAGCCGTTACCGTAAACAGGTAGGGCTTTACCTTCTAAGGCATTTAAAATCATTAACGGAATCAGTTTTTCGGGGTATTGATATGCCCCATAATTATTGGAACAGTTGGTGATAATAGTCGGTAAACCGTAGGTGCGATGCCAAGCCCGAGCCAGATGATCACTGGCAGCTTTAGAGGCCGAATAGGGACTACTTGGATTATAAGGAGCTTTCTCGGTAAATAATCCCTCGCTTTCGGCTAAATCACCATAGACCTCGTCTGTCGAGATATGCAGAAAGCGAAACGCCGATTTTTGGGGTTCAGGCAGTGTATCCCAATAAGCTCTCGCTGCTTCTAATAAAGTATAAGTGCCGACAATATTGGTTTGAATAAAATCTGCTGCCCCAGAAATAGATCGATCTACATGGCTTTCCGCGGCTAAATGCATCACCGCATCAGGCTGATATTTGCCAAAAATCTCAGAAATTTGACCGCTTCCACAAATATCTGCTTTTTCAAAATGGTAGCGTTCGTGACGTGCGACACTCTCCAATGAGGCTAAATTTCCCGCATAGGTGAGCTTATCCACATTGATAACTGTGTGTGGAGTATGTTCAATCAGATAGCGAACTAATGCAGATCCGATAAAACCGGCTCCGCCAGTGATGAGGATGATCATAAAGGTGAATATGAAATTTGATTCACGAAATTTCGTTTGTATTTAATATGGCTTTGAATATTCTTTTCAGCATCTTTTTTATCCCAAATTTGCAATTCCCAAGGATAATAAAAGTTACTTGAATTCTTAAAATAAATATGAATACCCACATATTCATCTTTATCTCTCAAATACCAATTTTTTAGTCCATATTTTTCTTGCCAATAATCTAATGACTCCATTACTTGCTGAATCACTTCACTAGAAACAATAATACGAGCCCCAAAAATATCGTTGAGAATGCTATTTACTGGATAACCTTCACTACGCTGTTTAAAACGCTCGATTTTATCTAAAATCGATTCTGAGGTTTTTACTCGGTAAAAATAAGAAATTCCCTCTAAATCTGCACGATATAAATAATCATTAATAGATTCATGTAAATTAAGACGATAAGCTAAAATATGTGGCGTAGGCACTTTGGCAAAAGTATGCTTAAGATTCACTTTTTCAATCTTACCTGTTTCAAAGTAGTCTTTCGAAAAAGCTAAGTGCAACTTGTTGATTTCATCAATAAGTTTTTCTATTTTCTCAAGCATGCTATTCACTCTCTAATTTATTATCTTGCCCCAAATCCAGTCAGCATTGTTTTCAATGTTTTAAAAATAATTAAAATATCAAGCCATAAAGAAAAATGCTTAATATAGTAGAAGTCATGTTCTACTTTTACTTTTGTATCATCAACATCTGCTGCATAACCATGGACGACCTGAGCCCAACCGGAAATACCTGGTTTAACGATATGACGATAATTATAGAATGGAATTTCCTCTTCAAATTTATCTACAAAGGCTTTCTGTTCTGGACGAGGGCCTATTAAACTCATATCGCCTTTTAGTACATTGAAAAATTGAGGCAGCTCATCAATACGGGTTTTGCGAATAAATTTACCAATACGAGTTACACGCATATCGCCACTTTGTGCAAATTTAGCACCATCTTTTTCGGAGTCTTTACACATACTACGAAATTTATAAATATTAAACTCCTTTCCACCTTGCCCAACGCGCTTTTGAATAAACATTGCTCCACCTTCACTTTCTAAGCGAATAGCAATAGCAGTGATTGCCATAATAGGTAAAGTAATGGGAAACGTAGCAACAATCAATGTAATATCAATGATACGCTTCACTAATGAGTAAATTGGAGAAGGAAGTAATGAACCTAAGTCATTTTCATACATATGGCGAATTTTTACACGTCCGGTTAAAGACTCCTCAAGCTGGCGAACGTTATATACAGGAATACCATTCAATGTACATTTCGCTAAAAATTTATGCCATTCTGCGGGCAAATCAGGATAGTGTAAATCTACCGCAATAGAGTTAATTCTCTTTTCCCCCAATATTGGTTCACTTAATTCAATCCACTCTACATTCTGAATTCGGTTCAAATTGATAGCTCTTCCAAATGGAACCAAAGCGATTTTAGGAATAATCCAACTTCTCGAAAGAAAATAACCAATAAAACAAAATAGAATTGTGAGTATAAAGCTCGTACCTAGCAATGTATTAGAATAATCCAATCTAAATATCGTTAACACGATTAATAAAACCGCATACCAAGAAATAACTGTTGAGAAGACAAAACTTGCTGACTTATTACCTGGATATTTCATTAACACTCTTAAGCTGATAGCTATCATTACAAAGGCAAGAGAAGTCGCTATAATCGTATTAGAACGAGTTTCAATAGAATTAAATTTCTCTCCCCAAAAATAGATAGCGGGTAAGACACTTGAGAACATAACGCCCAAAATGCTTTGAACAGTTGTACTAAAAAAGATACGTTCATACCAACGAGAGTGTCTTTTCTTTTGCTGAATACTCATAATTTATCCTTTTCTTAATTTCTTATAAAGTCTACCTAAAAGAGATGTAGGCAGTAACCGAGGCAAGGCTCTAAGTATAAAAAACATACTTGATGAGATCAGTGATTGTAATCCCAACTCTTTTTTCAATTTTGCTAATTGATACTCACTCTTAATATATTCCCACCCTTTACGCCGAGCGTACATTGCAGAACCTGAGCGCACATTAACAAGCACATCTGGTAAATTATATACCTCATATTCCTGTGCAATAACTCGTAACCATAAGTTGTAATCTTCCATATAAAGATGGTGCTGATAACCTCCAACCTGCTCAATCACAGATTTTTTATAGGCTACTGCCATATGATTAAAAGGATTTCTAAGTAATGCTGAAACACGAATTTCATTATCATTAATCGGCACTTGTTTTATGCCAATAGACTCCATCATAGTTTCATCAAACTCTTCTACTTGACTACTTAGTAAAACCACATTTGGGTTTTGATAAATAAAATTAATTTGCTTTTCAAATCTAGTAGGTAAACAAATATCATCAGTATCCATTCTAAATACCCACTCATTAGCGCAATGCTTCAGCCCTTCATTTAATGCTCTTCCTAACCCTACATTTTGAGGTAGGCGTACGATAACAAGCGGTAGTTTCTCTGCAAAATTTTGCACTATACTTTCTAGAGTTTCTGATACCTCGCCATCAAAAACTAGAACAATTTCATTTGCCTGACAAGTTTGTTGTTTGAGACTTTCCAAACAAGATAATAAATAATCTTCTTTTTCCTTAAAATATAAGGACATTAACACTGAGAATTTAATACTCACTACCGCAATCTTTTTTAATATTTTCTAAATAATTTAATGCAATACCAGAGGAAACCTTACGAGCAATCCAATATTTAGAACGTTCTAAACTGACTAACTCTCCATAATTCAGATTTTCTGGGTGGTTCGCACTCCCAATAAATTTAATATAACGCTTATTATCATAAACAGTATCCTGCAAACCATTTTTTAATATTAGATATTGGAAAAAATGCTCATCAGGGACTAACTTATGACTAAAATAGGTTTCTTCATCTTCTGTTACTATAGATAATAATTGTTTCATTCCTTCTATATTTGCAGAAAACCACATATTTCCAAAAGGAGCTAATTTAATAAGTTCATTTCTTGGGTAAACTAACTTATCTATGAGCTGGAAACACTTCGTTAATAATCGTCCAATAATACTCCGCTGATATTTAGTATCAGCATGTGGTGCATTAAATCGAAGCCTATACCTACGTCTTAATGAGGAACTCAATTCTAAAAAAATGCTACTTTCGGGATAACTCTTCATCCTTTTTTCAATTAAAGTAATATCATCAAGAAAAATACAATTGCCAGAAATAAGATGGAAGTGTAAGTTCTCCTTATTCTCTAAAGCAACCCTCATCAGAGATAGTATTGATTGAACTATACTAAAACCACCCCAATTCACATCAACGCGTTTTTCCAACCAAAATACATTTTCTAAGTTAGGTGCAAAATCTTTTTTAATTATATCAATATCTGCCTTTCTATCTACATGGATATAAAAATTAGAATTAATCTCACTATTTGCTAATTTTGCAACATACGGTATTGGCTTATGACAAACAACTAAAATAGCAGACTTTTCACTATGCGATTCTTTTATCACGTTTATTACCATTAATTAAAAAAATAATATAAAATAAAATAACATCTAGGGGAGAAAACAATCCTAGCTGATCTAAGAATAGCCTAAAAAAATAAACCAAAGATATAAAAATATACAATGATTTTCCTGAAAGCAAAATATAGGTTAAGACACTTAAAATAAAAATCAGGTGAAAAATCCCATATCTAATGTGTCCAGCAATAAATGAGTTGTGTGGATTACTATCGAAAAGCTTAATAGTAGCACAGCATCCATCTAATTTAAATCCTAATATAAAATTATCCAAACTATATAAGATACCATTCTTATACTCTTGGATCATAACTGTTCTTTCTGACTCAACCCCATAAGAGAAACTTGTTTTTTCAATAAAAAATGACATTATTTGCTCTAGATTAAAAACAACTATGAATATCACTGCTATAATAAGAGCCAGCTTAAATAATAAATATCTCTTATTAAAAAAGTATAAATACATCATAATAACAAAAGAGATTATAATCCCACTTCGCCCATACAAGATGATACATCCTAAAAAAGTCACCATAGGATATACAATAGGTACTTTAATATTATCCTTATCGTAAGACAATATCAGAAGGCAGAAAAGAAATATATATATTGCACTAACATAATTTCTACTACCTTTTACAAAGATATTGTTGTAAAGATCAGGATCAGATAAACCAAACATGTAAAAATAATATAAAATCATTAGACTATAAGCCCAAAACATTACTTTTATATAATTGTAAAATCTATCAGAAAGATATAAAACATAGGCGGAAAGAAATGCAAAAACACCTAATAGCACATTATAAGCATTTAGAATGAAGCTATTCTCCCTTGAGGACATAGAAAAAATCAAGAATATAGAAACAACAAAAATAGACATCAGAAATATAGTCTTATTTACTTTCCTTATAGTAAAGAAACTAGCGAAACCTATAAAGAAATAGCAAAGTAAAAATATATAATTTTCGAACTTCAAATACAGAAAATATGAAACAAACTGAAAAAAAAGCAAATATGAAATAAAGTAACTCTTTATATTATTCATCTATCGTCCTTATTTCAATATTATTTTCCCTAAACAGCCTATAAACACCAATAAAACTATCAGGTACTTGACTAGAAAACAATGAAATTACATTAACTCTATTTAGATCCTTTATATTCATAACGACCGTACTAAAGAAAGTATAAACATTTATATCTGCACTAACATTACATTCAAGATATTCAACCAAATAGTCTTCAAAAATTCTATTACTGTAGATATATTCAACATTATCAAAAAAATCCTTCTCTCGAGGATGTGGATAGTAATAATCTATTTTCTCATCTTTTAAGAAAGAGATAACTGTATTCTTATCCACTTTTATTTCAGATAATGGTTGACCAACAAATATCTTAACTACTTTATCTACATTATATGATTGAATAACATTAGGCTGAATAAATGGAATAAATTCCGTATTCTCTATTATATTGCTATTATTTTTAAAAATAGTATAGTGGAATATACTATTTTTACGATATAACGATACGGTATCTTTTATTCCGAATATCCTCCTAAAAACTTTCTCAAATAATGAATAAGATTTATCTCTGTAATAAGAACTATCTGCTAGTAAATTAATTGTTCCATCATCAAATGTGTAAAGTTCCTGATATTCTATACTGCTTGTAATAAGTTGAATATATGAACAGTCAATACTTGCAAGATAGCACGAGGAAAAATCATATTTACTCAACAATGAAACAAATAATTTTAGTCTTGCCATTGCTTTAATTCTATTAAATAGACTAGAATTATCAATCAAGAAAAAGTAAGACGCATTACACAACGAACTTAACCGATTATAATAGTAACGAAATTTATCATTATCATTATAAGCAATAACAACTAATATATTATTTTTAAGTTGTTTTTTCTTAATAATTGTTTCAGCAATCAACATTTGCAAAGGTGTTAAACAGATAATTAAATTCATATATTTGGTGCGTTTTTAGCTCTTATTTTCAAGAATCTTATTAAACCCAACAACAATAGAATTGTCTGGCACATTTTTAGTTACAACTGCATTGGCTCCAATAATACAATTTTCACCGATAGTGATATCACCAAGGACCTTTGCTCCTGTACAAATAATTGTATTTTTACCTACTATTTGTTTACAATCTATACCTCGCCTTTCTTGATTAAACCTTAAAGCACCGAAAGTAACATTTTGGTGGATAATAACACCATCATTTAAAACTGCACTGCCACCAATAACAATACCCAAAGGATGGCGAAATTCAATATTTCCTAATTGACAACTAGGTGTAATATCGCATGCATATTTATAATAAATTTTTTTATGATAATGATTGACTAATAGTATATAAAAAGGCTTTATATATTTATTACTACTTTCTTTACGTTTAAAAAACTTATGCATTTTACGGATATCAATCAGTAACTTTTCATTAAAGCTTTTAAAGAAAATAGAAAGAATAAAATTACGCAACATTTAGCTTTTTCCACGATTTAATAAGCGAGAAACTAAGATAATAAGACTTGATACTACACCACCTAATATTGCACCTATTAATAAAATAATTACCTTTTTAGGTTTATCTTTTATTACAGGATAATCCGGCGAAGCTTGGTAACTAAAAGTTTGTGTTTTAACTGTCTTTGTTTTTTCAAATAACGGCTCTAGTTGCTTAAGTTGGTAATCAATTTGATAATAACGTGGTGGATAAACAACACCTTTCTCATTAGCCACATCAATTTGAGCCTTTAGGTATTTTTCCCCTAACATAAATAAATATGAACTATCTGCTAATTTTGAATCAGAAAGGGAGATTTTAGTATCACTTAAAGCTGCTGCAATATTTGATGCATCTGATTGATTAAATGCTTTTGAATATTCTTTAATACCTGCTTTTTGTGCAGTTTCATAGGCTTTATTTAAGTTTTCCAACTGAACCGACTTATTCACAGATAAATCTTCCTGAATTAATGATTTTTCATATTGTAATGCAGTAAGCACATTTTGGAAATCAACTAAAAAATCTTCTAATTCAACAGTAAATGCTTTGTTATTGATGAATTGAATTAACTCACCAAGAGTATCTTGTGCCTCTACCGGTGTTTCTGCAGAAAAAGATAGTGTACGACCTATCGCATTAGGCTCTTTCTTAGGATCAGGAATAATAAAGCTGGTATTTTCATTACTCAAATTGGATAAAACTGTGCGTTGCCCCTGCTCATCTTTTCCTTCAGCTAAAGTCTTATACACATTGGAAGTGATAAAAAATTCATTTTTAGTATCTTGAGATTGTGCTAATCGGTTAAAATTGTTGAATAGTCTTACAGATAATGCATTTGGGTCAATAGGCTCTACACGCAAAATACGATTATACTCTCGGCGAACATTTAAGTACTCGCCTAACTCTGTTAATTTAGGGGCAATAACTGTTGCCTTAGACGTCCATTGCTCTTTTGCAGTAAATGCATAAATACCGGCAAGTAATGTAGTAACGAATGTTGTTATAACAATCCACCATTTTTTATCCCATAGAGCACGAAAAATCTCAATTAAATCAATCTCATCCGAGCTTTGCTCATGACTTTTTACTGAATCTGCCATAGTTTCCTCTAAAATTTGCATGTTTCTGTACAGCATTATACATCATTTTCTTATTTCCACTGCATTCATTTACTCTTTTTTAAGATTGCACTTCCTATGTAATTATTAGATAATATCCAATCACAGTAAAATTTTGATCTAAAACAAAATGAGCGATATTCAAATTCCTTTAATCTTTACTGATGCGGCGGCACGTAAAGTAAAAAGCTTAATTGAGGGCGAAGAGAACCCGAATCTTCGCTTGCGTGTGTATATTACGGGTGGGGGCTGTAGTGGGTTCCAGTATGGGTTTACCTTTGATGATCAAGTCAATGAGGGAGACCTTACCATTGAGAACCAAAATGTAGGCTTGGTGGTTGATCCTATGAGTCTGCAATATTTAATCGGAGGTACGGTAGATTATACCGAAGGCTTAGATGGTTCACGTTTTGTAGTGAACAATCCAAACGCAAGCTCAACCTGTGGGTGTGGTTCTTCCTTTAGCATTTAATTCACTCGAATTATTGCCTTATTCAACAATATCAGTCTCACAAGTAAATTTTTTGCTAAAAATGACCGCTTGTATCAAACAAAATAGCCTAACTTATTGAGTTTAGGCTATTTTTTATCATTATGTTTGCAGTTGCCTTTACAACAAGGTGGGACAGGATCTTCGCCTCCCTCACTCAAAGGGTTGCAACGTAGAATCCGTTTAAAAGCTAAATATCCACCTTTGATTGCTCCGTGAATTTTAATTGCTTCAACAGCATAAGTTGAGCAGGTTGGGTAGAATCGGCAACGAGGTCCAATCAATGGGCTGATGGCATAGCGATAGAAATAAATCGGTAGTAAAAGCAGTCGGGCTAATATGCTGATTTTATCCGGCTGAGTTACGGATTCTGCTCTACCGGCTTTTTGCTCAGGCGAATGTGTCTTGCCCATAGTTTTTCCAATGTTTCAAACAGCGTTGCATTGCCTAATTTGCCAATGCCGCCTTTTGCTACAAACACAAAATCAAAATTCGGCAATTCATGTTGCTTAAGGCGAAAACTTTCTCTCACAATGCGTTTAATGCGATTGCGATCGTGAGCTCGTTTGAGATGTTTTTTAGCAACGGTTAAACC
Source organism: Mannheimia haemolytica (assembly GCA_900638155.1). Lineage (NCBI taxonomy): Bacteria > Pseudomonadati > Pseudomonadota > Gammaproteobacteria > Pasteurellales > Pasteurellaceae > Mannheimia > Mannheimia haemolytica. Next base: position 858,664 of record LR134495.1, on the reverse strand, counting down.
GAGACGAGGATTATCTACTGTATTCTCTCTCGCAAGAAGGGTCATTTGAGGGGTGCTAGCTCGAAGTGGTTCTTCAAATACCGCTTTAAATTGAACGGGAGCTAACAAACGCAGCTCCCGAGAAAAATTTAGCTTCTTCACACTTAACTTAATTAGAAAGGTGTTTTGGCTGAGTTCTGCAATTATGCAGATAAAGATTTACGACCTTTAGCACGACGACGTGCTAATACTTGACGACCGTTTTTAGTAGCCATACGAGCACGGAAACCGTGTGTACGAGCACGTTTTAATACTGATGGTTGAAATGTACGTTTCATTGCTTATCTACCTAAAAATTTAAAAAGTTGGCATACTCAATATTTCTGCCAAACAAGGACCATAAAAAAGAGTTGCAATTCTACAGGCAATTAAAATAAAAAGCAAGAAACAATCCAAACACAACTCGGGTTGTTTGTAAAATTTTTGAAAAATACGACCGCTTGTAATAATCGCAGAAATTTATATTGGTTTGTGGCATAATCGAAAAAATAATTAAATTTTGATGAGAAATAGAGCAATGAATCAACCTCAAAAAATAGGTATTTTGCTGGCTAATTTAGGTACGCCAGATGAACCTACCTCAAGTGCGGTAAAGCGTTATTTAAAGCAATTTTTAAGCGATCCCCGTGTTATCGATTTACCCAAAGTAAAATGGCAGACAATCCTCAACTTTATCGTGCTACCAAGACGCTCGCCGAAAGTAGCTAAATTATACCAATCAGTCTGGACAGAAGAAGGCTCACCGTTATTAGCAATTTCTCGCCAGCAGCAGCGCGCGGTACAGCGTTATTTCGATGTAAAAGGCCCAAATGTAGTGGTGGAATTGGGAATGTCTTACGGCAACCCAAGTATTGAAAGTGCGACCGATAGCCTCATCAAGCAGGGGGTTGAGCGGATTATTGTGCTACCGCTTTATCCGCAATACAGCAGCACGACCACCGCTTCGGTGTTTGACGCGTTCGCCAACGGCTTAAAAGCACAACGTAAAATTGTGCCGTTTGATTTTATTCACAGTTATCACAACGATCCGCTTTATATTCAGGCATTAGCGAACTCTATTGATGTTAAACCTGACGAGTTATTACTGTTTTCCTTTCACGGTATTCCTAAACGTTATGAAACGGAAGGTGATTTTTACGCCAAGCATTGCCAAGAAACGGCAGAATTAGTGGCTGAAAAGCTAGGTCTGCCAAGAGAAAAATGGTATTTATCTTTCCAATCACGTTTTGGCAATGAAGAGTGGCTACAGCCTTATACCGATGAAACATTGGAAAGTTTTCCAAAACGTGGGGTGAAAAAAGTAGCTGTTGTTTGCCCGGGCTTCTCTGCCGATTGTTTGGAAACCTTAGAAGAAATTGCGGAAGAAAACCGTGAAAACTTTGAACACGCCGGCGGAGAATCTTATCGCTACATTCCAGCGTTGAATGCGAGTGGCGATCATATCAAAGCGTTAGTCAAATTGCTGGAAGCGAAAATGTAAGTTAAACACAAGCGGTTGAAATTGGTAAATTTTTTACAAAATCCAACCGCTTGTTGCTTAGCTTGTTACCTATTTACGAGCGACTTTTACCACTCCATTAATGCCGGATAACTTGCGTAAGATTGCCTCGAAGTGAGCTTTATCGATAACCGAAATTTGGAAGATGACTTGGTAAACATTCCCCTCTCTCGCCTCACTATGAATGCTGCCGATGTTGCTGTCCATTTTCGCAAAGGTTGAAGTTATGGCAGCAAGCACGCCCGGTTCATTCATAATATCCAGCACGATTTCCGTGTCAAACTTAATAGCTTTTTCTTTCGCCACTTCCCACATTACCGGCAGATAATGGCTTTGGTCGATAGCGTAATCTTTCACATTTGCACAACAAGTATTGTGAATCACCAAGCCTTTACCCGAGCTGACATAAGCAACAATGTCATCGCCCGGTATCGGTAAACAGCACTTCGCAAAACTAATCAGATGATTTTCCACCCCTTCGATTTTGATTGGTTGGTTATTTTCCGGGTTGCCGTCAGTATCAATTTGTAGTGTCTCGCCCGATAAGCGTTGAGCAACCACACTACTCATCTGATTACCAAGCCCGATTTCCGAAAGTAAATCCTCAAAGGTAGCTAAATGTAGCTCGTCTAATACAGGTTGAATCACGTCCGGTTTGAGTTCATCAATAGAATTCAAATTCATCACACGAATTAATTGGCGTTTACCTAATTCAATGGCTTCATCGTGTTCTTGATTTTTAAGGAATTGGCGAATTTTGGCACGGGCTTTTCCTGTGACGACAAAATTCAGCCAAGAGGCTTTCGGACGTTTACCTTGCTCGGTAATAATTTCCACCGTCTGTCCTGTTCGTAGCGGTTCTGAAAGTGGATACGGATTGCGATCAACCATCGCACCTACACAACGATCACCAATGCCTGAATGCACCGCATAGGCAAAGTCAATGGCGGTTGCATTCGCCGGCAATTCAACAATACGCCCTTTCGGGGTAAAGACGAAAATATCGTCAGAGAACAGATCCGATTTAACGCTGTCAATAAATTCTGCCGTGTTACCGGCACTGTTTTGCAATTCAACAATGCTTTGCAGCCATTGCTGGGCCTTGAGTTGAACCGTGGTGTTATGGTTCGACTCGCCCTCTTTGTAACGCCAGTGAGCCGTTACTCCCATATCCGCCATTTTATCCATATCTTCGGTGCGAATCTGTACCTCCACCGGTACACCGTGCGGGCCAATCATCGAAGTGTGCAAAGATTGATAGCCGTTCGGTTTCGGTACGGCAATATAATCTTTCACCCGTTTCGGGCGAGGCTTATACAAGGCGTGCATTTGCCCTAATACGCGGTAGCAATTATCCACATTCGCCACCACCACACGGAACGCATAAATATCTAAAATCGAGTGAAAATGCTGATCTTTTTGCCGCATTTTTTGATAAATAGAATAGAGATGTTTCTCTCGCCCATACACTCGAGCTTCAATTTTTACCTCTTCTAACCGCCCACGAATATCGTCGGCAATGCGTTGAATCAGCTCTTTACGATGCCCTCTGGCACTGGCAATCGCCATTTTCAGCACCCGATAACGCTGTGGGTGCATTGCCTCAAAGCCTAAATCTTCCAACTCGTTTTTAATATGCTCAATACCCAAACGATGTGCCAACGGGCTATAAATCTCTAAGGTTTCTTTGGCTATACGGCGACGTTTATCCGGACGAAGCGCTCCAAGCGTTCGCATATTATGGGTTCGGTCGGCAAGTTTAATCAACACAACCCGAATGTCTTTGGTCATTGCCAAAATCATTTTACGGAAGTTTGCAACCTCTGCTTCTTGGCGGGTGCGGAATTTTAATTTGTCCAGCTTAGAAACGCCTTGCACAATATCCGCCACGCTCTGCCCGAATTCCGCCGCCAGTTCTTCTTCGGTATAAGGTGTATCTTCAATCACATCGTGCAACAAAGCCGCAATCACCGCTTCGTGATCGAGCTTCATTTCCGCAATAATCGACGCCACTGCCACTGGGTGAGTAATATAAGGCTCACCGCTGGAGCGTGTTTGCCCCTCGTGGGCATCACGGGCGATCACATAGGCACGTTTTACACGCTCAATCTGCTCGGGGGGCAAATAGCCTTGAATAATTCGATCTAAAGGTTCAAAAAGATACACGTTATACCTCAACTACAGAAATAACAACAGAAATAAAAATGGACAACGAATTTGCAAATTTTGAGGAAAATCCTACCGCTTGCAGACTCAATTGTCCATTCTCTATTTACGAAAAATAAAATTACGCTTCGTTGCTCATTTCAGTTAAAAATGAAATCGCTTCCTGCTCCGCCGCTTCTTGCTTAATAGAGTCGTGATTTTCCAGCTGATCCATAATGTCGGTTGTAATTAAACCTTCTTCAATTTCACGCAATGCAATCACGGTCGGCTTATCGTTTTCTTCAGGCACAAGTGGCTCACGGGTGTGAAGTTGTAATTGTCTTGCACGACGTGCAGCAATTAAGATTAAATCAAAACGGTTGCCAATTTTCTCCGCTGCTTCTTGTACGGTTACACGAGCCATAAATTTACTCCAAAGATATATTCGGTTTTATTCATAAAAAGATTGCGAATTATACAGAAATTCCGCTAATTCCGCAATGAACGCCGGTTAAATTCACAAAATTTATTTGGTATTCAGTAAAATCGCCAATAATTCAGCTTCAACCTCTTTGCCGAATTTTCCCATTCTAAAATCGGCTTTTAATTGATCGAATTGCTCGGGGTTCGCTGCCATTTTATCTTTTAAAAATTGCGGAAATTCAGATAAAACCAATTCTGTTTTGCCGTTACCAATATCAAAAATAGTTGGAATTTTTTGGGCAGAAATGACCGCTTGTTGCTGTTCATCGCTGTCAAAATGTTTGCGTTCCTGATTATCTTTGCGAGCTACATATTTGACCTTGATGTTAGGATTGAGCTTCGCCATTCGCTGGAAATAAGCCACAATTTCCACACAATCGGGGCAATATGGCTCTGCCATTACCAGCCAGTCCCCTTGCACGCCAATGGCTTTCAGTTTTTCTTCCGTCTCTGTGGCGAGTTTGACGTCCACATACACTTCTAATTGATTTTCACGATCTTCATCGCTGTTAAATTCTAAATATTCGTAAAAATGTGCCATAACATCTCTTCTTTAATTTGATTTTCGCCATAAAATTTCGCAATCCACTTTCACATTTTCCACCTTTTGTTGTGCCAAACGTTGCTGAATCAATGCAAAAGTTTGCTCGGCAATCTGTTGGTGGTCTTGCTTAATGGAATGGATATGAAAAGGTAACGCATTCAGTAAATGATGATCGTCAAAGGTGGCTAAATGCAGTTCTTGATTCATTAATTTATCCATTTGTTGATGTTCTGTTAAATACCGCATCACCCCTTCTAGTAGCGTAAATGAAGCAGTAAAAACCGCTTGTGGCAAACGCCCTAATCGTTCCACGATTTCAGAGAACATCTGATAGCCCGACTCCGGCTGATAATCTTGATGTAACACCCAACTTTCATCAAGTGCTAAATGTGACTGCTCCAAACCTTCACGAAAGCCTTTTAAGCGGTTTTGGCTTGGAGAAAGCGACAGCTGTCCGCCCAAATAAAAAAACTCGTTGAGCCGATATGCTCTGACGATATTTTCCACCAATACACTAATGCTTTGGGTGTCGTTGCTGGTAATAGAGGGAATATCCAGCCCCGAAATGTAGCGGTCTAATTGTAGCATTGGCGTATATTGTGCCACGTTGCGGTAGTAGCCGGATTCGTGCTGGGTTGGGGCAGTAATCAGCAGATCGACTTGCCTGTCTAATAACCGTTCTATCGCCTTTTTTTCGCCCTCTGCGGTATCATCAGAACAGGCGATAACCAGCTGCAAGCCGTTTTCACGACACAGTTTTTCTAGCGTTTTGGAAGTCAAAGCAAAACCGTAGTTGGTTAAATCGGGAATCACCAAGCCAATCACATTGGTACGCTGTGCTTGTAAAGATTTGGCATACACATTGGCTCGGTAACCATATTTTTTTGCAATCGCTTTGACTTTTTCGCAGGTTTCGGTCTTAATTCTGAAATCGTTGCCTCGCCCGTTTAAAATCATACTGGCGGTCGTTTTCGAGACTCCGCTTAGCTCAGCAATGTCACTTAGCGTTAAGCGTTTTTTAGTCACACTTATCTCCTTTTTATCATTTAATAGGCATTTCCAGCCCATTTGTGTTTTATTTTACGCTAATTGGTAACACTTTTGCTACTTTCGCTTGAAGCAGGCGAGAGCTTTTTACGACATTTTCACGCTTGGTGATAAAAAAGCGTGAAGTCAGCACTTTTTCCCCGCCGTTTACGAAAATTTCCACCACCGAGCGGTCAAAGAAAATCTCGATTGTCTCTAATTGTTCAATTTTGCAATGACGAACCGAGCCAAATTTTTCCATCAATTCTGTTTGTTCGGTTTGGCTACGATCTAAGCTCAACACCCCATTTTCAAAACGTAAGCTGAGCTTTTGCCCCTGTTCATTGCTGAAAAAATCCAACACAAGCGGTTGCTTTTCCACAGAAATTTGTAAATACGTTGTATCTAAATTCTCGATTGCAAAATTTTCTGACATTTCGACCGCTTGTAATTCGCCTACATTCACGATTGGGTTTTGTACCACTTTGCCGTTTTGCAGGGAAAGTTTACGAGGCAATGTCAGCATTGAATGCCACTGATACTTATCAGTTGGGTAAGTGAGATCAGGCAAGCCGACCCAGCCAAACAAAATGCGATCGGAATTTTCCACCGTTTGCGGTGCGTAAAAGTCAAAGCCGTAGTCCAGCTCTTCAATATGCTCTGCCCGTAATCTGTTGCCGTTTAGCTCGCCAAGTGCGTAAGTGGCATGGTAGTTATTTTGGAATTGGTAACTTTCACGCAGTTTGCCTTGTGGCGACCACACAAACAGATATTTACCGCCAAGCGAGAACAGATCCGGACACTCCCACATAAACACATTGCTATTATCAAAATCGTGAACGTCCAGTTCTGCGATTAAACGGGGCGTGGCATTTAAATCGTCCATTTCATAAATTACCGCCGTGCCGGTCAGGTTTTCACGTTGAGCCCCCAATACAAAACGAATTTTGCCCTCTGCGGTAAGATAAGGTTTCGGATCACGCACGTGTTCGGTGTAGCCTGCCGGTGCTTGGTCGATAATGCAACGCTTTTCCAATAACTTACCCGATTTATCAAAAATTGCGATATTTTGATGAGGAATCCGGGCGTTATCTGACGGGCGACGTGTATTGCCGGTGTAAAACGCCACAATCTTATCTTGCCACAAAATCGCCCCGCCTGAATAACAGCCGTGGGATTCAAACAGCTCATCGGGAATCAGTAAATCTCCTTTGCTGAATGTTTGAAAATCGGTAGTGATGAAATGCTGCCAATGCTTCATTCCGTGCAATGCCCCATAAGGGAACCATTGAGCAAAAATGTGGTATTTCTCTCCATCAAAAATCAAGCCGTTTGGGTCATTAAATAAGCCTGTTTCGGGAGCAAGATGGTAAGTTGGGTAAAAATCGGGATCAGATAAAACGGTTTGGCAAAGTGCATTTAATTCGCCCTCGCTTTGTGCGTGCAGGCTTTTATATTTGCCGTTATTGAAAATGTGCATAGGGTGTTCCTGTCATTTCAGAAATTACGATGGTGCAAGCGTCCACGCTTGTACCCTTTTGTAAAAAATGAGGCACAAGCGTGGACGCTTGCGCCATCATTACATTATTCCGCTAAAAATGCGTCCAACTCCGCTTTATTCGGCAGTGCAGACATCGCCCCTTTTGCAGTAGTGGCTAAAGCACCAGAGGCATTCGCTTTGCGGATAACTTCCACTAAAGCGGCTTCATCGTGCCAATTCGGCGTTTGGGCAAGACCGGCTAATAATCCGCTGACAAAAGCATCACCGGCACCGGTGGTATCCACTGGTTTCAAGACTTTGCCGGCAACGATTTGGCTTTTTCCGTTGAAATGGTAGATTGCACCATCTTTTCCAAGGGTGATAATAATCAATTTCTCCGGATACTGAGCAGTAATGGCTTTTGTGGCTTGCTCAAGACTTTCTGTTTCAGTTAATAAGATAAGCTCTTCTTCTGAGAATTTGAGAATATCCACCATCGCCACCACGGAATTTACCACTGTTTTCATTTCATCAAGGCTACTCCAGAGCGATTCTCGCAGGTTTGGATCGAACGAAACATAGCCACCCGCCTTTTTCACTCGCTGAATCGCTTCAATAGTAGTAGAACGTGACGGGTTGTTAATCAAGGCAATAGAACAGCAGTGTAAGAAATCACCTTGGTTAAATTCAGGTAAGTCACCGATTTCTAAAAATTGGTCGGCACTTGGATTTACCATAAAAGTAAAGCTACGTTCACCGTTATCTAAGCCAACAATCACGGTAGAAGTACGGTGCTGATCATCTAAAATCATCTGTTTGGTGCAAACATTTTCTGCCTGTAACACTTCTCGCATAAATTTACCCAGAGGGTCGTTACCCACACGCCCGATAAATCCTGCCTCAACCCCTAAACGAGAAACGCCTACTGCGACATTCGCCGGAGCACCACCGGCACATTTTAAATAGTGATGTTCGCCGTCGGGAATTAAATCCACCACCGCATCGCCTGTTACCCAAATCTTACTCATCTCATACACCTTTAATTAGTCACAAAACACCAAGCTAAAACGATTTAGCATTTATTCGATTATATACTAAAAGACCGCTTGTACATACCTACAAGCGGTCATTTTTTCTTTAATTTTTACAGATTAACCACGTATTTGCCTACGCCTAAATCATCTTCTTTTCGGGTACGGGCAATTACGCTTTCTGCCGATTCCACCACACGTAATCCCATTTGGTCTTCGGTACGAATCACTTCGCCACGGAGTGAGTTGGTATAAACATCGGTGATTTTCACATCGACAAATTTGCCAATCATATCCGGTGTGCCAACAAAGTTTACTACACGGTTAGTTTCGGTTCTGCCGGTTAATTCCATCAAGTCTTTCTTAGACGGGCCTTCAACCAAAATGCGTTGTTCTGTACCGAGCATTGCACGGCTAAATTGCATTGCTTGGTGGTTGATGCGTTGTTGTAAACGGGATAATCGCTCTTTTTTCTCATCATCGGAGACATTATCAGGCAGATCTGCCGCTGGTGTACCCGGTCGAGCCGAGTAGATAAAGCTAAAGCTCATATCAAAGTTCACTTGCTCAATCACTTTCATTGTTTGCTCGAAATCCTCTGCGGTTTCGCCCGGGAAGCCTACAATAAAGTCCGAACTAATTTGAATCTCAGGACGAACTTCACGCAATTTACGGATAATCGCTTTGTATTCCAATGCCGTGTGGTTACGCTTCATCATTGTTAATACACGATCTGAGCCACTTTGAATCGGTAAATGTAAGAAACTCACTAATTCCGGCGTATCACGATAAACTTCGATAATATCATCGGTAAATTCAATCGGGTGGCTAGTGGTATAACGTAGGCGGTCAATGCCGTCAATCGCTGCCACTAAACGTAACAATTCAGCAAAAGTACAAATACCACCGTCAAAAGTTTCACCACGGTAAGCGTTTACGTTTTGACCGAGTAAATTCACTTCACGCACGCCTTGTGCCGCAAGTTGGGCAATTTCAAATAATACGTCATCAACCGGGCGGGAAACCTCCTCACCACGGGTGTAAGGCACAACGCAGAACGAGCAATATTTGTTACAGCCTTCCATAATCGAAACGAATGCCGTCGGGCCTTCGGCTTTTGGCTCCGGCAAGCGGTCAAATTTTTCAATTTCCGGGAAAGAAATATCGACAATCGAGCTTTTACCGCCACGGATTTGGTTGATCATTTCAGGCAAACGGTGCAAAGTTTGCGGCCCGAAAACAATATCTACATAAGGGGCACGATCACGGATATGCTCCCCTTCTTGTGAAGCCACACAACCGCCAACACCGATAATCAGGTTCGGTTTATCTTTTTTCCAGTTTTTCCAACGCCCGAGTTGCGAGAATACTTTTTCTTGTGCTTTTTCACGGATAGAACAAGTGTTTAGCAGCAACACGTCTGCATCTTCAGGGTTTTCAGTCAGTTCAAAACCGTGAGTAGAGTTTAGGAGATCCGCCATTTTTGATGAGTCGTACTCATTCATTTGGCAGCCCCAAGTGGTAATATGTAATTTAGCCATAACGTTTAAAATTAATAAATAATTCAATAACTTAGAAAAGAAAAGCGTAAAGCAATTTATTATTTTTGACTTAAAATAAACCCTTTACGCAAAATTTGTGGCGTTATTTTACCTTGTTGCCTATTTTTTATCTATAAATAATCGCCATTTATCCGATTTTACCTAAAACAAAAAAGCCACGATCTTCCATCGTGGCTTCCAGCTAAGTAGGAGGTATTATTTGGTTAAGGTTAAAACCACGCTTTCACCGGCAACAACTTGGCCATTTAATTTAGATAAGTTGCTGATTTCATCCATATTTGAAATCACGATTGGTGTTAATACTGATTTGGCTTTGCCTTCAAGTAGAGCTAAATCAAATTTAATGATCGGCTCGCCCACTTTTACGGTTTGACCTTCCTGTGCAAGGCGAGTAAAGCCTTCGCCTTTTAATTCAACAGTATCAATACCGAAGTGAACAAATAATTCCACGCCTTCTTCAGATTCAATCGAAAAAGCGTGGTTGGTTTCAAAAATTTTGCCGATAGTCCCATTTACTGGAGCAACGATAGTGTCTCCACTCGGGCGAATTGCCACACCGTCACCTACAATTTTTTCAGAGAAAACAACATCAGGCACATCTTCAATATTTACGATTTCACCTGTTAATGGCGCATAGATTTTGATTTCTTGACTCTCTTTTTGTTTTGAGCCGAATAATTTATCAAATAAACCCATCTTAAAATCTCCCTTAGATATTAGATACAAAATTCTCGTACATTTTATACGAGAATTTTGTATTTGTATGCTAAATAATTAAAATTAGTTTAATTTCTGATAAAACTCATCCACTAAGCGTTCAATATCTGCAGCAGTTGGTTGAGCAAGTGCCTCATCAGCTAATGCTTTGGCATCGGCAAAATTAATTGAGCGAATGAGTTTTTTAACGTGTGGCACAGAGATACCACTCATACTAAATTCATCTAATCCCATACCGAGCAACAACGCAGTTGCACGCACGTCACCGGCTAATTCACCACACATACCTGTCCATTTGCCTTCAGCGTGTGAAGCATCAATAACTTGCTTAATTAAGTTTAAGACTGATGGGCTTAATGGGTTATATAAATGAGCAATAATTTCATTACCACGATCTACCGCAAGTGTATATTGGGTTAAGTCATTAGTACCAATACTAAAGAAGTCGGCTTCTTTTGCAAGATGACGTGCATTTACCGCTGCTGATGGGGTTTCCACCATAATACCTAGTTTTAAGTTCTCATCAAAAGCGTGACCTTCTGCACGTAATTGATCTTTCAATTCCGCAACGATGGATTTTAATAAACGGATTTCTTCCACCGAAATAATCATCGGGAACATTACCGCTAAATTACCGAACGCAGAAGCACGTAATACCGCACGTAATTGAGTATCTAAAATTTCACGGCGAGTAAAACCGATACGCACCGCGCGCCAACCTAAGAATGGGTTCATTTCTTTCGGTAAATCAAGGTATGGTAACTCTTTATCACCTCCGATATCCATCGTACGCAGAATGACCATTTGACCATTCATTGCTTCAACAATCTCTTTGTAGGCTTGGAATTGCTCTTCTTCTCCCGGTAATTGAGTACGATCCATAAACAAAAACTCAGTACGGTATAAACCAACCGCTTCACCACCGTTGCGTAATACACCTTCCACATCACGGATAGTACCGATATTCCCTGCCACATCGACTTTATGGCCATCTAATGTTTGAGCAGGCAGCTCTTTTAATTTGGCTAATTCTTCTTTTTCCGCATTTAATTTCTCTTGTAATGCTTTGAAATTAGCGATTTTTTCTTCCGATGGATTTAAATGTACTTCATTGTTCACTGCATCTAAAATCAGAAAATCACCAGTTTTAACTAGGGAAGTAACATTGTTAGTACCAACAATGGCAGGAAGCTCTAGGGAACGAGCCATAATAGAAGTGTGAGAAGTACGACCACCGATATCGGTGATAAAGCCTAATACTTTATCTAAATTTAATTGAGCTGTTTCGGAAGGGGTTAAGTCATAAGCGACTAGAATAACTTCATCTTGAATATCACCAAGATCTACGATATTCATATTTAAAATATTGCGTACCAAGCGATTACCAATATCACGAATATCACCTGCACGTTCTTTTAAATATTCATCGTCAATTTCCGCAAGCATTGAAGCCTGCATCTCAATCACTTTACTTGCTGCAACATCCGCAGTCACAAGATTATCAGTAAGGTAACTCAAAATTTCTTCTTCAAGCTCTTCATCTTCTAAGATCATCAAGTGGCCTTCGAAAATCGCCTCTTTTTCCTCACCTAATGTACGGCGAGCTTTTTCTTTAATCGCGGTTAATTGAGCAGCTGCTTTTTCGCGGCCTGTAAAGAATTTTGCTTTTTCAGCCTCAACTTCGCTTTCAGTAATTTTGCGAGTATTTAGTACAATCGGCTCTTCTTTTAAAACCAATGCTTTTCCAAATACTGCACCAGGGGAAGCTGCGATACCTGTAATCATAATTGTGTCCTTAATTTAAGATGATGTAAAAATCATCTGGATGTTACATAGCAAAACACTTTATTGTAGCTTATTAAGCTACAATAAAGTGACATAAATCTTAAATCCGAGAATAGAAAAATTATTCTAAAGTAGGAATCAAATCAACTAAGAAATCAACTGCTTTTTGCTCATCTTCGCCTTCCGCAGAAATTGTAATTGTTGTGCCTTGAGTCAAACCTAATGTTTGTAATTTGAATAAGCTTTTTGCACTTGCACTTTTACCACCTGAAGTCACAGTGATATCAGAAGCAAAACCTTTAGCTGCTTTTACAAACTCAGCCGCTGGGCGAGTGTGTAAACCATTTGGAGCAGTAATAACAACATCTTTTGAGTACATAAAATCTTCCTCTTAAATTTGAAAGTTAAAAAAATTTGTTTTAATCCATTTATTTTGCGCACGCAACTTTACTACAAATTCAAATTAAAAACACGCTAAAAAGCGCAAAAACTCGTCGTATCACCCTGCTAAATAGGGTGTTTTTTAATCTAACTTAAAAATCATTTGTCGAATATCAAGATTCTAGCACACACTTAAGCGGAAATGTTACAATAATTTCGCTACCACTTCTTTCACTTATATTCTAAATTTGGAGCAATATGCTTAGCACATTAACCAAAACAACCGCATGGTTTATCTACTTTAGTATTATTGCCCTCTATGCTTTTAGTCTATGGGCGTTAATGGGCTATCACCAAAATGACACCTTATTTGTTTTTTCCGATATAACGTCCACGGTCGCTTATAGCCTACTTCAAGCCAGCCTCTCTGCGGTAATTTCACTCTTTTTAGGCAGCCTACTGGCAAGATCTTTCTTTTATTTGGACTTTAAAGGAAAAAATTTACTCTACAAAACCATTTCGTTTATCTGGGCATTGCCCTCACTGGTAATTATTTTTGCGGTAATTGGCGTATTTGGTAACTCAGGCTGGCTGGCCAAACTTTTCCAACAACTCGGTTTTAATTGGCAATTCAATTTATACGGCTTGCACGGCATCATTTTGGCTCACTGTCTGTTTAACATTCCTTTTGTAATGAAATATTACATAAGCGGACTAAACTTAATTCCAAGTAGCCGCTTTCAGCTTGCGGCTCAATTAAACCTAAAAGGTTGGAACTATCTCCAAATTGTAGAACTGCCGGTTATCAAAACTTTGCTGCCTTATATTTTTATGACCGTTTTTCTGGTCTGCTTTACCAGCTTTCCTATCGTATTAATGTTAGGTGGTAGCCCAAAATACAGCACTCTCGAAGTAGCGATTTATCAAGCGGTCACTTTTGAATTTGATTTTGCAAAAGCGGTTATCTTGATTGCGGTGCAATTTGTGGTGGGTATTGGCTTACAATTTGTGATGAACCGCATCTCAACCTCCGCCCTCAAACAGCTAAAACAGCAACCCAACCGTGTTGAAATTTGGAAACCCAAGCCAAGCGGTTTGGCTAAACTCGGGTTACAAGCGGTTATATTTTTGCAAAGTTTTGCAATAATCCTACCGCTTGTCAGCGTCATTTGGGCAGGAGTGAGCGTGTCAAAACTTAGTGAGCGTTTGCTTAACCCTGCTTTATGGCAAGCCGCGCAATTTTCTTTATACTTAAGCCTCATAGCTACCCTATTTGTAATTGCAATCAGCTATTTGATTGCACTTGAGGCACGCCAATTACTCTATAAAAAAGCCAAACTCGGATACAGCGTCCTCACCGCAATTACCCTCTTTCCGTTACTTCTACCAATCTTTCTACTATCGGTTGGTTTGTTTATTTTATTAATGAATAGCGAACTCTCAACTGAGGTGTTACTGTTACTGGTCGGCTTATGCAACGGCTTAACATTACTGCCTTTTATTTACCCGATGCTTTTTTCTGCCATGTGGAATAGCCTGACCTCACACGATAAACTAGCCCAAGAACTTGGGCTGAGGGGAATGAGGCGTTGGTGGATTGTGGAAAAAAATCAGCTAATTCGACCGCTTGTCACCACCTTTGCATTAGCAATGTCATCAAGTTTAGGGAGTTTCACCGTCATTGCATTTTTCGGCAGTGCAGATTTCAGCTCACTCCCTTATTTACTCTACCAACAGCTTGGTAGCTATAGAACCGAAGATGCTGCCGTTACCGCACTGATTCTGATGTTATTTGCGTTACTACCATTCTTATTCACTAAGGATAAACTATGATCGAACTGGATCTCCACTTCACTTACGAGCAAATGAATATGCACTTTCAGCTTTCTGTTAAATCGGGAGAACGCATTGCGGTGATTGGTGAAAGCGGAGCAGGCAAAAGCACATTGCTTAATCTAATTGCCGGTTTTGAAAAGCCCGAAAGTCAGCAAAGCCTGCTGTGGTTAAATCAGGAAAATCATCTTGATACCGAAGTTGCACAACGCCCTGTTTCAATGCTATTCCAAGATAACAATATTTTCCCGCACTTAACGGTAGAACAAAACATCGGCTTAGCTCTAGTACCGAGTTTGTCGCTCAATCCGAAACAAAAAGCACAGGTTAAACAAATTGCTGCGCAAATGGGGCTAGAAACCTTCCTTCAGCGTCAAGCCGATCAGCTATCGGGCGGACAAAAACAGCGAGTGGCATTAGCTCGTACTTTGTTGCGGGATAAGCCGATTTTATTATTGGACGAACCCTTCTCCGCCCTCGACCCGCAACGCCGAGCCGAATTACAGCAAATCGTGTTTGAAATTTGCCAAAGCCGAAATTTAACTCTGTTAATGGTCACTCACCAACTTGAAGAGAGCCTATTTTTGTTTAACCGGGTGCTTACTGTTTCCAATGGCAACATTATTTCCGATCAAAAAATCTAGAAAATCTCAAAATGTGATCTACCTCACAAATTTGGAAATATTTTAAATCTTCTCTTTTTTAGCTAAACCGTTTTAGTTAAAATGCAAGCCATTATTTTCTATGAAAGGTAAATTCAAATGAACTATCCAAAAATTGCAGAACAAACGATTGCGAAATTAGGTGGTAAAGAAAACATTACCACTCTTGCTCACTGCGCTACCCGTTTACGTTTAACTATTGCTGATGAATCTAAAATTGATAAAGAGGCAATTGAAAATATTGAAGGCGTGAAAGGTCAATTCTCTACTTCCGGTCAGTACCAAATTATTTTTGGTTCAGGCACAGTAAATGAAGTGTATGCCCAAATGCAAAAACAAATGGGTATGGCAGATATGTCCACCTCTGAAGTAGCCGCAGCAGGTGCAGCAAATCAGCCATTACTACAACGTTTGGTAAAAGGCTTAGCCGATATTTTCGTGCCGATCATTCCGGCTATCGTAGCAGGCGGTTTGCTAATGGGTATTCACTCAATGCTGACAGCAGTCGGTTTCTTCTGGGAAGGCGAATCAGTTGTTAGCCGTTACCCGAATATTTCAGATTTAGTTGATTTCATCAATACTATTGCCAACGCACCATTTGTATTCTTACCGGTATTACTTGGTTTCTCTGCCACCCGCAAATTTGGCGGTAACCCATTCCTAGGGGCAGCATTAGGTATGTTGTTAGTTCACCCGGCACTTGCAGACGGCTGGAACTATGCCAAAACCTTAATGGAAGGTAACATCAAATATTGGAATGTTTTCGGCTTAGAAATTGAAAAAGTCGGCTACCAAGGTACGGTTATTCCAACGATCGTTTCTGCTTGGGTATTAGCAACTCTGGAAAAAACGTTCCGTAAATTTGTACCGAGCTACTTAGATAACTTAGTGACCCCAATGATGTCATTATTTATCGCCGGTATCTTAGCTTTCACCGTAATCGGGCCATTAGGTCGTGAGGCAGGTTCAGCGATTTCAGCAGGCTTAACTTGGTTATATGACAGCTTAGGCTTTATCGGTGGAGCAATTTTCGGTACATTCTACGCTCCAATCGTGATTACCGGTATGCACCAAACCTTTATTGCGGTTGAAACCCAATTATTGGCTGAAGTAGCACAAACTGGCGGTACGTTTATCTTCCCAATCGCTGCAATGTCTAACATTGCACAAGGTGCGGCTTGTTTAGGTGTAGCGTTTGCAATGAAAGATGCCAAAGTACGTGGTTTAGCCGTGCCGTCAGGTATTTCAGCCCTGTTAGGTATTACAGAACCGGCAATGTTCGGGGTAAACTTACGCTACCGCCAAGCCTTTATTGCGGCGATGATCGGCTCAGGTTTATCCAGTGCATTTATTGCTTTCTTTAATGTAAAGGCAATCGCTTTAGGTGCTGCCGGTTTCTTAGGTATTCCGTCAATTAAACCTGACAGCCTTGCAATGTATTCTGTCGGTATGGTGATTTCATTCGTAGTTGCCTTTACCATTTCAGCCATTTGGGTGAAAAAAGCACAAGCGAAATAATCAAAAATAGATCACAAAAAAAGGGATTAAGTATTAGCTTAATCCCTTTTGTTTTTAAACGCCTTAGCTTAACAATGAGTTTCGCAAGCGGTCATTGTTCGCTAAAAATTTGCAAATTAGCTGTTGTGCATAATTCGAGAAATACGCCCTTCGGCAATCTCTTCATCCCGAATTGTTAGCACTTCACAACCGTCTTTAGTCACTACAATTTGATGCTCATATTGTGCGGAGTGGCTACGGTCTTTGGTTTTCACCGTCCAACCGTCACCCATCAAGCGGACTTCTTTTTTGCCGGCATTCACCATTGGCTCAATCGTAAACACCATACCTTCTTTTAACACTACACCACCATCATCGGTAGCATAATGCACCACTTGCGGATCGCAATGGAATTCGGTACCAATGCCGTGTCCACAATATTCACGCACCACCGAAAAGCCTTCTTTTTCCACATATTTTTGAATCGCTGTACCAATTTCTTTTAAACGCACACCCGCTTTCACGGTGCGAATCCCGACATAAAGGGACTCTAGCGTAACCGCCATTAAGCGTTTATCACGCACACTTGGCTCACCAACCACATACATCATCGAGTTATCGCCATAGTAGCCGTCTTTGATGACAGTTACATCAATGTTTAAAATATCGCCTTTTTTCAGCTTCTTGTCATCACTTGGAATACCGTGACAAACGACCTCATTTAACGAAATGCACACCGATTTTGGGAAGCCGTGATAGCCCAAACTGGCTGAAGTTGCGCCATTTGCCAAAATGTATTCGTGACAAATTTTATCTAATTCACCAGTTGTTACGCCCTCTTTCACATAAGGGGCGATCATTACTAAAACATCTGAAGCCAGTTTACAGGCTACTCGTAGTTTTTGAATTTCTTCTTCGTTTCTTAATGGAATATTATTCATTACATTGCTCTCTGCTATATCTGCCATAAAAAGTAAGGGGATTATACCTTTTTTCAGCACAATCCCCAAACCTCAGTTTAGATTTCTACTTTAAATCAAGTTTCTTCATAATGAAATTTAATATCACACCATAAAGCGGTAGAAATAGCAGTAGGCTCACAAAGAGTTTAAACGCATAATCGACCGAACCAATAGTAAACCAATGCTCTGCCATATATTCATCGCTACTTTTATAAAAGGCAACCGCAAAGAACACAAAAGTATCAATTAAAGTACCAAAAATGGTTGAACAGGTTGGAGCAAGCCACCAACGCTTACCTTGTCTTAAACTATTAAATACTAGAACGTCTAATAATTGCCCAACTAAATAAGCTGCAAAGCTAGCCAGTGCAATACGGAAAACAAAAAAATTGAACTCAGTTAATGCACTAAAGCCTTGAAATTGGGTTTCAAAGAATAAAACGGAAATCACATAGCTTATGACAAGTGCCGGAAACATCACAACAAAAATAATTTTTCTAGCAAGATCTGCACCAAATACACGCACGGTTAAATCGGTCGCTAAGAAAATAAATGGGAATGTTAACGTTCCCCAAGTTGTCGGAAAGCTAAATTCTGTTAGTGGTACTTGAACTTCAAAGCTAATTTGCACTAAATAGTTGCTAATTGCGATGATAAAAATATGGAAAAGTGAAAGTAAAATTAGAGAACGACGTTTGTTCTCATCCGAAAAATAAGTAGTAAAGTTCATATTGTATCCTTTTTCGTTAAATGAAAACTTGAGGTAAGGGAACTCAAGGGGGCATTATTCTATACACTTTCCCATAAAAATCAAGCTCATATTATTTCAAAAAATGAAACAATTAATCTATTAAATTAGGGTTTATCTATTTTTGACATAAAGTAAAATGGCACAACTTAACACTTACATAAGGAATAAATAATGTTACAACTGAGAAAAGCCAATGAACGAGGCGATGGTTCTTTTAGCTGGCTTAAAAGCTACCACACTTTTTCCTTTGCCAATTATTACGACCCAAAACATATCCATTTTTCACATTTACGGGTAATTAACGAAGATTTCATTGCACCTAATCACGGTTTTGGCAAGCACCCGCACGATAATATGGAAATTTTAACTTATGTGTTAAAAGGACGTGTGGCTCACGAAGACAGTATGGGTAATAAAACCGAAGTAAAAGCTGGCGAATTTCAAATTATGTCTGCCGGAACCGGGGTTTTCCATTCAGAAATTAATCCAGATCCGAATGAAAGCTTACACCTTTACCAGATTTGGATTATCCCAAACCAAAAAGATGTGACCCCACGCTACAGCCAAGACAAATTTACCCCGAAAGAGGGAGCCTCCTTGATTCTTTCGCCAAACGCAGAAGAAGGTTCATTTAAAATTTACCAAGATATGAAGCTGTGGCGTTATCAATACCCGAGTGCAAAATCGGATAGCATTGCCTTAAACTCGAACCGCAATTATTGGTTACAAGTAGTGAAAGGAAATTTAAGCGTGAACGGCGTTGAGCTTTCTACCAGCGATGCTTTAGGCATTCGCCAAGAAGCGCTGCTTGAAATCAACGTTCAAGATAACGTGGAATTTTTACTGTTTGATCTAGTGTAAATACAAAAAAACAAGCAGTTAAATTTGTAAACAATATTACTAATTCAGCTGCTTGCTCTCATTAAACATTATCGCACCAAAATTCTCACTCCTAGCGTTTCATTTTGTTGAAGTAAGGTATTTATCCGTGCTGTTTCCACACATACCATATTTTGATACGCCGTTTCTGTCATCGCACTAATAGTATTATGCCAAGGATTCCAAAGTACGGTTTCGGTCGCATTAATATGCTCCACTTTAATGGTGCGCTGATTTGCAAAATCTTGAATAAAATTCACCGCTTGTGCCGGATAAATACAATCCACATTTTCACTTATCTTGCGAGGCGATGGCACTTCAACTTCTTGATTCGTCAATTTATCAAAACATTGTGTTGCCAAGCCTTGTACTTCCATTTTCGTAATATCACCGACCTGAAAATAAGTATGCAATGCAGCCTGTGCCGGTTCCAGAGCTAAGTGAGTAAAATACAACTCGCAGACTTCGCCTAGTATCATCTCGAGTTTTGCCTGATTTTCTAACCCCAAAACAACACGAATCCCATCTGCTGATGAAGTATGTTCCAGCAAATTCCACGCTTGAATACGGGCTGTGCCGTGAGCAGGCTTTTTGTCTGTGCCAAACCAAGGGTGGCAAATCGGTATGCCGCCACGAATCGCCACACCTGTTTGGAAAGGTTCAATTTCACTTAACCATAATGCATCTTGCTGAGTATTTTTAGGTTGCCAACTCAGTAACTGCGCACCTTGCAATGCAATTTTAGCCTTCACTTTGGAGTGATTAATCTCTAAAACATCCAATTCATTATATTTTGCTAATGCTATTTCAGGGCTGATCATTTTGATTCGTAGATTATTCATCGTATTGCTCCTCATCTTGAAAGATAAAATGTGAAGTGGATCACAGAATTAAAGCTTAAACCGCTACCTCTTTAAAGGTAATCGTTATAATAAGGGCATTCTAACATAGCGAAGGAGAAAAAAATGAAAACACTCGGCGAATTTATTATTGAAAAACAAGCAGAATACCCAGGGGCAAAAGGGGAATTAAGTGGGATTTTATCTTCTATTCGTTTAGCAGCTAAAATTATTCATCGTGAAATCAATCGTGCCGGTTTAAGTCAAGATATTTTAGGTACGGCAGGCTCTGAAAATGTACAGGGCGAAGCCCAAATGAAGCTCGATGTATTCGCCAACGAAACGATGAAAAAAGCGTTACTTGCGCGTGAAGATGTTGCTGGCTTTGCATCGGAAGAAGATGATAATTTTGTTGCCTTTGATAATGAGCGTGGGAGAAATGCAAAATATATTTTAATGACCGATCCGCTTGATGGTTCCTCCAATATTGAAGTGAATGTTTCTGTGGGAACAATCTTCTCTATTTACCGCCGTGTTTCCCCTATCGGCACACCGGTAACACAAGAAGATTTCTTGCAGGAGGGACGTAAACAAGTCGCTGCTGGCTACGTTACTTATGGTTCTTCAACAATGCTGGTTTACACCACAGGCAATGGCGTGAACGGTTTTACCTATGATCCGTCATTAGGCTTATTTATTCTTTCACACCCTGATCTAAAAACCCCTACCGAAGGAAAATATTACTCCATCAATGAAGGGCAGTATGTTACTTTCCCACAAGGGGTGAAACGCTTTATTAAGTATTGCCAAGAAACCGATGAAGCTAGCAAACGTCCGTATTCTTCACGCTATATCGGCTCGCTGGTGTCCGATTTTCACCGCAATTTATTAAAAGGCGGTATTTATATTTACCCAACCTCCACCGTATATCCAAAAGGGAAATTGCGTTTACTCTATGAATGCAACCCGATTGCGTTTCTTGCCGAACAAGCCGGAGGAATGGCGACAGATGGTATTAATCCGATTTTAGATATTAAGCCAACAGAGCTACACCAGCGTGTACCGTTCTTTGTCGGTTCAACCTCAATGGTCAAACAAGCGGGCGAATTTATGCAAGAATTTGCAAAATAATGCTCCTGTTTATCACTCAATAAGACTTTCAACAAAGCAGCTGCGTATACCGTAGCTGCTTTTGCCTATCTTAAGATTGTAAATTTGTATAAAAAACAGGTAAGACCTCTTGCCAAATACATAATTATCTATAGAATACCCCACCTTTTTACTCCATTAATATTAGCAATTTATTAACATTTTATGATAAATAAAAACTTTCCACTTTCTTACCTTGCCAGCTTTGTGGCATTTGCTGTTAGTTTACCATCGACAGCCTCTGTATTTCGTGATGATATCAATATTCAGTACTACCGTGATTTTGCTGAAAATAAAGGCAAATTTACTGTCGGTGCAAGTAATATTGAAATTAAAGATACAAATGGTAATTCACTAGGCACGCTGTTCCCAAATGTACCGATGCCAGATTTTAGTGCTGCAAACCGTAACTTGGGGATTGCGACTTTGGTTGCCCCACAATATTTAGTCAGCGTAGCTCATAATACCCATTACAATACGGTAGAATTTGGTGCACCTGGAGTAAATGCTGATGCACACCACTACACTTACAAAGTCGTTGATCGTAACGACTATGAAAAAGTTGATGGGGATCGCCATCACGACTACCAAGTGCCTCGTTTAAATAAGTTAGTGACCGAAGTTGTGCCAACAACGGTCACTGATTTAGGGAACAATGCAGCTATCTATCAAGACAGCAGCCGTTTTAGCCATTTCGCTCGTTTAGGCTCTGGTCGTCAAATAGTCAAAAATACCGAGCATAAAGACAACCAAATTTCAACATCTTACCAATATTTAACCGGGGGAGTTCATTTACCAATCGCGGTACATAATTCCGATTACTGGCTAGATTTTAGAGGAGATGCATTAAACAATAGCCCATATGGAGCATTAACTGCATTTGGTACTCGTGGTGATAGTGGTTCAGGTGTGTATGGTTACGATCAGAAAACGAAACGTTGGTTACTACTGGCTACTTACACCTTTGGTACGCCTGCAAACAACTACTATAACCGTGCTGGTATTATCCGTCAGGATTATCACGATAAACAGTTTGCTGAAGATATTGCCGGCACATTAACCAATGCACAACAAAATGCCGTCTTTGAATGGTCTGCACAGGGTAAAGAGAGTAGCATTGGTAATAAAGGACAAAACTTAACGGTTTCGCTTGCCGATCGTTCAATTAAAGACAATAGCGCTTCTCCATTAGGCTATGGTGGTACACCTCAGCTACAACTTCCGCAAGACAACACAGGAAAAACCCTAAACATTGAAGGACAAGATAGCACTATCGTATTGAAAACCGATATTGACCAAGGTGCTGGTGCATTATATTTCAATGCTAATACTACTGTTCGACCTGAAAACGACCAAACTTGGCTTGGTGCCGGGATAGTTGTTGCTAAAGATAAGCAAGTCAACTGGCAAGTCAAAAACCCACAAGGCGACCGTTTATCTAAATTGGGCGAAGGTACGCTACATATTAACGGTAAAGGCGAAAATCTTGGTGACATTAGTGTTGGACAAGGCACTGTCATTTTGAACCAACAAGCGGGTGAAAATGGCAAAAAATCTGCATTTAACCAAGTTGGTATTGTGAGCGGCCGTTCAACCGTTGTATTAAACAGTGCTGATCAAGTCGATCCAAATAAGATTTACTTTGGCTTCCGTGGTGGTCGTTTAGATCTCAACGGCAACGACATTGCGTTTAATCGTATTCAAAACAGTGATGATGGTGCGCGTATTGTTAATAATCATCTACAAAAAGCTGCAACACTCACCATTAATGGTCCGAAAGCTCCTGAAGCAACAGACTTAAAATGGGGAACGTGGAAAGAAAACGGTGCTGATATTTATGAATACATTAATCCACGAGCTAATAACCGTACCGATTACTTTACACTTAAAGGCAATCCAAACCAATATATGCCAACGAATGGCGCAAGTAATGCCCACTGGACCTTCCTCTCTTCTGACAAGGATACAGCAGTAAAACAAGTACTCGCGCAAAAAGGTCTAGAGCATCGCTATAATAGCTTTAACGGTTTTATTGGCGAAACAGATAACGTCCAACATAACGGTCGTTTGAATGTGGTATATAATCCAAAAGCCTCTACACCGCTGGCAACTGCCTCTGAAGTAACTTGGGGTAAGGGGCTAGTAGCTGGTGCAGATATTTATCAGTTCACCAATCCGAAAACTAAAATTCGGGAATACTTTGCATTAAAAGGTGATCCAAAACAACCTGTTCCTCGCGGTGGCTTAAGCAGCGAGCATTGGGAATTTTTAGCTGCAGATCGCAATCAAGCGATCAACAAAGTATTAGCCCGTAAAAACGCACCAATAGAGCAAGAAAAGCTCAATAGTATTTATACCTTCTCTGGTGGTTTGAACTTAAACGGCGATCTGACTGTGAAAGGCGGTAAAGTGCTACTTTCCGGCAGACCGACTCCTCACGCTTATGATGTGATCAATAAGCAAGATGTCGTTTATGCCGATGATTGGCAAAATCGTCAATTTAAGGCGGATAATATTCAGCTAAACCAATACGCTCAACTTTATGTTGGTCGTAATGTCTCAAACCTGCAAGCAAACTTGGCAGCGAATGACCATGCACAGCTACATTTAGGCTTTATCAACGGGCAAACTCCAAGTTGCTACTATTCTGAGTACACCGGTAAAACAAGCTGCGATACACAAGCGGTCGTTTCTGATGAAATTTTTGCAACACTGCCCACAACACAAATTAATGGTGATGTCAGCTTGGCAGCACAGAGCCAATTACACATCGGCAAAGCGAACCTGATTGGCACCATTCAAGCAGCAGCAACAACGAGCATTCGTTTAGCTAACCAAGCAAGCTGGACAAATACTGGGGATAGCCGTACTGGCAATTTAGTGGCAGAAAACGGTTCAACCATCAACCTGAATGAAAAATTTGTAACAGGCGAGATACCGACTCGTTTTAATAAGTTGATTATTGACGGTAATTTCCAAGGTAATGCCAAAATCAACTACTTAACCGATATTGCTGCTGGCAAAGGCGATCACCTACAGGTAAATGGTCTCGCCGAGGGAACTTTCACTCTTGCATTGCGCAACAGTGGCAAAGAAGCTGAAGTTATTAGCCCGTTAAGTTTATTAACTTTAACGCACCACGAGCAAGCCGATAAAGCTAAAGTCTCACTGGAAAATGGTTATGTTGATTTAGGTGCATATCGTTATGTGCTGGCAAATCGAAGCAACGACTATCGCTTATACAATCCGTTAAAAGATGCTAAAGATCGGAATCAGTCGATTGCAACGGCGAAAGCGGAATTAGACCATGCTATTGCAGAAGCGGATAAACAAAAACAGGAAATCAGCCGTTTGAACGCAGAAGCCGAGAAAGAGCGCCAAGCAGAGAAAAATGCTAAACAAGCCGCTGCAAACGCACAATCTCAGCTTAGCCAAGCAAATAGCGAATTAACCCGTTTGCAACAATATGCTGATTACTACCGCCGTTACTATCCAACGTATTACCGCCAAATCCAAGGGCAAATTACGACAGCAAAGCAGAAAGTCACACAAGCGAGTGCTGCACTCACTACAGCAGAAAACAATGCTAAAGCAGCCGCTGCGCAAATTGCTAACGTAGAACAAGCGGTTGAAACTGCACAAAATATTGCAAAACAAGTAGAAGCAAAATTAGCGACCTTACGTATAACTGCTGGAAATAGTGAAGCAATTTTAAACGCTGAGGCACTAAAACTTTGCCAAGAGAATGGTGCAAATTGTGAGCATCTACAAGCACACGCAGACACTGACAGTAGTAATATTCAACAAAGCGACTGGGTAAGCCAATATGCCAATACCGCTCTTTCCGAGCTATCGGCACAGGCAAATTCTGCGTTGCAAATCGGGCAAGGCTTAGATCGCCAACTGTTCGCAAAACACGATAAATTCCACGTTTGGAGCAGTATCGAACATCAAAAAACCGAACACAAATCGGATTTATATCGCCCGTATGAGCAACAAACCAACCTCACTCAGTTAGGCGTAGAATTACCGCTTGCAAACGGTATCAATGCCGGTGTGGTGCTATCCCGCAACCACGCTAATGCGGAATTTGATGAGGGAGTGAACGGCAAGTCCAACTTACTGATGGCAAGCCTATATGGTAAATGGCATTCGGAAAACGGGACTTTCGTCAGCCTAGACGGTAGCTACGGTAAAGCGAAAAACCGTATCAATCTATTCGGGGAAAACCGCTTTAACCGTCATATTATGGCGATTGGGGCAAATCTTGGACATAACTTCGACTTAGCCGGCGTACAAGTTCAGCCTGCTATTGGCGCACGTTACTATCGCTTCAGCGCACAAGATTACAAACTGGGTGAAGTAGAAGTCCGCAGCCCGAAAGCACACTTTATGGCCTACCAAGCAGGTGTGAAAGTCAGCAAGGCCTTTGACCTCTCCGGCTGGAAAGTTGAGCCTAGCCTTGCCGCACATTATGTCGATGCCAGCAGCAAACGCTTGAGTGTGGCAGTCAATGACAATACCTTTAGCCAACGTTTCGGACGTTATCTGAAAACTGAAGTGGGCGTGAGTGTTACAAAAGGTCAATGGCAATTAAGCTCTCACCTTGGTCTATTGAAAGGTAACGAAATCGGCAAACAACATTTTGCCGGCTTCAAACTGGGATATAGCTGGTAATTGCTATTAGCCCCTAAAATAAGCAATCGCTTATTTTAGGGGCTTTTTAGTCAATTAATTAGCCGGCTCTTTGCTTGCCTCCAGCCAATGCCGAATAAAATCAGCGAGCTGTTCAATATCATTAATATCCAACCTATTTTCCCGCTCAAGCGGGTAATCGGTGGCAGTCGCGATTGTCCATTCATCTAAATCCGGCAACGGTTTTTCAATCTCTTTACGGTGTAATTGAATTTTCGGCATTGTTTCGTGCTTAAAGCCTTCTACCAAAACTAAATCTACCGTCTCCGGATCAAATTTTGCAATTAATTGTGAAAATTCGACCGCTTGTTGAGTTTCCGTTTCTTGTTTGGTTTCTGTCATTAGCGCCCAACGCTCATCGCACACGACCATAGTCGGGTTCGCTCCTGCCTCTCGCAAGCGATAGCTGTCTTTGCCTTTTTTATCAATATCAACATTGTGGTGGGAATGCTTAATCAAGCCAACCCGAATACCGCAAGCAGTCAATTTTGGGATCAATTTTTCCAATAAGGTGGTTTTGCCTGTACCGCTATAGCCTGTCATCGCCAGGGTTTTGATGGGATATGGATTGAAAGTCGTTAAATCTTCCAAACAATTAAAATTGCGAAATGCGGCTTTATATGCCGAGAAATCCACCGCCACACTTTTTTGGGTTTGAAAAAACCACAACAATCGGCGTTCTCCGGAGGCTAAATACGCTCTCAATTTTTCCGCCACCGAGCGATGCACCAAGGCAACCGTTGGGTGTGGGCGGTCGCCATCGTGAGCATAGGCAATTTGAGCCTGATTAATGCGTAATGCCGTGTGTAACTTGTGCAATAGTTGGGTTGGAATAAACGGCGTGTCACAAGGCACGAACAGTAAATAGTCACTTTCAATCCGCTCGAACCCAGCAAGCATTCCGCTTAACGGACCTTGAAAATCGGGCAAACTGTCTTGGTAGTAAGGTAATTCAGGGTAAAGTTGTTGATATTGCTCCACTGAACGATTGATATTGAGCCAAATATCCTCGATTTGTGGCGAAAGTCGGGCTAACAGGTGCGAAATCAACGGTTTTTGATTTAACAGTTGCAATCCTTTTTCTACCCCGTTCATTCGCCGAGCCAAACCGCCAGCTAAAATTACCGCTGAAATTTTCTCTTCCATTTCCCTCTCCAAACCTGAATTTTTTTGCCAAATGAAGGGTAAAAGTATATTATCCCGCTTACTATTCAACAAGTTTTTTAAGAGGCATACTATGAAATGCAAACGTTTAGAAGAGCTATTGGAACTGCTTGGCGAACATTGGCGGAAAAATCCCGATCTTCATTTAATCGATATTTTGCAACAGCTTTCGGTGGAAGTGGGCGAGCCGGATAATTTTCACGCCCTGCGTGACGAGGTTTTGATTTATCAGCTCAAAATGCGAAATGCCGATAAATTTGAGCCGATTCCAGGCATTAAAAAAGATTATGAAGATGATTTTAAAACCGCATTGCTCCGCGCTCGTGGAATTTTAAACGATTAAGTTTGTCTTATTTCTCACTTATCACATTTTTGAAGGAATCATTATGAAGAAATTCGCATTAAAAACCGCACTTGTTGCACTTTCTGCTCTTTTTGCATTTAACTCAACCGCTGTTGCAGCTGATCCAACTGCGGGTAAAGAATATATTGAAGTGCGTAAAGCTCCATCAGCTCAAAAAGAAGTGGTAGAATTTTTCTCATTCTACTGCCCGCACTGTTATGATTTTGAGTTAAATTACAAAATTCCAAGCAAAATCAAAGCGAAATTGCCTACAGACAGCAAATTAGTGCAATATCACGTTAATTTCTTAGGTCGCCAATCAGAAGACTTAACCCGTGCATGGGCATTAGCAATGGCATTGGGTGCGGAAGATAAAGTGAAAACCGCCTTGTTTGAAGCTGCACAAAAAGATGCGTTTAAATCAATGGACGATATTCGTGCGCTCTTTATTGCTAACGGCATTAGTGCAGAACAGTTTGACAGCGGTATCAACAGCTTTGCGGTAAACGGCTTAGTGAATAAACAAGTTCAATTAGCCGAAGAGTTCCAAATTCGTGGTGTACCGGCGTTTTTCGTGAATGGTCAATACCAACTTAATTTAGAAGGATTTTCCGATTCAAGCTCGACCAATGATTTTATCCAACGCTATATTGACGCTGTGGTCTTCTTGAGTAAGAAATAATCGTCCCCATATAGCGTGGTGGTTTTACAAGTGCTGAATAGTAAAGCTATTCAGCCTTTTTTATATGCAAACTCGGAGAACAAAATGACAAACTTATCCATTCTCAACCTTGTACCGATTCGTGATGGGCAAACTGCCAAACAAGCGGTCGATTCTATGGTGAAATTAGCAAAACACGCAGAAAATATCGGCATTGAACGCTATTGGATTGCCGAACACCATAATATGAAAAATCTTGCCAGTTCCGCCACGCAATTATTGATTCAACACGCCCTCTCCCACACCGAAAAATTAAGAGTCGGCTCCGGTGGCGTGATGTTACCCAACCACAGCCCTTATATTGTGGCAGAACAATACGGCACACTGGAAACACTCTACCCGAACCGTGTAGAGCTGGGGCTTGGACGAGCGCCCGGCACCGATATGCGAACCGCAACTGCCCTACGCCGCAACGCCCAGAGTTTGCCTTTCCCCGATGAAATCAGCGAGTTAAAAGGCTACTTTGACGGTACAAACCTTGTTTCCGCCTATCCGGCACAAGGGCTAAATGTGCCGTTTTATATTCTAGGCTCAAGCCCTGAAAGTGCCTATTTAGCGGCTGAACGAGGCTTGCCTTATGCCTTCGCTTCACACTTTGCCCCTCGCTTTATGGACGATGCA
Organism: Mannheimia haemolytica; assembly: GCA_900638155.1. Classification (NCBI taxonomy): domain Bacteria; kingdom Pseudomonadati; phylum Pseudomonadota; class Gammaproteobacteria; order Pasteurellales; family Pasteurellaceae; genus Mannheimia; species Mannheimia haemolytica. The sequence goes on along the minus strand of LR134495.1, from coordinate 829,857 downwards.
ATCCGCATTTACCGCTCACACTTTAAGCCATCTGAAGTGCTGGATAAACCTTATGTGATTTTAGGTGTGAATGCGATTGTGGCAGAAACCGATGAAGAAGCGGCACAACTGGCGACCACCCAAACCCAGTTTTTCTTAAATGTAGTGACCAATGCCCAACAAAATCTGCAACCACCGCTCGAGTCTGACGACAAAGTGTGGGAAAATTTTGTGAAAGCAGAAATCGTGCCGCATTTCGGTCCGGTTGCCTTTGAGCAAAATGCCCTATACCGCCAAGAGAAAACCGTTGTTCGTCAAATGACCGAATGCTCCTTAATTGGTAGCCCGCAAAGCGTTGAACAACAACTTAAAGCCCTAAAAGCACGAGTGGAAATTGATGAAATTATGGCGGTAAGCTACATTTTCGATGAGCAAAAACAGCATCAATCCTACACTTGGTTAAAACAAATTACGGATAAGGTGTAATATGAGCAAAACGATGCAACAAAAAGCGGCAGAGGCACATAATATGTGCCGGCTAAAAGGCGATTCTATGTTGGATAATGCAGACCGCCAAATTGCCTTTGAAGCGGTGTATGAGAGCGAAGAACTGGCTCAACAAGCGGTCGAATTTTTCGCACAAAAAGCAAAATCGGTCGAAACCGAACCTTGTGAAATTCAAAGCGAAATTACACAAATTGCAGAAGGGTTTCTGATGAAAATGTGGATCACCTTCAGCTGCCAAGCGGAAGTAATTTTATTTCAAATGGCAGTAAGGTAGATATAAAACAAGCGGTTATTTTTGATGAATTTTTTGCAAAAAAATTCAGAAAATAACCGCTTGTATCATTACGCTTGTTTAACCGCAGCTAATTCACTACTTGGTTTACGCCGTTTGCCGATATTTTTAGTATCTTTATGGCGGACTTTTACTTTTTGTTTTGCCGCTTCTTTTTTCGCCTCTTTTTTCTTCTTAATGCGTGCTTTTTCTTTCTTGCTGGTCACATTTAGCTCGCCATCTTTCGGGGCTTTGGTGCGAGGCTCTAAGCCCTCGATAATGCGAGGTTTTAGTACTTCTTCGGTGTAACGTTTAATTTTGCCGAGTAATTTATAATCGTGAGCTTCCACCAATGAAATTGCCGAACCTTTTTTGCCAGCACGAGCGGTACGCCCAATACGGTGCAAGTAAGTATCCGCACTATAAGGCAAATCGTAGTTCAATACGAAATCAATATCGTCTATATCAATGCCTCGAGCCGCCACATCGGTTGCCACCAACACATTCACCACGCCTTCTTTTAAACGGCTAATGGCTTGGTTACGTTGGGTTTGAGCCATTTCACCTTCGAGATAAGTAGAACGAATTCCCCGTTTACGCAAGGTTTCGCTGAGTTCTCGCACATCTTCTCGGCGGCGAACAAACACAATCGCTCTTTCCACCGAAAACTCGCTGATAATACGAGCCAATAATTTGGTTTTATGTTCTACATTATCAGCGTGATAATACCATTGCTGAATTTTTTTACGCTCACGGCGACTCGGTTCGGCATCAACCTTGATTGGGTCATTTAATAATCGCTCGGCAAAATCCTCTAGCAATTCGCCCTCAAGGGTGGCTGAAAACAGCCAAGTATGCTTACGCCAACGGGTTTCTGCCGCAATTTTTTCCGCATCTTGCCCGAAGCCCATTTGCAACATTCTATCTGCTTCATCAAAAATCAGCACTTCCACCGCTCGGCAGTCAAAATTTTCCTCTTTAATGTATTGCATTAAACGACCTGGGGTAGCAACCACAATATCTTGATTTTTATTAAAGACTTCACCGTGATTTTGATATGCCACCCCACCGGTAATAGTCGCAATGCTTAACTGGGTAAATTTAGCCAGTGCTTGGGCTTGCTCCGCCACCTGCATTGCCAGCTCTCGGGTTGGGGTAAGAATTAAAATGCGAGGAGCCCCCGGTTTGCGGCGAGGATAATCTAATAAATGCTGAATTGCCGGCAGTAAAAAAGCGGCAGTTTTGCCGGTACCGGTAGGGGCTGAACCGAGCAGATCACGTCCTTCTAACGCAGCCGGAATCGTGGCTTGTTGAATAGCGGTTGGGCGGTTATAGCCTTTGTGTGCTAAGGCTTTAAGTAATTGAGGGCTTAAATCAAGCTCCTCAAACGTCATTAATTGGGTCATCTCTGTTTCTCTACTTGTAAATTTGCCCCAGTATATCACATTAACTGCTTGCCGTGATGGTGAAGAAATTTATCCTAAAAGGCTGAAAAAATTGTTACACTTACACAGAGCCGTTTAACGGACAATTCGCTCACTTTTACTTTATAGAAGGAACATTATATGTTTGTTGAAATTTATGGACGTTTATCTTGCCCATACTGCGTGCGTGCAAAAACATTAGCCGAGAAAATGAAACAAGAATTAAGCGATTTTGATTTTAAATTTATTGATATGATCGCTGAAAATATTTCAAAACAAGACCTAGAGCCTCGTGTAGGCAAGCCGGTTGCAACTGTGCCACAAATTTTTGTGGATAATAACCACGTTGGCGGTTGCACCGATTTCCAAGCCTTTGTGGAAGAGAAATTTGGGATTACCGTATAGCCAAAAGCCCGCTAACAAGCGGGCTTTTTTATACAAAAATCTGCAAATTATTGCTCTTCTTTCGGCAGACGTTTAATCGCAAAAAGTAAACCGCCCCAGATGATCGTCATTGCCACCACCATTGTAATAATTGCTGCTGAACTCATTACTCATCTCCTTTTGGTTCATTTTTCCACGCCATTTTTGATAGCAAGTAAGCCACCACCACTAAACCGATTGCCATTCCCCAGCCGAAGGTGTTTACAAACCAGCTTGGGTAGCCTTCATAACCTTCACGATACACTTTGGCGATTTCGCTGAATAACATAAATGCCAGTACGCCGGAGGTAATAACGATACATAAACGCCAGATAAAGCCGATTTTGAATGAAGAAACTTCGTTCAGGTGTTTTTCAAGGGTGCTTAATTTCTCGCTGGTGACAATCGCAATCAAGGAAACAAACGCCACCGCAACAATACCGAATTGGTTTACGAATTTATCCATCACATCAAGCATTGGTAAACCGGTGGTTGTACCGAATAGCAAGACAGATACCACCATCATCGGAATGCCGACTAATAAAGTTGCTTTAACACGGCTTGAATTGAGTTTGTCTTGCACCGCTGAAATAATCACTTCAATTACCGAGATAAATGAGGTTAATGCCGCAAAGGTGAGTGAACCAAAGAACAGCACGCCAACTAATGCCCCCATTGGTGCTTGGTTAATAATGGTTGGGAAAGCGAAGAATGCCAAGCCGATACCGCCTTTTGCTACCTCGTTCACTTCTTGCCCCGCAGCCGTTGCCATAAAGCCGAGTGCCGCAAATACGCCGATACCCGCTAATAATTCAAAACCACTGTTAGCAAAGCCTACCACTAAGCCTGAGCCGGTTAAATCGGTCTCTTTTTTCAGGTATGAGGCGTAGGTAATCATAATCCCGAAGCAGATAGAGAGTGAGAAGAAGATTTGACCGTAAGCGGCAATCCACACACTTGGATCAGCCAATTTTTCCCAGTTTGGGGTAAATAACGCATCTAAGCCTTTCGCCGCACCCGGTAGGGTTAATGAATAGCCGACCAACACTAAGAACATCACGATCAACAGCGGCATTAGCAGGTTTGAAGCGGCAGAAATCCCTTTTTTGATCCCCATTGCCAACACAGCGATAGCAATCAGCCATACCGCAATTAACGGCCCTGTAACCATACCGACAAATTCAAAGCTCACGCCGTTAGCGATGTCGCCCATTTTTAAGAACTCACCGATAAAGAAATCCACCGGTTTATCGCCCCACGCTCCGCTGAATGAGAAGTAGGTGTAACTTGCTGCCCAGCCGAGTACCACCGCATAATAAATCCCGATGATCACGTTGATCAGCACTTGCCACCAACCGAAGGTTTCAAATTTCGAGCTGAAACGGCGGAAAGAGAGCGGTGCGCCACCACGATATTTATGCCCGATGGCATAATCTAAGAACAACAGCGGTAAACCTGCGGTTAAAAGGGCGATGATGTACGGCAGAATAAAAGCGCCACCACCGTTTTCATAAGTGGTATAAGGGAAACGCCAGATGTTCCCTAAGCCGACAGCGGAACCAATAGCCGCCATAATAAATGCACCACGTCCGGCGAACGTTTCTCTTTGCGGTGCGTTTGATGATTGATTAGACACGGTAAATACCTCAAACTGATAAAGTTTTATATAAAAAAAGAATTGAGTTAAATGTAAATTAATCACACTTTAAGTGCGGAATATGCCCAAATTCAGGTTGAATGTAAAGTAGAAAAATATAGAAAAACAGATAAAAAACGCTCAATTTTCAATATAAAAATCCAAAGAAAAACAAAAAATCAAACAAAAAAACTAAAAAAAAGACATCTTCAGATAAATATAAATAAAAACCTAAAAGCTACCAGCATAATTATTTATATTAAAATTAACAAAAAAATAACACATTATTTGTACAAATAATGTGTTATCTACTTTCTTTTTTCTTAAAATTAGGCTGAATCTTGCTCTTTTTCGATTTTCGGTGAAAGATGTTCAACTTTCGCTTGTTTAACCATATTTTCACTCACTTCAAGAATCATCACTTTCAAGTTGTAGAGTTCAAATTCCATTCCTTCATCAGGAATTTTTTCTAAATGCTCTAAAATCAAACCGTTAAAGGTTCTAGCTTCCTCAAGCGGTAAATCCCAATCAAATAGTTTGTTCAGATCACGCAGGTTGGCTGAGCCTTCAATAATCACCGTACCATCTGATTGTTGCTGAACTTCTTGCTCAAGGGTCGGTGCTGATGAAGTCGTAAATTCACCCACAATTTCTTCTAAAATATCTTCAAGAGTGACTAGCCCTTTAATATCACCATACTCATCAACCACTAAACCAATACGCTCTTTATTCGCTTTAAAGTTCATTAATTGTGTAGTGAGTGGTGTGCCTTCAGGAATAAAATAGACTTCATCTGTTGCACGCAGTAGCATTTCTTTGGTAAATTCGTTTTTCTCCAACATTAAACGGAAAGCTTCACGCACCCGCAAAATACCGACAATATTGTTGTCCATATCTCCTTTGTAGATAATCACCCGAGCGTGAGGGGCGTGATTAAGCTGACGCATAATCGCTTTCCAGTCATCATCAATATCAATGCCGCTGATGTCATTACGTGGTACCATAATGTCATCAACCGTCACTTTTTCCATATCTAAAATAGACACCAACATTTCACGGTGTTCGGCAGGAATAAATTTACCGGCATCAAGCACTACACTACGCAGCTCTTCGGAGCTTAATCCTTGTTTATCTTTTTGTTGAATCCGTAATAATTTCATCAGCCCGGCAATAATCAGATTCATTAAAAATACAATCGGGCTAAGTAATTTTTTAAGTGGGGTTAAAATAAAACTGGCGAAGAATCCCACTTTTTCAGGGTAAATTGCCGCCACGGTTTTAGGCAAGATTTCTGAGAAAACCAGCATCACAAAGGTTAACAAACCCGTTGCAATCGCCACACCGGCTTCACCGGATAACTGCATACCAATCATCGTTGCAATCGCTGAGGCGGCAATGTTGACTAAGTTATTACAAATTAAGATAAGGCTAAGCAGCACATCGGTGCGTGCCAAGAGTTTTTCCGCCAGTTTTGCTCCTTTATGCCCTTGCTCGGCAAGGTGACGCATTTTGTAGCGGTTTAAAGACATCAAGCCGGTTTCCGAGCCTGAAAAAAATGCAGAGAGTACTAAAAGAATAGCTAAGGTAATAAATAAACTACTCAGGGGAATACTGTCCAAAATAAAATTCCTATGTGAATTAATCATAAAAGGTAGTAACACTAAAAGCGTTGTCACTACCTCACGTTGTAGGCAACCAACTGATGCCTTGCAAAAAATTTTGCTTTTTTGACCGCTTGTAAGACATTAATTGACGATCAAACGACTACCAAAATAGCCAATGGTGAGCAGTATCATACCCGAAATTGAATAAATAAGCACCCGTTTCCCACGCCAACGCAATTTCCATTGACCAAGTAGTTGAATATTGTAAACAATCCAAGCTAAAAACGAGAAAATCGCTTTGTGAATATGTTCAGGCTCAAAAAAGTTATGCAAATAAACCACACCGGAAAACAACGTTAGCGTCAACATTGCTTGGGCAGCTAAGGTTAACGTAAAGAAATGGCGTTCAACCGACATTAACGGTGGCAAAATCGAACAAAAGACCATTTTTTTGCTTTTTAGTTTGCGATCCAACCACTTTAATTGAAACGCGTAAATTAAGGCTAAGAAAAATAAAGCATAAGAGAATAAAGCGATTCCTAAATGGAACAACAAACCTGCATTTTGCTCTAAATGCCGAATAAAATTCCCTTGCACAAAACTTGCAACCGCCACGCTACAAATGGCGAACGAATACACAATAATTAAAGGAAACCAAGCTGTTTTCCATTTCAGCAAAGCAAAAGTTACGCAAGCTGCCATAATAAAGCTCATTAATGAGACCACATTGGTTAACGTAAAATTCTGCCCTTCAATTAAAAATAATTCATCATATAACACAGAGAAATGAAGAATGATTGCCATTAACCCTAATGCAAATACTAATGTAATATTGGGTTTTTTATTAGCGGTTGTGGCACTTTCTAAATTCACCAAAGTAGGGGCAACCCAAAGCAGCGTTAAAGCGTAAGCAACAATGGATAGAAGAGGAAGTAACATATTGTCTCGAATCTCGTCAAATAAGAATAACTATCAGAATTTTAATCAAAAGTAACAGTTTTAGCTAGTTTTTGCTATGGCTAGATCAAAAATTATCCTAAAAAAATGTGCATTTTACCTTAAATTGAAATTCGGATTTTAGCGACAGGATTATCTCGCTGAAAACAATAATTTTCCTTTGACTAATTTGCTTTCTATCTGTAATATGCACACCCTATGCAAAAGGTAAAACTACCCCTTACAATTGACCCGTACAAAGACGCTCAGCGTCGCGTAGATTATGAAGGCTACATTTCAGGTAATCTTCTAACACGCTTGGGTGAATTAGTATGTAATGTGCATGATGCACAAGTTACTCTCTCGTTATATGTCGATCCGCAACGCTTGACTGTGATTAAAGGCACGACCAAAGTGGATGTGGAACTTGATTGCCAACGATGTGGTGACCCGTTTACACAAACGCTCGACTGTTCATTTGTTTTCAGTCCGGTGTCTAACATGGATCAGGCGGACATCTTGCCCGAAATTTATGAACCTATCGAAGTAAACGAGTTCGGTGAAGTAAATTTACTAGATATGATTGAAGATGAATTTATTCTTGAATTACCTCTAGTCCCGATGCATAGTGAAGAACACTGTGAAGTGTCCGTGAGTGAACAGGTATTTGGCGAATTGCCGGAAGAACTGGCACAAAAACCAAACCCGTTCGCAGTATTAGCTAATTTAAAGAAAAACTAGATCTAGGAGAAAGCCCGTGGCTGTTCAACAAAATAAGAAATCTCGTTCACGTCGTGATATGCGTCGTTCACACGATGCATTAACAACTGCAGCAGTTTCAGTAGATAAAACCAGTGGTGAAACTCACTTTCGCCACCATGTAACTGCAGACGGTTACTACCGTGGTCGTAAAGTAATCAACAAATAATTCCTTTCGAGGTTTATCTTGGTTGATATCACTCTTGCAGTAGATGTGATGGGCGGGGACTTTGGTCCCCGTGTTACTATTCCTGCACTGGAAAAAGCCTTAAAACAAAATCCAAGCCTCTCTTTTTTATTATTTGGCGATGAACACCAAATAACCCCTTTATTACAAAAACACGCTCTACTTAATCACCCTAAAATCCAACTTCATCATACCGAACAAGTGATCGAAGCCGATGTTCCGTTTACTACTGCCATCCGCCAAAGCAAAAATAGTTCTATGCGGTTAGCGATTGAGGCAGTAAAAGAGGGCAAGGCACAAGGTTGTGTCAGTGGCGGTAACACCGGTGCGTTAATGGGGCTGGCAAAATTATTGATTGAACCTTTACCGAATATTGAACGCCCTGCGCTCACCTCGCTAATTCCTACCCTCAACGGAAAATCGAGCGTAATGTTAGATTTAGGGGCAAATATTGAAGTAAGCAATCACCAGCTACAACAATTTGCCGAAATGGGAAATCTGTTTGCCCAAGTAATGCTTGATTTGGTTTACCCTCGCCTGTCTTTATTGAATATTGGTACAGAAGAAAATAAAGGTACGGCACAACTTCAGGCGGTGCATCAACTGCTGAAAAACAGACAAGACTTAAATTACACCGGCTTTATTGAAAGCGATAAATTAACAAACTATCTCACCGATGTGATTATTTGCGATGGCTACACCGGTAATATCGCGTTAAAAGCGTTGGAAGGGGCAGCTAAAAACATTATTTCTCTGTTTAAAAAAGAAAAAGCAGATTCTAATATCTGCCGTAACACCAAACGGTATTTACTGAAAGTGATGTTCTACCGTTACTACCGCAAATTGCAACAAATTAACCCAGACCGCCATAACGGTGCGACCTTGCTCGGCTTATCCAAAGTGGTCGTGAAAAGCCACGGCGGAGCAAACACCAATGCCTTTTATTACGCCATTGATTATGCGGTGCAACAAATTCAAGGCGACATTCCAAATAAAATCCTACAGGGGTTAAACCAAAAATAAGCGAACTCAACTGTTCGCTTATTTTCATTTCTTGTTTCTTAAAGACACAAGCGGTCAAATTTGCAAAAAAATTTACCCATTCAACCGCTTGTATTTAGGCTTTTAATTTTGCCACTCGTAAACTAACCGCATTACGGTGTGCATCTAACAATTCTGCACTTGCCATTCGCTCAACCGTTTCAGCTAAGGCTAGAAAGCCTTGTGGTGTCAGCTCCTGCACCGTCATTCGCTTGCTAAAATCAGCCAAGCCTAAGCTCGAATAGGTTTTAGTATAACCATAAGTCGGTAAAACGTGGTTGGTGCCGCTGGCATAATCCCCCATACTTTCCGGCGAATACGCCCCTAAGAAAATCGAGCCGGCATTATCTAAATCCGCTAACAGTGAGCGGGCATTTTCAGTTTGCACAATTAAATGTTCGGGCGCATATTTATTACTAATTTCGACAGCTTGTTGCACGTTTTCAGCAATAAAAGTTCGACTGTGAGCCAATGCTTTACAGGCAGTTTCAGCACGAGGCAGAACTGCCACCTGCTTTTCTAATTCTTCATCGACCGCTTGTGCCAAGCTCTCACTTGGCGTGACTAAAATCACTTGGGAATCAGCTCCGTGTTCCGCTTGAGAGAGCAAGTCGCTCGCCACAAATGCAGGATCGGCAAACTCATCGGCAATCACCAGCACTTCAGACGGGCCTGCCGGCATATCAATCGCCGTGCCTTCTTGCACAACTTGGCGTTTTGCCTCCGTCACAAACGCATTGCCCGGGCCGAAAATTTTATCTACTTTCGCTACCGTTTGTGTGCCATTTGCCATCGCAATAATTGCTTGAGCCCCGCCCACCGCATAAATTGTTTCTACCTCACACAAATGGGCGGTGTAGAGAATTTCATCAGCAATCGGCGGTGGCGAGCAAAGCACAATCTTCTTACAACCGGCAATTTTTGCCGGCACTGCAAGCATTAACACAGTAGAGAAAAGTGGAGCTGAACCGCCCGGAATATACAGCCCTACAGCATTAATCGGGCGAGTGATGACTTGGCAACGCACCCCGGGTTGAGTTTCAATATCCACCTCTTGATTTTGCTGTGCCTGATGGAAAGCCTCAATATTCGCTTTCGCATTTTGAATCGCTTGCTTAAGCTCTGGTGAAATACGGCTCTGTGCTTGCTGAATCTGCTGTTCTGATACCACTAAGCTCTCCAATTTCACTTTATCAAACTTTTCAGCCAGCTCAAATAATGCCTTATCGCCGTTAGCGAGTACATTGGCTTTAATTTCATCGACCGCCGCTTTAATACTCTCGCCAACCACCTGTGCCGGACGGGCAAGATATTGCTGCTGCTCATTTTCTGTTAAATTGTTCCAAATTAGGGTTTGCATATTTGATTCCTTTTACGCCAACATTTTCTCAATCGGTAAGACTAATACGGAACTTGCTCCCATTTCTTTTAGCTGCTCCATCGTTTCCCAGAACAGGTTTTCTTGGCTGACAACGTGCATTGCCACACGGGTTTGGTCGTTAGCTAAGGGTAAAATAGTCGGGTTTTCCACACCGGGTAATAAAGCGGTAATTTCCGCCAGTTTGTCTTTAGGTGCGTGGAGCATAATATATTTTGATTCGCTTGCTTGTTGTACCCCTTGAATACGGGTTAATAGCTTATCGACTAACGCTTGTTTTTCTGCTGAAAGTGGCTCTTGGCGTTGGATTAAACAAGCAGTTGAGCGGTAAATGACTTCAACTTCTTTTAACCCGTTCGCCTCTAATGTTGCCCCTGAGGAGACTAAATCGCAAATTGCATTGGCAATGCCTGCACTTGGGGCAACTTCAACCGAACCGGTGAGTAAAATACTTTTAAACGGCACATTTTGCTCTTTCATATACCGTTTTAATAGATTTGGGTACGATGTCGCAATCACAGCATCTTCTAATTCCTTGATATTGTGATATTTTTTATCACGATCAATCGCTAACGATAAACGGCAACCGCCAAAATCGAGCTGGAGGAGTTTTTTATAGGCAACGTTCTCACCTGCACTTAATCGCCCTAATTCAACTTCCTCTAGCACATTTTCGCCAATAATGCCGAGATCGACCACGCCATCAAAAACTAAGCCCGGAATGTCATCATCACGCACCCGCAAAATTTCAATCGGCATATTTTCTGAATAGGCAATCAGGCGTTGATCGTTCCAAATGATTTTCACGCCACATTGTTTCAGTAACTCACTACACTCTTGACTTAGGCGACCTTTTTTCTGCATCGCAATTCTTAATCGATCTTGTGTTGTCATTGTTGTTTCCTTCTTATGTTTTAAATTGTAAATATAAAAAACCCTCTCGAAATCACTTCCGAGAGGGTTAAATTTGTGCTGCGTTTAGGCGTACTCGGAAGTCTTATCTTCCGCACATACCAAATGCCCGAAAGATTATTCAGGTAAATGATGGTGGTGATGAGTACGAATAAATGCCATTTTGCTGTTCTCCAAACTAAATTGTTTCAAAAGATACGCCTAAATTTTGGCAATGACAAGTGTTTTTTATTAAAAATTGCTATTTTTCATCTCCCTAAAACAATTATCGCAAACGTTTGCGTAAAGCGGTATAATTTGCCTGATTTTTTGCAAATTCAACAAAGTAGGAATAACACTATGCAAATCAGCCTCAAAAAGATCTACTCCGGCAAAGTCCGTGATCTCTACGAAATCGACGAAAAACGTATGCTAATGGTTGCCACAGACCGATTATCTGCCTTTGATGTTATTTTAGACGATCCTATTCCCCGTAAAGGCGAAATCCTTACCCAGATCTCCAACTTCTGGTTCAACAAATTAGCTCATATTATGCCAAACCACTTCACCGGCGACACTGTGTTTGACGTGCTACCGAAAGAAGAGGCAGAGGCTATTCAACATCGTGCAGTTGTTTGCAAACGTTTAACGCCGGTGAAAATTGAATCTATCGTGCGGGGTTATTTGACCGGATCGGGGCTGAAAGATTACCAACAAACCGGCACGATCTGCGGCTTAAAATTACCGGAAGGCTTAGTTGAGGCAAGTAAATTACCACACCCGATCTTCACACCGTCCAGCAAAGCCGAGGTGGGTGATCACGATATTAATATCAGCTACGAAGAGTGCGAACGCCAGATCGGTCAAGAACTTGCCGCCAAAGTGCGTGATGCCGCTCTAAAACTCTACACTGAAGCGGCAAACTACGCCCTGACCAAAGGCATTATTATTTGTGACACCAAATTTGAATTCGGCTTAGATGAAAACGGCGAACTAACGCTAATGGACGAAGTCCTCACCCCGGATTCCAGCCGTTTTTGGTCGGTTGAAACCTACCAAGAAGGGACAAATCCCCCTTCATTTGACAAACAATTCGTGCGTGACTGGCTGGAAAACAGCGGTTGGAATAAACAAGCCCCAGCCCCGAAAGTGCCGGCAGAGATAATTGAAAAAACCGTAGCCAAATATCAAGAAGCATTAGATTTATTAACTAAATAAGGCAACAAGCGGTTTAATTTACACTATTTTTTGCAAAACAAAAACCTGTAAGCCAACACTTACAGGTTTTTTAGTTAGTGGTAAAAAGTGCGGTTATTTTACCGCACTTTTGCAAAATTTTGTGTAAATCTAACCGCTTGTTAGCCTTGTGAAGAGATACGTTTCATATCTGTCATATAACCACGTAATTCTTGACCGATTAACTCGATTGGGTGGTTACGGATTGCATCATTCACATCACGTAAGGTAACGTTGTCGATTTCCACTGCCGGAGTTGGCTCGCCTAAATCACCTTTCTCTAACGTTGGGATAATTTTCTCCGCTAAAATCGGCGTTGCAACGTGAGAGAATAAGTAGTTACCGTATTCTGCGGTGTCTGAAATTACCACGTTCATTTCGTATAAACGTTTACGAGCGATGGTGTTTGCGATTAACGGTAACTCGTGTAGAGACTCGTAGTAAGCCGATTCTTCATAAATACCTGCTGAAACCATTGTATCGAACGCTAATTCAACCCCTGCTTTCACCATTGCAACCATTAACACACCGTTATCAAAGTATTCTTGCTCAGAAATTTTAATACCGTCTGCTTGTGGTGCGTTTTCAAAGGCAGTTTTACCAGTTTCTTCACGCCATTTTAATAAGTTTACATCGCCGTTTGCCCAGTCTGCCATCATAGTTGATGAGAACTCACCGCTGATGATGTCGTCCATATGTTTTTCAAATAAGAACGCTAATTCTTCTTTGATTTGCTCAGAAAGCTCGAACGCACGCAATTTTGCACTGTTCGATAAACGATCCATCATTAAGGTGATACCGCCTTGTTTTAACGCTTCGGTAATCGTTTCCCAACCGTATTGGATCAATTTACCTGCGTAAGCCGGATCTTTACCTTCCGCCACTAATTTGTCGTAGCATACGATTGAACCGGCTTGTAACATACCGCAAAGAATGGTTTGTTCACCCATTAAGTCAGATTTCACTTCTGCCACGAATGAAGATTCTAATACGCCGGCACGATCACCACCGGTAGCACTCGCCCACGCTTTCGCAATGGCTAAACCTTCGCCTTTCGGGTCATTTTCCGGGTGAACTGCAATTAAGGTTGGCACACCGAAGCCACGTTTGTACTCTTCACGCACTTCCGTGCCCGGGCATTTCGGAGCAGTCATCACAACCGTTAAATCCGGACGAATTTGCTCACCTTCTTCAACAATGTTGAAACCATGTGAATAACCGAATGCTGCACCTTGTTTCATTAACGGCATTACATCGGCAACCACTTTTGAGTGTTGTTTGTCCGGCGTTAAGTTAATCACTAAATCTGCTGTTGGGATTAATTGCTCATAAGTACCCACTACAAAGCCGTTTTCAGAAGCACGTTTAAATGAAGCACGTTTTTCAGCAATTGCTTCGGCACGCAAAGCGTAAGCAATATCTAAGCCTGAATCACGCATATTTAAACCTTGGTTTAAACCTTGTGCGCCACAGCCGACAATCACAATTTTTTTGCCTTTTAAGAAATTGCAACCGTCTGCAAACTCGTTACGATCCATAAAGCGACAACGACCTAATTGGTCTAATTTTTGACGTAAATTTAATGTGTTGAAATAGTTAGCCATTTTTAATCCTTATTTGAATTAATGAAATTGATATGATGTTTTGTTTGCACATTGTTATAGTTTGATTTGATTATACCTTAACCTAACATTGCGTAAATTGAAAATATTAATATCTTATATTGCATAAAATGCAATTTGAAAAAAGTTTGCCAAATTTAACCGCTTGCAATCTCTACGATAAAGTAGAAAATAACCACCTAATTTAATAGAAGATCAAAAAATGAAAATAAACAGAATCATTTTACAAAGCTGTAGCGAATGTGGGCAACAAGTGCGAGTCCCGCTCACGTCAAATGGCAATGCCGTTTGCCCGGTCTGCCATAATATATTACGCAAAAGCAATACATGGAGCTTGCACCGCAGTGCTTTTCTGGCATTAGCCATCTTAATTTTGCTTCCCTTCGCACTTACTTTTCCCTTGATGAGCATTGACTTACTCGGCATCAAAATTAATGCTACCGTATGGGACGGTATTTGGAAGATGGCAACGGAGGGCTACCCTTACACCGCTTTTATGGTGCTAGTCTGCGCGGTAATAATGCCGATTGCATTTGTATTGCTAATTTTAACCATTCAGCTACAACGTATTATTCGCCAACGCCCCCGTTACACTCTAATTTTCTTAACTAAAATAAAAGAATGGGTAATGCTTGATGTCTATTTAGTTGCCCTGGCAGTAGCTGCTTTTAAAATTCGAGACTATGCCGACTTACATTTCGATGTAAATCTAATCGCCTTTGTGTTAGTAACGATCTTAAACACCCTACTTTTTATTAAAACCGATCCCAAACAAGCGTGGGAACGCTTTTACCCTGAATATCACGCATTACCCTTTGACCACCCAAGCAACCCGACCCTTTGCCCGACCTGTGAATATTGCTTTGATGAAACCATCTTGGATTTAAAAGGACAACAACGCTGCCCTCGTTGTGAAAGCAATTTATCAATTTCCGATAACGTTAAAATACAACGGGTTTGGGCTTGCTTAATTGCAGGAACGATTATGATGATTCCGGCAAATATTTTCCCGATTTCGACCACTGAATTGGCAGGGCAGGTTTCGGCAGATTCATTAATGTCGGGGGTCATTCTATTTATGGAAATGGGAAGCTATACCGTGGCAGCGATTGTGTTTATCGCTAGTATTGCGGTGCCGGTGAGCAAAATTACGATTATTTTTTATCTCTTGCTGGCGATTCATTACAAATGGAAACACTCAATTCATTGGCAAATGAAACTACTGCACTACGTCCATTTTGTCGGACGCTGGTCAATGCTGGATTTATTCGTGTTATCGCTGATGATGTCATTATTAGAACGTGGGCAAATTCTGAGTTTCTCGGTAGGGGAAGCCGCTTTCTATTTTGGTGCAGCGGTTTTCTTAACGATGTTTGCCTCTGCAAATTTAGATGCCAGAATGTTATGGAAGATTCATTACGATCATAAACGCAAATAGACTCACTAATTAATAAATGGTAGGACGGGTTTATACCCGTCCTTATTTCATCTATTGCCGGAGGTAGATTTCAGCAAGCTCTGCATCTGTGGTAACAACTGTACGATTAGTCTCAGTTGTTGTATCAACACTAAGGCAAGGTCATTTTGTTTTTGCTGATTTTCCTGCTCAAACTGGGCGAGATCTTGGTCGATAGCGGTCAATTTTTCCGATAATTTTGCAAATGAACGGCTCTCGGAGGCGATTTGCTCAATAATGTTTGCTACCTCTCTGGCGTGAGAGAAGAACATTGCGGAAAAATCCACTTGCTGATTAATCTCTCGGCTGGCAATACGGTAAGCCCCTAAAGTGGAAATATAGCCCAGTAAGGTGTAAGCAATACCTAACAATTTTGGGGCGAAGGTTAAATCGTTCGCATATTTTTGTGGTTCGCTGTACATATTGGTAATCGCATTACTCAGTGCCGATAAATGGTTATGCACATCACGGCGAGCAATGCGGTAAGGCAGTTGCTCGTTATAACCAAACTGCAACTGGGCGATAATATGGCGTAAATATTGCCCACTGGCTTTCAAACCGTTATGTAAGTTGCGTTGTAAATTTAAATATTTCCAATCCGGCCACAAGAATGCTACCGCCAGCCACGCAATCGCTGTACCTAGTAAGGTATCAAGCATTCGCATTAAGATACCGCTTTCAAGGCTCACGCCTGCAATATCAAGGCTTATCATCACTAACACAGTAATATAAAAGGTTGAAAAGCCATAGTGTACCAAGCGGAAAAAGGTATAAAGCGAGCCGGTCAGTACAATTAGCCCAAGCTGGGCTTCCAGACTGAGCGTTACGTTAAACAGTTCAAAAGAACCACCAACCAGCACACCGAAAATTGTGCCGATCACACGCTGAATCAGTCGGGTCTTGGTAGCAGTGTAATTCGGTTGGCAGACAAAAATGGCAGTGAGTAAAATCCAGTAGCCTTTGCTGTCAAAGCCTAAAATCGGCACAATCGCACTGCACAACAGCACCACTATCGACAGCCTAACGGCGTGTCGAAACAGTTGGGATTCAAAGGTTAAATGGGCTTTAATCGCTTGGCTGATATTGCTTAAGCCGGTAATATTTTCGGCGATCAAGCGGTGAGATTTAGTGAAATTTTTGCTTAATGGCTCAATATGCTCACCACTGCTTGAGCCTTGTTCAATCTGAGCTAATTGCCGTTCAATATTGCCTAAATTTTCTGCAATAGCACGCCAACGATAGGCACTTTTCAAGCCCCGTTCTTGGTGATAATTCAAGGAGTTAAGTAACCCCTGCAAGGCTTTTTCGCCACGAAAGCCGTGTTCATAGACTTCCCTATGACGTAACGACATTGCAATTTTTTGGCACGCCGCAGCCTGTAATTCCAGCACCCGTTGAAATCGGAACATTAAATCGCTGTTACTTAATTGTTGAAACAGCTCGTGATATTGATAATGGCTGGAGCTTGCCCGCTCTAAAATATCTTGAGCGCTGAAATAGTAACGCAACATTCTCTGTGTCCGTTGTTGCTTGTGCTGGCGTCTTAGGCGGTAGAATAGAGCGACTCTGGTTTTATCAAAAGCAGCCATCACCTCGCTGTTGGCTTTCGCCAAAGCTAACTGTTTCGCAGCTAAATCGTCATCATCGGGGTCAAAGTAAGCAGATTTCGCCAGTAAATAGTGGCTCAATGCAAGGTAGGCGGACGCTAAATTCTCCTGTACAGTTCGATTCGGGAAAATCAGGTAAACCAAAATCCCGACCAAGCCATAGAGTAAAGTGCCAAGTAAGATCATCAGCACATTGTGATACCACAACACTTCAGGCGTATAAGTCAGGCTGTTATAAACCGCCACAATCAGCGTGCCAAACGCAATGGTGCTATAGCGTTGCCCGATTGCCCCTAACATTACCAGCAAAAAGGTGCAAACCACCGCCACCGGCACAAACAGCCAACCCAAATAGAGCGACACACTCGCTCCAATCGAGGAAAACGAGAATGCCACTAGGCTGATAATCAGATTTTTCGCTCGTCCGATTAGGCTGTTGTCTAAATCCACCAAACCGCCGGCGATAATGCCCAACATCAACGGCATCGCAAAATCAGAAATACCGAGTTGCCAAATACTAACCGCGGCAATGTTTAGCGAAATAAACATCGGCAGCGTTTTAATTACATTTTCCGAAAGCCAGCTCTGTTGTAGATATCTTAAAAATTTATTCATATTTGCTCATTTCGGGTAGGCACAGAACCTGCCCCTACCTACACTACCCCAAACGTTCTGCCAAATAGCCATCATAATCTGGCACATTCACGCTGATTGCTTGATTGAACAAATCCGCATTTAACAGAAAATTAGCAGTGGTTTCGTTAATCGCCACCGGAATATTCCAAACGGTTGCAATCCTCATCAGGGCTTTCACATCAGGATCGTGCGGAGCGGCATTCATCGGATCCCAAAAGAACACCAGTAGATCAATTTTCTTTTCTGCGATCAGCCCGCCTAATTGCTGATCTCCCCCCATCGGGCCACTTAACAGCGAAGTGATTTCAAGCCCCGTTTCTCTGGCAAGCAAATGGCCGGTAGTGCCGGTGGCGTAAAGCTTATGCGAGGCAAGTTGGGCTTGATGAGTTTGTGTCCAACGAATTAAATCTTGTTTACAGCTATCGTGAGCCACTAAGGCAATCTGTTTTTGTTTTGCGATAGTTCTAACAGTGGTTTTCATTTTTATCTCCTTTGCAAAATTTTTCACAAATCATACCGCTTATTTTTCGCTTTTGCATTGACTAATCACGGCTTATGGCTAAAATCAGGTAAAAATTCACATTTTAAAACAAAGGATTAACCGCAATGAACTTATACAACATCAAACACCCTGAAGAACAAGTCAATTTCGCCCAAGCGGTACGCCAAGGTTTAGGCAAAAATCAGGGGCTATTTTTCCCTGAAGTTTTACCCAAATTAGATAACATTGATGAATTATTAGATTTACCTTTGGTTGAACGCAGCCAAAAAATTCTTTCAGCCTTAATCGGTGAAGAACTACCGGCAGAAACACTTAACACAATGGTGAAAAACGCCTTTACCTTCCCTGCACCACTTGCCAAAGTCAATGATGATATTTATGCGTTAGAACTATTTCACGGCCCGACTTTAGCTTTCAAAGATTTTGGTGGTCGTTTTATGGCTCAAGCCTTAGCCAACGTGCGAGGAGACGGCAAAATTACTATTTTAACCGCTACCTCAGGCGACACCGGTGCGGCAGTGGCTCACGCTTTCTATGGTTTGGAAAACATCAACGTGGTCATTCTTTACCCGAAAGGCAAAATCAGCCCATTGCAAGAAAAATTATTCTGTACCTTAGGCGGTAATATTCGCACTGTTGCGATTGAATCCGACTTTGATGCTTGCCAAGCCTTAGTAAAACAAGCCTTTGATGATGCCGAGCTACGCCAAGCGATTGGTTTAAACTCAGCAAATTCCATCAACATTAGTCGTTTATTGGCTCAAATTTGTTACTACTTTGAAGCAGTTGCTCAGTTACCAAAAGAAAAACGAGATAACGTGGTGGTTTCAGTGCCAAGCGGTAACTTCGGTAACTTAACCGCTGGCTTAATTGCCAAAACATTAGGTTTACCGATTAAACGTTTTATTGCCTCAACCAATGCCAATGACACCGTGCCACGCTATTTACAATCAGGCAAATGGGAACCAAACGCGACCGTTGCAACCCTTTCTAATGCAATGGACGTCAGCCGTCCGAACAACTGGCCACGAGTTGAAGAATTATTTAAACGCAATGGTTGGAATTTGTCTGAATTGGGTTCTGCCGCATTAAACGATGCCGAAACCGAAGCTGCTTTGAAAGCCCAATATGCGGAAGGTTATCTGTGTGAGCCACACGGTGCTATTGCTTATCAAAGCTTAAAAGATCAGCTACAACAAGGCGAAACCGGTATTTTCTTATGCACCGCTCACCCGGCAAAATTCAAAGAGTCGGTGGAACGCATTTTAGCGATTGAATTGCCGTTACCGGAAGCATTAGATAAGCACAACAAACTGCCACTGTTATCCGATGAAATGGCAGCGGATTTTGCAACACTGCGTGCCTATTTGTTGAAATAAATATTCAATAATAGAAAAGGGATTAAGTATTAAACTTAATCCCTCTTTTTATGCATTACAAGCGGTTATATTTGCCTATTATTTTGCAAAATAAGCAGCTAACTCATCACTACCACCAATATGTTTACCGCCGATAAATACTTGTGGAACAGAGGTTTTACCTGTAATTGCTCGTACAGAAATCGTGCTTGCATCACGACCTAACACAATCTCCTCAAAAGTATAGCCTTGCTCTTTTAATAATGCTTTTGCTTTTGCACAGAACGGGCAGCCCGGTTTAGTGATAATCGAAACAGACTCTTTCGCTGTCCAATTCGGACTTAAATATTTAATCATTGTATCAGCATCTGATACTTTAAACGGATCGCCCGGTTCTTGTGGCTCAATAAACATTTTTTCCACAATACCGTTTTTCACCAGCATAGAATAACGCCAAGAACGTTTGCCAAACCCAAGGTCATTTTTATCAACTAATAGCCCCATACCTTCTGTGAACTCACCATTACCATCAGGAATAACAGTAATATTTTCAGATTCTTGATCTGCTTTCCAAGCGTTCATTACAAAGGTATCATTAACTGACATACAGATGATATCATCTACCCCTAATGCCTTAAATTCACAAGCTAATTCATTATAGCGAGGCAAATGTGTTGATGAACAAGTCGGTGTAAATGCTCCGGGTAATGAAAACACAACTACCGTTTTGTTATTAAATAACTCATCGGTTGTGACATCAACCCAAGCATCGTTTTGACGTGTACGAAATGTTACACTGGGCACTTTCTGACCCGTCATATCTTTAAAAGACATATTAATGTTCTCCTATAGAATTATATATTATAAAAATCTTAGGCATTGTACTCACAAATATGGCATAATTCAGCCTATCGGAACAATAGGAAAAATTTAAATTGGAGGAATCAAGTGAATATTCGAGATTTAGAATACCTTATTGCACTTGCAGAACATAAGCATTTCCGTCGTGCAGCAGAATCTTGTAATGTTAGCCAACCTACTTTAAGCGGGCAAATTCGCAAATTAGAAGACGAACTAGGCACTATTCTGCTTGAAAGAACCAGTCGCAAAGTCCTCTTTACGCAAGCAGGCTTAACATTAGTTGAACAAGCCAAGGTAGTTTTACGTGAAGTAAAAATTCTAAAAGAAATGGCAAGCAACCAAGGTAAAGAGATGTCTGGCCCGCTTCATGTTGGTGTAATCCCAACCTTGGGGCCTTACATTTCGCCAATTATTGTGCCTGCATTAAAAGCAGAATTTGCAGATTTAGAGCTGTATATTTACGAATTACAAACCAACCAATTATTAGATCAACTTGAATCCGGCCAGCTTGATTGTGGCATTATCTCATTTGTAAAAGAGAGTGAATCTTTTATTGAAGTGCCTATCTTTAATGAAGAAATGTACTTGGTAGTTCCAGAACAACACGAATGGGCAGCGCTTAAAAAATTCGATATGAATTTATTAAAAAACCGTGAGTTGCTCTTTTTAGACAGTGGCCATTGTTTACGCACTAATACGCTAGACTATTGTCTATCCATTGGAGCAAAAGAAAATCCACACTTTAAAGCTACCAACCTTGAAACCTTACGCAATATGGTAGCAGCAAATGTTGGCCTAGCATTAATTCCTAAATTAGCCGCTAAACCGATTAAAGGAGTACATTATATTCCACTTGAAAACCCGAAACCGTTTCGAGCTGTGGGAATGGTGTATCGACCAGGTTCACCATTACGCGCCCGCTATGAGCGTTTAGCTCAAGCCATTACTAAAATTATGCAATCCGAGGCGTAAAATGGCAAACGGTATGAGTGTGCGTGCAATTCAGAAAGAAAAAACACGCAGAGCATTAGTAGAAGCCGCCTTTAATCAATTAAGCTCAGAAAAAAATTTCTCTAATCTCAGTTTGCGTGAAGTTGCGCGTGAAGCTGGAGTCGCACCGACTTCGTTTTACCGCCACTTTAAAGATATGGACGAGCTAGGCTTAGCAATGGTGGACGAATCCGGGCTACTATTACGCCAATTAATGAGGCAAGCACGAAAGCGAATTGCAAATGGCGGAAGTGTTGTTGTGGTTTCAGTAGAAACATTCTTCGAACTGATTGCCGACCGTCCCAATGTTTTCCAGCTATTATTACGCGAAAGTTCCGGTACATCGCAAGCGTTTAGAACCGCAGCATCACGCGAAATTCAACATTTTGTAGCTGAATTGGCGGACTATATTATGAGCAAAGATAATCACAGTAACCGAGAACTTGCTTATATTCAATCGGAAGGTTTAGTCACGCTAGTATTTACTGCCGGTTCTCATGCTTTGGATATGAACAATCAAGAACGGGAAAAACTAAAGCAACGTGTCATTATGCAGCTAAGAATGCTGATTCGTGGCTCCACCTATTATGCCAATAAACAAGCTTCATCAACATAAAAAAACAGACGCCTAAGCGTCTGTTTTTATTCTTTCGTAATATATGCAGTCGATAGCTTTAACCATTCTAGTGCTAATTGATGATGTTCAGATAACGCATTCCATAACGCATCTTCTGACAAGATACTATAATTGCCTTTAGTATCTAACTGTTCATCAAAACTATCATGTAATTCACGCCATTCCGGGCTAGCATAAAACTGACTTAATGGCTCCAAAAGTGCAGTAGCTTGTTTCCATTGCTCTATCCCTTTTTCCAATTCTGGTAATAGTGCTACCCATTGGTTATAACAATCCTGCATTTTCTGAATATCTGCTTTTTTCATTCTTTACCTCTTAATTACAAGCGGTAAGATTTGCAAATTTTTTTACAAATCTTACCGCTTACACCATAAATTTTAGCCTCAATATAACATAAAAATCCCCTTCCGAAGAAGGGGATTTCAACTCAATTAGGCTAAATTACCACTGGTATCCAACGCCTACACCGCCACCAAAGTCGCCTCGGCTATTCGCATTACCTTGTAATTTCAAGATAAGCTTACCGTTATCACTTGAACGTGAATAACCTACTGCAAGCGCGTTTTCACCTTTAAATGTACCACCTGCTGCAGCCACCATAGATTTACCTGGAATGTAAACCTGCGGTAACGCTGCTGCTGCATTTGAACCGGCAATACCTGCACGGGCTTCACGGTTATTACGATGGATCTTGTTATTTAAGTGATTAACAGCACCTTTTAACTGACCAACATTAACCGCATCGGTATCTGCCTCACCTGCTTTAACATTAGTAATACGGTTACCACCATTATCTAAGCCGTTTTTGGTTAAGCTTACCGCTTTTCCTGCAGAGCCATTATTAATGGTTACGCCATTATTGTTCACCAATGTATCACCAGTCTTAACGCTAGTAAATTCAGGGGTATCTGAAACGGCTACAGTTACATCAGAACCTTTACGTGTCACTTTGATGTTATTACCTGCATTCACGCTCACTGTACTACCTGCTTTTACTTTCGCAGGGGCTTTATCCCCTTCAACCACACCTGTACCAACTGCTTTAGAATCTACGTTCCAGCTTACGTTGTTTACGGCATTTGCTACTGTTGTTGCATTCACAAAGTGTGAACCGGTACCGTTAGGATCTTGAACATTGATTTTGCCGTTATCAGCAACGGTTAAATCTGTGCTGTTTACGTTCACTTTCACCTCACCAGCCTTATCACTGGTAATAGTTGTACCATTACCATTTACGATATTGATAGAACCATCTTCATCAGTACCAATGTTATTACCATTCACTTTCGCATAGTTGTTCAGCTGTTTACCGTTGATAACATCTGTGCTTACTGGGCTAATATCGCCATCTGCTACATTAGTGATCTTAGTTGGTTTACCGTCTTTATCACCGACTTTGATGTTATCACCATCATTAGTGATTTTCGGACCATTCTCGCTGAACTGTACGCTGTTGAAGCTCACATCTTTTGCTGTCGCAAAAGTAAATTGATTACCATCACGTTTAACAGTTAAGTTATCACCTGCTTCAAACACAACTTCTTCGCCCGTTTTCACTAGCTTAGTCGCAGCTTGGTCACCGGCAGCCTTATTACCTGCAGATTTAATATTAAAGCCTGCATTATTCACTGCATCTGCAACAGTTTGAGCAGTCACTAACGCATTTGGTTGAGTTGGTGCTTTCACCGTACCGTCTGCGTTGTTACCTAACTCGCTGGTGTTTGCAGTGATGTTACCTTCACTATCTACTTTAATAGTAGTATCGTCAGTCTTCGCTGCTACTGTATACGTCGTTGAACCATCACCATTGGTGGTAGGTGTAATAACAACACCTTGATTACCGTCCACTTTGGTGGTCGCTGCTTTTGTCGCTGCTTGTAAGTCACCTACGTTTACCGCATTGTTTACGGTATCACCAGATGCATTGTTAAGAGCTTCTGCACGCTCTTTGCCTTCTGGTGTTGTGCCATCAGGCTTACGAACACCACTTGCCACATTGCCTAATTGTACTGGTGCTTCACCGGTAAATTTAGCTGTATTGCTTGGGGTTGAGCTATCAGCAGGATCTTGGTTAACAAACTCAATCGGGCTGTCCACCTGAATATTATTCACAGTACCGTCTGCATTTGGCGTTACGGATACCGTTGTACCTTTACCGTTTACAAAATTAACAGTGTCATTGTGTGTCACTGTATCAACTGCCGTGTCGTTATTTTGTAAATTCCAACCAGCATTCAGCACATCTGCGACTGTTGCCGCATTATTTAGCTTGTTAGCTAAGTTTTCCGGACTGTTATCTGATGGTTGTTTTTCATTCATCGGTGTAACCGGTGCCAGGTTAGACGCTACATTGCTAATCGCTTTATTACCTGCATTAATACCGTCTTTATTGATAGTAATCGGGTTATTTGCAGGGTTTGCCTCATCTGTTGGTACAGTTACACTGTTAGAAGTCACACTGTCAAACTTAACATCATCTTTAGTCGCATAAGTTACTTTACCATCTGCTTCTTGCTTCACGGTCAAGTTTTTACCTGCAACCATTTCAACTACTTTACCAGGGTTAATTAGTTCATTATCACCTGATAGCTTTTCTCCACCTTCTACAGCAGAAGTTTTCAACGTAAAGCCTGAGTTATTGATGGCGTTGGTAATATCACCTGCTGTCACTAATTTCTTAGCATCATCAGCTGTTGGTTCATCAATTCTACCGTCATTATTTGCATCATTTAATGCCGTAGTGTTAGCCTTGATCGCACCGGTTGTAGGATCTTTTACAATCGTTACATCGTCCGTATTCACAGAAAGATCGAACACATTCGCGCCATCAGCATTTTTTGTCGTGTTAACCGTAACTGATTTATCAGTCGACTTCACTTCTTCACGAGATGCCATAGCGAAAGTATAAAGCTGACTACCATTTACTGCATCTTTACTATCTGCATTTACATCACCGGCAGCTACATTAGTTACTTTGACTGCATTACCGTCTTTGTCACCAACATTGATATTACCACCATTGTTAGTAATCTTAGGACCTTCATTTCCGAACTGTACACTATCAAAGTTCACATTTTTTGCAGTTGAAACAGTAATGTTATTCCCATCACGGGTAATCTCAATGTTTTTACCATTTAAGAACTGAACCGTATCACCTGTTTTCACCAGGCTCTTCTCGTCACCGTTTGCTTGAATGTTAAAACCTGCATTGTTAATTGCATCTGCAACGGTTTTAGCTGTTACTAATGCATTTGGTTCTGTAGGCTCTTCCACTTTACCATCAGGGTTATTTGTTAACTCGCTGGTGTTTGCCGTGATTTCGCCCTTATCGTTTACCTTAATGGTTGTACCATCCGTTTTTGCTGCAACGGTATAAGTGGTTGAGCCGTCATCGTTAGTTTTAGATGTTACAGTAACACCTTTATTACCTTCCACTTTGGTGGTTGCTGCTTTCATTGCTGCTTGTACATCACCCACATTCACAGCATTATTCAACGTATCACCTGTTGCGTTGTTAATATTATCCGCAATCGCTTTACGCTCTGCATCTGTTGGTGCTGCTTTATCTGCAAATGTACCACCCACGCCGCTCTTCAGATTAGTGATTGAGCCTGTTGTATCTGGTTTACCATTGCTCATATCAATGCTGTTGAATGCAACATTATCTTTCGTTGTGTAAGTGAATTTACCGTCAGCTTGGGTAAGTGTCATATTTTTACCCGCATCAAAGGTAACTGTTTCACTTGGCTTGATTAGCTGTGTTTTCTTACCTTTGGTTTCACCACCATCAATACCATCACCTGCTGTTACATTAAAGCCTGAATTATTGATTGCATTAGCAATATCACCTGCCGTCACTAATTTCTTAGCATCGTCACCTGTAGGCTCAGTAACTTTACCTTCAGGAGAATTATTTAATGTTGTGGTATTCGCTTTAACTTCGCCTGTTGTCGGATCTTTCACGATAGTAACGTTGTCAGTATTCACTGTCATATTACCGTCATTATCACGACCGATAGATTTATCCGTTGCAACATCTACCGTATATTCAGTATTGCCTTTATCATCTTCCTTTCCGGCTTTAACAGTTACGGCTTTAGAACCAGCTACTACAGATGAGGTTTTCTCTGAATTATTAATTGCATCAGCCACATCACCTGCGGTCATAACTTTGTTTTCATCGCCTTCTTTAACAGCCACATTACCACGAGTTACTGTAGGAGCACCTGCTTTCGCTACATCTACCGTATAGATTGTTTGACCATTATCACCTGTTTCAGGTGCACCAACAGTTGCTAAACCTGAACCTTTCACTTCGGTTTTGGACGCTGCTGCTGCTTGTTTTAACTGACTTACATTCACCGCATCAGTATCAGCTTCACCTGCTTTCACGCCTGTAATTTTGGTTGGATTACCATCATTACCTGCAATATTAACATTACCATCTTTATTCGTGATTTTCGGGCCATTATCACCAAATGCTACGCTATCAAATTTAACGTCTTTAGCCGTTGCAAAAGTAAACTGATTGCCTACACGCTTAACGGTTAAGTTATCGCCTGCTGCAAAAATCACTTCTTCACCCGGATTAATCAACTCTGCTGCTTCTTGATCACCATCAGCTTTGTTGCCACCAGATTTTGCATTCCAACCTGCTTTCTGAATTGCTTCAGCAACTGTTTTTGTAGTTGCAACTTTATCTTCTTCTGCAGGTGTAGTTACTGCACCTTTGTCATCTACAGTGATAGTGCCGGCATCGATATTAAATGTCACATTCGCTACGCTGTTATCGGCGTTCATTGTTACATTTGCTTTCGTACCTTTACCGTCAACAAAATTTACTGTGTCATAAGCTTTAACAAAGTCTTTCGCTCCGCCATTTTCTTGTAAATTCCAGCCTGCATTCAACACATCATCAACTGTTGCTGCATTGTTTTTGATGTTATCCACATTTTCCGGTTTCGCTTGTGAAACGGTATTATTAGCATCACCAGTGCTGTTAGTCGCCGGCAGGTTGCTTGCCACATTAGTAATTGGTTTACCTGCAACATCAATGCCATCTTTAGTAATGGTAATTGGCTTATCATTAGCTGTTGTGCCGGTTGGTACACTAATATTATTAGATGTTACATTATTGAAAGTCACATCTTTAGCCGTTGCAATCGTAAAGTTGCTACCATCACGAGTAACTTTAATGTTTTCACCATCTTTAAAGTTAACTTCATCACCTGGGTTGATTAATTCCCCATCATCACCATTCGCTTTTGCTTTAAAGCCTGAATTGTTAATTGCATTAGCAATATCTCCTGCATTAACTAATTTCTTCTTATCCGCATCAGTTTGTGGAGCATCAACCTTACCGTTATTATCCGCATCAGTTAATGAAACAGTTTTCGCAGTAAATGTCACATTGGTTTTAGTATCACCATCTTTTGTAGCCGATGCAGTGAATTGGTCACTATCAACAAAGTGAACTTCGTTACCCGCTTTCACATCATTAACTTTATCGGCACCTTGATAGATAGACCAACTCACATTATTCACAGCATTAATTACATCACCCACCGTTGCAATAGCATTGGTATTTGGTGCTGTATTTACTGTATCACCCGTTTTTGAGTTGCCATCAGTCGTTGCCTGCCCGTTTTCTACTTTAATCGCTTGAGTTTCTAGTGCGATATGAACTTTGCTTTCATTATTCGCTTCTTTGGTATTAGTGACTTTAATTACACCTTTACCATCAATGGTCACTTTATCATCTGCATTGATATCGCCTACTTTATCCGTAGCCGCATTATCTTGTGACGTTTGAAGTGTCCATTTTGCCGCTTTTAACTGATCAACATTTACCGCATCTTTACCATCTACGCCGTCCGCTACATCTTTGATTTGCTTACCGGCTGTGTTAATGCCATCTTTAGTGATGGTAATTGGTTTATTTGCTGTGTCCGTTGGGATCTCTAACGTTTTGGTTGTTACTTTATCAAATTCAACCGTATCTTTAGTTGCGAAAGTAAAGTTACTACCAGCTTGAGTAATCTTGATATTTTTACCTGCATCAAAAGTTACTGTATCGCCAGGGTTAACCAACTCAGCTGAAGTACCTGATACTTCACCTGCGCTTTGGCTAGATGTTGCCGTAAAGCCTGAATTTTTAATTGCATCAGCAACTGTTTTAGTTGTTGCAACTTTATTTTCATCTGTAGGGGTAGTGACTGCACCTGTTGTGTTATCAACCGTGATAGAACCGGTATCCACATCAAAGGTTACTTTAGTTACGCCATCAGCTTCTTGTGTAACATTTGAAACTGTACCTTTACCGTTTACAAATTGTACAGATTCATTTGGGGTCACAGTACCTTTGGTTGTACCCGCATTATCTTTAATATTGAAACCTTGGTTTACATAGTTATTTAAGTTCGTAATTGCATCGCCAACATTTGTTGCAGTATTACCATACTGAGTTCCAGCTGCATTCGTTACATTATATTTAGGCTGAGTCACAGAGCCATCCGGATTCACAACAGAACCGCCACCAAAATTATTTGCAGTTGAATTTGCAAGGTTACTGGTTGCATTCATTGCCATATAAAGTTGTGAACCATTAATCGCATCGGTTGATGTAGCAGAAATCTGACCCGCTGCCACATTTTGGATTTGACGCTCTTTATCTGCAGAGCCTACAGAAACAACATAGTTAGTATCTTTATTTACCCCGGCAAAGCCATTATAAGTAATACCCCCTACCGTTGCATTTTCAGTTGGTGTTGCTGCTCTTACGACTGATTCGCTACCCAAAGCAACAGAACTATTCAGAGTAGCTTGAGCCCCCATACCTAATGCTGTAGCAAATTGAGCTGTTGCATTAGCACGTGTACCAACAGCCACTGCTGATTGTGCTGAGGCAATTGAATTTGCACCTACGGCCAAAGAGGCATTTGCACTCGCATTTGCTGCAACACCAAAGGCAGAGGCTTTTTCAGCCGTTGCATTAGCATTAGAACCTACCGCTGTAGCATCACCTGCTGTCGCGTTTGTTTGGCGACCAAGTGCGGTTGTACCATTAGCCGTTGCATTTGCTGAATGACCAACTGCCGTAGCTTGAATACCTTTTGAAACCGTAGCCACACCTAAAGATAACGCTCCGTTACCATTTGCATTTGAGTTTGTACCTAATGCTACTGCCGCTTGCTCTCCACCTGTTGCCGTTGCATTCGGGCCGATCGCAATTGAGTTTCTGCTCTTCGCGCCATCATTAGCTTGATTCTCAGGTACGGTTGAATTTACAGAGAAATATTGAATTTGGCTTGCTTGCGCAGGAATATTGACAGAAAGATCATAAATAACCGTGCCATTTGCATTTCTCTCTGTACTTTTTACAGTTACTGTACCATCGTTTGAAACAACAGTAGCTTGGGTATCTTTCGTAAAGTCATCAATGGCTTTCTTAGTTAAACCAATTTCATAGTTAGTTGTATTCGCAGCAGTTGCAGCTTTACCTGTTACAGTAATGTAATCAGGGCTAGAAGAATTTGCCGTGGTGTTATACGCATTTACTGTATAAATAGTTTGTCCATTCGCACCGGTTGCATTTGTAATATTAACATTGCTACCTGCAACA
This sequence comes from Mannheimia haemolytica, assembly GCA_900638155.1. NCBI lineage: Bacteria > Pseudomonadati > Pseudomonadota > Gammaproteobacteria > Pasteurellales > Pasteurellaceae > Mannheimia > Mannheimia haemolytica. The sequence goes on along the minus strand of LR134495.1, from coordinate 800,295 downwards.
ACTTCTGTTTTTACCGCTTTTAGTGCTTCTTCAATGGTATTTTTATTTGTTCCACCAATATTAGTATAAGTAATAGAACCATCAGGATTTACTGTAGCATTACCACCTAAAATATTTTTAGTTGAATTAGCAAGGTTACCTGTTGCGTTCATTGCCATATAAAGCTGTGAACCATTAATTGCATCGGTTGATGTAGCAGAAATCTGACCCGCTGCCACATTTTGGATTTGGCGTTTGATCGTGTTTGAGCCAACAGAAACAACATTCCCTGCTGCCGTAGTATTAGCCGCAAAGCCCGAATAAGTAATACCATTTACCGTCGCAGAAGGAACTGGCACAGCATTAGAAACTGTTGAATTGCTCCCTAAAGCAACAGAATTATTTAGCGTTGCATTAGCACCTGAGCCTAAGGCAATAGCAAAACTGGCGCTTGCTTTCGCACTATCACCAATTGCAACCGTAGACTGGCTGGAAGATACTGCACTTACCCCTAAAGCTGTCGCATTAACACCTGAAACTGTCGCATTATAACCAATCGCTGTACCTCTAGTTGCAGTAGAAGTTGCATTAGCACTTGAACCTAAAGCTAAAGAATAAGTAGCATTTGCAACAGACTTATCCCCCATTGCACCTGAAAAATCAGCATTTGCGGTTGCACCTGAACCCATTGCAAATGAGCGAGTGCCACTGGCGGCAGATCTCCATCCCATTACTGTTGAACGGTTACCAGTAGCTAGAGCTCCTGCACCAAAAGCTGTTGCGCGGTTACCTGTTGCATGAGTATCTGTTCCTAATGCTATCGCATTTGCAGAAGTAGCAGAACTTCCCATACCTATAGCAATTGAAGGCACTAATGCCCAATTCTGACCAGTATTATTGAGACTCTCTACACCAGTATTACTAGTAATGTAAGAAGTATCTTCTGGATCCACTAAATTTGTTCTATGTGTTGCATTCGCATTTGTACCAATTGCAATAGTAGATCTTCCTGTTGAGATTGAATCCGCACCAATAGCAATTGCGTTTTCCGATGATGCCGTTGCTTGCGTTGAAATATAATTACTTGTTGTTGAACCTATAGATACAACAGCCACAGCATTAGTAGCTCCCAATACAGCACTAGCTCCAGCCAATAAAGCCAATGTTGCCTTACTTGCAGAACTAACAGACTTCGTTTTACCTTTCGCTCGTTGTAATTCAGATACTGCAACCCAACTTTGTGTTGCCTGATTCCAAATAACTTTAAAAATTTGATTCATAATCGACCCTATATAAAAATAAAAAAGATTACGTAGAACCTATGTTCAACATAATCTTAACCAATATAAAAAACCGCCACCTATTTTGATCTGACCACAAAAAGTTAGACTCATAAATTTAAGTGCGCGTATTTTACGCTATTTGTAATATAATTCATCTTCTGGAGTGTAAATTTATTGTAAATAATATGAGGAATCTGACCGCTTGTTATAATGCAAAACACCTTGATTTGAATCAAGCCACTACCTCATTTTGAGGGGAGATTTATACGCAGTGAAATTTTAAAATAAGCTAAGGTTTACGGATAATCGTTCAACACTATTGAATTATCACTGTAGTTATCGTTAAAAAGGTATGCTTTTATGAACCAATTCTTCCCTCTAATCTTTAGCTTAACTCTATTTTCCGGCGTAACTTTGGCACTAGAAAAAGCACCTCGAACTATACCGGCAGAAGGAATAAATAAGCCCCTACTTGGACAAATTCTATTCTTTGACAATATGCTGTCACACAACGGTTCACAAAACTGCTCCAGCTGCCATAATCCGGATTATGCCTTTATTGATAACCGCACTACTCCGGCAAAAGGCGTGGTTTCACAAGGAGATGATCCGACCAAATTCGGCAAACGCAACTCCCCGACCATGCTTTATGCGAAATACTCTCCTGAGTTCCACTTTGATGAGCAAAGTCAAGAATATATCGGCGGGCAGTTCTGGGACGGGCGAGCCAAAAATCTCGCCGAGCAAGCCGGTATGCCGCCTATCGACCCAAATGAAATGGGAATGCCTAACAAATTAGAAGTAGCCAAAAGATTATATAATGTGCCGATGTATCAGCGATTTTTAGGGCAATTTTACGGTGAAAAGGTATGGGAAAGTTATGAAAGCGTTTATGCAGCAATGGAAGATGCGATTGCGACATTCCAGCAAGAAAACAAACTTCTCGCTCCATTTGATTCAAAATATGATCTATTTTTAAAAGGCGAGGAACAATTAACTGCATTGGAAGAAAAAGGCAGAGCTTTATTTTTCAATAAAGCTCAAACTAATTGTAGTAGTTGCCACCAATTACAGAGTGCTGCAAACCACCAAGAAGAAACCTTTAGCAACTATCACTATTACAATGTAGGCGTACCCGGCAACCCAGACTTGATAGCGGTTAACGGCTTCGCACCAGACTTTGTCGATTTAGGCTTATTTGAAAACCCAAATGTTAAAGGTGATGAAACACAAAAAGGCAAATTCAAAACCCCAACGTTACGAAATGTTGCCGTGACTGCACCTTATATGCACAACGGTGTGTTTAAAGAATTAAAGACTGTTTTGCTGTTTTTAGACAGCTACAATAACCCGGAGCGAAAAATCAACCCTGAAACCGGCACGGCGTGGCAACAAGCAGAATTTGAACCCACTATCGCCCACCAAAAACTCAAAGCCAAACCCTTAAGCGATGAAGAAATTGATGCCCTCGAAGCATTTTTAAAAACCTTGACAGATGAGCGGTATAGAAAATAAGGTGACAAGCGGTAAAATTTTGGGGAAATTTTACCGCTTGCGTTTAACTACCGTGTTAGCTCACTTTCTAACTTTTCCAATGCCTGCAAATCTTCCCAATCTGCCTCTTTCTGTTTTAAACATTTACGCTGAATATCAAATTTTTCGTATTGCTCTCTGACAAAGCTTTCCATTTGTTTATGCGTGATTGTTCCACCATTTCCTAATACAGGAAAGCCGTTAAACTCAATCAACATATCTACATTTCTTCGCCAGAAACCTAACGTAAGATCTTGGTTGTTCTTCACACGTAATTCGGCACTTTCAAGAAAGATCATTACCAAGCGATTTAAAGAATCCAGCTCATTATTATCTAAATAGTTTTTCGCAATCACAATATCGCCTTTACGCACGACTTTTCCTTTCCAGCTAGTTAATCCCATATTCATCTTAGTCGCATCAGCACGTTGACAAATCAACTCAGCGGCAGTGTGTTTGGTTATTGCATAAATGAGCTTATTTTGCGTTTCTGCAAAAAACATTTGCGTATTTTTATCTGTTTTGTCGTAATCGCTAGAGAGTTTGAAAAGCTCTCGTACTTTTTGATAGAAACGCAATTCACTTGCCCGAATCTCACGAATCTGTTCAAGTAATTCATCGAAATAATCTAAACGACCCTGCGGATTTTTCAAACGCTCGCTATCAATTAAAAAACCTTTTTCGAGATAAGTGCGTAATGTGCTGTTTGCCCATTTTCTAAACTGTACTGCTCTTGGGCTACGAACTCGAAACCCTATCGCCAGAATCATTTCAAGTGAATAATGCTTTACTTGATAATTCTTGCCATCTTGGGCAGTTATTAAATAATCCTTAATAACTGAATTTTCGTCTAACTCTTTGTCTTGTAAGATATTTTTGATATGTGTGGTTATATTTGGAACAGAGGTGTCAAAAAGTTCTGCAAGTTGATTTTGTGTCAGCCAAGCTTCATTTTCAACCACTAACAAGGCTACATTGCTTTTGCCGTCTTCCGTATTATAAATAATTAAATCGTTCATATTTTATTCTGTTTATTGGTAGAGATATTAGTCGCTATTTTCAATAAAACATGTATAAATATCCAGAAATGATTTTGAATTTTTCGATGCAGATCACAAAAATAGAGAGATATACAAACAAGCGGTAAAATTTTGTAAAAAATTTACCGCTTGTAAAGGTTACTTATCAGCTAATTTGGCAAGTAGTTTTTGATGAATACCGCCAAAGGCTCCGTTGCTCATCACTAAGATGTGATCGGTGGGTTTGGCTTCTTTGACAATTAGATCGACTAAATCATCAATATTTGCCGACCAATACGCCGGTTGCGATAACACATTGGTAATCTCGCTCACACTCCACGCAATAATATCAGGCTGGTAAACAAACACTGCTTCGGCATCGTGTAGGCTTGGGGCTATTTCATCTTTATGCACACCCATTTTCATTGTATTTGAACGAGGCTCTAACACTGCCAAAATGCGTTGGTTTTTCCCGACTTTGCCTCGCAAAGCATCAATGGTCGCTTCTATCGCCGTTGGGTGGTGGGCGAAATCATCATAAACAGTAATGCCGTTTACCTCACCTTTCACCTCCAAACGGCGGTTGGCATTCACAAACTTGCCTAATGCCTCGCAAGCCCCTTGCACTTCAACCCCTGCGTGATGAGCGGCGGCAATCGCCATCAGAGCATTATGCATATTGTGCTTGCCGATAATCGACCAATGCACCTCGCCTTGTTTAACGCCTAAGTGAAACACCTCAAACTGTGAGCAATCGGCATTTAATGGCTTGGCAAACCATTCATTTTGTTCGCCAATAAATTGAAGCTGGCTGTAACTGCCCATTTTTAGCGTATCTTGCACGTTTTGATCAGCGATTGCCGACAAAATACAACCACTTTGTGGCATCGTGCGAACAAGATGGTGGAATTGGCGTTGAATCGCTTTTAAATCATCAAAAATATCGGCGTGGTCAAATTCCATATTATTGATAATCAGCGTTTTCGGAGTGTAATGCACAAATTTAGAACGCTTATCAAAGAACGCTGAATCGTACTCGTCCGCCTCAATCACAAAGAATGGACTGTTACCGGCACGAGCCGAAATGCCGAAATTACCGGCAACACCGCCAATTAAAAAGCCGGTATCAATCCCATTTTGGTCTAAAATCCACGCTAACATTCCTGTTGTAGTGGTTTTGCCGTGCGTACCGGAAACCGCTAGCACCCATTTGTCTTTAAGCAAATGATCGTGCAACCATTGCGGGCCGGAGGTGTAATTGAGTTGGTTGTCCAACACATATTCCACGCACGGATTACCACGGCTCATCGCATTACCAATCACCACTAAATCAGGAGCCGGTTGCAGTTGAGCGACATCGTAGTTCGGGATAATTTCAATACCGTGAGAGGCTAAAAAGGTACTCATCGGTGGGTAAACATTAGTGTCTGAGCCGGTCACTTTATAGCCAAGCTCACGGGCGATCATTGCCACACCACCCATAAAGGTGCCGCAAATGCCTAAAATATGGATATGTTTTTTCATCTTTTTATATTTAAAATGTTAGAATCATCCCCTCTCCCCTTGTGGGAGAGAGTACGCTTTAGATGAGGCGTACCATCCCTCGTTCACATCAATTAATCAATATTCTTCAACTCTTCTTCCGAAAGCTGTTCTTGCTGGCTTTGCTCAACATTGCCATCTTTCACTTTAAATTCAAGGTTTTGGAAATAAGCTTCACGGAAGGTAACATAAGGGTCTTGAGCTTGCTCTAACAACGCATCTTGTTCTAATAATTTAGAACGGGTATCTACCCCTTGCACCACAAATTTAGCGATAGACCAAGGTGACCCAACATAAGTCAGCACCGAATAACCGGTTTCCACCGCACTACCAATACCTTGACGAGGTGTGGTTGCTCCATAAGCCGGCATCATAATATAAGAGCCGGAAGGCACGCCGTGAGTTCCTAAACTCTCGCCTAAACCACGTTGTCCGTTATTTAAACGTAAGCCATCGTCTAAGCTTGCCCAGTCAATTAACCCACCTAAACCAAACACAGTGTTGATCCAGAAGCGGTTGAAGTGAACCATCGCTTTTTTACCTTCTCCTTCAATTAAGCGGTTTACAAAGCTCACCGGCTCATCAAGGTTATTGGCAACATTAATTAAGCCTGTTTTCACCGGGCTTGGCACATACTCTTTCCAACCTTTAGCTGCCGGTTTTAGCACGTAAGGGTCTAAATATTCGTAATTGACTTTCCACATTGCACGGTTAAACCCCTCAAGTGGGTCGTCTCGCACGCCGGTTTCTGGGTTAATGCTTGATGAACAAGCGGTTAAAAATGCCACACTGAGTAGCATAAACATCGGTTTGAGTTTCATAAATTGAACCTTTTGCAGAGAAATTTCGCCCATTGTAGCGAAGTTGATAAAAAATACAAAACAAAAAGCCGTTTTGCATCTAGAAATCTAGACGTCTAGATTGAGATATAGTTCGCTTTTGATTACAATACAGGCAACATTTAAGGAGCAAACAAATGGCAGACTGGAACGGCGAATATATTAGCCCTTATGCCGAACACGGCAAAAAAAGTGAACAAGTCAAAAAAGTGACGGTATCCATTCCAATTAAAGTATTGGAAATTTTAACTAATGAGCGAACCCGTCGCCAAATCAAAAATCTTCGTCACGCAACCAACAGCGAATTATTGTGCGAGGCTTTTTTGCACGCCTTTACCGGTCAGCCTTTGCCGAATGATGAAGACTTGATGAAAGACAGGGCAGATGAAATCCCTGAAGCGGCAAAACAAAAAATGCGTGAGCTGGGAATAGATCCGGACGAATGGCAATATTAGACACACCTCGCAACTGCGAGGTTCTTTTTATGTTTTAAGGAGACTTTATGTATCAACAATTAACAACAGAAGCACGTTGGGCTGTGTTGCTTACGCTGATTTATCTGCTCGGCTGGGTAGGTTTTGCTTACTTTTCACCGCAAGGCAGAGGCATTTTCGGCTTTCCGATTTGGTTTGAACTTTCTTGCATTTTCTTACCTGTGCTATTTAGCATAATTGCCACTATTGTAGTGAAAAAAGTATATAAAAATATCGATCTTGAGGTGAATAATGAATAGTGAAATGATTTTACCGCTGATTGCATATTTAATTTTTGTGTTTGGCGTGGCGTTTTATGCTTACCGTAAACGCCAAGGCGGGAGCTTTATTTCGGAATACTACATCGGTGGGCGTTCAATGTCGGGCTTTGTGTTAGCAATGACAACCGCCGCCACTTATGTGGGGGCAAGTTCCTTTATCGGCGGACCGGGTGCTGCCTATAAATACGGTTTAGGCTGGGTGTTACTGGCAATGATTCAAGTCCCTGCCGTATTGCTCTCACTCGGTGCATTAGGCAAAAAATTTGCCTTACTTGCCCGCAAGCACAATAGTGTCACCATTAACGATATGCTGTTAGCCCGTTACCAAAACAAATTTGTGGTTTGGATTGCAGGACTAGCCTTATTACTTTCGTTTTTTGCGATGATGACGGTGCAATTTATCGGTGCCGGTCGCTTACTTGAAACCACACTCGGAATCCCTTACCAAACAGCGGTAATGATTTTTGCTGTGACTGTCGGGTTTTATACCTTCATTGGTGGCTTTAGGGCGGTAGTGCTAACCGATACCATTCAAGGCTTGGTTATGATGGTCGGTACAGCTATTTTGCTAGTAGGCGTAATTTATGCCGCAGGCGGAGTGGAAAATGCAATGAACACCCTTGAAGCCATTAACCCACAACTTACCACCCCTTACGGCATTGACGAACGCCCGCTTGATTTCACCTTTATGACTTCATTTTGGGTATTGGTTTGCTTTGGTTTAATCGGCTTACCGCATATTGCGGTCAGAAGTATGGCATACAAAAACAGCCAAGCCTTGCACCGAGCAATGATTATCGGCACGGTAGTCATTGCAATTCTAATGTTTGGAATGCACCTTTCAGGCGTATTAGGCAGAGCGGTTGTGCCTGATCTCAAAGTGCCGGATCAAGTCATTCCAACACTAATGGTACAAGTGCTACCACCGGTGGTTGCCGGTATTTTCCTCGCAGCCCCAATGGCAGCGATTATGTCTTCGATTGACTCAATGTTGATTCAGTCGTCTTCAACCTTAATTAAAGATCTCTATCTGGCAATTAAGCCGAATGCCATTAATAACGAGAAAAAAATCAAATTGTTCTCCACTATTACTACTCTTACTTTCACTGTATTACTGGTGTTTGCCGCCCTAACCCCACCTGAGATGTTAATTTGGCTAAACCTACTCTCTTTAGGTGGTTTGGAAGCAACTTTCCTTTGGGTAATTGTGCTGGGTTTATATTGGAAAAAAGCGAATGCCACCGGTGCTATTTGCTCAATGCTGGCAGGCTTAAGCTGTTATGTGCTGATGACCACCTTTAAGCTTGCTATTTTCAGCTTCCACGCCATTGTGCCTTCACTGCTAATTGGTTTGATTGCTTTTATAATCGGCAACCGATTTGCTCCTAAGGTGTAAAATAAAATAGGCATAGTGGTATGGAAATCCACTATGCCTATTTTGCAAAATTTCCGCTCAATTCAACCGCTTGTGGTTAATAAGTGGCATTATTTTCTGGATTATTCTGCTTAGTCGCCATTCTAAGTAACGTATAACCTAAAATCGCTGAAACCGCAGAACCGAGTAAAATACCTAATCGAGCTAGAGCGGTAATACTTTCCCCAGCCTCACTTACATCAAAGGCAAGGCTTGCCAAGAACATCGACATGGTAAAACCGATACCACATAGCACCGCAATGGCAAAAATTTGTTTGAAATTAACCCCTTGCGGCAGACTGGCAAGGCGGAATAATACTGCTAAATAACTAAAACCGAATACACCTAAGGTTTTGCCGATAATTAAACCGAGCGCAATACCTAACGGCAATGGTGATGAGAGTTGCTCCATTCCCATTTCTAATAAGTAAACGCCGGCATTAGCGAAGGCGAAGATCGGTAAAATCATATAAGCACACCAAGGGGCAAGAATATGTTCTAGCTCCTCTGCCGGTCGTTCCCCATGTTTACCTTTCAGCGGTACGCAGAAGCCGATGATCACGCCGGCAAGGGTAGCGTGAACCCCTGATTTTAAAACGGAAGTCCATAGCACTAAGCCTACTACCAAATAAGCACAGAGTGAGGTCACTTTAAAGCGGTTAAGTAGCACTAAGCCGATAATCGCAATCGCGGCAATAGTTAAGGCTTGCACACTGATTTCTTGCGAGTAGAAAATGGCGATTACCACAATCGCTCCTAGATCATCAATAATCGCTAATGCCAACAAAAATGCCTTTAAAGCCAATGGCACACGAGTGCCTAATAACGCCACAATGCCCACCGCAAAGGCAATATCAGTTGCCATTGGAATTGCCCAACCATTATGATATTCAGGGTGGTTTTGATTAATTGCCCAATAAATAATCGCTGGAACAATCATACCACCTACTGCTGCTATCGCCGGGAAAATGGCTTTCTTATAACTTGAAAGCGAACCTTCAAACAACTCTTTTTTTACTTCTAGCCCCACCAACGTAAAAAACACTGCCATTAAGCCATCATTAACCCAGAGTAATAGCGGTTTATTCAAGGCAAATTCACCAAACTGTACACTAACAATCGTTTGTAAAAACTCAAAATAGAAATCACTTAAGGATGTGTTGGCACACACAATTGCTGCAAAAGCAAAAACCAGAAGCAGTACGCCTCCTGAGGCTTCAGATTTTAAAAATTCTTTTAATTTTTCCACTTAACTTTCTCCTATTAATATTTGTTTATTGTATTTTCATTTCTATACATTCCATCTTTTACCAAAGATTTTGCGAAGATCAAATAGAAAATTTGATAAACTAGAACTAACTCGCATTTTATTGCTCCATCTGATTAGAAATTAACCTAAAATATTAAAATTTTGTTATGACACACGATTGGCTCTATTGGGCATTAGCCTCTGCACTTTTTGCAGCATTAACCGCCATTTTTGCCAAAGTTGGCTTACAAGGCGTAGATTCTGATTTTGCCACTTTTATTCGCACGGTAGTTATTATTATTGCGCTTATTGCCTTTCTCACTTACAGCGGAAAATGGCAGCCGTTAAACAGTTTGAGCAGCAAAAACTGGCTGTTTTTAATCTTATCCGGCTTGGCAACAGGTTTGTCTTGGTTGGCGTACTTCAAAGCATTGCAAATGGGCAATGCCTCCCAAGTTGCTCCGATTGATAAATTAAGCCTGGTATTAGTCACTATTTTTGCCGTAGTGTTCTTAGGCGAACGACCAAGCGGGCAAGATTGGCTCGGTATTGGCTTAGTTGCCGGTGGTGTACTGTTACTTGCCTTCAAGCGGTGATTTTTATGCAAAATTTTGCAAATATTGAAATTGCGTTTATTCATAGGCAAGAAGTATTGCCGAATGATTTCGCCTATCCTGAAATGCCGAGCGGTTTAACCACAAAGCAGGTGCAAAAATGGCAAAGCCGCCGAGCCGCCTTGTTTCTGCTGACAGAATTGTTTAAAAAACACCGGCTGGATTTAGGTTTATTAGCTGATATGCAACGTTTCCCAAGCGGTCGCCCTTTTGTCAATTCCGAGCAAATTGACTTCAACATCAGCCATTCCGGGGAATGGATAGCGGTCATTTTTTCGCATTCTTTTGCAAAATTAGCGGTCGGCATTGATATTGAACACCCACAAAAAATCAGACGTTACCACGATTTAATCTGCCATTACGGAAACACTGAAGAACAAAATGTTTTATTAGCCCACCCCTCCCCCATTCTAAGCAACCTCGCCGAACGCTTTTATTTGAGCTGGTGCTTGCGAGAAGCCGTTTTAAAATCGCAAGGAGTAGGGATTGTGAAACTGTCCGAAGTAAAACATTTACCGTTAGAAAAACAGATCTTTTCCGCCCATTGTCCGAGCGGAAAACTGCATTTTGTGAGCGAACTGCCGTTCTATTTGAGCTACTTCTATCAGCAACCGCAAAATATGCTATTATCTGAACCCTTATTATACTGTTGGCAACAGGGGCAGTTTCAGCCTATGAAGTGCCAATCGCTTATTTACGATGTTAATTAAGGATAACGAATGCCTAAAAAATCTTTAGAAGAACACCATTCCAGTTTTGGCAAAATCGCTTCCGAAACGTTTCAATGGATTATGAATATAGCCTTGCTTGCAGCAGGGGCGTTGCTCTCTTATTCACTATTTGCCGAAGCCTATTCACTCTACGAACTCTCTTTTAGCGACAGTGAAAAATTCCAAATTGTGGAAAAAATTGTGATTTTCTTCCTCTATTTTGAGTTTCTTGCGTTGATTGTGAAATATTTCAAATCGAACTACCATTTTCCGCTACGCTACTTTTTGTATATCGGCATTACTGCGATGGTTCGGTTGATTATTGTTGATCACTCTAATGCAATGCATACGCTACTTTTTGCCCTCTCTATTTTAGTGATGATTATTGCATTGTATATTGTACATACCGACCGTTTACATAAAAGTTAAGGAGAGAATATGAAACCAACCCAATATCAGCACGATGATCTGCAAATTCTGAATCGAGAAACCGTGTATAAAGGACATTTTGAGCTACAAAAGATCACTTTCCGCCACAAACTGTTTTCCGGTGAAATGAGCGGTGAAGTGGTGCGTGAACTCTTAATTAAAGGTGAAGCGGCAGCTTTAATTGCTTACGATCCTACCTTAGACAACGTGGTGCTGATTGAGCAAGTGCGTATCGGTGCCTATGATTCAGGGCATAAAAAATCCCCTTGGTTGCTGGAATTGGTTGCCGGTATGGTAGATAAAGGCAACGAAGAGCCGGCAGAAGTGGCAATACGTGAAGCCAAAGAAGAAGCCGGCTTGGAAGTAACACAAGTGCAACACGCCCTAAGCGTATGGGACAGCCCCGGCGGACAACTGGAACGCTTGCACCTGTTTCTCGGCTTAATTGACAGCAGCAAAGTAAAATCCGGCGAGGTACACGGTTTACTGGAAGAAGAAAACGAAGACATTTTGGTTCACGTGGTTAGCCGCGAACAGGCATATCAATGGGTGGAAGACGGCACGATTGATAATGTAATTGCGGTAATTGGGCTACAATGGTTGCAGTTAAATTACCAAAACTTCAATTAAGTTAATATTGATGGGGGCGAAAATTTTCGCCCCGATATTCATACAAAGCCTTAAAACATTTTCTCTAACGTCATAAAGAGTTCTTTATTGCTACGCGAGTAGAAATCGGCAATATTGCTGTCAATTTTTTGATAGCGGAAATTTAATTTCGGCACAATCCCATGCCAGTGCCAACTTCGATTCCACACCGCCACATTCGCTTGATATTCCTTATCTTGGCGTTTATAGCCAAACAGATAATGTTTATCAGCAAAATAACGCTTGCCATATCCGACACTTACCGAACTTGCCCAACTTGGTGTTTGGTAAATTACGCCAAAGGTTGCCAGCCACTTATTGGAAGATTGGGCTTTTTCTTGAGCAATTTCACGGCTGCCGGTAAGATTTGCAAAAGATCGCCCATTTTTGACCGCTTGCCATTGCGTGCCTAGCGTGAGTTGGTTGCGATAGCCGTTGTAACGGTCGGCAGTATGCTTTTCAAGATAGCGTTTTTGCAGGTGGCTGAATGAGCCTGAAATAATCCCACGTTCAAAAAGTTTAACTGCGTTGATACTGCTACCAAATTGATAGTTATACCGTGAGCTACCTAGCCAATTCTGCTCAATAAAGGGCGAAACCCCTATACGATAAGTTGCCGTTCTATAGCTATATTTTGGCGTTAACGAGACCGATTGCTCACTGTAATCGTGGTTATTCCAGTAATAAACGCCGTTATAGCCAAGATCGACTCCCACAAAATGATTTCCGCCGATGTTTCGCATTTTACTCAAGCCAACGCCATATCTTACGCCTTTCGCCGACTGCGGCAAGCTGTCTGACTCTTTAATAAAAATCCGCCCGTTTACATTTACCGTTGGCGACGAAGAAGCATTATTCACATTGTTGGTTTGGGTATATTGCAAGTAAAAATCCGGCTTCCAGCTCTCTTCTTCCTCTATTTGAGCCAACGCACTGTTCACCGCATTGCGTAAATCATCGGTTTTGAGTTGCTTAAATTCTTGCTCTGCTTCCCTGTAGCGATAATCCTCTTTTAAAATCAGAGCCAAATCAAAACGAGGGTAGGTTAAATCAGGCTGTTTTTTCAGCAACTGCTGATAATAAAACGCCGCAGAGTGATAATCTTTTTTAGCATAAGCCAATGCCGCCAAAGCATAGTCTAAAAGTAGCGGATCAAATTGCTCTTGCTTTGCATAATCGCCAAGCAGCCTTTCCAGCTTCGCCCAATCTTGTCTAAGAATCGCTTGGTTAATGTGCTGTTCAATACCTTTAAGAGAATTATCTTCCTCCAAGTAAGCGGTTGATTTTAAATCTTTTTTTGCAATTTCTTGCTCAAATTTGACCGCTTGTCGCCGATTATCAAACTCTTTAGGATCTTGCTGAAACTCAACCGTTTCCGCCATGACCAAAGGCGAAACAAGTAAAAATAGAACGTGTTTTTTGTACATAGTAAAAAAGAATGCCGTTTAAGAGATTAAACGGCATTGAATATTATAAGAATTTATTTAGTGATTTCACCACGAGAACCGGCTAATCCGTATTTTATAGAAAGACCTGTCGAATCAATATTTTTAATTTCAACTTCACCAGCAATTTCTTCTGCTTTCGGACCAAAGAATTCTACTCTGTAGTTTCCTTCTTTACCATTTAGTGCTCCTCCCGAATAAGTTGCAGTAGAAGAAATCATTCCAGATTGTATGCTTCCTTCTTTCAACTCAATAGAATTATTATTAGAGCCTTTTGATACCCCTGAACCTGTACGCTTACTGAAATCAACATTATAGGTTAAATCACTTGAATCTATATTAACAAAATCAAATAGTTTACCACTATATGTTGCCTTACCCTCTTGTGGTAATGCAGCCGTTTTCAGTCCTTTAACTTCAACGAGTTTATCATTATCACCTGGCTTATCTCCACCTATTACTGTTGATGAGCTAGCAGCCACGATGGAGTAAGGCTGGTTATAGATATGACCTTTTCGCGTATTATCTGATGATGGCATTTCCTTAATAACTGAATACTCTTTATCATCAGTTTCCTTAAGCTTAATAGCCTCAGCTTTCGCTTTTTCTGTTGCTTCTGCCTCAGCCTTTTTAGCTTCTTCGGCTTTTTTAGCTTCTTCAGCTTTTTTGGCTTCTTCAGCTTTTTTGGCTTCTTCAGCTTTTTTGGCTTCTTCAGCTTTTTTAGCTTCTTCGGCTTTTTTGGCTTCCTCTGCGGCTAAACGTTCAGCTTCTGCTTTCGCTTTCTCGGCTTCTTTAGCTAAGCGATCTGCCTCCGCTTTGGCTTTGTCAGCCTTTTCTTTCGCTAAACGCTCTGCTTCCGCTTTGGCTTTTTCAGCTTTCTCTTTCGCTAAACGCTCTGCTTCCGCTTTTGCTTTCTCAGCTTCTTTAGCTACACGCTCTGCTTCCGCTTTGGCTTTCTCGGCTTTTTCTTTCGCTAAACCTTGTGCTTCTCCTTTTGCTTTTTCAGCCTCTTTTGCTAAACGTTCTGCTTCCGCTTTTGCTTTCTCTGCATCTTTTGCTAAACGTTCGGCTTCCGTTTTTGCTTTTTCAGCCTTTTCTTTTGCTAAACGCTCCGCTTCTGCTTTCGCTTTTTCCGCTTCTTTTGCTAAACGCTCCGCTTCTGATTTTGCTTTTTCCGCTTCTTTAGCTAAACGTTCGGCTTCCTTTTTTGCTTTATCTTTTGCTTGATCAGCTTTGTCTTTTAGATCTTTTGGTATAACAATGTTAGATTTATCCGATTTACCATTATTAGAATTGCTACCTGAACCACTGCTGCCACAAGCAGTTAAACCAACTAAAATTAAGGTGGCTAGGGTTAATTTTTTAATACTCATAATTTTGGTTTCCTTTTAACAAACACACAACAAAAATATAACTTTTGGTTATATAAAATAACCCAAAGTTATATTATAGATTAAAAATACATTTCCATATAAAAAATGATGTTTTTTAACCTACTGGTAGGATGAGTTTGATTAAAAATAAGCCAACAAACTCAAGCCAAAAATATCGGCAATACTATGTGCCACCCAAAATGGAAATAGGTTTTTCTGTTTTGAGCGTGAGTAGAGCAAATAAATAATTAAACCGAGCCAAATTCCCAGCCCTAATGCACTTTCCATTCCTTGATAAGTATGAAAACTCACCCGAATAATCAGTGAATAAATTACCGCCCATTTTAGATATTCGGGTTTAACCGCCAAGCAAATACCAAGAAAAAAGATTTCTTCATAAAAGCCGTTTAAAATCGCATACAGCACGGTAGAAATATTCACTTCTCTCAATACTGCCAAAAATGGCTCCGGATACACTAGGTTGTAAATGCCATATAACGTTTCAAAATAGAGATCCATCGCTAACGAGAGCAAAATAAACAACCCTATACCGCTTACAAAAGCCAGCCAAGAGGGACGAATCACCCAACGGCTGAAATCAAAATTCCGCCATTTTAGATAGCCCATTGCAATCAGCAACAATGCAAGTTGAGTCAGTAATGCCCAATAGTTTTGTTCATTTGAAAAGGTTAAATTTTCTTCAAAATTGCCTTGCGTTTCAGCGGTGATGAAATATTGCAGCGTTGAAGTGTAAATTGCCTCGCCAAAAAAGATCAGGATGAGTACGCATAAATCGTACCAAGTTAGGTAAGTAGTTTTATTATTTTGCATTAATGTCTCCTTTGTAAATTTTTTTATAAAAATAACCGCTTGTAATTATGTGGATAAATCCAGACAATAAAAAAGGAAGTTGAAATTTTAACTTCCTTTTTAAATTCACTCAATGCAAATCATTCTCAAATAAAGAGGTTATTGTTGCTCTGCTAGCAATACCTCTTCAAACAATTCCAACAACGCCGGATAAACACCAGTGTTGGTTTTTACCTTTTTGGCTTTGGCGAACCACGCAGGGAGCCAGCTCATCAGTTGGTTTTGCAGAAATTGCTGTTGCTCTTCCAACGGTTTTTCGGCAAGCAAGCGGTCGAAAAGAGTGAGATAAACGCAAAGATGATCGCTCGGCTCTTTGCTTTCCCGATTGACTTGTAGCCCAAATTCGCTCAGTAGTCTGTCCATTTCCGCTAAGTTTTTCTCTAATGCCTCACCGTTTAAATAGGCGGAGGCATAAGGAATTGCACTGAGATTGCCTTCCAATAAAAACAGTTGGGCAAAGTCGGCTGCTAGTTCAAGGCGGGGAAATTCGAGCCGGTTGCAAGCGGTCAATTCTGCTTGAAATTTTGCAACCTGCTCGGCAAAACCTAATTCGCTGAGGTATGCAAAAAAATCGTTAAATTCGCCCGCTTGTAGGGCGTTTAACTGCTCGTCCGAGAGTTCTCGGGCGAGCATTGCGTTAAACCAAGCGTAGATAAATTGCCGTTCTTCACGGCTGATATCTAATTTCAGCAATGCCATTAAGCGGTTACCTCAATCGCACCGTTAAAGCCGTTTGGCGCTGGGGCTTGGCCTACAAATTTCTCGATGTTCACCAAACAGGTGTTGGCGCAAACTGCTTGTGCCAACTTGGACGAGCCGATGTCGAGGGTCATTGTGTTCGGGTCGCCATAGGTGTCAATCGCCCCAACACTTTCGTCAAGCGGTGAATACCACGCCCCTTCTTGCAAACGCACCACGCCAGTTGGGAAGTTATCGGAAAGCACCGCACCTACAATCGCTTGCCCACGGTCGTTAAACACTCGCACTAAATCTCCGTCTTGAATGCCGTGTTTGGCGGCATCTTGCGGGTTAATGTAAAGCGGTTCACGCCCTTGCACGCTGTAAGTTTCACGCAGTTCTTTCGATTCACAAAGTTGGGAGTGTAAGCGTTTGTCCGGGTGAACCGATTGCAACCAGTATGGGAACTTATCGGAATTTTTACCGCCGTGTGAACGTTCGGCTTTCTCAAACCACATTGGGTGACCTTTACAATCGTCATAGCCGAAAGAGGCGATTTTGTTGCTGTAAATTTCAATAAAGCCGGACGGTGTGCCAAGTGCGTGCAATTCCGGATCTTCACGGAAATCAGCGTGGCGAACCCAAGGTTTGCCCTCTGGGAACAACACATAGCCTTTTTGCCAAAATTCGGCAAATTCCGGCATTTCAAATTTGCCTTTGTTTTCACGGCGGCAATCTTTGTAGAGTTTTTCCACCCATTGCATTTCGTCCATTCCACGACTGTACTCTTTCTCTTTACCGAAACGGCGGCAGAGATCACGGAAAATCTCAAAGTCAGAGCGGGAGTCGTAGAGCGGGTCAATCAGCTTGTGCATCGCAATCACGCCTCGATTGCTGTATGAGCCGTAAGCGTCAATATCGTTGCGTTCAAACGGAGTACAGGCTGGCAATACGATGTCGGAGAAACGACAGGTTGCCGTCCAACTGTAGTTGATTGAGACAATGGTTTCCAATTTTTGGAACGCCTGCTTCATTTTGTTGCGTTCGGAATGGCGGTGCCATTGGTTACAACCGGTGAAAATTGCCATTTTGAACGGGGCGTAAGTCACTTTTTTGCCGTTGTAATCGATGGTTTCGCCGGCGTGGAGCAAGCTGTCGGTCATACGAGCCACCGGAATGGTGTCGCTATAACCTTTGTAATCTTTGTTGTCGTATTTCGGGGTTTGCCCTTCATCAATGTTGAGCGGGAATGCCCCCGGCATTGCCGCACCGGATTCCGGAATACCGATAGAGCTGTAATGGTGTGCGTAGCTAATGCCACCGCCCGCCAAGCCGATTTGCCCTAACATTGAGGCTAACACCGCTCCCATCCAATACGGCTGTTCGCCGTGTTGTTGGCGTTGGATTGCCCAGCCGAAAATAAACTGGGTGCGTTTGCCGGCAAGCATTCGTGCAAATTCACGGATTTTGTCGGCAGAAATGCCACAAATTTCAGCTGCCCATTCTGGGGTTTTCGCCACTTTGTCTTCGGTTTCGCCTAACAGATACGGCAGGAATTTTTCAAAGCCGACCGTGTACATATCCAAGAATTTTTTGTCGTAAAGGTTCTCGGTGTAGAGCGTGTGGGCAAGTGCCAACATAAACGGCACATCGGTTTGCGGATTGATGTACTGCTGTTCGCAACCCAAGAAATTCTGGGTTTTGCTTTTCACCGGATCAACACAGATCACATTCACACCTTTTGCCGCCACTTTCTCTTTCAGTTTTTCCAAGTAGGCATAGGCTTCGTGGGTTTCGCAGTTCCAGCCGACTTGCAGGTTTTTCACCGGATCGCTCGCCCAGAAAATGATGTTTTCGCTCTCTTTTAAGATGATTTCCCAAGACGTACCTTGTGAATAGACTTCGGTTGAACCCAGCACATACGGCAGAATGGTCTGGCCTGCACCGGTAGAATAGTCGCCTGCCGTGCCGACACTGTTACCGTGCATCGCAATCGCTCGGATCATATGGTTACCGCAACTGTGGAATTGACCGGTTGAACGCCAGCCCACGTTAGCGGTGTGTAACGCCCACGGGCCGTACTCTTTTTGCACCCGTTCTAACTCTTGGTAGAACAGGTCAAGGGCTTCGTCCCACGTTACCCGCACAAAGCGGTTATCGCCACGCTGTGCAGTGTTGCTGTTATGGCGGTTTTTGAGCCAATCTAAACGCACCATCGGGTAGCGGATACGGGAATCGCTGTAAATTAAGCCTTTAATGCCGTTGAGCATTTCGGTCGGGTGTTTATCAAACTCGAACGGTTTGATTTCTGCCACTCGTCCGTTCTCAATTTTGGCACGCATTGCCCCCCAGTGAGAGCCG
Organism: Mannheimia haemolytica; assembly: GCA_900638155.1. Lineage (NCBI taxonomy): Bacteria > Pseudomonadati > Pseudomonadota > Gammaproteobacteria > Pasteurellales > Pasteurellaceae > Mannheimia > Mannheimia haemolytica. Next base: position 781,555 of record LR134495.1, on the reverse strand, counting down.
GAAACCTTCCATTGGCTGAGGTCTTCGCTCGCAAACACATTGCGAGGCACGAGGAAATTCGGCATTGTGACAGCGGCAGCCATCACAGACATATTTTTTAAAAATTGACGGCGAGATTGTTGCATATCTTGTCCTTTTTAATTTGTAAAATTTTGCGGAAATTTGACCGCTTGTTTGATTGATAGCGCCAGCGTCCACGCTGGTGCTACACATCTATTTAATTATTGGCACAAGCGAGGACGCTTGCGCCATCTATATGGATTAATGCTTCGCCCCTTCGCTGTCGGAGGCGTGCATTTGTAAATAACGTAGCACCTCTTTGCCGGTCTGTTTATCCATATTGGTAAAGCCGACCATTCCGTTGAATAAGCCGATCCAGCTGTTGGAATCGAAGTGGGCGACATCAGGCTGTCTGTGGCAAATACTACATTGGGTTTTGTATTGGTTTTCCGCATTCGCCCAGATTGGGGTAACATCGTCTAATAATTGGGCTTTACCAATCCACGCTTGCAGTTTCACTTTTTGCCAATTTAATCCTGTAATCGGGTCTTCTTTGGTTTCCAACACCTCAAATTTCGGCTGATTTGCCATAAACTCTTTGGTGAGTACCGCATCGGTAATGTTTTTCCCGAAATCGTGATACCAAATGCGACCAAAACCTTTCTCTTTACGCCACATTGTCAGCTCAACCAAATCTGCATTTTTGCCCGCTTGCACAAATGCCACCGGCACGGCGGTTTCTAATTGCCCGATAGTTTGGCTTAAACCTTCGTCTAGGAATAATTCCGCATTTCCTTTGGTGTAGTAAGATTTGCCTTGGCTTGGGGATTTATTCACAAACTGATCAAACTTCGATTTCAGTGCATTTTCATCGGCTTTCGGTAAGTGGTGAGCGATGCCTTTGTGGCAATCCATACAACTTTGATCTTTCTCCGCTGCCGGCTTCATTGCCTTACGGGCGGCTTCCGACATCTTATCAAAATTCATTCGCTCATAGCTATGGCAAGCCTTACACTCTTTAGAGCCATTGGCGGCAAATCTTGCCCATTCACGTTCTGCCATTTCTAGGCGGTGTTTTTCAAATGAGCCTTCTTCTTTATATTTGCCGGATAATTCTGCCCACACCTCACGGCTTGCCTGCACTTTGCGGGCATATTTTTCGGTGTAATCGTGCGGTAAGTGGCAGCTTGAACAGGTTGCCGTTACCCCGCTTTTATTCGACCAGTGAGCGGTTTGTTTAAGCTCCTCTAACGGCTGCTGCATTGAGTGGCAACTCACGCAAAATTCTTCGGTGCTGGTCTGATCCATTACTTTATTAAATTGATGCCAGCTAATTGCCCCTGCAATAAAGCCGATACCGACTAACACACCCAGCCCGATTTTGGTCGCCGGCTTAGTAAATAATGCTTTGATTGAACCTAACATTTTCTACGCTCCCGGTAAACCAATAACAAACAGTTGTAACATCCACACAATAAAGCCGTAAGCTCCTACGGCAAACGCCATCAATAGCGGTAAAACCAGCCCTGATAGCAAAAGCGTTTTTAATAGTTCTGAACGCATTTCAACTCCTTTTTTATTAACTAATAAGTGTTAATTATTTTATCTTCAGAAACAATTTGCCTTGATATCAATCAAAAATATAAAGAAGTTGTTCTAGAAACAGCCAAACAGTATAAAAGTCATCTATTACAATATGAAAGTATTAATCAAACTTACCATTGTCTTAGCTATCGAAAATAATAAATTTTTTTGATTAATCTCACTTTTTTTCAAAAATGCGGCATAGTCCACATTTTTACTTTTAGCTTACTGATAGAATCTCACCAGTTAAAAATTACTAGAATTTGAATGGATGCAAAACGAATGCACGAATATATTAAGTTACCCGTAACAGGGGTAATTAAGTTATTACAAATAACTGACCCTCACCTTTTCTCCAATCCGGAGGAAACTCTACTTAATGTCAAAACAGTAAAAAGTTTTTCGGCAGTTATTGAGCAAATAAACAAACAAGCGAAGCAATATTTTGATCTAGTTCTTGCTACAGGTGATTTGATTCAAGATCACAATATTGCTGGTTATCACTATTTTGCACAAATAACTAATTCGCTAAACTCGCCGATAGTGTGGCTAGAGGGGAATCACGATGTTCAGCCGAGTATGTCGGAAATTTTGGCGCAATATAAACATATCCTTCCCCATAAACAGATTTTACTCGGTGAGCAATGGCAGCTTCTGATGCTAAATACCCAGGTGGTAGGTATGCCTTATGGCGAACTCTCTTACTCACAGCTTAAATGGTTAGAAGAAAAATTGGCACAATATCCGCAACGGTTTACCTTGGTTGCTCTGCACCACAATATTTTGCCGACAAACTCAGCGTGGCTGGATCAGCATAGCTTAAAAAACAGCAATGAATTAGCCGAGATTTTCGCAAAATTTAAGAATGTAAAAGCGATTGTGCATGGTCATATTCATCAGCAGGTTGATGATATTTGGCATGGTATTCCGATTTATGCCACCCCATCTACTTGCATTCAATTTAAGCCGAATTGCGACCAGTTTACCTTAGACTTACAACCACAAGGCTGGCGTGAAATTGAATTGCACGAAAACGGCACGATAGAAACGGTCGTCAAGCGGTTAAATTCCAACGATTTTTTACCAAATGTCAATGCCATTGGTTACTAACTTGGCTACTAAAAAGAAACCCTCAATGGAAATTGAGGGTTTTCTATTGAAACACGTTAAGTTATTTCTTCTCTTCTGCTTTTTTCAGCAAATCATCAGGAATAAAGTTTTTCTGAATCGCTTCCATATGTGGGAGATTGTGTGCAATCCCTTTGTGGCAGTCAATACAGGTTTTACCTTGCTCTTGTGCCAATGCGTGCATTTGCTGCGCAATGTTTTTTTGTTGAGTGAAGTCCATATCATCAAAATTATGACAGTTACGGCACTCTTGCGAGCCATTCGCTTTCATACGTGCCCATTCACGTTCTGCCATTTCGCCACGATGAGCTTCAAATTTCTCTTTGGTATCTACTTTACCGGTAAAGTGTGCATAAACTTCTTTTGCGGCTATGATTTTACGTTGCCATTTTGGAAAGAATTCGTGCGGTACGTGGCAATCTGAACAAATCGCTTTCACACCGCTGCGGTTTGAATAGTGAGCAGAGGCACGGTATTCAGGCACAACATCGTTCATATGGCAATCTGAACAAAACTCTTCAGTATTTGTCATTGCTAACCCTGCATTAAAACCACTCCAAGCGAAAATACCACCTAATGCAGAAATAAGGATTACAGCACCAATTGCCATTTTGCTTGGGCTACGTAACCAGTTACAAAATCTTCTCAACATTACTTACTCCTTATTTAGCTTGAGATTCACGTACAGATTCAAATTTATTTTGAATAATCGGGTTTACATCAGTTTGTTGCACGTGGCATTGCAAACAGAAATAACGACGAGGAGATTCGTTTTCGTACACCTTGCCATCACGGTCGGTAAAATGGCTTGGCGGTAAACGGGTCGCACCTGTGGTTTTAGATGGTTCAATAGCGTGGCAACCTAAACAATGGTTTACGTTTTTGCTCACTTGTAAGCCACGAATACTATGTGGAACAAGTGGTGGTTGGAAAGGGAAAGTGGTTGGAATCGTGCCCACATCTTTTTGTGGGTTATGAAATCCCGGTGCAACACTTTCGGTTGTCTCATCAATTGAGCCGGATAACTTAGGGGCTTCCGCCATGGCAAAGCCGGACATCACGGCTAAAATTAAGGCGAGATATTTTCTCATTTGAGGTTCACTCCATTAAAATTCTTGTTTTCAAAAAGATAAAAATTAAATATTTTTCACATCAATACTGCCTTGAAAACGACTTCCGAAGGCAAACACATTTTCGGCACAAACATCAATACAACGTCCGCAGGTAATGCAATCTTTAGATAAGATAACCGTGCTTTCCTCCGGTTTACCGTGTAGCGGCACACGCAACACTTGAGGTTCCGGACAAACGTTGTAACAATCCATACAATTATCGCAACGGTTACGATCTACTACTTTGACTTTAATCAGGCTTTTCGCCCCAATTAAGGCATAAGTTGCACCAATCGGGCAAAGGTGACCGCACCAGCCGTGTTCTGCCACCAATAAGTCAAACAAGAACACCACTAAAACCAGCCAAAGCGTTGCTCCTAAACCGAATACAAACACCCGACCGAGAGCCGCAACCGGGTTGATCCACTCCCACAATAGTGTTCCGGAAATTGCACTACCGACTAAAATCACCACCAAAATCACATAGCGTAAATTGCGTGGAATTTTAGTATTTTGGCGAATACCAAGTTTGCGTCTTAACCAAGCAGCGGTATCTGTTACCATATTCATCGGGCAAACCCAACTACAAAACAGCTTGCTGCCGACAATGCCGTAAAACGCCACCATAATTAACGCCCCAATTAACACCGTCCATTCAGGACGATAGCCGGTTGCTAATACTTCAGCAGCCATTAATGGATCTGTCATCGGCACGGTATCTAACAATAAGCTACCGCTATAATTGCCTTTTAGAATCCAAACATTCCAAAGTGGGCCACTTAAAAACATCAAGATAATGCTGAATTGGCTTAAACGTCTTAAAATCAAAAAGCGGTAAGCGTGCCACCAACCTAGTTTCTGACGAGCCTCTAAGCCCGCATTTTTTGGAGAATTGGCTGCCATTATTTCACCCCCTTGAGATTCAAGTCTAAATCAGGGAAATGCTCCGGAGCTTCCACCGTCGTAGAGTTCGGCACATAGTTTTGTGTCGCTCGACTTGGCGTCGCCACTTTCACATCAGGTTTTACTTCCATATGCTGATACACCGGCTCGTGTAAGCCTTCCGGCATTCGAGCATCATAAGCTGGGCGTAAACCCTCTGGGTGAACATCTTCAATCAGCGATTTACCGGCATTTTGTTTCTCTTGCCAGCCTAAACGATAGTGACGACCGAGCAAGCCTTTGGCTAAATCCATCGGTAACACTTTGATCGCTGCCTCTTCCAATACGCAAGCCTGTTCACATTTACCGCAACCGGTGCAAGCATCAGAATGCACGGTCGGAATCAGTTTGGCGTGAATCGAGGTACGGTCGTTATGCACTTTCTCAAGAGTAATCGCTTTGTCGATTAACGGACAAACACGGTAACACACATCACAACGCAAACCTTGCCAGTTAAGACAAGTTTCGTGGTCGAGCAACGCCGCAAGCCCCATTCGTGCATCGTCAATGTCTTTTAGCTCTTCGCTTAATGCCCCGGTTGGGCAAGCATTCATACAGGGAATATCCACGCACATTTCGCAAGGCTTATCCCGTGCGATAAAGTATGGTGTGCCGGCTTCCACTGGCGAAATAAGCGATGCCAAATGCAACATATCGTAAGGACAAGCCTGCACACATTGTCCGCAACGGGTGCAAGCACTCAGGAAATCTTGCTCCGGCAGTGCACCCGGTGGGCGTAGTGCTACCCCTTGACGGGCAAAACTTTGTTGTTGCTGCAGTCCTAAAATGATTCCCACACCGCAAACACCGGCTGCGGTACGGGTTACATTTTTTAAAAACTGGCGACGATTTGGATCCATTTTCATTGTGGGTTCCTCTTAGGTAAGCGGTCGTTTTTGTAAAAAAATTTGCAAATTTGACCGCTTGTCTGGGGCAAATAATTTGCCCCTACAATTAAGCTTTCACCACTTTAACCGCACATTTTTTGAAGTCGGTTTCAAATGAAATTGGATCTGTCGCATCAAGTGTCACTTTGTTGATTAACTGACCGGCATCGAAGAAAGTCGAGTAAATCAAACCTTCCGGACATTTATTACGTCCACGGGTATCTAAGTTCGATACATATTCACCACGGCGTGAAATCACTTTCACTTTATCACCGTGACGTAAGCCACGTTTTTTCGCATCATTTGGGTGCATCCAAACCAAGTTGGTTGGGAATGCTTTGTGTAACTCCGGCACACGGCGGGTCATCGTACCGGTGTGCCAATGTTCTAACACACGACCAGTACAGAACCATAAGTCGTATTCTTCGTCCGGTGCTTCCGCAGGTGGTTCGTATGGCACACCTAAAATCACTGCTTTTTTGTCCGCATTGCCATAGAATGCCACTTCTTCACCGGCTTTAACGTATGGGTCATAGCCTTCGCGGTAACGCCATAAAGTTTCTTTGTATTCGCCGGTTTTCTCGTCTTTTACCACCGGCCAACGTAAACCACGTACTTTGTGGTAGGTGTCAAAGTCGGCTAAATCGTGACCGTGACCACGTCCAAATTCCGCATACTCTTCAAATAAGCCTTTTTGAATGTAGTAACCGAAGTGTTCGGCTTCATCATTCATATAGCCCGGAATGTTGGTTGGCACTTGGTAGCTATCTACTTTGCCGTTGCGATAAAGGATTTCATATAGTGTTTTACCACGCAATTCAGGTGCTTTGGCTAATAACTCTTCCGGCCATACTTCTTCTACTTTAAAGTATTTAGAGAACTCCACTAACTGCCAAGTATCCGAGCGGGCATTTGCCGGTCCTTTCACTTGCTGACGCCAGAATTGGGTACGGCGTTCTGCGTTACCGTAAGCCCCTTCTTTTTCCACCCACATACAGGTTGGAAGAATTAAGTCGGCAGCCACCGCTGAAACAGATGGGTACGGATCTGAAACCACAATAAAGGTTTCAGGATTACGCCAACCCGGGAAGATCTCTTCATTAATATTCGGGCCACCCTGCATATTGTTAGTACACATCTGCCATAAGAATTTCATTTTTCCATCTTTTAACGCACGGCTTTGTGCTGTAGCGTGGAAGCCCGGTACATCAGGAATTGCCCCAGCCGGTAATTTCCACGATTTCTCGACAATCTCACGGTGTTTCGGATTCGTGACCACCATATCTGCCGGTAAGCGGTGAATAAATGTACCCACTTCACGGGCAGTACCACAAGCTGACGGCTGGCCGGTGAGTGAGAATGGTCCGCAACCTTCTAACGCAATCTTACCGGTTAATAAATGGACGTTGTACATCATATGGTTTACCCACACACCACGGGTATGTTGGTTAAAGCCCATCGTCCAGAACGACACTAATTTTTGGTTAGGATCTGCATATAATTTTGCTAATGTTTCAAGCTGATCTTTCGGCACACCGGAAATACGGTGTGCTTCTTCTAATGTATAAGGGGCAACGATTTTCTTAAACTCTTCAAAATCGCTGTCATACATTTTACCGGCGGTTTTCGCATTGGTATTTTGTTGTAATTTGTGTTCAGGGCGTAAACCGTAACCGATATTGGTTTCACCCCGTTTAAATTTGGTGTGTTTGTTCACGAAATCCCAGTTTACTTTATCGTTTTGGATAATGTAGTTAGCAATGTAGTTTAAGATTGCTAAATCTGAGTGTGGTTTGAAGATAATCGGTGTATCGGCTAATTCAAACGAACGGTGTTCGTAAGTAGACATTACCACCACTTTCACTTTGTTGTCTGATAAACGGCGATCAGAAATACGAGACCATAAAATCGGGTGCATTTCTGCCATATTTGAGCCCCAAAGCACAAACGCATCGGTTTTTTCGATGTCGTTATAGCAGCCCATCGGCTCGTCCATACCAAAGGTACGCATAAAGGCAACCGCAGCGGACGCCATACAGTGGCGGGCATTTGGGTCAATCGTATTTGAACGGAAACCACCTTTCCAAAGTTTTACTTTCGCATAACCTTCAAAAATGGTTGTTTGGCCTGATGAGAACATACCTACTGCATTCGGGCCGTCATTTTTAATAATGGTTTTGATCTTCTCCGCCATAATGCTAAAGGCTTGATCCCAAGAAACCGGCGTGAAATCGCCGTTCTTGTCGAATTTGCCGTCTTTCATACGCAACATTGGCTCTTGCATACGGTCTGCACCGTACATCATTTTGGATAAGAAATAACCTTTAATACAGTTTAAACCACGGTTTACTTCTGCATCCGGGTCACCTTGGGTTGCCACTACTTTACCGTCTTTGGTACCAACCAGCACGCTACAACCTGTACCACAGTAACGACAAGGGGCTTTATCCCAACGGATACCGGTATCATCTGCCTGAACGTTTTTCACAGGAATCATAATTCCTGCGGCTGCAGCAGCTGCCACAGCGGCGTTCGCTTTCATAAAATCTCTACGATTGAGTTCCATAACTATGTCCCACGTTTGGCTTCAAAAATAATCATTAATCACTGTTCATCGATGTAATTAGAAATTAAAGACACCACAATCACGCCTTTAATATCTCTTACTTGATCGATTCGATCGGAAAGGGCTAAATGCACATTGCTTTCGATCGTCACGACCAATTTGCCTTCATCTGTTTTCTCACCGTGAATTTCGGTATGAGGAATCTTCAGAATCTCGGCTTTTACTTCTTCCAATTTTTCCGGTTTTGCTTGCACCACGAGGCTGCATACATACCAGTTTTCCTGTTCGGATAATTTTTCACTCATCTCTGTTTGCCTGTATTTGTAATGGCTGAATTTTTATCGCACTTGTCGGGCAAACGCTTAAACAAGCCCCACAGCCATTACAGCTTTCTAAATTTAATACCATTTCGGCAATGCCACCCAAACTCGGGCGGAAACGAATCACTCTCATCTCGCAGCTATCGCCACAGCTTCGGCACTCCGTTCCCAACTTTAATAAACAGCCGGCTTGAATCTCAATTTTATGGCTCCAAGGCTCTTCCGACACTTCTCGAAATACATCCGCCTCGCAAGAATGCACACATTTTTCACAAAAGGTACATTCACCACGGCTAAAATCAATTTCAGGGTAGCCCGCAGCACCTTTTACAATAATCTGGGTTTCGCAAGCCTGAATGCAGTTACCGCAAGCGGTGCATTTTTCTAAAAAATTTGCTAAATTAGCCCAAGGCGGACGAATCGGCTCATACCCTTGCTGACTGACTTTTTGGCTTTTTAACGAGTCTAAAAATTGCCCTCGCAAAAAGCTACGGCGAGGAAGTGATTGATTAGGATAATCAGTCAAGAAAACACCTTTTTACTCATCACTATAATAGGCTAAATTATCTAATGTTCACTTAAAACCGTTCATTCCTCAAACGGGGTATTTGCCGGTATATTCGCCAAAACATTGATTTTCATCAAAGAAAGTTTCGCTAAAATCTTCTAATAGCTACCTCGACACAGTAAAGGAAAATGCTATGAATCACCTGATTATTTACGCACACCCGAATCCCACCAGCTTTAACCATGCGATTTTGGAAAAAACGATAGCAGCTTCCTTTCCAAATAAGGTGGTTGTGCGAGATCTCTACCAACTCAACTTCAAGCCGATATTAGACTGGGCGGAATTTCAAGGCACACTCAGTCAACACTATGAAGCAGATGTGGCAATTGAGCATCAATATTGGCTTGAAGCTGATGTGATTACGTTAATTTATCCGCTTTGGTGGATGGGCTTTCCGGCAATTTTAAAAGGCTATTTAGACAGGGTGTTAAGTTATGATTTTGCCTATCGTAACGGGGAAATTGAAAGTATCGGCTTGCTTACCGGCAAAAAAATGCAACAATTTGTAACGCTCGGTAATTCCAATGAAAAATATGAACGAAAAGGCTTTTTAGCAGCATTTGAACATACGCTGGGAAAAGGGCTGTTTGAGTTCTGTGGGATTCGTGATGTAAAAATGCACTATTTCGGTAATATTGGACTAAAAGAAACCGATTATGCAACCATTTTGCAACAAGTTTCAATATCTTGTAGAGAAATCTTAAAATAAGCAAGCGGTTAAATTTTACTGTTTTTTTGCAATAACGTAAATTTAACCGCTTGTACCATTAGGATAACTTAGTCAATCGGTGGTACATAAGTCCCATTCACAATTGAATCTTTAATCCGAGCTGCTTCTGCCAACACCTGAGCTAATAATGCTTTTACGTTTTCAAGTGTTGCAATCGGACTTAAGGTAGTCATTTTCAGTGATTGATGCTCACCGACTTTGGTCACACCGATATTCGCTTCGCCACGAGCAAATAATTCATCTGCCACATTTTGGTTTAAGGTATCCACAAACTCTGCCGGATAGCCTTGTGGCACAACACGGAATAAGACTGAGGCAAATTGTGCCGGCACTAACATTTCCAAGCCATCGGTAGCATTAATGTAGGCTTCCACTTCTTTAGAAAGATAAACCCCGTGGTCGATCATCGAAGCGTATAGATTTTCGCCCAAGGCTTCAACGGTAAACCATAATTTTAACGCATCAAAACGGCGGGTAGTTTGTAATGATTTTGACACCAAATTCGGTACGCCGTGTTCTTCGTCATATTCCGAGTTCAGGTAGTCTGCCTTGTAATCAATAAAGCGGTAATTCGCTTCATCTTTTAATAAGAACGCCCCACATGAAATCGATTGGAAGAAATGTTTGTGGAAATCAAGGGTAATCGAATCGCTCAATTCAATGCCATCTAAGAAATGGCGGAAATCTTTCGACAGCAATAATGCTCCGCCCCAAGCAGCATCAACGTGAACCCAAGCCTGATGTTCATCGGCTAATTTGCGGATCGCTTTTAAATCATCAATCGCACCGGCATCGGTCGTGCCTGCGGTTGCGACGATACAAGCCACAATTTTGCCTTCGGCTTTTAAATCCGCTAAGGTTTTCGCAAGGGCTTCAACGTCCATTTGTGCATTGGCATTTGACGGCACAGTCACTACCGATTGGAAACCCATTCCCATCATTGCCATATTTTTTTGCACAGAGAAGTGAGCATTTTCCGAACAAACCACTTTCACTTTTTGCATTGCATCGGCAGGAATACCGTCGGCTTGCACCGACCACTCTGAACCGTCTGCCTTTTTCCAATGGTTCGCTATCGCCCAGTCACGAGCCAATAATACGCCCATCAGGTTTGATTGCGTACCACCTGAGGTAAAGACTCCTGAAGTTCCTTTGCCATAGCCGACTTTTTGACGTAGCCAGTCAATTAAATGCTCTTCCATAATCGAACCTGCCGGGCTTTGATCCCAAGAGTCCATTGATTGGTTGGTGGCATTAATTAACACTTCTGCAATTTGGCTGGTTACCATTGTCGGGCAATGTAAGTGGGCCAAAGAATGAGGGTGGTGAACTTTGAGGCTTGGCTTTAAGAAAATTTCCACCAAATGTTCCAGTGATTTTTGCACGCCCACACCGGCTTGGGTTGGGTTAAAGCCGTTGATTTTTGCACGCAACTCTTTAATTGAGCCACCGGTGTACATTTTTTCTTCTTTCAGCCAATCTGAAACCGCTTTTACCGCATTGTTCATCGCCGATTCATAATCAGCAATCGATTTTGGATCGCTACAGAACAGGGATTGTCTGTGTTTTTCTAGGTTTGACATTATTTCTATCCTATTGGTGTAGGGGCGAATAAATATTCGCCCCTTTTTACATTAGGGCGAAAAATGTTTCGCCCCTACCATTCTAACTATTAACCACGCACCGCTTTCACTGCTTCGGTAACAGATTGCTTGAAGCGTTTAATAAACTCTCCACATTCTGCTTGGGTAATATTCACGGCACAAAGAACACGCACCACATTACCGCCACGTCCGCCACGCTCTAATAACAATTTGTTTTTAAAGCAGTATTTTTGAATTGCAACGGCTAAATCGCAATCACGCGGGTATGCACCTGTTGCATCTTTTGGCTGACGTTCATCAACAATATCAATTCCCATCATTAAGCCTTTACCACGCACATTGCCGATACAAGGTAATTCTTTGCTTAATTCACGTAATGCGTTAGTTAAGTATTCGCCACGCTCTTGTGCGTTTTTCGCTAAATTCTCTTCACGCATAATTTTAAGCGATACATAGCCGGTTGCCATTGCTAATTGGTTACCACGGAATGTACCGGTATGACCTGCCGGTTGCCAAGCGTCAAACTCTTTTTTGATCGCTAATACCGCAAGCGGTAAGCTACCACCAATCGCTTTTGACATTACTACGATATCCGGCTCAATGCCTGCGTGTTCAAAGGCAAACATTTTCCCTGAACGGCAGAAACCGGCTTGAACTTCGTCCACAATCATTAAGATGCCGTGTTTTTGAGTAACTTCACGCACTTTTTGTAAGAAGCTGATTGGAGCCGGCACTACACCGCCTTCACCTTGAATGGCTTCAAGGATCACCGCTGCCGGTTTTACCACGCCGCTTTCAACATCTTCAATAAAGTTCTCAAAATAATGTTCAACTGCTTTTGCACCGGCTTCGCCACCAATGCCAAACGGACAGCGGTATTCGTGCGGATAAGGCATAAACTGTACGCCCGGCATTAAGCCTTGTACTGCATTTTTCGCACTTAAATTACCGGTGAGCGATAACGCACCATGGGTCATTCCGTGGAAACCACCGGAGAAAGCAATTACGTTTCCACGACCAGTGTAGGTTTTGGCTAATTTAATTGCCGCTTCGTTAGCATCTGCACCAGACGGGCCAGTAAATTGGAGGATATATTTATCTTTTGGAAAGAAAGAGAGTAATTCTTCCGTAAAAGCATCTTTTAACGGAGTCGTAATATCTAACGAGTGTAAAGGTAAACCACTGTCTAATACATCTTTAACTGCTTGGATTAATTTAGGGTGGTTATGACCTAATGCAAGCGTTCCTGCACCTGCTAGGAAATCGAGGTATTCGTTGCCTTCAACATCAGTTACCCAAACGCCTTGTGCTTTTTGGTAAGCAAAAGGTAATTTACGTGGGTAGCTACGCACGTTTGATTCCATTGCATCTTGGCGATCTAAAAAATATTGGTTTGAAGCAAGAACGGCTTGAATAGGAGTTTTAATTGTCATTGAAAATAAACCTTCTACAAGAGGTGAAAAAAATAAGTCGGGTGCCTTGCGGAAAGCCTAAGCTTTCTATTCCTAAAAGAATAGATGCCATGGGGCATTTGACTCGCTACTTATTAAAAAAAGCGTTTCAGCTTTTTTGTTTTTACCCTATATGCCCCTAAGGAATAAAGAAATTGGGATAGGTTGGAAACAGACTTAAATGTAGGGTTACGTTTAAGAGAGCGTATGATACCTTTTTTTATTAAAAAATAAAGTTTTTTTGCCTAATAAATCGCTGAAATCAGTATTTTCAAAACAGAAGCAATTATAAAAAAACCCGACATAAGTCGGGTTCTGAAATTTAAAACAAAATTATTTAATTTTTGCTTCTTTGTAGATAACGTGTTTACGCACAACTGGATCAAATTTTTTGATTTCCATTTTTTCAGGCATATTACGTTTGTTTTTATCTGTTGTGTAGAAGTGACCAGTTTCTGCTGTAGAAACTAAACGGATTTTCTCACGAGCGCCTTTAGCTGCCATTTTTTAGCTCCTTAGATTTTTTCGCCACGAGCACGGATTTCAGCTAATACTGCATCAATGCCTTTTTTATCAATAATACGCATACCTTTCGCTGTTAAGCGTAAAGTTACGAAACGGTTTTCGCTCTCAACCCAGAAACGGTGAGTGTGAAGGTTTGGTAAGAAACGACGTTTAGTCGCATTCATTGCGTGTGAGCGGTTGTTACCAACTGCTGGACGCTTGCCGGTTACTTGGCAAACTCTTGACATTTGAATTTCTCCAATAATTTTAAGCTTAAAAATGGTTCGGGCGATCTCACAAAAGGCGTTGCTCAACCAACTCCTCCGATTTTGATTGCCTCGTCAGGCATTAACCCGACCACAGTCTATGTAATAAAGACTGCGGATTATACCGATTTCATTTGTTATATTCAAGTAGAATTTATATGCGTATCTTTTTACTATTTCAGGAGAAATGTTCAAGCTTAAATAGAACAAGCGGTCATTTTCTATCAGAAATTTGCAAAAATGAATGCTCTTGCATCTCTAATTTCTCTTCCTCAAAGGAAAAATAGTCCCCTTTGCCGACAATAATATGATCCACAAAACGAATATCGACCAGCTCGCACGCCATTTCGATCTTTTTAGTCAGGCTTCTGTCCGACTCACTCGGCAGACAAGAACCTGAAGGGTGATTATGTGCCACAATAATTGCCGCAGCATTATATCTTAACGCTCTTTTAATAATCTCCCGAGGGTGAACGGCGGTTTGGTTAATCGTACCAAAGAACATTTTTTCTTTATAAATCAACCGGTTTTGGTTATCCAAAAACAACACCATAAAGACTTCCCGATCTTCCTCTTCCAATTCGGTTTGGAAATACATAATCGCCATATAAGGGGCTTGAATCATCTCGCTAAATTCCATTTGCTGAGCCAAATAGCGTTTAGTCATCTCTTTAGAGGCTTGTAACTGAATGTATTTGGTTTTGCCTAAACCGTAAATTTTGCAAAAATCATCAATATTTGCATTCAGTAATTGGCGTAACGAGCCAAATGCCATCAATACACTCTCTGCCAATGCCAACACAGGCACAGCTTTCGTGCCCGTCCGTAAAAAAATTGCTAATAATTCGGCATCAGTTAATGAAGCTGCCCCCTGTGTTAATAATTTCTCTCGCGGCATCATTGTTGGCTCTTGAGAATCTTCATCAAAAAAATCGTTCATTTTTTCCTCCATCAATTTAGTTAAGCATAAAAGAGCCAACCTTTACAGACAAAGGGATTTATTCAATTTTTCGAGCAAGATCGCAAAAATAGTGAAGTTGTGAGCAACTCCTTATTCCGCTAAAATATGCAAAATGAATCCACGCTTTAAGGATAGTAAAGATGTTACAAAACAAAAAAATTTTAGTCGGCATTACCGGTGGGATTGCAGCCTATAAAACCATTGAATTTATCCGCCACTTAAAAAAGGCAAATGCGGAAGTGCGTGTAGTGCTAACCCCAGCAGCAGAAGCCTTTGTAACGCCTTTGACCTTACAAGCGATTTCCGGCAATGCGGTTTCCACTTCACTACTCGACCCACAAGCCGAACTGACGATGGGGCATATTGAGCTGGCAAAATGGGCGGATTTAATCGTTATCGCCCCGGCAAGTGCCGATTTTATTGCTCGCCTGCGTATGGGAATGGGCAACGATTTACTTTCCACTCTCTGCCTTGCAACCGCAAGTCCGATTCTGCTTGCTCCGGCAATGAATCAACAAATGTACAAGCAAATTGCGGTGCAAGAAAATCTGTCTGTTTTAGTCAATCGTGGCGTTCAGCTCATCGGCCCGAATAGTGGCTTCCAAGCCTGTGGTGATGTGGGGGCTGGCAGAATGTCTGAGCCTGAAGAAATTTACCAAGCGGTGTTGGCTCACTTCTCCATCAATCAAGATTTACAGGGCTTAAATGTAACGATTACCGCCGGACCGACTCGTGAGGCGATTGACCCTGTACGTTATATCAGCAACCACAGCTCCGGCAAAATGGGCTACGCGATTGCCAATGCCTTTGCCGAACGTGGAGCAAAGGTTACGTTGATTAGCGGTCCGGTGAATTTACCAACGCCGAAAAATGTGGAACGAATTAATGTGGAATCTGCGGTAGAGATGGAGCAACAAGCGGTTAAATTTGCCCAAAAATCTGCAATTTTTATCGGCTGTGCAGCGGTTGCTGATTACCGAATGGCGGAAATTTCCAACCAAAAAATCAAGAAAACCGATGAAAATGATGAACTCACGCTAAAATTGGTGAAAAACCCCGATATTATTGCGAATGTTGCCCATCTTACCGAAAATCGCCCCTTTGTGGTTGGTTTTGCCGCAGAAACACAAAATATGGCGGAGTACGCTAAATCGAAACTAGAACGCAAAAATCTAGATATGATTTGTGCCAACGATGTGTCAGGCGGACAAGTGTTCGGGCAGGATCAAAATGCGTTGCATTTGTTCTGGAAAAATGGTGAAAAAACGCTTCCTCTGGCGGATAAAAGCAAATTGGCAGAAAGTTTGGTACAGGAAATTGTAAAACATTATCGAGAAAAATAATGAAATTACTGGTTAGCCATTTTCATCAAGGCGAAGGGAAATTTCCTACATTCTCAGCTGGTACTGCCGTTCGATTAGGGAGTGAATGTGTAAACTACCCAAACTGGTTTGCCTGTGAAATTGACGGTTGGAAAACCTTTGTGCCAAGCCATTTTATTAGCGAAGGTAAATTGATATGCGATTATAACCCAACGGAACTTGTTGCAGCACAAGGCGAGAGAGTAGAACTCCTTGAACTACATTACCAATGGGCAATTGTCAAAAGAGAAAACGAAATTGGCTGGCTACCTTGTGAAATCTTAAGGGTAATAGGATGAAAATTATGCAACTTACGTCAAATCAGTATATCAACGACATTAAACATATTCTTTTATCTGCTCGCCAAAAGGCGTATCAAGCCGTGAATTCGGCAATGGTCGAAGCCTATTGGAAAATTGGCGAACGAATTGTGCAAGAAGAGAAAAATATGGTCAAAGATCAAAATGAAAAAGTATAATATTGTATTTGCAGCAGATAAAAACTACCTGCCATATTTAGAGATTGCCTTAAAATCACTATTAGCTCATCATAGTCATTTATCTATTTTTATATTGAGTACTGGCGATATTTCTCACCACTGGATAGAAACATTACGCCCCTATTTAGAAAATAGATATTCAACATTAAGACTTGGCTATTTAGATTCAAATAATTTAGCAAATTTTAACTCAAACGGCTATATTACCACTTCAACTTATCTACGATATTATATTGAAGAACTATTTGAACACAGCGATAGCCCATATTGGATTTATTTAGATTGCGATCTTGTAGTTAATGGAAATATTACGGATCCATTTACAAACCTAGATTTTTCTTTTGGAAATATTGCTGCAATTGCTGATCCTTATGTAAACAAACTAAAAAATCATCCCTATATTTACAAAAACTATTTCAATGCTGGTGTATTTTATCTAAATGCAAAGCATTTTAGTAAGCAACCATTTATAAAGCTTACTGAGAGATTTAAAGAAAATTTACCATTTGGGGATCAAGATATTCTTAATTACTGCTTTCAATATAATTGGATTGAGTTAGATCGAAAATATAATTATCAAACAGAACATTTATTAGATGATATTGCCCAGCAAAAAATTTCGCCAAATTATATTCCACATATAATTCATTTTACTGGAGGAATAAAGCCATTAGAAGGTAAATTTAATTCAAGTTACGTTGAAAACGTTGCAAGTTTATTTCGATTTTACCACAACACAAGCTGGGAAATATTGACTGAACTTCCAATTGGAACGATACAATTAAAACCTTTTATAACTGAATAATATAGTTTTAAAAATTTACAAAAAGGACAAACAATGAAACAAATTGATTTAAAAATTTTAGACAGCCGTATTGGTACCGACTTTCCATTACCGGCGTATGCGACAGAAGGCTCAGCAGGGTTGGATTTACGGGCGATGCTCAACGAGCCACTGACGGTAAAAGCCGGTGAAACGGTATTGATCCCAACGGGGATTTCAATTTATATCGCCGATCCGAATTTGGCGGCAGTGATCTTGCCAAGATCCGGTTTAGGGCATAAAAACGGGATCGTGCTAGGCAACTTGGTTGGGTTGATCGATAGCGATTACCAAGGCGAGCTGAAAGTGTCACTTTGGAATCGTAGCCAAGCTGATTTTACCGTGAACGTGGGCGACCGTATTGCTCAGTTGGTCTTTGTGCCGGTGGTGCAGGCAAGTTTTAACATTGTGCAAGAATTTGAGCAGACCAACCGTGGCGAAGGCGGTTTTGGGCATTCAGGTAAGCAATAATAGGATTGGCAATGACAGAACCTAAAATTAAAATGCCGAAAAAATCAGTGGTCGAACGTCGCCAACAAGTGCTGGAAGTGTTAATCAGCTTGTTAAATTCGGAAGAAGGTATGCAGCGAGTCACTACCGAGCGTTTAGCCGCTGCAGTGGGGGTGTCGGAGGGGGCGTTGTATCGCTATTTCCCAAGTAAAACCAAGATGTTTGAAGCGTTAATCGAGAAAATCGAGCAAACCCTCACCAGCTATATTCACGCTAATAAACGCCAAGACAGCAGTGCCAATTCGGTGCGAGCCATTCTTTATGTGATTTTAGAATTTGCTCGCAAAAATCCGGGTGTTACCCGCATTCTGACTGGACATGCCTTGATGTTTGAAGAGGAGCTGCTCAAAGCTCGAGTGGCAAAATTCTTTGATAACTTGGAGTTACAATTTGCCAATATTTTGCAACTTAGCAAACTGCGTGAACGCAAGAGCTTTGAAGATGAGAGAGCATTAGCCGGTTATTTAGTGAATTTCTGCGAAGGACAATTTTTACGCTTGGTTCGTTCTAATTTCAGCTATAACCAACACCAACATTTTGAAAAACAGTGGGCATTTATTAAGCCTTTATTTGATTAATTATGATTATACCTTGGCAAGAACTCGAAGAATCAACTTTACATAATATTTTGGATTCCTTCATTTTACGAGAAGGCACAGACTACGGGGAAAGGGAACTTTCTCTGGCGGAAAAAAGAGAACGATTACTCACACAACTTAAGGCAGATAAAGTGGTGATTGTTTGGTCGGAGTTACACGAAAGCCTTGATATTAAAGACAAAAAATCTTTTTTAGGCTAACCTTTAATTTCGTGTTAAAATTCTAAAAATTTAACCTAGTATAAGAGTTATAGGAAATACTATGCAAGATATGACACTTTCAACAGCTCCTCTGGAAAATGTAACTCCTCCGCCCTCTATTCACGACCCTGCGGTGGAGTGGTTTTTAACCCATTGTCATATCCATCGTTATCCGGCGAAATATACACTAATTCACGCTGGTGAAGATGCAGAATCACTTTTCTACATCGTAAATGGCTCTGTGTCGGTTTACATCAAAGATGATGAAACCAAAGAGATGCTCTTAACTAACTTAGGCACAGGCGAGTTTGTGGGCGAATTAAGTTTATTTGAAGAAAAAGCCCAACAACGTACCGCTTACGTCCGCACTAAAGGCCCGTGTGAAATTGCGGAAATTTCCTATAAAAAATTCAAACAGCTAGTCCATTTAAACCCCGATATTTTAATGTATTTATCGGCACAAATGGCTCGCCGTTTACGTCAAACTTCACGCCAAGTCGGTAATCTTGCCTTTTTAGACGTTGCCGGTCGCATTGCTCAAACCTTACTCAACTTGGCTAAAATGCCAGATGCAATGACTCACCCAGAAGGTATGCAGATCAAAATTACTCGCCAAGAAATCGGACAAATGGTCGGTTGCTCTCGTGAAACCGTGGGACGCATTATGAAAATGTTGGAAGACGAAGGCTTGATTTCTGCTCACGGCAAGACCATTGTGGTATATGGGGCAAGGTAATTCTGAATGTAGGGCAGGTCCTGTGCTTGCCCAAAATCTTAATTGCAAAATTTTGTAAAAATATCACCGCTTGTTATTTCCACTTCTTAACTAACTAATTTGATGATGATACACAGTTTAACCCCTTTTCACACTTTCCATTTGCCTGCAAAAGCAACCCAAATTATTGAATTTACCACAGCCGAACAGCTATTGAGTGAATGGCAAAAAGCCTTTCACGCTCAACTGCCGATTTTAATTCTCGGGCAAGGCTCTAACGTTTTGTTTTTAGAGGATTTTGACGGCGTGGTGTTAGTGAATAAACTCAAAGGGATTGCACATCACGAAGACGAACACTTCCACTATTTGCACGTTCAAGGCGGGGAAAACTGGCACGAATTGGTTAAATGGACGTTGGCACACAATATCGCCGGCATTGAAAATTTGGCATTAATTCCGGGTGTCGCCGGCTCTGCTCCAATTCAAAATATCGGGGCTTACGGGGTTGAATTTGAACAGCTGTGTGATTTCGTGGAAGTGTTAAATTTACGTTCCGGCGAACGCTTTAAGCTATCCAAATCCGACTGCGAATTTGGCTACCGTGAAAGCGTGTTTAAACACCAATACCGTGATAAATTTGCGATTATCTCGGTAGGCTTAAAATTAGCTAAAGCGTGGAAACCGGTGCTAAGTTACGGCTCATTAGCCCAACTCAATCCGGCAACGGTTACCGCACAACAGATTTTTGATGAAGTCTGTGCGGTTCGCTCCTCAAAATTGCCTAACCCTGATGAATTTGGCAATGCCGGCAGCTTTTTTAAAAATCCGGTGATTTCAAACGAACAATTTGCACCAATACAAGCCAAATTCCCAACCATTCCGCACTACCCTCAAGCTGATGGCTCGGTAAAATTAGCCGCAGGTTGGTTGATTGACCAAACCGGGCTGAAAGGCTTACAAATTGGCGGAGCGGCGGTACACACCCAGCAAGCCTTAGTGCTGATTAACAAAGAAAATGCAACAGGGCAAGATGTTTTGGCATTAGCCAAAACCGTTCGCCAGAGAGTGAGAGAAAAATTTGGGGTAGAAATTCAGCCTGAAGTGCGTTTTATCGGCAAGAACGGCGAGGTCGATAGCGAAAAAATCACTCGCTAAGTGGGGAAATAATGAAACTTAACCAAGCTCAAATCCAAAATGCGTTAATTTGCGGGCAAGCCGTTGTGTTCGATGAAATTGATTCAACCAATGAATATTTGCTCACGCATCACCACAGTTTGGAAAACGGCACGGTTTGCCTCGCCGAAAAACAAACCGCTGGGCGTGGCAGACGCGGTCGAACTTGGTATTCGCCCGAGAGTGAAAATCTCTATTTCTCGATTTTATGGCATTACCCCATGGAGCAGGCGGCAGATCTACCGCCCCTAAGTTTAGTGGTTGCACTCATTATTGCCGAAAGCCTTACCGCTCAAAAGGTGAAAGATATTCAAATTAAATGGCCGAATGACATTTATTACCAAGGCAAAAAAATGGGGGGCATTTTATTGGAAACCCAAGCCAATCGCAATGGTTTAGATGTAGTTATCGGCATTGGGCTAAACTTAGGAATGGCAAAAGTGGATGAAAATATTGTGACGCAAGCGTGGGCAGATTTATCGCAATATAATTTCGACCGCAATGAATTGGTTTGCCGTTTAGCCTATGAATTGCAAAAAAATCTCAAAATTTACCCGCTTGTCGGCTTCGCTCATTATGCCGAACGCTGGCAAAGTTTCGATCTTTTCCGCCACAAAGCGGTTAAGCTCATTACCGAAGCCGAAGAAATCCACGGCATTTCGCAAGGCATTAACGAGAAGGGCGAACTTATTCTAAAACAGGGCGATGACCTCCGCTATTTCGGCATCGGTGAAATTTCACTAAGGGCGGATTAGCCCTCTACAAGCGGTCGGATTTTATTGTTTTTTTGCAAATTACTTGCCAAAAATAACCGCTTGTCATCTCTCTTTTTATATCATTTCGTTATAACAAAATGCTTTTTGTTCTTTACTCCTCATTGTGGAAAAGGTAATCTTCGTAAGTTAATCCTAAGATTAAGCGGAGAATAATATGAAATTTCCAACTTTAACTAAAATCAGTGCAAGCGTGTTAGCGGTATTAGCTTTAGCGGCTTGTGATGATAAAAGCAATGAAAATAAAGCTACAACAGCGGCAAAACCGCAAGCCGAGAAAACCTTTGTAAACTGCGTTAGCCGTTCACCAACCGGCTTTAGCCCGATTTTAATGATGGACGGATTATCTTATAACGCTAGTTCGCAACAAATTTATAACCGCTTGGTGGAATTTGCACCGGGAACAACCGACATTGAACCGGCATTGGCAGAAAGCTGGGAAATCAGCGAAGATGGCTTAACTTACACCTTCAAATTACGCAAAGGCGTGAAATTCCATTCAAACAAAGATTTCACCCCAAGCCGTGAATTTAATGCAGACGATGTCGTGTTTTCATTTAATCGTCAGTTAGACAAAAACCACCCTTACCACACTGTTTCAAAAGGGAGCTACCCGTATTTTAATGCGATGAAATTCCCGACTTTATTGAAATCAGTGGAAAAAGTGGACGACAATACCGTTCGTATTACTCTAACCAAACGTGATGCCTCATTCTTATCTAGCCTTGGTATGGATTTTACTTCAATTTATTCGGCTGAATATGCAGATAAAATGATGAAAGCCGGTACACCTGAAGCGGTAGATACCACGCCAATCGGCACAGGCCCGTTTGTATTTAGCGGTTATGTGTTGGATCAAGCCAGCCGTTATGTAGCAAACAAAGAGTATTGGAAAGGCAAGCCGGACATCGACCGCTTAATTTTCGAGATCGTGCCAGATGCAACGACCCGCTATGCTAAATTACAATCCGGTCAATGTGATTTAATGGACTTCCCGAATGCGACCGACATCGAGAAAATGAAAAATGATCCGAAGATCAATTTACTTTCGCAACCGGGCTTAAACATTGCGTATGTGGCATTTAATACGGAAAAAGCACCTTTTGATAATCCAAAAGTGCGTCAAGCACTAAACTTAGCGGTAGATAAAAAGGTGATTATTGATGTGGTATATCAAGGTAATGGTTTTGCAGCGAAAAACCCACTTCCACCAACGATTTGGGGATACAACAACAGCTTGCCGGACTCTGAGCATAACATTGAGAAAGCGAAACAGCTATTAGCTGAGGCAGGTTACCCGAACGGTTTTGAAACTGACTTATGGGTACAGCCGGTGGTTCGTGCTTCTAACCCGAACCCACGCCGTATGTCTGAAATTATTCAAGCGGATTGGGCAAAAATCGGGGTAAAAGCCAATTTAGTCACTTATGAATGGGGCGATTACATTAAACGCACCAAAGCAGGTGAATTAACTGCCGGAACTTACGGTTGGTCTGGAGATAACGGCGACCCGGACAACTTCTTATCACCATTATTTGGTTCTGATAATATCGGTAACAGTAACTACGCGCGCTTTACTAACCCTGAGTTAGATGCCTTATTAGAAAAAGCATTATCTTCATCAGATAAAGCAGAGCGTACCAAGTTATACGAGCAAGCACAGGTTATCTTAAGAGACCAAGCACCGTGGATTAACGTGGCTCACTCGGTAAACTTTGCGCCAACCAGCAAACGAGTGCAAGGTTATAAACAAAGCCCGTTTGGATATACTTACTTATATCCGGTGAAAATTGTAGATTAAAAAATCATTGTAAATTAAAAATCAGGGGCGAAAATTTTTCGCCCCTGCACATCTCTAATAATCCTTAATCTCAAACTCTCGTTGTAGATTTTCAATGCTTTCGATCTGCTCAAAACCATCGAATTTCGCTACCTCTTCCGCTTTGGTTTTGGTGCCGATAGCTTGGCTGACAAACACAAAGCCTTGCTTTTCGATCACGGCTTTTTGGTAAAATGCCACAATATCTGCTTTGGTGAGCCCTTTGGTTAATTCAATCACCTGTTGCAAGCGGTCAAATTTCGGGTTATTTCTGCTAAAGTCTGAACCGAACTCGGAAAACTCTTCAGCCAAAGACTCCGGTTTATATTGTAGTTTTTCCACCAAGCTATCACGGTATTTTGCAAACTCCTCTTCTGATAAGTTTTGTAAACGTGCTAAGGCTTGTTTAAAGAAACGTTCGTTATGCTCTAAAATGCCTGCCGGTGTTGTGTTCGGGCTTTGCACCATAAACTGAATGCCGGCAGTTTTGCCGATGACATTGTCGGTAGCATAAACCACATAGCCTAGTTGTTTATCAGTGCGTAAATCATCAAAATACCAGCGAGAAATAATACTTCTGAGCAACTTGGCACGAGTAAAACTTTCCAACTCACTATAACCGTTCGGCATAAATGCCATTAGCAACGCATTATCTTCATTCGGCACGTTTTTAACCACATTAATCTTACGCTTACTGGTGCTCACATCTACATACTGTCCGGTAGCATTTGCAGATTTTTGGTTTTTTATGACCGCTTGTAAATCCTCCGCCAGAGCAGAAACCTGCTCTGCCGACAAATTCCCCACCGATAACAGCTTAAAGCTGCTGCTCTCTTGTAAAATTCGCTGGCGTAGCTGATCGATATCCGCAAGGGTAATGCTATCAATCATCGCCCGCTGTTTCGGCACATCAAAATAAGGGTAAGAAGCAAAACGGCTTAATACAGCATTAGCCTGATTAAGGCTGTTTTCTTTTTCATTGCGATCCAGCTCTTGGTGCAAACGCTGTTTCGCCTGTGCCAATACGTTCTCGTTAAGCTCAAAGCGGCTGAACTGTTTCACGCTGTCTAGCATTAATTTCGCCAGATGTTGGGTGTACCCCTCTGCACTTAAGGCTAAACCGTTTGCCGCCGGGGCTAAACTTAAATTCATACCCGCCACCGAAGACTGAAAATCCAGCTTGGTTTGAGCCAAATTGTTCATATAACCCAAAATAGACGCTGCGGTCAGGCTCTTTAAGTCATCTTTTCTCGGGCGAATATTAAAACCAACGCTAATTTTAGCCTTCGGTTCATTCGCAAAATGCACACTCGGCATGGCATAAATTAAATTGCCCGCTTGGTCGTTAATCAATTTCGGTTTAGTTAAGCCGGTCTCGACCTTGTTTAGCGTAAAATCGGTGGTGAAATATGGGTTTAATTCAGGCAAGTTGAGCTGTGGATTTTGACTGAAATCCAACCATTTTTGTTTTTGCTCTGCGGTGATTTTTGCCACCGAATAGCCTGCTTCAAAATAAGGGGTTTTCTTGTCGGTTTTGGCAGTATCACTCACCAGCATAATACGGGCATTATCAATATTCATCGCCGCCAATTTTGCTTTAATGGCTTCATTATCCATCGCTTCGGTCAAATAAGGCTGATCGATAACGTGTTCTAGTGGAAAATAGAGCATCTGGTCGGCAATAAATTCCACAAAATCCATATTTTTTTCTACTTGCAGATGTTGGAAGTCTTGCTTCAGGCTCTCTTTAACTTCACTAAAATAGCTCTCTGCAATACCTTCTTGTTTGATCTTCTCAATTTGCTGGAAAACCAGTGAAATAATTTTATCTTGCTCACTCAAGCCTTTATCGGTTAGCTCAATGTAAATATCAAACGAGCCACGCTCACGCCCGATATTGGCACTGCTCACTGCCTCAATACCACCGTCAGATAACCCCTGCTTAATTAAGTAATCCGACAATGTACCATCGGTGTTATTGTTCAGCATATAAGCAATATATTCGCCGGTTTTGTGCTTGAACTGCATTTCGTCATTCGGAAAATCAAAGCCAATCACTAACATTTTGGTCGATTTCACCGGTTTATATTGAATAAATACCGATTTATCTTCATCACGATAACGTGGCTCAGCGGTTTGCGGTATGCTGAAATGTTTATTTTCCATTTTGCCTAAAGTGCTGGCTGCCAATTTTGCCATCTGCTCAATCGACTGATTGGAATAAAGCACCACCTTAAACAGATTCGCAGAATAATGCTGTTTATAAAATTGCTCTAACTCGGTTTGTAATTTGCTATCCGGCTTGTCAGATAACGTCTCTTTATTGCCTACCGCAAATTTGGTAGCGGGATGAGCCGGATTTGCGGTGGCTAAATTCACGCTGTGCAATAAATGCCCATCGTGCGATTTAGCTCGTACCATCTCCGCATTGACCGCATTTACCTCTTTCTTGGCGTTGGTTTCCAACAATAACGGGAATGCTAGCGTATCTGCTAGCCGTGTGACCGCTTCGCTAAAGGCTTCATTATTAACTTGCAGATAATAAGCAGTGCGGTGAGAAGCGGTTGAGGCATTATTCATACCGCCATTTTTGGTTAAAAAACCATCTAAACTGTTAGTTTCCGGATAGTTTTTCGACCCCATTAAAATCATATGTTCAAGGTAGTGAGCCAACCCTTGCTGAGAAATCGGGTCGTCCATTGAGCCAATCGGGATAATGGCAGACATCAGCGATTTATTCGCTTGGCTGTCAGAAATCAGTAGCACTTCCATTCCGTTATCCAGTTTGATGCCTTGATAAATCGCTTTATCATTCGGGCTTTTGTTGATGCTCTGTTTAATCAGCTCAAAACCGAGTTGGGATTGAGGTTGACTAGCGGTCGTTTTTTCTGCGTTTCTTGCAACTTCTGCCAATGCAGGGTAGGTCATCACATTAATAGCAAAAGCCGCCGCAACGAATTGGGTAAGAAAAGATAATTTCATACATCTCCTTTTGAAATTAACATTGTAGTAATAAATTGACAGTAAAATACGGGGAAAATTCTATTTTTATAGGTAAGGCGAATCATTATTCGCCTTTCATCATTTTGTAAATTTTTAGCCAAAAACGACCGCTTGCAGTTAATCGTTTTTCGCTATTTTCTGATTCATTAAGCTAAACCAGCTTTGAGTACGTTGGTAAATGGCTTGAGAATCCAGCTCTTTAGTTTGAGCAAGAATCCGATTGAGGTAACTGCCGTCTCGCTCATCTTTCTCCGCAATGCTTGAGAGAAATTGCTCGCTGTTTGAACCATCTCCCTTAAGATACTCCTCAATTTGGTTATACACTACCAGCTGGGCTTGCGATAATCCGTCCACATAAGCATTCAAATAAATGCTTAATTGCGATAATGCTTCCGCCTGCGAAACCGCTTCAAAGCTCAACACGCCAACTTTTTCACCCTCTCGGTAATAGAATTTCACCGTTTTGTCAGGGAAATAGGCACACAATAATAAATGGTAGATCCAAGTCTGAATCTTGTCTTTATCTCGTAAATGCCCTACTCGCCATAGCACCACTTCATTCTGATATAGGTTGGCAATATTGCCGTTTAGGGTGAGGGTTTGGCGTTCCAACTCAAGCCCCTGATTAACACTCAAAATACGGCTTTCGCTTGCTAAATAGTGGCTTAACGCCGTTTGCATTTCGGTAATTTTGCCGATCAAATCTTGTGTGGCGATTTGAGCAAAATGGGAGGCAGGTAAATTGCCTTTGAGTTGCTCTTCGGCAAAAAAGCGTTGCTGTTGTTCTGCATTTACCGTTAATAATTCATTTAAGATCCGGTAATTATCCAGCCCCGACATTTCAAAAATTTCGCTTTCATCAATGGTATCGTCATAAGTGTTAAACGAAATCCCCAACACCTTCACAAAGAAAAACCTAATCGGATTCTGCACAAAGGAAATTAACTCATCGAGTTCTAGCGAAGCCACACCTTCATTGATTAAAGGCTCGCTGAGAAAATCTTGTACCACAGAGGTTGGCTTGATAATCCACTCTGCGTTGTAAGCGTGATCTCGTGGGTGAGTAAAATTCTTTTTGCTAAACACGGTCAGCGGTTGCTTTCTGACCAAAGCTTTCTCCACTTCACCGCCTAATTGTTGCTTCAATTCAGGCGTTAAAGCTTCATTCATTGTATCTAGCAGTTGAGAAACCAAAATCGACGGTAGCATCTCTTTGCCGTCTTTTTGTGACTGCCCAACATAGCTGATGTAAAACACTTGCTGAGCAGAAAGTAGAGCCTCTAAGAACAAATAGCGATCATCATCACGTTTGGCACGGTCGCCCTTTTGCGGGGCGTACTGCATTAAATCAAAGCTATTGATTTGTTGTTGGCGAGGGAAATCTGCCTCATTCATACCTAGTAAGCAGACTACCTTGAATGGAATCGCTCGCATTGGCAGAAGGGTGGCAAAATTCACCCGCCCGACTAAGAAATTAAGTTGTTGCGAATGTTGGCTGAGTTGTTGCTCAAACAATAAGGCTAAAATCTCAATTTGCAGATCGTCTGAAAAATGGGTGGCAGAAATTTGCTCGATAATCTGATCATTCACATTATTCAACAATAAAATTGATGCGGCATTTTCAGCATTTTCTTGGTACAGATCTGCAATCAAATTTTTTATTGCCTGATACCAATTTGCTAAGGGCTGTGGCATTTGGATAAACTTCACCCACGTTAATAAAGCTTCAATGAAAGAGGCAAGTCGCCCTACCAATTCGGCATTTAAGCCATAGCTATCCCCAAAGGCAAGGGTGTTTTCCCAAATTCCCTGCTCTTCTTTCAGACTGGAGCCAAGCAATAAACGGTTTAGTCCGTTTTCCCACGAATTGTAGTTTTGCCAGTGAGGTTGCTCAATTTCCACACCGGAACGTACCCCGGCACTTCTCGCCCAAACCCGCAGGGTATGAATATCTTCTTGACTAAAGCCAAAACGGGTTTGAATCGCATTGACTTCCAGTAAATCAAACAGATCTTCGGCATTAAACGGGCTTTCTTTCATTACCAGTAGTTGTAGGAAACTGTAGATAATCGGATCAACCTGCGTGAATGCCTGATCGGATAATGAAAAAGGAATATAGCGTGGATCCCGATTGCCCGTCTGATTACCGGTATAGTAGCGAGAGAACACCGCATCAATATAAGGTGCGTATCTATTAATATCCGGCGACATCACGATAATATCTTTCGGCAGCAAGGTGCTATCTCGCTCAAACAAGTTCAGTAGCTGGTTATGCAACACTTCCACTTCTCGCATCGGGCTGTGGCACGAATGAATTTGGAGCGAATTATCGGCGGTTAAATCGGTAATAGTGGCGTAATTTTCTAAGCTGAAAATCTGTTTTTTGAGTTTATTAAGGTTGCTGTTTTCCTCAAGTTCGACAAAGACATCAATGGTATTCGGCTCAAATTCGATTAATTGAGCTAAGAAATCTCGCCCTTGTTTGCCCCAAAGATTCAGCAGTTTATTGCTTTGCTCTGCCAATAAGTTATCCAGATCATCTTGCGAAATCTTGTGGCTTAATGCCAATTTTTGCCACACTTTTTCTTCCACACTGTCGCCCCAATATTTTTCGCTTGGGTTGAAAAAGAACAGGTGGATATCGCAATGCTCGCTGAGTTTCTTAAACACCGCTAACTGTAATGGCGAGAAGGACGAAATGCCAAAAATGAAAATGCGTTTTGGCAATTTGGCTTTTTCTACATCGGTCAGTGAATCTAACTTGGCAAAGTAATTTTGTTGCAAATAAGCACGGTGGGAGGTAGTAAAAACCTGCTCATCAGATTCCGATTGCAGATCAGATACAATCTGCTGCCATAAATGGCTTTGCCATTTCATATCGGCTCGAATTAAATCAAAATCAATTGGCTTGGCGGCAGTTGCAATTTTTATCTCATTTTCGACCGCTTGTAAGTCGTCCTCTTCCCAGCTCACCAGCCAATGCGGGCGATACACCAAATATTGGTCGAACAATTCGGCAATTTTGGCAGAAAGTTGATAGAGCTTAAGCTGATACTGCTCTTTATTAGGTTGCTCACCTAAATAACGCTTTAACGGAGCAAACTCCGATAGTGTCAAGCAACTCGGCAATAACCGCATAATCCGCCAAACCAACGAACTACGCTCAAAAATATTCTCTTTCGGCAGCTCCGGGAACAACAGCCGATACTGCTGCCATAAAAAGGTAGTGGGGTAGAGAAAATCACAATTCCCCATCACACCGTTTAATTCAGCAATCTGCATTTGTAGCCACTGTGCCATCCCCTGACTTTGAATCAAAATGGTTTCCGGCTCAAACGGATCTTCAAGTGGATTTACCTGCTGGATTTTCACCAGCATCTCCGCCAGTGATGAAATTTGGTTGGATTGGTAAAGTGTAAACATAATAACGCCTCGCTAATCGAATTATTGTCCTCCAAAGCGAGGGACGATTCAATCATTATTCAGCTCAATTTTGCCTAACGGGAAACGAATGCTTAAGCGATTGCCAGTGCATTGAATCTGATACCGAATCTGATTCTGGGTAATGCTTGGCTCACAATCTAACCCGGCTAATTTTAGGGCAAGCTGATTTTCTAAAATAATGACTGCTTGTTGCTGTTGGAAATGCTGGTTTAACCTTCGGTTTTGTGCCGATTGCCAATAGCTGAAACTCAATATCACAATCGCAAATAGCGTGATGCCAACCAAAAGCGATAAAGTCGTTTCTGCTTTATATTTAATCATCAACTGCCCCCATCAGATGTTCGGAATGCGGCAAATATCGCCAAGTGGAATACCTCGCCTCAAGCTCTGCCAGTACCTCTTTTTTAAAGGTTAAATTTCGCTCCTCTCGGGCATTATCATAAGAGGAATAAAGCGTGCCGTACATTTTTTTGCCTGTAATATCAAACAGATAGTCAGTTATCACGATGCCGTAAAAATCTTGCGGTAAGTTTTCATTAATTGCGTTTTTAGCAAGCACAATTTTAGGCTCACGTTCACTGCTACTCGGCAATTCAGCCAAAGAATGAATCGTATAAATCTCTTGGTTTGGCACATTTGATAAATCCAAATAATCCGCCAAACGGGTAAAGTGAATATATTTCTCCTTAGTCGGTTTTTTATCTTTAAATAAACTATGGAATTGGCAGGCAAATTGATACTGTAAAAACTTAAATTGCTTATCGGATAAATCCGCTTGGCTGATCTGCTCTTTTTGAAATTTTTGGCATATTTTAGTTTTATCTTGTGGATATAACGTTAAAAAAGCATATTGATCCGCAAGATATTTCTCACTATAAAAATGGGTAATATTTTGTTGTTCAAGCCATTTTTCTTTACTTAAAAATAAAACCGATAAAATTGTAGAAATCAGTAGTAATGAAACCAATAATGCACTGGCATTTTTATATTTATTCACTTTTACCTCGCATTATTTAAGATAAAAACATAACGTACTGCCGTATAAATCAATCCTTTTTGTTTAGCTGATTCTATTTCTAACTCAATTTTTAATAAGTTATCTTCCTGCTTCCAGCTAAAATCCAGTTTTTTGGTTTTAAAATTATTTACTTCGGTAAATTTACTCCAATTCCCATCGCAATTTTCCAATAATGTTTGACATTGTTCTTTCACACAATTATCTAATTGTGATGAAAAAGTATAGATTTCATTATTTTCTAGTTTAAAGCCTACAATTTCTTTTAACACCTCTCTAGTATTATTCACTGTTCCTAACTTACAAGCGGTCGTTTTTGTCCTACGTTTTCCCAAACAACCGTCTTGGTTTAGATCGTAAAATCCAATAATGCAGTTTTTATGCAAAATATTCAGGCTTTTCCCTGCGTGCTGAAATAAATCAAAATTACTGTCTGTTCTGTGAGAGCCTTGATAGCCAATATGTTGAAAATGCTGTTGAAAGTAATTCAGTAACTGGTGAGCTTCTGCTTGCAAGTAGAGCTGTTCTTTTTGTTTGGTTTGGGTGTAATAAAAATCAGCATAACTTGAGGCAACAAGCAATAATAAGAACGCCCCTAATGCACTAGCCATTAATACTTCAATTAGGCTAAAAGCAGATAAACTAATCTTTGCAGGTACTGCGTTTATTTTTTGCTGCCACATAAACACGTCCTAATTGCTCAAATTGCAAAATTTCATTTTCTTTATTTAAACTGAGATTAATACATTTAGACTCTAATTGACCACTTACTCCATCAATATTAATAAAGGATTTCGGATATAAACTTTTATTTTTTAATACAATCTGTTGATGAGTCGGTGTATAAAGATGATATTCTTTTCCTAAATCACAGAAATGTTTATTTAAACAATCACAAATAACCTGCTTAGTGGTATTGATTGGCTTAATTATCGCAATCATACACCATTGATTATTCTGCTGAGAAAGGGTTAACGTATAATTACGCTTGGTATAACGTGCTTTGGTTTGGATTTGATGAATAAAAGATTGAATATTTTCAATTTCACTATTGAGTGCAATTCTATCTTGCAGTGTAAAAATAACCGGCGAGACGAAATGCATTACAATCACCATAATCGTGATGGTGGTTAATATTTCAATTAATGTGATGGCTTTATACATAAAAATACCCTCATTGATAGAGGGTATCTTAAAATTTAAGCATCATTTGTAAACCATCAAATATTGATTTTTCGATGCAGATCGCAAAATTAAATCACTTCTACTTAACTTGCTCTAAATATTCAAATAAACGTCCTTTATTTTCTTTCGTGCGTTTTTCAATTTCTTCCACTTCTTTTTGTGCAACCTCAAGATTGAGTGCTTTTCCTACCTGAATAATGCCAGCCATATTCATTGTTCGGTGTGGAGGGCAGTAGTAAACATAAACACCTTCGTGAGTAAGGGTAATAGTAAATTCCTCATCTTCTTTAGATAAGAACTTCTCCGCCCCTTCCGGAATCGAGCGGCTTTCAACCCAATGCCCTTTATGAGATGGAATAAAAGTTACCGTATCGCCCACCTCTGCTTTTACATAACCTGGCTCAAATACCATTGATCCTTCCGCATTGTTATCTAACATTTTGATTTCGTGATGGGCTGAAAATACTGAGGCTGAACAAAATGCCAATGTTACACAAGCTAATTGATTCCACTTAAGTTTCGCTAACATATATTTATTGCTCCTAAATTTATGAGGCACAAAATGAGTTCAATTCATTATACCTTAGGTTATTCCAGCTCAACACCATAAAAATTATGAGCAATAAACGGGCTGACAACATAGCCTTTTACTTCTTTCCTTACCGGAAAATACACCGTTGAATGTGCAATCGGTAACCAAGGTACTTGCTCATTGAAGATGAATTGCGCTTTTTTATATAAATCTGACCGCTTGTTTTGATCACTGATAGTCGCAGCCTCATTAATTAAACGGTCAAACTCTGGATTACAAAACCCTGCATAGTTTGAGCCTTGTTCCACCGCATTACAACTGAGCAGGGCATTGAGGAAATTATCCGGATCGCCGTTATCTCCTGTCCAACCAATCATTCCGGTAGCGTGCTCGCCGTTTCCCATTCGTTTAAGATATTCTCCCCATTCATAGCTCACTATCTTTGCCTCTACCCCTATTGCTTTCCAATCCTCTTGGATCATTTCAGCCATTCTACGGGCATTTGGATTGTAAGGGCGAGAAACAGGCATTGCCCAAATTTCTGTTTCAAAACCATTTTCTAATCCGGCCTCTTTAAGCAAGCTCTTCGCCTTTTCCGGATTAAATTCATAACCGGCTACTTCGTTGTTATATCCCCAGATCGTAGAAGGCATTGGGTTTTTAGCTGGCGTTGCATAGCCTTGGTAAACGGAAGTTAAAATTTCAGTTTTATTCACCGCATAATTCAATGCTTGGCGAACTTTAGGGTTATCAAAAGGGGGCTTACGAGTATTAAAAGTAATATAACCGATATTTAGGCCTGACTTTTCAAATAATTGAATATCTTTATTCGCTTTTAAAGCAGGCAAATCTGACGGGTTCGGATAAGGCATCGCTTGGCATTCGTTCTTCTCCAATTTAGCTAAACGTACTGAGGCATCGGGCGTAATACTAAATACAAGGCGATCTATCTTCGCTTTTCCTTCCCAATAGTGTTCAAATGCTGTAAATCTTACCGCAGCGTCCTTTTGGTAACCATAGAACTGGAATGCACCTGTGCCTATAGGTTCTAAATCTAATTTTTCCGGCGTACCCGCTATTTGCATTTTATTTGCATATTCCGCAGAAAAGATCGCCATAAAATCCATAGCTAAATTAGCAAGAAAGGGGGCATTCGGTTCAGATAATTCGATTTTTACCGTGTAATCATCTACTTTTGTTACATTTTTGATGATGTTTTGCATATTCATTCCGTAGAAAAACTCATAGTTACCACCGGACAATTTGTGATATGGATTCGTCTTATCAAACTGACGGTTAATCGAAAAAATAACATCATCGGCATTAAAATAACGACTAGGGGTAAAACTTTTATTACTGTGGAACTGCACATTCTGACGCAAGAAAAAAGTATAAATTTTTCCGTCTTCACTGATTTCCCATCGCTCTGCCAGAGAAGGAGTGAGGTTAGTTGTACCTTTTTCAAAATCAATCAGGCGATTATAGATTGCTTGCCCGACATCAAGAGTAGCTCCATCTGTTGCAATCTGAGGATTCAATGCTGCCGGAGATGATTCCAAACAGTAAGTAAAAGATTTAGGTGCTGCGAAAGCAGAACCTGTAAATGCTAAAGAAATAAGTGCAAGTTGTGTCAGCTTGTTCATTGTCATATCCTTAAATGTTAAGCAATAAAAAACCCTTTCAAAAGTTGCCTTCCGAAAGGGTTAGAATTGGGTTTGCGATTTTGGATTGCGTTTGCCATTTCAGGTTTTCGGAAGATATCTTCCGAACACGCCAAATGCCCGAAAGATTAATCGGTCAAATGGTAGTGATGATGTTTAACGCAATAGCTCATAATATTCTCCAAAATTGAATGTTTAGGAATTTACGCTTTTTAAAAATCAATTGCAAACGTTTTCTTTAAAATTTTGTAAAAAATTCAACATTTTTAACCGCTTGTATCGTACCTAGGAGCAAATGGCGATTTGCTCCTAGGTTTCCAAGCAATAGGCTATTTTTTCTTCGCATATTTAAGGGAGTCAATCGCTACCGCTAAGATGATGATTCCACCTTTAATAATATATTGCCAGTAAGGGTTTACGCCAATATAGGTTAAGCCGTAGTTGATAACGGTGAAGATTAACACCCCTGTTACTACACCGATGATAGTACCCACACCACCGGCAAAGGATACCCCACCTACCACACAAGCAGCGATTGCGTCCATTTCATACATAAAGCCCAAGTTGTTAGTCGCACTTCCGATACGTCCTGCCTCTAACATACCGCCAAAAGCATAGAAGATACCTGAAAGCATATAGATGAACATTAAGTTAAGTGGCACATTCACCCCTGAAACACGTGCTGCTTCCGGGTTTCCACCAATAGCAAACACATTTTTACCAAAACGAGTTTTGTTCCACAGTGTCCACATAATAATGGTCGCAACTACCGCATAAATCGTAATATAGGATAATTTAAATTCTCCAAATCGGAAAAAACCTTGTGCAAAGGTTGAGAAATCATCACTAAAACCGGCAATTGGCGATGAACCCACCGCATCATAGTAAAGTGAGTTGATACCATAAACAATGATCATCGTCCCCATTGTGGCAATAAAAGGTGTTACGTTAAGATAAGCAACTACAATACCGTTAAATAAGCCGATTAATCCGCCAATTACACAGACAGTAAGTACCACTACCGGAATCGGAATTTCCGAGAGGTTCGGGAACACCTTGTTCATATTTTCCATTGATTGCAACAAGGTTGCCGAAATGACCGCCGCAAGACCTACCTGACGACCGGCAGATAAGTCAGTTCCCTGTGTAACGATTAACCCCGCTACGCCGAGTGCAATAATAAGGCGAACTGAAGATTGCGATAAAATATTACTGAAGTTACGCAAGCTCAAGAAACTCGGGTCTTGCACAATAATCACAATTAATAAAATCAAAAGTACAAAGTAAATCGCATTTTGTTTAAAAAAATCGAGCGTTTTATTTTGTTGTAAGGCAGACATAATTCACTCCTTGTTATAAGTATTTTGCTGCGAGTTGCAAGATTTCTTCTTGCGAGGTGTGAGCGGTTTCGACAATACCTGCGACTCTTCCGTTGCTCATTACCAAAATTCGGTCTGTTACCCCAAGTAATTCAGGCATTTCCGATGAAATCATAATGATTCCTTTGTCTTTATTCGCTAACTCTAAAATCAGCTGATAAATTTCAAATTTTGCCCCAATATCAATACCGCGGGTCGGCTCATCAAGCATCAAGATTTCAGGCTGAGTTAAAAGCCAACGTCCGATAATCACTTTTTGTTGGTTACCGCCGGAGAGTGAGCCGATATGGGTTTGGTGCGATGGCGTTTTTACATTCATCGCATCAATCACCCATTGGGTATCACTTTTCATTTTTTTATTGCTTAGCAAACCAAATTTCCCTAGGTAAGACTTCATATTTGAAATCAGTGAGTTAAACTCAATACTCAAGTTTGCATAAATACCCGTTGAACGGCGCTCTTCCGTCACTAACGCAAAGCCATTATTAATGGCATCAAACGCATTGCGGTTATTAACCTCTTTACCATGCAATTTAATAGAGCCACTAGCTTTATCACGTACACCGAAAATCGTTTCTACAATATCTGTTCGTTTCGCCCCGACCAAGCCAGCAATCCCCAAGATTTCACCTTTACGCAAACTAAAACTAACATCTTGAATAGAAGGCTGATTTTTCGCAGTTAAATGTTCAACTTCAAGTACAGTTTCTTTTGGCGTATTGGTTTTCTCTGGGAAACGTTGGGTTAATTCACGCCCAACCATCATTGAAACCACTTGATCCATTGAGGTATCTTTAATCGCAACGGTGTTTACCCATTTACCGTCACGCAAAATGGTAATTTCATCACAAATTTTAAAAATTTCGTCCATTTTGTGTGAAATATAGATAATGCCACAGCCTCTGTCTTTCAGTTTTTGGATAATTTTAAATAAATGCTCGACTTCTTTTTCTGAAAGTGACGAAGTTGGTTCGTCCATAATCACAATTTTAGCATTGTAAGAGAAAGCTTTTGCAATCTCGATCATCTGCATTTGTGAAACCGATAATTTGGCTACTTTATCCCGAGGATCAACATCAATATCTAATTCATCAAAAATCGCCTTAGTATCACGATACATTTTATCGTGATCTACAAAAGGCCCTTTTAGTGGGTAACGACCTAACCATAAGTTATCCATTACCGTCACTTGTTTTACTAGGTTCAACTCTTGGTGAACCATTGAGATCCCATTTTCTAACGCCTCTTTTGAGGTCTTAAAATTCACCGGCTTGCCAAGAAAGAGAATATCTCCCTCATCTTTAGCATAAATCCCAAATAAGCATTTCAGTAACGTTGATTTACCTGCTCCATTCTCTCCCATTAAGGCGTGAACACTATGGGATTTCACCGTTAAGTTAGCATTATCTAAGGCTTTTACCCCGGGAAATGACTTGCTAACATTTGTCATTGTGAGTAAAACTTCACCTGTCATATCTCACCCCTGATTACATCGAAAAATCGAAAAAAAGCACGGGTATCCATCACCCGTGCTAAAAGCATGAATTATTTTAAAAATTCAGATAAGTTGTCTTTATCGACACCAACGTAAGGAATACGCACCACACGGTTTTCCAATTTCCATTGTGTACCAGCAACTGCATCTTTACCGTCTGCTAAGTTAGCAGAAAGCTGAACAACCGCTTTACCTTGGTTTACACCATCATTTAATACCGTACCGGCTAATTCACCTTTTTTGATTAATTGAAGTGCTTCTGGCAATGCATCTACACCGAAGATTGGTAATTTTCTACCGTGAGCTTTGGTTGCTTCTAATGCGCCTAACGCCATACCGTCATTGTTAGAAATAATTACTTCGATGTCTTTCGCTTTACCACTTGATAACCAAGCATCCACTTTATCTTTCGCTTGAGCGGCATCCCATAATGCTGCGTCCATAAAGATTTGCTCACTGTCGATACCTTGTGCTTTTAAGCTTTCTACCACATATTTAGTACGTGCTTCCGCATCAGGGTGACCCGGCTCACCTTTTAATAAGGCAAATTGGATTTTACCGTCTTTATTCAAGTCTAATTCAGGGTGGGCTTTCCACTGTTTTGCAATTAACTCACCTTGAATAATGCCTGACTCTTTCGGCTCAGTACCTACATAATAAGCTTTCGGATAGCTATCAATCGCAGCTGCACCCGGGTCTTTATTGAAGAACACCACAGGCACATCTTCACTTTTCGCTTTTTGAATAATTGTTTTATAAGCTGATGGGTCCACCAAGTTAATTGCTAATGCTTTAACCCCTTTAGAAAGTAATACATCAACTTGGTCGTTTTGAATGGATTGCGTATTTTGCGAGTCATTCATTAATAACTCGACTTTTTGTGTTTTACCCTCTTTTTCGATTTCTTTACGCATTAATGCCATAAAGTTATCGTCATATTTATAAATTGTTACACCAATACGGTTTTCAGCTTGAGCTGTACTGATCGTTGCACCTAATGCGACTGCCATTGCCACTGCACTTAATACTGCTTTCTTCATAGGAGATCACCTCTTTTATGTGTTTATCGGGAAATGAATTGCTTACCATAAGCAACTTGGTGCACAGCATAACTAATTTTGAAAAAACAATCCGTGATCATTCTCACAGAATTAAGACAAAGTGGAGAAATTTTTAATTTGAAGTATAAAATTT
The DNA here is from genome assembly GCA_900638155.1 of Mannheimia haemolytica. NCBI lineage: Bacteria > Pseudomonadati > Pseudomonadota > Gammaproteobacteria > Pasteurellales > Pasteurellaceae > Mannheimia > Mannheimia haemolytica. The sequence continues at coordinate 743,552 of LR134495.1, read as the reverse complement.
GAATATTCGCTCTATTCAAATCTGTTGGAAGAAAAGAGAAAGGATTTGCAAAATTTTACCTAAAAATAACCGCTTGCTATCATCAATAAGGGGCGTATTTGCCACGCCCCACTCCTCCATTTAAGAGAAAATCAGGGTAAAAATTGCCCTAAATTTTCTTTATCGATACCAATATGTGGAAGATAAATCGTTTTAGAGGAATGATTTTCCCACTGCGTATCTTTCAGTGCTGGCTTACCTTGTGCCAAATTAGACACCAACTTCACCACCGCTTTCGCTTGTGCCGAGCTATCATTTAATACCGTGCCGGCTATTTCCCCTTTTTTCATTAATGCTAACGTCTCAGGTAAGGCATCAATACCAAAGATCGGCAATCTTTTCTCGTGTGCATTTAACGCATCTAAAGCACCAATAGCCATTTCATCATTGTTTGAAATCACAACTTCAATCTCAGCTGCACGGTTTGCCACCAGCCACTCATTCATTTTATTGCGAGCCAATGTTCTACGCCATCTCGCCGTGTCACTGTAAATTTCTTCTGCCTGAACACCTTGTTGATTAAGCGATTCAACCACAGCTTGAGAACGCTCAGCGCTCACATCACTCGGCTCGCCCTTAAGCAATACAAATTGCAATTTCCCGTCTTTATTTAGATCGAAATCTGGGTTTGATTTCCACGCTTTCGCAATTAATTCTCCTTGGATTCTACCGGCCTCTTTAGGATCAGCGCTCACAAAGTACGCCTTTTCGTAACTTTCTAACGCTTGTTTACTCGGTGTGCGGTTAAAAAAGACAATCGGCACATTATAAGCCTTCGCTTTTTCCACAATAGTTTTCGACTCATTTGCATTCACAATATTCACCGCCAACACACGCATTTTATGCTGAAGTAAGGTTTCAATTTGCGCTAATTGTTTCACTTGGGAATTTTGTGCATCATTCATAAACCACTTCAACCCAGCGAAGCCTTTCGCCTCGTTTTGCATATCCTTACGCATTTGGGTCATAAAATGGTCATCATATTTGTAAATCGTTACTCCCACTCTGCTTTCAGATTGTGCATAACTTAGATTCGCACCGCAAATAACAGAAAGTGCAAAAGCACTCAAGATTGTACGTTTCATAGAATTTCCCTCTTACTATGTCAAATATGAACCAGTTAAAGCATAGCGAATTTTGTGTGAGGAAACCGTGATCTAGTTCACAATTTAGCCAGATTTAACCCATCTCAGGCGTAAATGATCGTACACCCAATTAAAAATCACCGAATAAACCAACACAAATAAAGTCATTCCAATATCCATCACAAATGCCTGCCACCAGCCAATATCGAGCATATACATCACCAGCGGGATAGTAAAAACCAGCAAACCGCCCTCAAAAAGTAATGAATGCAAAATGCGAATGCCTAAACCACGTTGCACTCGCTCACCGGTAAACACCTTATCAAAACCCCAGTTAAAAATGACATTCCACACCATTGCAATGATTGAAATCATTACAATCAAGGCAGTTAAATCAAGCATACGATGAGAAGTCAGCCAAGAAGTTAAGATAACTGTAAAAATAATAGCGAAACATTCAAATAACAGCGCATGAAACACACGCTCCCAAGCGGTCATTTTTCCTCCAAACTTTGCAAAATACCAACTAAATCAAATAATCGTTCACTGATGATTGCAGGTTACGCAATTTAGTTTTAAAGTACCCACATTATTCATCAATTTAGAAGGATTAGCCAATGAAAAACGATAAACCGATTGAATGCGAGGGCTGTAACACATTTGATGTAGGGTCTATTTTAGATAACAGCGAAACAGTCGCCACTATTCAACGCACTTATGAAAGCGAAAATGAAGCTAAATCAGCACTTGAAAAATTGATTCAAAAAGCCCGTGATGTCGAATCTGAACCCTGTGAAATCAGCAGTGAAATCACCCCGATTGAAAGCGGTTTTGAACTGGTTGCTCACTTCAAATTTAGCTGCCAAGCAGAAGTGGTTATTTTTCAATTAGGAACACGTTTCTAATTAATTTAAACGTTTAATCTATCCCAAGCAGTTTGATCTCATTCAAGCTGCTTTTTCATTTACAAGCGGTCATTTTTGCCTAATAATTTGCAAAAATCGTTAATTTTGCGCTAAAACTTCCCACAATAATTTCACTTTTTGCTACAATCCTAACCATTTATCGAATTTATCAATCAGTAGAGAAGAATATGAATACCAGTTCTTTTAATCGCACTTGGGCAAAAGTGATTTTAAGTGCATTAATGCGTTATGGCGTAAAACATTTTTGTATTGCTCCGGGTTCTCGCTCAACACCGCTCACATTAGAGGCAGTGCAACTTCAACAAACGCAATATGCGGAGTGCCACACTCATTTTGATGAGCGTGGTTTAGGTTTTTATGCATTAGGGATTGCTAAAGCAACCGACAGCCCGGTTGCTATTATTGTCACTTCCGGCACAGCAGTAGCGAACCTTTATCCTGCGGTGATCGAAGCAAGCCTTAGCCACCAAAAACTGATTATTCTTTCTGCCGACCGCCCAACCGAATTAATCGGTTGCGGGGTAAACCAAGCCATTCATCAGCAAGGCATTTTTGCCAATTATCCGGTTGCCAACGTGAATTTACCGAAGGCAAACGAGGCTTATCACGCAAGCTGGCTGGTTTCAACCATTGAACAAGCCTGCACCACCCAAGCCCAACAAGGCGGTGTATTGCATATCAACGTGCCTTTTGAAGAGCCGCTTTATGAAGCAGACATCAATGAAATTCTGAATACATCTTGGTTACGCCCAATCCAAGGCTGGTTGAATAACGCTCAAACCAAATGGATAGACCAACAAGCGATTCAAAGCGAAGTCTCAATGCACGAAAATTGGGATTACTGGCGAACCAAGCGTGGGGTGATTGTGGTCGGCAAACTGCCACCGGAACAAGGCACTGGCTTAAAAACTTGGGCGGAAACCATGGGTTGGTGCTTGCTAAGTGATGTGCAATCTTGCATTGAAGCCAGCTTGCCGTATGCCGATATTTGGCTCTCCAACGAGACTGTCAAACAGCGTTTATTGCAAGCGGATATCGTGATTCAATTCGGCACGCAAATTGTTAGCAAACGGGTGAATGAATTTTTAAAAGCATTCCAAGGGGAATATTGGGTGGTGGAACAATCGCACGATTACCATAATCCAAACGCTTATCATCAAACCCGTTTTATTGCCAAAGCACATCACTTTTTGCGGGTACACCCACCACTTCGCCAAAAACCGTGGTTGCTTGAGCCATTGGCATTATCGCAATTCTGCTCCACTTTCATAGAGCAACAAGTGGGTGGCAGCTTAAGTGAAGCCTCACTTGCACACAACATTCAAGATGTTTTAGCGATTAATGGTAACTTATTTATCGGCAATAGCTTATTTGTTCGTTTGGTTGATGCTCTGTGCAAACTGCCGGAAGGCTACCCTGTTTATACCAACCGTGGTGCAAGTGGCATTGATGGCTTAATCGCCACAATGGCAGGGATTGCCAAAGGTAGCGACCGCCCAACTGTCGGTGTAGTGGGCGATATTTCCGCCTTACACGATCTCAACTCGATTGCATTGCTCACCAAAATTAACCAGCCGACCATTTTATTTGTGGTGAATAACAGCGGTGGGGCAATTTTTGATATGTTACCGGTTGAAAGCAAAGCGAAAGACCAATATTACCGCTTGGCACATAACTTTGAATTTGCACAAGTGGCGACAATGTTTGGGCTGGAATATATCCGTCCGTTTACTTGGGCTGATTTAAAAACCAAACTCAAACACGCCTACGCACGCAAAGGCGTAACCATTGTGGAAATCAAAGTGAACGAGCACGATGGCAGCAATATGTATAAATCATTGCTAAAACAAATTTCACAGGCGGAAATTGCCTAATCACAACAGCCCCTCGCCAACCCTGCGAGGGGTAAAATGTATCGACTATGCTTTCCTATCAATGGCACACTCAACAAGGCACACCTGTTGTTTTCTTACACGGGCTACTCGGCTCACAACAAGACTGGCAAGCTGTTCTCCAACATTTGCAAAATTTTCCGCAAATTCGACCGCTTACCATCGACCTTCCTTTTCACGGAAATAGTAAAAACATCACCTGTGCCGATTTTACCGACCTGCGACAACAACTACACTCCACCTTTGAAAGCTTAATCGGCTCACAGCCTTTCTATTTAGTCGGCTACTCACTCGGTGGACGAGCGGCATTGGATTATGTGCTAAATATGGATAATCCAAATCTGCAAGGTGTGGTGTTAGAAGGAGCAAATATCGGCTTAAGCTCAGAAAACGACCGACAGATTCGCTGGCAAAATGACCGCCTTTGGGCAAACCGTTTCCGTCAAGAACCTATCGAACAAGTACTTAAAGATTGGTACAAACAGCCTGTTTTTGCAGATTTAACTTCCACAGAGCGACAACATTACATCGCAAGCCGCAGGCATAACCAAGTCGAGCAGATCGCCGCAATGTTAGAAGCCACCAGCCTTGCCAAACAGCCTAACTACGCTGAAAAACTCAAACTGACAGATAAAAATATTGTCTTTTTTATCGGTGAAAAGGATCAGAAATTTCGACAAATGGCAGCAAGCTACCAACTACCAACAGAGCTGATTGCTAATGCAGGGCATAACGCTCATCGGGCTAATGCTAAAGATTTTGTGGAGAAATTGAGATTGTATGTATTTAATATTTGAGACTAAGTAGCTTAATCTTATTTTTAGGAGAAAGCTGAATCAAAGTATTAGAATCCAAATATTTATTTTCTAGCATTCTAATAAAATCAATTTCTTTTGTTGTTCTTCCTGTATTGATATTTGAATACTGCCCATAATTAAAGGATAAAATATAGGCAGCATTATTTGCCACTATACATTGAATTGAGACGTAACTATTAATTTGAATAGAAAAGGGTGAAGTGACAATTTGGAATTTATCCAATGACTTTTCAAAGAAAAATAAAGCCTCATCAGATAATAAAGCCATAAAATCTGCTAATTTTGAGTCTTTACGAGTAAGCCATTTCATCATAAAAAACCTCATCTATAATTTTCTTGTTTTTTATAAACTCGGCTCTTTTTTCAATTCTCAATTGTTGAACTTGTTCAATCGTCAGCTCAACAAATTGTTCTTCTTTTATTCCATTTTCAAATTCAGCTAATAAAAACTGCTCTTGTTGTTTGGTAAGTTTCATTTTAGCCTCTTTGTCTAAAAAATAGATAAGCAGAAAGGATTCTAGTAAGTTTGTTTAAAAAAGCAAGAATAATATGTTTAACGTTTCTCAAAACTACCCCTCCCCCTGCAACCGTTGCAACAAGCGATCCATCGCCCGATAACCAAGCGCCTCCGCTAAATGCAGTTGTTGAATGTTCGCCTCACCGGCTAAATCGGCAATGGTGCGAGAAACTTTCAAAATACGGTGGTAGGCTCGTACTGATAAACCCAGCTTTGTCAATGCAGTTTCTAAGAACAGGGAATCTTGTGTTGATAACTGGCAATCTCGATCAATTTCTCGGGTGGTGAGTTGCGAATTGATTTTACCTGCTCGCTCAAATTGCATTTTTCTGGCTAAAAACACCCGCTTGCGAACCTGCTCGGTGGTCTCTCCTCGATTTTCTGTCCCACTTTGTAATGCCCCTTGTGGCAAAAGCGGCACTTCGATAGAGAGATCGAAACGGTCTAAGAAAGGCCCGGAAAGGCGGTTTAAATACCGCATTACCTGTTGGGGCGAAGTGCGGTTATGCGTGCCTTGATAATGCCCTGTCGGGCTTGGGTTCATTGCAGCAATTAATTGAAAGCGTGCCGGAAATTGCACTTTAGCATTGGCTCGGGAAATTACAATTTCGCCTGCCTCCAATGGCTGGCGTAACGCGTCAAGCACTTTACGTTCAAATTCGGGTAATTCATCTAAGAACAGCACACCGTTATGGGCAAGCGAAATTTCCCCCGGTTTGGGGATCGAACCTCCTCCCACCAATGCCACCATTGACGCACTGTGATGAGGTGAACGAAACGGGCGTTGTTTCCAGTTCTGAAAATTCAATTCATTTTGCACAAGGCTGGTCACCGAGGCGGTTTCAATCGCCTCTTCATCGGTCATTTCCGGTAGCAAATCCGCCAGTCGGCTTGCCAACATCGTTTTACCGGTTCCCGGTGGACCGAGAAATAGCAAATTATGCTGCCCGGCAGCGGCAATCATCAAAGCTCGCTTGGCGTGTTGTTGCCCGATAATATCAGTAAGATCTCGGCTGACAAGCGGTCGAATTTCAGCAGAATTTTGCGAAATGTGCTGACAAATCGGCAGCTTATCCCGTTTGTTGAGCATATTTACAACGTCCAACAACGAGCCAGCAAAGTAGGTGGTTGCATTGGAAACCAGCGATGCCTCATTCGCATTTTGCTTGGCTAAGATCATCTGCCGTTTTGCTTTATCGGCAGAAATTACCGCCGGAATCGTGCCGTGCACCCCTCGCAAATGCCCTGTCAGTGCCAGCTCGCCCAAAAACTCAAACTGCGTTAATAAATCAGAATCAATTTGCCCTGAGGCTGCCAGAATGCCTATCGCAATCGGCAAATCAAAACGTCCACCCTCTTTGGGTAAATCTGCGGGGGCAAGGTTAATCGTGATCCGCTGTGGCGGATAGATAAAATTGGCGTTCAGCAACGCACTCCGCACACGATCACCCGCTTCTTTTACGGTAGCTTCGGGCAAGCCGACAATGGTTAATTTTGGTTGTCCGTTGCTAATATGCACTTCAATTGTCACCAACGGGGCTTCAACGCCAATGGAGGCTCGGCTGTAAACAATCGCTAAAGTCATTACATTTCGGTGTTAGAAATCAATGCCGAGAGCATAAAAGGAAAATCGGAAGAGGGGTAGCAGGAATGTTCAATTTTTCGAGCGAGATCGCAAAAATAATAATGGGAGGCTAAAACCTCCCATCAAAAATCTTATTTCACAATTTCAACTGGCCCGTGGTCATCGCAGTGGTCGCCGTGTTGGTGGTGCAAACGCCCATTCACGATGTAGTCGATATGATCGCCGTGCGGCACAGCTTCGTGTCCGCAACCCTCACCATGAACGTGGTCGCCGCAGCAATGAGCGACATTACATTCTGCCGGGTTGGTTTCATTTACTTCTAAAACGTGTTCGTCATAGTGATCGCCGTGTTTGTGGTGTAAATGCCCATCGTGTAAATAGTCGATGTGGTTGTTATGTTTAATCGCGGTATGACCACAGCCTTCGCCGTGCTGATGATCGTGGTTTGCGTGAGTTTTGCAAGACATAAAATGCTCCTTAACGAAACGAATAAATCGGTTTTATCCTAATCTGAAATGCACTACAATTCAAGGCGTTTCAGCGGTATTTTGCCTAACAGAAAAGGAAGAAAAAATGAAAACTGAATTAGATATGATTGTCATCGGTGGCGGTATGATCGGGGCAGCAACAGCTCTAGGCTTAGCAAAACAAGGACTGCGTTTAGCCTTGTTGGAGAAAAACCCGCTACCGACCTTTAATCCTGATTCAGACTACGATTTGCGAATTTCCGCCATTAGTATGGGCTCGATTCAACTGTTAGAAAAATTGGGCGTGTGGGAGCAAATTGTTGCAATGCGAAGCACCCCTTATACCCAGCTCGAAACCTGGGAAATTGATGGCTTCAACACTCTTTTTTCGGCGGATGATTTGGGTTTGGAAAAGCTCGGCGATATGGTCGAAAACAACGTCCTTCAAATTGCGTTATGGGAGCAATTAAAGCAATATCCAAACTGCCTACAAGCGGTCGGATTTGAGCAAATTTTTGCAAGTAAAGCCGGCGAACATTGGGAAGTGACGGTTGATGGCAACACCTTTGCTGCCCCACTGCTGATTGCCGCAGACGGTGCAAATTCGCAGGTTCGCCAATGGGCTGGCATTGGTTTAACTGCTTGGCAATATCGCCAACACTGTTTACTCGCCACCGTTACCACCGAAAAACCTGCTCCAAGCGGCACTTGGCAACAATTCTATCCAACCGGCCCTCGAGCCTTTTTACCGCTTTCCGGAAATCACGGCTGCGTTGTTTGGTACGATTCGCCCCAAAAAATTGCCGAGCTAAAAACGCTTTCAACAGAAAAACTGAGTGTTGCGATTGAACAACATTTCCCAAGCCGGCTCAACGCAGAATTAGGCAACATTCAGGTGCAGGCTTCAGGGGCTTTCCCGCTAACCCGCCAGCACGCTCAGCACTATGTGCAAAACGGGGTGGTATTAGTCGGCGATGCGGCTCACACCATTAATCCGCTTGCCGGACAAGGTGTAAATTTAGGCTTTAAAGATGTAAAAACCTTGCTGGAAGTGTTTGAACAAGCGGTCAAAAAAGGCGAAAATTTTGCAAGTGAGCAGATGCTTAAGCGTTATGAGCAAAAACGCAAACCGGATAATTTACTGATGCAAACAGGAATGGACGTTTTTTATAAAGCGTTTAAGACTGATTTATTACCGCTCAAAATAGCCCGCAATATCGGTTTAGTTTTGGCAGATAAAGTGTCACCAATCAAAAAGCAAGCTTTGAAATATGCGATTGGGATATAAAAAAGAGAGCCTTCTCAGGCTCTCTTTTTTATGTTAATTAACTTTACATCGCTACAATCACGCATTCCGCTACACTACGGGCATTCGATTGCGCTCTTGACGTTGCTGCTCTATCGCCAATTGGGCCGACAAAAACACGGTTCCAATCGGCACTGCTTGCGATACGGGCGTTAAAACCTGCCATTGCCAATCTTGCTTGCATATTTTCGGCTTGGGCTTTATTTTTAAATGCACCGCACTGTAACCCAAATTTACCCGCCTGATTTGCAGCTTTATCTGCCGGTGTTGCAGCACTTGCTACAATTTTAGCCGGCTGCTCTTTTTTCGCTTTTTCTTCCGCTAACTTAGCTTGCTCAGCTTTTTTCGCTTCCTGCTGTTTTTTAAGCTCCGCTTGTCTACGTTTCTCTTCCGCTTGCTTTTGCGCTAAAGCTTGCTCTTGTGCTTTTTTCGCAGCCAATTCTTCATCTGTTAATGGCGTGACTTCCACTGTTTTTGGAGCCGATTCTGTAGCAGATACATCTTGTTGGGCTTGCTCAGCGACTAAGCGTGCTTCTTCTTGTTTGCGTCTTTCTTCAATTTGCTGCTTTTGTTCCGCCGTTAATTGTGCCAAACGTTCCTGTGAAGTTTGGCTATTATCGGTAATCACTGTACGGGTTTCTAAATCACGAATATAACTCCAAGTCTCTTCCGGTCGACTTGGTAATTCGCTTTTTGCTTGCGGATTACTTGGCTGTGTTGTAGTCGGCACTATTGGCGTAGGAGCACTTGATTTTAAAAACCATAAACCAATACCGCATAATAAAATTAAACCAATAATCAGCATTAAAATCTTTTTGACATTACTCTCTTTTTGATTTTTTTTGCTTTTTTTCTCGTTTGAACGAGCAACATAATCACGTTGTGGCACGATAACCGCCTCTTTAAATTAGCTATAAATAATTTGTACCAACGCTTGCATTGGGTGCTTAGCTATACTTGCATTTCCAAAAGAACAAGCGAAAAGCAAATTCTACTGTAAAAATAACCGCTTGCCTATCAGATACGATCACTTTTCAAGTTAAAGTTTTGTAAAAACCGATCCTGATCCACCTTTAACCGTTTTTCAGGTGAGAAAGATAAACATCAAAACGATGATTTTTGGTGGTATGTGAAAAATCAGGCTTTTGCTCCGCTAAAAACGGGGCATAGTCCGGACGCTTTACCACTACTCGTTTTTTTGCCAATCCTTTTGCCGGTAAGAAAAAGCTGTCCGAATCTAAATCTGCCCCAACTAAATGTTGAAACACTCGCATTTCTTTTTTCACCAACGCACTTTTTTGTTTGTGCGGATACATCGGATCTAAATACACCACCTCTGCCATTTGGGCTTGTGGATCTAGCTGAGAAATGTCTCGAACATCGGCTAAGATCATTCGTTCTTGCATAAAACTGCCGATTTCCGGATCTTGATAAGCTCTATTTAAACCATCTTCCAACAAGGCAGCAACAATAGGATTGCGTTCCACTAACAGCACTTTACAGCCAACCGCCGCCAACACAAAAGCATCTCGCCCTAAACCGGCAGTCGCATCAATCACAGTTGGCAAATAATCCCCTTTAATGCCGACCGCTTTCGCAACCGCTTCACCTCGTCCACCGCCAAATTTACGCCGATGAGCCATCGTGCCGTCCACAAAATTCACCGCAATCGCCCCGAGCTTAGGTTCGTCTAATTTGCGTAACTCCAGCCTTTCCTCCGTTAATACTAAGGCTAACGGGCTGGATTTGTCTTCAACCAGCTGCCATTTGTCACAAATTTGGCGGAATTTGTCGTGTTGTTGGGTTTCGTTAATTAATTGGATCATTTTAGTAATTCTTCAAAATGTTCAAGTAAGCATTCCTTACCCGCCACTTCTTCATCTTGCCACGCAGCTTTTAAGATTTCATCGTTAAAGCATTGCTCATATTCACTTGAAATCGGGCGATAGCTAATGTGCCACGGCTCAAAGCCCACTCGAGAATGTTTGCCGTCAAACGGGAAATAAAAGCCAAATCTTTCCGCATTAGCGTGTAACCACTTGGTTAAGTCGGCAAAACAACCACCCTCTAAATATTCCCACGGCTCAAGCAACAAAGGCGTATTTTCCGGCAATAAATCAGGGTCAAAAATATCAATTTCCGTTCCCCAATGATGCCGACTTGCGCCCGGCACTGCAGACCATCTCAACATTGCTTTGCACTTTTCAAGATCCGATAATGCCGCCATATCAATCGCAACCCCGTTATCATCGTGAACCTTACGTTCCCCCCTAAACTTCGCATTCCAAATCCCTTTTTGGCGTTCAAAATCACGAAAAGTACTGGCAGGCTGTAAATTAAAGCCGGCTTGTTTTGCTGCCTGCTGCAACGCCAAAAATGCCTCAACCACTTGCGGCTGAAGGTAATGTTTATCCGAAAGAGCGTTTGGCAACGGCACTAAATGCTCACGCGTTTTGCCGGTAAGCAGATTTGCAAAATTTTCCACAAAAATCACCGCTTGTATCAAAAAATAAAGCAGATTATAAATGAAATTTGCCAAATTCGCAGACTATTGATGAGAAACAACACGTTGAATATGAATCATTAAATAGAGCTGTTCATCTTCATTCAATGATTTTTGATAAGCTGAGGTGAGATATTTATTGATTTTTGCCACACACTGATAGGCCTTTGGATAAGCGATTTTGGTTTGTTGATAGAGAAAATCATCGCCTAATGCAGAAGCGGTATTCACAAAAAAGCGTTGGGCAAAATGTTGTAGATGAGTTAAAAAGCGAGCGTAATCGTAGCTTTGCTCATCTAATTTCAAATTAAAATGATACCCCACCATATTTAAAATATCTTTAATTATTTGCGTGGCTCGGTAAGTATCATTCATCGTTGAGCCATCGGTGCGGGCATTAAAAATGTGCAGTGCGATAAAACCGGCTTCATCTTCTGCCATTTTTACCCCAAACATTTTTTCAATGAGTTCCAATGTATATAACCCAATGGCGAATTCCTGCTTATATAGCCGTTGGATCTCAAACAGCAATCCGTTAGAAAGCGATTGTTGTTGTTTTGCTCGTTCAACGGCGTGGAAAAGATGATCAGGCAGGCTGACAAAAATACTATTAGATAAGGTTGTGCCTAATTGTTGATTGGCAAAATTCACCACTCGATTCACTAACTGAAAATATTCTTGCGGAATTTCACTTAAAATTTCAGTTAAACGTGTGGCAAACAGGCTTTTATTTAGGCTAAATGTTTTCTCAACCGTGTTTTCATCGGCTAAATCCCCCACTTTCTTCCCAAACGCAATGCCTTTGCCAAGTACGACAAGTTCCGCCTGAAATTCATTTTCAGCTTGAATGGCATTGTTGTTGAAGATTTTGGTAATTTTTAGCATAGCATTCCCTATCCAAGCGGTCGAAATTCGCAAAAATTTTACGAAAAACAACCGCTTGTATCAATCGCAATTAAGCGAGATCGGCACCATTTGAGGCAATGACTTTTTTATACCAGAAGAAGGAATCTTTACGCAGACGTTGGCGAGAGCCATTGCCATCATCGTCAATGTCCACAAAAATAAAGCCATAGCGTTTTGACATTTCAGAGGTTGACATACTGACTAGGTCAATCGGCCCCCATTCCAAATACCCGAGTAAATCGACACCATCGCTGATCGCTTCTTGCATTTGTTCAATATGCGCTCGGAGGTAGTCAATACGGTAGCTATCGTGAACTTTTCCATCTTCCACTTTATCGTAAGCACCCAGTCCGTTTTCCACAATAAAGAGTGGTTTTTGATAGCGGTCGTACATTTCGTTGAGGGCAATGCGCAAACCGACAGGGTCAATTTGCCAGCCCCAGTCTGAGGCTTGCAGATATGGATTTTTGACGCCTTCAATTAAATTACCGCCCACTTTTTCGGCTTTATCATTGTGCTGAGTCACACATACCGACATATAGTAACTAAATGAGATGAAATCGACCGGATACTGCTTCAAAATCGCATCATCGCCCGCTTCTTTTTTAATATGCACATTATTTTCCGCCCAGTGGCGTAACATATATTTCGGGTATTCGCCACGTGCGTGTACATCGGTATAGAAGAGATTTTGTTGGTTTCCCCATTGTGCTTTACGCTGATCGATAGGATCGGCAGTCAGCGCATAATGTAGCATTCGAGCCAACATACAGCCCATTTTGCCGTCAGGAATGATATCGTGCAGGGCTTTGGTCGCTAAACTGCTGGCGACAAATTGATGATGTAATGCTTGGTATTTGGCATTTTCGTGTTCGCTTTCAGGGAGACGATCTAACACGACGCCAGCACCGGTGTACGGGCTGTGCATCGTCACCATATTGATTTCATTGAAAGTAAGCCAATACTTCACTTTATCTTTGTAGCGTGTAAACACCGTTTCGGCATAACGTACAAAATGATCGACAGTTTCACGAGCCAAGAAACCGTTATATTTTTGAACTAAGCCCAACGGAATTTCATAATGGCAGAGTGTCACCATCGGTTGAATGCCGTGTTTGAGCAGTTCATCAAAAACACGATCATAAAAGGCTAATCCTTCTTCATTAGGTTGTTCATCATAACCATTCGGGAAAATTCTTGCCCAATGCAAGGAAATACGGAACATTTTGAAGCCCATTTCTGCAAGCAGTGCAATATCTTCTTTGTAAGTATGGTAGAAATCAATGCCGTCTCGTTTTGGGAAACGAGCTTGGAATTTGCCAGAAAGAATATCTTCAATGCGTTGAGAAGAGACTTCAATTGAGGCGCTGTGGGCTCCTCGTTCCGCTTTCGGTACATAAGCAACCATATCGGCAGAAGATAGCCCTTTGCCTCCTTGGTCGAACCCACCCTCAATTTGGTTCGCAGCGGTTGCCCCGCCCCATAAGAAATCTGTTGGAAATGGTGTTAAATGACGCATAATTTGCTCCTGTTTGTAAAATGTTATGAATTTTTCACCGCTTGTCGGGTGTTTAAATCGAAAGTGTCTTTTCAAGCGGTCAAATTTTGCCGATTTTTTGCAAAATTCGACCGCTTACAGGCTTATGATTTGTTTAGTAATACTTTAAGCAACGGTTCACGTTGATAAATGTGTGCTTCTTGAGAGGCAATCACATCTAAATAATCGTCTGTATTTGCGATAATCACCGGGGTAATGGTGCTGTAACCGGCAGCTTTAATGGCATCAAGATCAAATGTACCTAGACGTTGTCCGGCTTGAATGCGTTCCCCGTCTTTGACGAAAGACTCAAAATGTTTGCCATTGAGTTGAACGGTATCCATTCCGATATGGATTAAAATCTCTAAGCCGTCATCGGATACAATGTTGTAAGCGTGCTTGGTCGGAAACACTGAGCTGATAGTGCCGTTTACAGGGGATAGCAGTTCACCTTTAGTTGGTTCAATGGCAACGCCCTTGCCTAATGCTTCGGAGGCAAACATCGGATCGGCAATGCTAGTTAATTTATGCAGTTTGCCTTCTAGTGGGCTAATCACATTAAATTTTTCTAGTGGAATAGTCGAAACCTGAGCGTTTTGTGGTTTTTCTGCTTTGGCGGTATCCGCTGTTTGCGGCAACATTGCATCACTATAACCGAAGAAATAGGTCAAGATACCTGCGGTAATAAAGGCGACCACCATTCCTACCGTGTACATTACAATGTTTGATCCCTCACCGATAATTACCGGATAGAGCAGTAAGCCTGAGAAGCCGAAAGCAAACATTTTTGTGCCTCCCCAGCCAATCACAGCACCGCCAATAGCACCACCTAGCACACCACATACAAACGGTTTTTTAAAGCGTAAGGTAATGCCATAAATCAACGGCTCGGTAATGCCTAACACACCGCTAAATGTGGTTGAACCGGCAAGGGATTTAATGTCTTTATTGCGTGATTTGAGGAATACGGCGAACGTTGCACCGGCTTGCCCCAATACTGCGGCTGCGGTGAGTGGGCCGATTAAATCAAAACCGACAACAGCCATATTGTTAATCATAATCGGGACGATACTCCAATGGATACCGAAGATGACCAACACTTGCCATAATGCTCCGACTACAAGCCCTGTTGCAATCGGGCTGGCTTCATATAGCCAAGCTAATACCGTAGCAATGCTGTGTCCGATAGCGCCACCGATAGGGCCGATCACAGCTAAGGTTAATGGCACAACAACGAGGAGGGTGCAAGCAGGTGCAAAGAAATTGCGGACTGCCTCGTGCCAGAGATTTTCAAAAAAACGTTGAATATAAGACTGAGCCCACACCGCAATCAAAATAGGAATGACGCTATAAGTGTACGTCATTGTTGCTAATTCAAAGCCTAAAAAGTCCAGTGGTTTGCCGCTTGAGCTGACTTCAACAATACTTGGGTAAACTAACGCTGTTGCAACGGCAACTGCAATATAAGGGCTGGCTTTTACCTTAGCCGCACAAGTAATAGCGAGTAAAATAGGTAAGAAGTAGAAGGTTGAACTGGCAGCGGCATCAAGCACGGTAAATGTACCTGATGTTGGATCTAATAATCCTGAAACTTGTAAAATCGCAATTAAGCCTTTTAAGATACCGGCGCCTGCCATTACACCGATAAGTGGGGTAAAGGAACCCGCAAGAAAATCAATGCCCCGATTAAGGAGTGAGGGCTTAGGCAACTCATCGGTGTCGCTAGCTTGAATATTGGCGATATTCATTATTTCTGCATAGACTTTCGGCACATTATTGCCAATCACGATTTGAAATTGTCCACCGCTTTCGACCAAGCTAATCACACCGGCGGTTTGCTCTAAGTGAGCTTTATCCGCTTTTTCCCGATCTTTTAATACAAAACGTAAACGGGTTGCACAGTGTACCAATGAATGGATATTTTGCTCTCCCCCAACCAAGCGGAGAATGTCTTGCGCAAGTTTACTAAAATCTTTAGCCATAATGTGGCCCCCTTGAAATAAGACAACAAAAAAGCCTAAGCAAAATAAAATACTGATGAATCAATACTTTATCTTGCTTAGGCTTGCCGAATTAACGTAACACCCTAAGTGTTTTAACGTTTGTAAATTTATCGGAAAAAATAACCGCTTGCAAAGGGGAATGTTTGAATTTGTGATCTTGTTCACATTTTAAAATTTGCCTTTTTATCCATAATTTCATCTTTTTCTATGGAAATATACGCCTTTCTATGTTAAAAAGTGAGCCGAATTTTCTGTTTTAATTTATATATTGAAGGAACACAACAATGTCTTTACAAGCTATTATTGAAGCGGCATTTGAACGCCGTGCGGAAATTACTCCGAAAACCGTTGATGCCGAAACCAAAGCGGCAGTTGAAGAAGTGATCGCAGGATTAGACAACGGTTCACTGCGTGTTGCAGAGAAAAAAGAGGGCGAGTGGGTAGTAAACCAATGGGTGAAAAAAGCGGTATTACTCTCATTCCGTATTGCCGACAATGAAATCATTGACGGTGCAGAAACCAAATTCTACGACAAAGTGCCAACCAAATACGGCAACTACACCGAAGAGCAATTCAAAGCAGACGGCATCCGTGCTGTGCCGGGTGCGGTGGTGCGTAAAGGTTCACACATCGAGAAAAACGTGGTGTTAATGCCATCTTTCGTGAACATCGGTGCATACGTTGGTGAAGGCACAATGGTGGACACTTGGGTAACGGTTGGTTCTTGTGCACAAATCGGTAAAAATGTACACCTTTCTGGTGGCGTGGGCATCGGTGGTGTGTTAGAGCCATTACAAGCGAACCCGACCATTATCGGTGATAACTGTTTTATCGGCGCACGTTCTGAAATCGTAGAAGGCGTGATTGTCGAAGATAACTGCGTGATCTCAATGGGCGTGTTTATCGGTCAATCTACCAAAATTTACGACCGTGAAACCGGCGAAGTACATTACGGCCGTGTGCCGGCAGGCTCTGTTGTGGTTTCAGGCTCGCTTCCATCAAAAGATGGTTCACACAACCTCTACTGTGCGGTGATTGTGAAAAAAGTGGATGAGAAAACCTTAAGCAAAGTGGGCTTAAACGACTTATTACGTTCTATTGACGAATAATTAAAACCTCCCTCGCTTTGCAAAAGTGAGGGATTTTTTTACCGCTTGTAAGGAATTTTATGGCATTTACAATCCGCAAAATGGTCGAACAAGATACCCACCAAGTGTTCCCACTGATGCAAAAACTGGCTGTGTTTGAGCACTATATCGATTCTTTTGCGATCACTCCTGAAGTTGTAATAGAATCAGGCTTCCGCAAAAACCCACCCGATTTTTACTGTTTAGTGGCTGAAAATGCGTATAACATTATCGGCATTTTGGTTTATTATTTTCTTCCTTACACTGCCCAAAACCGCCCTGCTATTTATATGAAAGAGCTTTATGTTGATGAAACTGCTCGGAACCAGAAAGTAGGAGAGGCGTTAATTCAAGCCTTGAAAAATGAGGCGAGGGCACATCATTGCAAAACGATAAAATGGACGGTTGCTCCTTGGAATGACGGCGGTATTCGTTTTTATCAACGCTTAGGGGCGAAAGAAAACCGTGAATGGCTTAATTATGAATTACAAGTTGAATAAGTAAATATGAAAAAAATCCTTCTCCTTAACGGCCCGAATTTAAATATGTTGGGCAAACGTGAGCCGCAAATTTACGGTTCGCAAACTTTAGCGGATATTGAAAACCACTTAAAAAAATTGGCTGCGGCTCAAGATGTTGAGCTGGAGAGCTTTCAAGCCAACGGTGAAGAGCCGATTATCAACCGCATTCACCAAGCCTTTCAGCATACCGATTTTATTATTATTAACCCCGGGGCATTTACTCACACCAGCGTGGCAATTCGTGATGCGTTATTGAGTGTGTCGATTCCGTTTGTTGAGGTGCATTTGTCTAACGTTCATAGCCGTGAACCTTTTCGCCATCACTCCTATCTAAGTGATATTGCAAAAGGCGTTATTTGCGGTTTAGGGGCAAAAGGCTATGAATATGCGTTGGATTTTGCAATTTCACACTTAAAAGCATAAGGCAATAAAATGGCTGTTAAAAATGAACAATTTATTGTGATCTGTAACGGAGTTTTCCGTTTATTGGGTAATATCGTCAAAATATTGAGTTATCCGTTTCACGCCCTGTTTCCGAAAAAACGTTTCACTATTCCCGAATATAGCCCGGCAAAAATCAAATCAAATACCCCGAGCAAAATTACCAAAACTATTTGGCAAACGAATTACTCCAATAAAGTTACTTTGCCAATGTATGCGAATTATCTGTTCAATCGCTTGATGTCATTGAGCTACGATTATCGCTACGTTAGCACTGAAGAGCGTGAGGCATACATCAAAGCCAATGCCGATGAACGCACTTTTAGTGCCTACAGTAAATTAACCGATGGTGCGGCACAAGCGGATTTTTGGCGAATTTTTACTTTGCTCCGCGAAGGTGGCATTTATATTGATATTGACGGACATTTGGTTTACCCGCTCTCTCAAATTATTGGCGAGAATGATAGTGAAGTTTTAATTAAACGTCGTGATAAATACACCAACTTTTTCTTAGCTTCTGAAAAAGGTAACTGGATTTTAAAAGACACCCTTGAGCTGATTATCAGCAATATTGAGAACCGCCGAATTGAAGGTGGGGTGTTTGTTATGACCGGGCCTGATACCTTGAATAACGCCATTGGCGATAAAGAGGTGAATTTCCGCCGAGACAAAGTAACTTGTGCTCAAGGTACTTTTACCAACGAATATTTTCAGTATATCGACAAGCCCGGTAGCAAGTGGAATTACAAGAAAAATGAAGATTTATTGAAATAATCTGACAAGCGGTTGTTTTTTACAAAAAATTGGCAATTTTCAATCGCTTGTGAGTCACCATTTTCCAAAAATCCTAACTGGTACGATGAATGCTAAAATCGTCCATTTTCGCCAAAATTATCAGATTTTATTCGCAAAATTAGCGAAATTCAGGTATTCTACGCCCAGCATTTTTTAACTCTACATTTGAATTTATACCCCAAATGTGGAGTTCTCTTTTTTATTTTATTTAATCACATACGGAATCTTATTATGGATATTCGCAAAATCAAAAAACTTATTGAATTAGTTGAAGAATCTGGCATTACCGAGTTAGAAGTGTCTGAAGAAGAAGGTACGGTGCGTATTAGCCGTGCTGCTCCAGCTGTTGCACCAGCTGCAGTTCAATATGCAGCAGCTCCTGTTGTTGCACCAGCGGCACCTCAAGTAGCTTCGACAGCACCTGTTGCAGCTCCGGCTGAAGCACCAAAAGCCGCAGAAACGAGTGGCCACGCAGTGCTTTCACCAATGGTGGGGACTTTCTACCGTAGCCCAAGCCCAGATGCAAAACCGTTCGTTGAAGTGGGTCAAACCGTGAAAATCGGTGATGCGTTATGTATTGTAGAAGCAATGAAAATGATGAACCGTATCGAGTCAGACAAAGCCGGTGTGGTAAAAGAAATTTTAGTAAATGATGGCGAACCGGTAGAATTCGACCAAAAATTATTCATCATTGAATAATCTCTTCCCTAAATTATCAAACGGGCGTGTGCAACACGCCCTACATTTTCTAGAACACAAGGAATTTCCCTATGTTAGAAAAAGTTGTTATCGCAAACCGTGGTGAAATTGCACTGCGTATTTTGCGTGCTTGTAAAGAATTGGGCATTAAAACGGTTGCAGTGCATTCAACTGCCGACCGTGAATTAAAACACGTTAAATTAGCCGATGAAACCATTTGTATCGGTCCTGCTCCATCGGTAAAAAGCTATTTAAATATCCCGATGATTATTGCCGCTGCCGAAGTAACGAATGCCGATGCTATTCATCCGGGCTACGGTTTCTTATCTGAAAACGCAAACTTTGCCGAACAAGTTGAGAAATCAGGCTTTATCTTTATTGGTCCAACGGCTGATGTGATTCGCTTAATGGGCGATAAAGTCTCTGCTATCAATGCAATGAAAAAAGCCGGAGTGCCTTGCGTACCGGGTTCTGACGGTCCGGTCGGTAACGATCCGAAGAAAAATAAAGAAATCGCTAAACGTATCGGCTACCCGGTGATCATCAAAGCATCAGGTGGCGGTGGCGGTCGTGGTATGCGTGTGGTTCACCACGAGAAAGATTTGGAAGAATCTATCGCAATGACGAAAGCCGAAGCGAAAGCGGCATTTAATAACGATATGGTGTATATGGAGAAATATTTAGAAAATCCACGCCATATTGAAATCCAAGTGCTTGCCGATACTCACGGCAATGCGGTTTATTTAGCAGAGCGTGATTGCTCAATGCAACGCCGCCACCAAAAAGTGGTGGAAGAAGCCCCTGCTCCGGGCATTACGCCTGAATTGCGTCAATTTATCGGTGAACGTTGTGCCAATGCCTGCCGTGAAATTGGCTACCGTGGTGCAGGTACTTTTGAGTTCTTATATGAAAACGGCGAGTTCTACTTCATTGAAATGAACACCCGCTTACAGGTAGAACACCCTGTAACCGAAATGATTACCGGTGTGGACTTGGTAAAAGAGCAACTGCGTGTGGCAGCTGGCTTACCACTTTCGATCACACAAGATGATATTAAAGTGAAAGGTCACGCCATTGAGTGCCGTATCAACGCAGAAGATCCAAACACCTTCTTGCCATCGCCGGGTAAAATTACCCGTTTACACGTTCCGGGTGGTTTAGGTGTGCGTTGGGATTCACATATTTACTCAGGCTATAGCGTGCCCCCACATTACGATTCGATGATTGGTAAATTGATTACCTTTGCAGAAGATCGTGATATTGCGATTCGCCGGATGGAAAATGCTCTTTCCGAAACCATTGTAGAAGGTATTAAAACCAATATTCCTTTACATACTCAAATTCTTGCGGATAAAGAATTCCGCAAAGGTGGCACAAATATCCACTACCTCGAGAAAAAACTCGGCTTAAAATAAATTTCAAAGGCGGACAATGTTCGCCTTTTTCATTATTTCCCTTTCAAAATGTGAATGATGTCGCTAAATCATAAAAAATTTCCCGTTTTTCCTGATTTCTCGGGTAGAATATCAGTGATCTCAAAGAAGCACGTAGCAAGGAGCCATTATGAACATTCCATTCTGCTTACCTGAAAATATCAGCCCTGAAACCTTTTTGCGAGAATATTGGCAAAAACGACCGCTATTAATCCGTAACGGCTTACCTCAAATTGTCGGATTATTTGAGCCGGAAGATATTTTAGAACTGGCATTAGAGGAAGAAGTCACTGCACGTCTTATTCAATGCAAAGACGAAAAATGGTCTGTTAAATCCAGCCCCCTTGTTGAGGAAGATTTGGAAGATCTACCGGCACAATGGTCTGTGATGGTGCAAAACCTCGAGCAATGGTCACCCGAGCTAGGCGAGCTTTGGCAGGCTTTTGGTTTTATCCCACAATGGCAACGTGATGACATTATGGTTTCCTGTTCACCGCTCAACGGCACAGTCGGCAAACATTATGATGAGTACGATGTGTTCTTGGTGCAAGGCTACGGGCAACGCCGTTGGCAATTAGGTAAATGGTGTGATCCAAGCACTGAATTTAAGCCAAACCAACCGATCCGCATTTTTGATGATATGGGCGAACTGGTTATGGACGAAGTGATGAATCCGGGCGATGTACTTTATGTGCCGTCTCGAATGGCTCACTATGGTGTTTCCGAAAGCGAGCAAGGTTTAACTTTCTCCTTTGGTTTGCGTTACCCAAATGCGACCGATTTACTTGAGAATCTATGTAAAACTATCGAACAACAAGCCGATAACATTAATTCATCAGAATTCCACCTTCCGTTTCGCTTAACGCCGAATGAACAGCCGAATGCCTTGCTTGATCCGAAAATGGTAAAAATGTTTAAACATCATTTAATCGACTTGCTCCAAAACTCCGAGCAATTCGATGAGTTACTCACTCACAGTGTTGCAACTGCGGCAAGCTCCCGCCGTTATGAATTACTGCAAACCGATAATGAATATTATCCGGACGAAGTGCAAGAAATTCTCGAGGCTGGCGGTTGGTTACAGCAAGATGCGAATGTAAAAATCCTCTACACCGAGAACCCTCAACGGGTTTATGTGAATGGCGAGTGGATTGATGAGTTAAACGAAGCCGAAATGGCATTACTGATTCGTATCGCCAATGGAGATTCGATTTCGTGGAACAAACTTGCTTCCAAAGTTCAAGATCAAGCGGAGCTGGAGCTAATGCTAGACACTATTTGCGACTGGTTAGATAGCGGTTGGATTATTTTATCGGAAGCCGAATAACCGTTAAAATCTTACAAGCGGTCAAATTTGCAAAAAAATTTGTAAATTTAACCGCTTGTTCATTCAAATAAAAAGGCTAAAAATGCAAATTGAACAATATCAACAATGGGTTCGCCAGTTTTACCAACAACAAGGCTGGTATGAGCGAAGCCCTTTTATGCGGGTGACTTATCTGACAGAAGAAATCGGCGAAGTGGCTTGTGCGGTAAGAGCGATTGAAATCGGGCGTGAACGACCGGACGAAACCGAAGCCTCACAACAGCAAAAGCGAGACAACTTAATTGAAGAGTTAGGCGATGTGATGGATAATATCTTTGTGCTGGCCGATAAATACGACATTTCGATGACAGAAGTACTTGAACGCCATCAAGCCAAATTTGAGAAACGTTATTTGCAAAAAATATAGAAAAATAACCGCTTGCAAGTACAAAAAGCAAAAGCCTTGAGTTTCCTCAAGGCTTTTGTGCATTTCACTGCTTTGTAACAATTAGTCGCCAAGACGCTCTTTGATACGTGCAGATTTACCAGAACGCTCACGTAAGTAGTAAAGTTTAGCTTTACGTACCGCACCTTTACGTTTAACAGAAATGCTGTCAATTACAGGTGAGTGAGTTTGGAATACACGCTCAACGCCTACGCCGTTTGAAACTTTACGTAGAGTGAATGCAGAGTGCAAGCCACGGTTACGAATTGCAATAACCACGCCTTCGAACGCTTGCAAACGTTTTTTACTACCTTCTACTACCCATACCTTAACTTCTAATGTGTCACCCGGACGGAAGCTAGGTAAGTCTTGTTTTAACTGTTCTTGTTCAAGTTGTTTGATGATGTTACTCATTTTGAAAACCTTCTATAATCCTAGAATTAACTGATTTTGTGCCGTTTTTTAATTTTAGCTAACAACACACGCTGTTCGTCAGTCAGAGCTAGGCTATCCAATAGCTCAGGGCGTCTTAACCACGTTCGTTCCAGCGATTGTTCCAATCGCCATTTACGAATTTGTTCGTGGTGTCCAGACATCAGCACTTCCGGAACAGGCATACCGTCTAATACTTCAGGGCGGGTATAATGTGGGCAATCTAATAAACCCTCTGCGAAAGAATCCTCCAACGCTGAAGCCTGTTTGCCTAATACGCCGGGAACAAACCTTGCAACCGCATCAATTAATGTCATTGCAGGTAATTCTCCCCCTGTGAGAACGTAATCACCGATTGACCATTCTTCATCAACTTCTGTTTGAATCAATCTTTCATCAACCCCTTCATATCGTCCACAGATTAAAATCAGTTTCTGATTTGAAGCCAGTGTTTGCACACCGTTTTGATCGAGTTTACGTCCTTGCGGCGAAAGATAAATCACTTTAGCTTCACCGCCTTCTACTGCTAATGCCGCCTTTTTCGCTGCGTGAATCGCATCACGCAAAGGTTGCACCATCATCAACATTCCCGGACCACCGCCATAAGGGCGATCATCTACGGTTTTATGTTTATCGAATGTGAAATCACGAGGATTCCAACATTCAACTTGCAGCAGATTTTGTTTAACTGCACGTCCTGTCACCCCGAAATCGGTAATTGCTTTAAACATTTCAGGGAACAGTGAAATAATACCAATCCACATTTTAACGCCTTAAATGTTTTCCAAAGCTCACCGCATACCTGAGGTTAGAAACCAGCGTCCCACTCCACCGTAATGGTTTTGGTGGCGAGATCTACTCTTTTAACTACTTGTTCATACAAAAACGGAATTAATCGTTCTTGTTTACCGAAAGCATCTTTGCCGTTATTACGCACCACTAGCACATCATTTGAACCTGTTTCCATCATTTCGGCAACTGTTCCCATTGTGTAGCCCTCTAAGTTTACTACCGAACAACCGATTAAATCGTGCCAATAGTAATCTCCCTCTTCCAATTCAGGAAACACAGCTAAATCCACGCCGATTTCAGCATTGGTTAATAACTGTGCAGCTTCACGGTCTTCCGTGCCTTTTAATTTCACAATCAAATCATTGCTGTGATAACGCCAACTTTCTAATTCGACCGGCTGCCACTGACCTTTAATTTTTAAAAACCACGGCTGATAGTCGAAAATGCTCTCAGTTTGTTCTGTCGATGAATAGAGACGTAACCAACCACGGATACCATAGGTTGAACCTAATTTTCCGACAACTTCGATTTTTTGTTCGCTCATACTCACCTACTTATTTAATTTTGGCTTAAAAATTAAGCTGCTTTGCGAGCTTCTTTTACTAAAGAAGCAACACGGTCTGATAAATCAGCACCTTTAGCAACCCAAGCATCTACTTTAGCCACATCTAAGCGTAAACGCTCAGCTTGACCTGCTGCTAATGGATTGAAGAAACCGATACGCTCGATAAAGCGACCATCACGAGGTGAACGGCTGTCCGCTACCACGATTTGGTAAAATGGGCGTTTTTTAGCTCCGCCACGAGTTAAACGAATGGTTACCATAACCTTTCCTCTAAATGTTGATAGTAAAAAATAAACCCTCGTTCGAGGTGAGGGTAACGAACTTGTTTCAAAAGAGAAAACAAGCGGTCAAATTATACAGATTTTTTGCGAAAAGACAAGGGAGATTCATTGATGTGACTCTTTTAAAGAAAGATACATTTAGCGTTTTTTTATACAAATTACTAATAAAAATTGTTCTAACCATCAGAAAATGTTTAAAATATCATAATAAGAGTTTTAAATATAAATAGGTATGGAGGAAATATGTCTGAGAAATCGGTCATTCTAGAAATTATTAATGCTTTAGGAAACAAAGAGAATATCAAGCAAGTTGAAGCTTGTTTAACTCGTTTACGCGTGGTGTTACACAATAACAGTTTATTGAAGAAGTCGGCATTGAAAAAACTCGGTGCTGTTGATGTCATTAAAGTCGGTGATACGCAACAAATTATTTTTGGTGCAAAAGCCGGTCAGTATCGTGATGAAATTAACGCTTTAATCGGCTAATAAGGAAAGACCTGCATTTACGCAGGTCTTTCCTTTCTGACTCTAAGCTTTTTTCAACGCTAGTGAAACAGCGATTGTTTGTGCCAGCGTCATTGTGGCACACTGAGAGCGAAAACCGCTCACCTGTGCTTCCTTAATAATAAACGACACATCGCTAAATGAAAGGAGCGGGCTAAGTTGGCTATCAGTGATTGCAATGTGTTTTACGCCCGGTCTGGCAGTTGCAGTCACTACATTAAGCGTTTCATTTGCATACGGGGAAAAGCTCACCGCAACCACCGCATCACCTTCACGGATTCGGCTTAATTGCTCGTCAAACATACCGCCGGAACCATCAATCATAAAAACATCATAATCCAAATGGTGCAAAGCATAATTTAGGTAGTTTGCAATGCTGAATGAGCGTTTTAAACCCACAATAAAAATGCGTTTAGCATTGTGTAAAATATCCACCGTTTGTGCTAACTGCTCTTCGCTGATTTGTGTCGATAACTGTTGCAGTGCCTGCGTATTACCCTGTACGAACACATCTAAAATATGATTGAGCTCACTGTTTTGCTCATCAAGCGGTTCAATTTGACGAAAAAGTTGCACACGTTCGGTGTAACGTGATGTGCCTTCCATCATATCTTGGCGATAAAGCTGTTTAATTTCATTAAAACCACTAAATCCAAACGCATTGGCAAAACGGATTAAGGTGGAAGGCGGAACACCTGCACGTTCGGCAATGGTAGAAACCGTATCAAACACCACGCTGTTGCCATTATCCAGCACATACTGTGCCACTTGTTTTAAACGTTTACTTAGTCCGTCATACTCTTTTCGGATTTGTTCTTGAAAATGTGCTAATTGAGTAGGTCCATTCATTTCAAATTATCTCTGCTTGAATTTTTTATTTCATTATACGCTTTTCTTGTTTACAAGCGGATAAATTTTGCCAATTTTTTGCAAAAATAGGGGCTAATCTTTCGATTAGCCCCTCTCAATTACGCTAGAAATAAGTGTTATTGTGCTGCCATTCGTGCTTTTTCTAGCAACTCCTGTTGTGCTTTTTCATCTAGATTTTGTGCTTTTTCTTTCTCGACGCAGACTTTTTCATACATTTTGAAGAATGGATAGTAGATCACAATATCCAAAATAATCAGTGCAATACTTAAAATTGGTGCCCAAATATCACCGGCAGAAACCAGATATGCCCCAATCGGTGCAGGTGTTGTCCACGGTGCCATCAAGTAAACACGGTGAATAAGGTTAAAATCTAAAATCAGGTAGGCAATAACCGCATTCGCTAGTGGTGCGAAAATCAGAGGAATAAAGAAAAGTGGATTGACGACCATTGGCACACCATACACGATTGGTTCACCGATAGAGAAGAAGGACGGAACCAAGCCAATTTTACCGATAGAGCGTAAGTGTGCCGATTTACTGCGTACCAGCAGGAATGCCAAGGCTATTACACCACCACTTGCCCCGTGTACGATGTAGAAATCCCAGAAGGAGTTAGTGATGATAAAGGGGAGCGGTTCACCGGCCTGGAATGCTGCTAAATTTGCCGCCATATTTTGCAGTAGGAATGGTGTCCAAAGTTGCATTAGTACCAATGAGCCGTTAATGCCTAAGAACCAGAGCAAATGGGTAGCAATAACGAACAAGCAAATTGCCCCTAGTGAGTCACTCACAGCAATCAATGGCGCCATAAAGTCCATAATCAGTTGTGGAATATTACGACCTGTGGCACTTTCCACCCAAATGGAAAACGGATAGAGAGTCAGTAAAATCGCTAAAATTGGAATCACGATATTCAAAGACTCTGCCACTGCGTGCGGCACTTCTTTCGGTAAGCGGATTTTAATTTTTAAGAACTCCAACAAGCGGGTCATTTCTACCGAATAAATGGCAATAAAAATCGCAGAGAATAGCCCAATACCGCCGAAGAATTTAATATCCATCATTCCGTCTTTGACCGGTGCAGCCACCAACAAAAATGCCATTACCGAGAGAAATGCCGCTGGTAAAGGCTCTCTTTTATAAGCTTTGGCAAGGTTGTAGGCGATACTGGCAGAGGTAAATAATGAAATCGCATTAAATGACATTTGGAAGAAATTCCAACCGTAGGGACTTGCCCAGTTAGCAAAACGCCACCAAGCTTGCCCGAAAGCATTTTGGGTATTTTCATCAAATGGTGGAATTAGCAAAATCATAATAAAGCTGCCGACAATTAAGAATGGTAACACTACAATAAAACCGTCTCGAATAGCGGAAATATGCGGTTGATTTTCCATTCGGCGTGCCACTGGGGCAACGTGGGTATTCATAAAGTTAATAAAGCGTTGTGAAACAGACATACCTATTTCTCCCCATCTGCAATTTTAAAGCCTAATACATACCAATCCGGTTGGTAGTTTTGAATATGTAACACTCTGCCTTGTGCAGTGTTTTCAATGGTAAATTTCAGGTCGGTATTGAGTGCTTGTAGCTCACCATAAACCGACAGTGGCAAGCTGGTTTGGGCTTCGGTTAGGCCATCAATGTAGAGATAGAGATCCGCCCCAACTTTGGTATAACGATAGGTCACATCACCGATTTGCTCGGTTTGGTGTCGGCTACAACGGGATTTATAGATTCCCTCTCCATTTATTTCCAGCCAGTTACCCAGTGCTAATAAGCGTTCAACCTGCTCTTGCGGAATAGTGCCGTCTGCTTTCGGGCCGATATTCAGCAATAAATTGCCGTTGTCAGCGACGGTTTCTACCAATAGGGAAATTAAGTCTTTCACCGAAATCAAATGGCTTTCGTCTTCCACTTGGTTATAACCGAACGATAAGCCCATACCACGGCACATTTCCCATTTTTTATCACGAGAAGCCACGCCGTGCTTGTATTCTTTGGAGGTGAAATCACACCAGAGTTTGTTCCAGCGGTCGTCCACCACCCCCTCTTGAACGCTGTTGTAATAGTGAGCAAATAGGTGTGGTAACATATGCTCGCCGACTTTTGGCCAGCCGATGTCATTCCAAAGCACATCAGGTTTATAGCGGTCGATCAGCTCTACCACTTGTTTATAGGCGTAGTCAGCATATTCGTAAGTCGGGCAAGCGTTTGAGAAGTTTTGACTTTCGGTGAAAATCGGGGCGGAGGAATATGTCCAGTCAATAATGCCCGAGTAGTAGGCTCCCATTTTTAAGCCTTGCTCACGCACATTTTCTGTCAGCTCGCCCATTAAATCTCGCTTCGGTCCGGCTTGTGTGCAGTTGAAATCGGTATATTTACTTGGATAGAGACAGAAACCATCGTGATGTTTTGTGGTTAATACCACATATTTTGCGCCGGCTTTGGCAAACAGTTTCGCCCATTCTGCTGGTTGCCATTTTTCCGCTTTCCATAGTGGCAGGAAGTCGTTATAGGCAAAGGATTCGCCATAAGTTTTGATATGATGTTCATAGGTCGGGCCTTTTTTGACATTGATGGAATTAAAATACCATTCCGCATAAGGGTTATTGCAGAACCATTGTTCATCAATATCAATTTCACCTAATTGACAAGTCGGTGGTGCAAAGGCGGGGACGGAGTAAATTCCCCAGTGAATAAAAATCCCGAATTTGGCATCTTCGTACCATTCCGGCACTTGGTGTTGTTTAATCGATTCCCAACTGGCGTGGAAACGTTTTGGTGAAGTTTTGCAACTCATACACAGACTCCTATTGAATCTAAATGGAAATAAACTGAAATATATTTTCCATTTTAAGAAAAACAAAACAATTTGTTTCAGTAAAAAGGGCGGGGTTTATGTATGAAATGTGAACTTCATCACACTTATTCTGCGATAAACCGGTCGAGAAATGCCCGATATTCGCTTTTTTAGGAAAATTCGGGCATTTTTACGACTGGCAAGCGGTCTGTTTAGCCGGATTTTTTGCAAAACAAAACCCCTTGCTCAATACTATAAGCTAAGGGGTTTTCACTTAAAGCAATATGATTAACGTTGCTGCCAGAGATCGATTAACGTGCGATATTTTTCCGACACCGCTGAAATTAAGGCGTTGTCGTCCAATTCACCGGCAAGCCATTTTTCGGACGGTTCACCGAAAATGGTGCGGCCGACTGCAAAGCCTTTCACTTTCTCACAGCCTTTTGCCTGTTCAAAGGTGTCTTTAAACACCTCTAACGGGGCATCTAAACCTAAAATTAAAATACCACGACAGTCCGGATCATTTGCCTCAATGGTAACGGAAATCGCTTGCCATTGTGCGTGAGAAACACCCGGCAATTTCCACCATTCCGGCTTAATGCCAAGCTGATAGAAATGTGCTATCGCTTGGTTATAGAAAGCCTCACTCTGTGGCATATCAGCAGGCAGAATAATTTCCAACAATAGCTCGTGACCGGTACGGCAACAGGCTTGATATACCTCTTTTAGTTTGCGATCTTGGCGGGCTTTTAAACCGCTTTCATCATTAGGGTGGTAAAATGCCAAGCATTTGATGACGTGATCGCGTGGGAATGATGCCAGTTGAGAACCTAAATCGCCATACTCTAATTCCAGCGGACGGGAAGATGGCTCTTCAATCGGGCGGGCAATCCAGTAATCTTTGCCGGTAATCTCATTAAGTGCATCTTGCCCGAAAGTGGTATCGGCTAGGATCCCTGCTTGATTTTGTGGTAAGCCGGATTGAGTTGCGGTTTGTTCCATCGCTTTTAATAGCAGCTGTTTCAGTTTCGGTATGCGAGCAAGATCTGCCCCAACTTTATTTGCCATATCCACCAACTGTTTGCGGTGATCGAAAGCAAAAATGCAGAGATTTTCCCACTGTTTTTTGCGGGTGGTGACACGGTGTAAGTGGTTTAAACGCTCATCTAAATCTGGACGTGGTACACTCTCTGCACGGGTTAGATAATCGTCAAGTTCACGTTTAGTCGGCATTGCCGGTGAACAGCCGTGACGAGATACCACTAACGCTCCGCACGCATTGGCATAGCGGCATGCTTGTTCCCAACCTTCGTTATTTAAGTAGCCACGCAGTAAGCCCGACATAAAGGCATCGCCTGCACCCAGCACGTTCAGCACTTCTACACGTACGCCGTACACATTCAAGCCACCGTCTAAATCATTCGGCAGCTCGCCTTCAAATACTGAACAACCTAATGCACCACGTTTACACACCAATACGGCATTGGAGACTTTACGCACATTTTTGAGTGCCGTGAGTGTATCGGTCGAACCGCCTGCGATATGAAATTCTTCCTCTGTACCGACAATCAGATCGAAATGGTGCAATACTTCTTGTAGCGATTTGGTGACTTCGGCACTATCAATATAACGGGTTTCGCCATCACCGAGTGAGGTTAATCCCCATAACACAGGGCGATAATCAATATCTAACGCTCGTTTTACCTCATTTCTACCCGCATATTCGAGTGCAGTCAGCACCGCTTCACGGGTTTTTGGGTTTGATAGGTGAGTGCCGGTAATTGCCAAGCAACGGCTGGAAGCAATATAGGCTTCGCTAAAATCGTCTTTGGTGATTGCCATATCCGCACAGTTATCACGATAGAAAATCAGCGGAAAAGTCTCTTTATCTTTAATGCCGAGAATAACCAGTGCGGTTAAGCGTTCTTTATCGGTAATTAAATGACTGGTGTCCACGCCCACGCTTTGTAGCTCTTCACGCAGAAAACGCCCCATATGTTCGTCACCAACTCTTGCCAGCATTGAGGAACGTAAACCTTGCACTGCTGTACCGTAAGCCACATTGCCTGACGAGCCGCCGAGGTATTTTGAAAATGTGGTCATCTCTTCCAAACGGGAACCGATTTGTTGCCCGTACAAATCCACCGCCACACGCCCTAAACAGATAAGATCCAATGGACGATCTTGATGATTAACTGTTGCCATAACCGCTCCTTTCAACAAGTAAATTTGAATACACACTATACATCATACAAAAATGAAATTTTTATTTCAAATTTATTCTATTTAAATTATCATTTCTGTGATCTAGCTCTCACTTTGAAAAACAAGGTGATAACTTCACAGAAATGAGAACTGGATCACATCTTTTTTTCGATTTCCTTGCTATTATGAATGAAATAAATTTTTCATTTGTAAAAATCAGTAGAAAACCGACCGCTTGTAAAAGCGATGTAAGCCAGAGGAGGCTTTATGCAGACTACTCGTTTAACGGTTGCACAGGCATTAGTGCAATTTTTGGACAATCAATATTTAGAAGTGGACGGCAAAGAGATTAAATTCGTTCACGGTGTTGCTGCTATTTTCGGGCACGGCAATGTGCTGGGGATCGGTCAGGCACTTGCCCAAAATGCTGGTGGTTTAACGCTCTACCAAGGTAGAAATGAGCAAGGTATGGCGCATTTAGCAATGGGCTTTGCTAAGCAAAATCTACGTCAAAAAATTATTGCTTGTACTTCCTCGGTCGGGCCGGGGGCGGCAAATATGGTTACGGCTGCGGCAACAGCAACAGCTAACCGTATTCCTCTTCTTTTATTACCAGGCGATGTGTTTGCGACTCGCCAGCCGGATCCGGTACTGCAACAAATCGAACAACCTTACGATTTAAGCATCAGCACTAACGATGCATTCCGTGCTGTCAGTAAATATTGGGATAGAGTGCAACGCCCTGAGCAGTTAATGAGTGCCTGTATCAATGCGTTTCGTGTGCTGACTGACCCTGCCGAAACCGGTGCGGTCACTATTGCTCTGCCACAAGATGTACAAGCGGAGAGTTTTGATTTCCCGAACAGCTTCCTGCAAAAACGAGTGCATCGCTTGGAGCGTACACCACCAACAAATGCGATGATTGAGCAAGCGGTAAAATTAATTCAAACCAAGAAAAAACCGTTGATTGTCTGCGGCGGAGGTGCTCGCTACTCGCAAGCGGGTCAAATTCTGCAAAAATTTGCTAAACAGTTCGGCATTCCGTTTGCTGAAACCCAAGCGGGTAAAAGTGCGGTGGTGTCCGATCACGAATTGAATGTAGGCGGTGTGGGAGAAACCGGTTGTTTAGCGGCAAACCGTCTGGCAAAAGAAGCGGATTTAGTGATCGGCATCGGTACACGCTACACCGACTTCACAACTTCTTCCAAATGGATTTTCCAAAACCCGAACGTGCAGTTTTTGAACATTAATGTTGCACGTTTTGATGCGTACAAATTAGACGGCGTGCAACTGGTTGCCGATGCAAAAACCGCATTAGAGGCGTTAAGCCAAGCCATTCCTGCTGATTATCAAGCCCAATGGGGGAATGAAATTTCACAGGCGAAAGCGGATTTTGCTGATGAAATTCAACGTCTGCGCGCGGTGCAATATCACCCTGATTTCACCCCTGAAATTAACGATAATCTTGATCATAAAGCGGTTCACAATGAATTTATTCAGCTCACTGGTTCCCAGCTCACCCAAACCCAAGTGCTGGGTATTGTGAATGAAACCATTGATAACAATGCGATTATTGTTGCCGCCGCCGGAAGTTTGCCGGGTGATTTACAACGCACTTGGTTAAGTAAAGGTGAAGAGACTTACCACCTTGAATATGGTTACTCCTGTATGGGCTATGAAGTGAGTGCGGCGGTCGGCGTGAAAATTGCCCGCCCTGAACAAGAGGTTTATGCCCTACTGGGTGACGGCTCTTACTTAATGGCACATACCGAGTTAGTTACCTCAATTCAAGAGGGTAAAAAAATCAATGTGGTGCTGTTCGACAATATGGCAAACGGCTGTATTAACAACCTGCAAATCGGCAACGGTATGGACAGTTTCGGTACCGAATTCCGTTTCCGCAATGGTGAAACTAACCAACTCAACGGAGGTTTAGTACCGATTGATTTTGCCAAAAACGCCGAAGCGTACGGCTGCAAAACCTATCGGGTAACTAACGAAGCCGAATTGCGTGCCGCCCTTGATGATGCGAAAAAACAGACTGTTTCTACCTTAATCGATATTAAAGTGCTGCCGAAAACAATGGCTCACGGCTATGGCTGCTGGTGGCATGTTGGTGTCGCGGAAGTGTCAGAGAGCGAGCGTATTCAACAAGCCAGAGCGAGATCGCAAGAGCAGTTAGCAAAAGCGAGAAAGTACTAATTTGTTTCTGAAATAACAGCAGCGTAGGGGCTGGTTTTAACCAGCCCGAAAATAAAACATCCATAAGCGGTCAAATTTGCAAAATTTTTGATAAAAATAACCGCTTGTATCCAAATTTATCTCTACAAATCAAACGAGGTTTCTCTATGAAAGCAGAAAACATTCAATTAGGCATTGCCCCAATTGGTTGGACGAACGATGACCTACCAGAACTTGGTGCAGAAAACACTTTCGAGCAGTGTGTGAGCGAAATGGCGCTTGCTGGCTACACGGGCTGCGAAGTGGGTAATAAATATCCGCGTGATGTTGCCGTGTTAAAACACAAACTGGACGTGCGTGGCATTCAAATCTGCAATGCGTGGTTCAGCACCTTCTTTGTGGACGGTAAACGGGAAGAGACCATTGCCGAGTTCATCAAACACCGTGATTTCCTGCACGCAATGGGCGCAAAAGTAATCGGCTGTTCCGAACAGAGCCGCAGTATTCAAGGCACAACCAAATCCGTGTTCAAAGAAAAACCGATTTTCAACGATGAAGATTGGAAACGTATGGCGGAAGGCTATAACGAATTAGCGAAACTTGCCGCCGAAAAAGGAATGAAAGTCTGCCTGCATCACCATATGGGAACCGGCATTCAAACACCCGAAGAGGTCGATCGCTATATGGCTGAAGTGAATGATGATGTCTATCTGTTGTTTGATTCAGGGCATTTGTACTATTCCGAAGGCTGTCAAAAAGCGATGCTCGGCGTGCTGGAAAAATATATCGACCGTATTATCCACGTTCACTTAAAAGATGTGCGTGATGAAGTCGTGGCGGAAGTAAAAGCAAAAGATTTAAGCTTCTTAGAAGGCGTGAAAAAAGGCACCTTTACCGTACCGGGCGATGGCGTAATTGATTTCCGTCCAATTTTCGATATTTTAGAAAAACACGACTACAAAGGCTGGATGGTGGTAGAAGCCGAACAAGATCCGGCACTTGCCAACCCGTTTGAATACGCCCTCAAAGGCAGAGAATATATCCGTGAAACCGCAGGAGTTTAATATGTTAAAAGTAGGTATTATTGGTGCAGGCCGTATTGGACGTGTGCATTCTGAAAGTATTAGCAAATATGTTAAAGGTGCTGAAATCAAAGCAATCTCTGATGTAAAAATTACCGAAGAATTGACCGCTTGGGCAAAATCGATGGGTATTCCGGAAGTCTATGATGACTATAAAAAAATCCTGCAAGATCCGGAAATTGATGCGGTATTGGTTTGCTCTTCCACCAATACTCACGCCCCGATTTCGATTGAGGCAGCACAGGCTGGCAAACACGTTTTCTGTGAAAAACCGGTAGATGCAGACCCAGCTAAAATCCGTGAAGTATTGAGTGCAGTCGAAAGAGCCGGTGTAAAATTCCAAGTGGGCTTTAACCGCCGCTTCGACCATAACTTTAAAGCGATTAAAGACCGTGTGAGTGCTGGCGACATCGGCGAACCGCACGTTATCCGAGTAACCTCTCGTGATCCGGAAGCCCCACCAATCGAATATGTGAAAGTCTCCGGCGGAATGTTCTTTGATATGACCATTCACGACTTCGATATGATTCGTTATTTATCCGGCAGCGAAGTGGAAGAAGTGTTTGCAGTTGGCACCGTGTTAGTAAACCCTGAAATCGGCAAAGCGGGCGATATTGATACTGCCGTGATCACATTGAAACTGAAAAACGGAGCAATCGGCGTGATCGACAACAGTCGCAAAGCTGCCTACGGCTACGACCAACGTGCGGAAGTGTTCGGCTCGAAAGGGGCAATCCATATCACCAATGATACTGGCTCAACTGCCGTATTCTCAGGTGAAAACGGCGTAGTGGCGGAAAAACCAAAATACTTCTTCTTAGAACGTTATATGCAATCTTTCTCCGATGAAATCAGTTGCTTCGTGGATTCTGTGGTAAACGACAAACCAACCCTAGTAAACGGCAATGACGGCTTACAACCGGTACTTATCGCCTTAGCTGCGAAAAAATCACTGGAAGAAAACAGACCGGTTAAGTTGAGCGAAGTGGCGTAATTGATCATAAATACAAGCGGTAGGTTTTGTATAAAATATTGCAAAACTGACCGCTTGATTTTTTATTTATTATCACTTGAGAAATAAATATAATCGTTTTCAATTTTGATTGATTGTTCAAGCAAATAAAAAACAGGAATCATTAAAAGAATTAATACAAAATGAACAAAAGATCTAAAATCCTCTGGTTGAGTTTCTAGATATCCAAAAATAAATCTGAACATAAGAGGATAATTTTCCCACTCTTTTGCAAAGTATATATGAATAATTGTGAAAAAAATAATACCTAAAAAACGGCGAGATATTGATGTTCTCATTCTAATTTTTTCTTCTGCTTTTTCACAATAGTATCTGAGTTCTTTATTATTCTCTATAGCAGCTTGTATTTTTAAGTCTGAGATTCTCTTAAAATCTTTAGCTTCCTCCGATTTAGGTAATTCATGGGTTTTGCAGCCTATTTTATCCAATAAATTTGAAAGTAAAAAAATATGCAAGAAACGCATTAGTGTAAACAACACCGTAAATGTGATTGAGAAGAAAGAAATTGCTGCAATATAATCAATGGCATTTGTGAGATATATTTCCCTTTGCTGTATTGCAATATAGATAGGCACTTGATGAACAAGTTGGAAGTAAGCATCCAGATAAACAACCATCAATATGAAGCCTAAAAACCATTCTGTTTGCATAAGAACATTGATAGGGCTGTTTTTTGTGCTAAAAATTTCTTTAATTGAACTCATAATTTTTCCTTAAATGTAAAAAACGTATCTCAATCAATTTGAGATACGTTTCGATTTTAATGTAATTATTAAATCTCACTCACATCCACCCACCTTTTCTCCTCCGCCGATTTTGCTATCGCTTCCAATAAACGGGAGATTTTATAGCCCTCTTCAAAATCGGGGTACATTGGGTCATCGGCAGCGATGCCGTTGATGAGATCACGGATTTCCACTGCTTTTTGGTCGTTAAAACCGATGCCGTGGCCGGCACTCACGCAAAAAGCAGCGTAGTCGGGATGTTCCGGGCCGACTAAAATGGTTTTGAATCCTTGGCGGGATTTGTCATCATCGTGCAGGTAGAGTTTGAGTTCTGCCATTCGTTCTTGGGTGTAGCTGAGCGTGCCTTTGGTGCCGGTTACGACATAGGTCAGCCCCATTTTACGCCCACAAGCAATGCGTGAGCTTTCGAGCGTGCCCATTACCCCATTAGCAAATCGCACAAGACTACTTGCCTGATCTTCGTTCTCTACTCTGATTTTTTCTGCCGGATTGTGCGGACTAGGGCGTTCTTCAATCACCGTTTGCATATCGCCGATAACACGCTCAATGTCTGAACCGACCAAATAGTGTGCGATACTGACAATATGTGCGGCTAAATCCCCCAACGTGCCAAGTCCGGCTTTGGCTTTATAGCAGTGCCAATCAATCGGGGTATTAGGGTTAGCGAGATAATCTTCGTTATGTGTGCCATAAAAATGCACCACCTCGCCGATTTCGCCATTTTGAATAATTTGGCGAGCCAGCTGGGTGGTTGGATTTTTGATATAGTTGAAACCGACCAAGGTTTTAACTCCCGCTTGTTGAGCGGCAATCACCATTTCTTTGGCATCTTGGGCGGTAAGTGCAAGCGGTTTTTCTGAATAGACGTGTTTGCCGTGTTTAATCGCTTCTAAGGCAATTTCTTTGTGCAGAAAATTTGGTGTGCAAATGTCCACCACATCGACATTCGGATCAGCAACCAATTTTCGCCAATCGTCAGTAGCACGCTGAAAGCCAAATTCTCGGGCTTTTTGATCGGCTAATGCTTGGTTGATTTCAGCAAGGTATTCCAGTTGGATTTTGCCTTTAAGTGGAAACTGGGTAGGGGCTTGAGCGTAGGCAATGGCGTGGCAGCGACCAATATAGCCGGTGCCAACTAAGCCGATTTTGATGGTTTTCATAATACTATCTCAGTAGGGTGCGTTTGCTAACGCACCATTAGAATTTTCAGTGCGTTGGCAAACACACCCTATAAAAAAGCGGTCTGGTTTTGCAAAATTTTTACAAAATCAGACCGCTTGTGTTAGCTATCTATAACGCTCCTCGTCTGCTCTTCGCATAGGTATCGAAGGCAACGGCAAGGATGATGATCAAGCCCATAATGATTTGTTGGTAGTAAGCGGAAACGTCCATCAGCACTAAACCGTTTATCAATACGCCCATAATAATTGAGCCGATGATGGTGCCTGTAACTCGTCCGTAACCACCCATTAGGGAAGTTCCACCGATAACCACTGAGGCAATTACACGTAGCTCAAAAGAAACACCGGCAACGGATTCGGCACTGCCTAAACGGGCGGAGAGAATGAAACCGGCAAGTCCTGCCAATGCTCCGATCACCACATAAACACTGACTAAGGTGCGGTTGATATTCACACCGGCTAAACGGGCTGCTTCCGGGTTACCACCTACCGAGTACACATAGCGTCCCCAGCGGGTTTTATGCAATGCGAAGTAACCGATAATGGCGACTACGGCAAAAATCACTACCGGCACCGGTACACCTAAAATATCGCCACGTCCCCACCAGCGGTAGCCTTCATCAAATCCTGCAATTGGCGAGCCGTTATTTAACACAAGTGTTAAACCACGCCAAATTGTCATACCGCCAAGAGTGATAATAAACGGTGGCAGTTTGAGTTTAGTCACGCCCAAGCCGTGTAACCAACCAATGAAAGTGCCTAAACCTAAACAGATACCTAAGCCTATCAGCCAACTCATTCCGCCCCAAGCACCGGCTTCTACCGTTACCGTATTATCGCCTTTGATAATATAGGCAGCGAACATTGCGGTAACAGCAAGGATTGAGCCGACAGAGAGATCGATCCCTGCGGTTAAGATAACAAAGGTCATTCCTACCGCCATAATGCCGAAAATCGATACTTCGGTTAAAACGTTATAGATATTGCGTTGCGATAGAAATGCCCCGTTTTGTGAAGTGAAGAAAATAATCAGTAAAATCAAGAAAATCAGTACGCCGAAACGTTCAAAGAAGGCGATAAAATCGATTTTTCCTTTGTCATCGACCATACCCATATTTTTTAGAAATTGCGTTGTCATACAAACCTCTCTTATGCTGCCGCTTTACGCTGAACGCCAACAGCCATCATTGACATTAATTTTTCTTCGGTGGCATCATCGCCGTGAATTTCGCCGGTTACCCGACCTTCGGAAAGAGTGATAATGCGGTCGGAAATCGCCATAATTTCCGGTAAATCGGAGGAAATCACCAATACCGCAACGCCTTGTTTTGCCATATCAAACAGCACTTGGTGAACCTCAGATTTTGCCCCCACATCAATACCTCGTGTCGGCTCATCA
Organism: Mannheimia haemolytica; assembly: GCA_900638155.1. Classification (NCBI taxonomy): domain Bacteria; kingdom Pseudomonadati; phylum Pseudomonadota; class Gammaproteobacteria; order Pasteurellales; family Pasteurellaceae; genus Mannheimia; species Mannheimia haemolytica. The sequence continues at coordinate 705,130 of LR134495.1, read as the reverse complement.
ACAATTAGTACTTTCGGGTTGAGTGCCATACAACGGGCTAAAATCACTTTTTGCTGATTACCACCCGATAATTTGCGGGCTTCAAGTTCGCTACTTGCCATTTTGATGCGTAATGCTTGGCGATAGGTTTCGATTAAATCATCTTCTTTTTGATTATCGACAAACAAGTTACCCTTCAATAATTTGCTTAAAATCGGTAGGGTCATATTGGTTTTAATCGGTAAACCGAGAACTAAGCCCTCTTTTTTGCGATCTTCCGGCACAAGGGCAACCCCTTTTTCCAAAGCATCTAACGGCGAGGTAGCGGCATAAGGTTTACCGTCTAGGCTGATTTCATCTGCTGTGTAATTTTCCACTCCAAACAGACAACGGGCGATTTCAGTCCGACCAGCACCAACTAAGCCGGCAATTCCTAACACTTCACCCTCGTGAATATTAAAAGAGACACCATGCAAAGCAATACCGTGCGGGTCGAGTGCCGGTTTTTCCCGATGCAGATTTTTCACTGCCAAACGTATTGGACGGTGGGTATGGTGAGTCTCTTCCGGTGGACGACGGGTAAAGGCAACTTCACGTCCTACCATCATTTTGATAATTTGATCGACATTCACATTTTTGACTTCACCTTCACCGGAGTAACGTCCGTCTTGGAAAACGGTAAAGCGGTCACACAGGGCAAACACTTCGTTTAAGCGGTGAGTCACATAAATCACGCTAATGCCACGGCTTTTTAAATCACGCACGATTTGATGCAGTGTTTCCACCTCTTTATCACTTAAGGCAGCGGACGGTTCGTCCATAATGATCAGTTTGGCGTTTAAGGTCATTGCTCGGGCAATTTCGACCATCTGCTGTTGAGCAACACTTAAACGAGATACTTGGGTATCAGGTTTGATATTTAAGCCGAGATTATCCAGCACTAATTGTGCTTCCTCATTTACTGCTTTTTCATTGACGAATAAGCCTTTCACCGGCTCTCTGCCCAAAAAGAAGTTTTCAGCAACCGTCATATTCGGTAGCAAGTTAAATTCTTGATAAATCGTTACGATGCCTTTGAGTTGGCGATCAAACGGGGAATCGCTCAAACTTAAGGTTTCACCGTTAAAGATAATTTCACCACTCGTTTGTGGCTGAGCACCTGAAAGTGCCTTTAATAAGGTCGATTTTCCTGCACCGTTTTCACCTAACAATGCGTGAACTTCGCCTTTTCCCACGGTCAGTTTCACACCATTGAGTGCCATTACACCAGAGAAACTTTTTGTCAGTTCTTTCACTTCAAGTAAGGGAGTAGACATACAACCTCCGTAAAAAAACGCCCTCCGACCTCAGCCGGAAGGCAGATAAATTATTCGCTGATTTCTGCAAAACGCTCTGCTTCTTGCAGGTTATCTTTCAGGATAATTTTTGGCGGATAGTCCGCACCGCTCACTTCTTTGCTCTCACGGATATTGCCTACCACTTGCTCTAATGCCGTACTTACTGCAAAACTTGGGCGTTGGTCAGCGGTGAGATACAACCAGCCATCTTTCACACGAGCGAGTGCTTCAGGGGTTGAGTCAAAGCCGGTCACTAAAATATCACCTGCTTTTAAACCTTGACTACGCAATGCTTCAATCGCACCGAGTGCCATATCGTCATTCGCTGAAATAATCACTTCTGGTTTCTCTTTTAAGGTTGGTAACACACTTTCAATAATGCGTAAGCCCTCAGAACGGAGCCAGTTACCGGTTTGATCAACCACAATTTTATATTTATCGCCACCGGCAGCTAATTCATCACGAATACCTTTGGTACGTTCAATGTTAGAAGTTGAACCCGGCTGACCGGTTAAAAGAATAATTTTTGCCCCATTCGGGTATTTGGCTTTCACCGCTTTTGCGACTTCTTGACCGCCTGTGTAGTTATTTGCCCCAAAGTGTGGAACCGGCTTACTGCTTTCCACTTTTCGGTCTAGTGTCGCAGCAGGAATTTTTTCTTTGATAATTTCTTCCACTGCACCTGAAATCGCATTCACATCATTCGGGGAAATGATAATGCCTTTCGCACCACGGGTAATTGCATTTTCTAAGTCAGAAGCCTGTTTAGTAGAAGAACTTTGCCCGTCTAATACTTGCAATTTGATCTCCAACTTTTTACTGGTTTCTACCGCTACTTTTTGTAGTTGAACTTCAAACGGGCTGGATAGGTTCGGTAAGCTAAATACCACAAGCTCATCTTTCGCAAAGCTGTTCATTGCTAAGCCTAACGTTAAAGCACTCAATACAAATTTAATACGCTTTTTCATTACAAAATCCTCTTTTTAAGATGGGAATTGACGGCGAATATTGCCAATGTTACTTCAAACTGCGAAGGAAACTTAAGTCTTATTTCAATAATAAACCTTAATGAAATAAATTTTTCAATTTAGAATATATCATTCAAAATTTTCCAAACCAAATGTTTTGTTTCAAATTTGTTACGTAGATCACATTTTTAGGAAGAGATAAATACAAGCGGTCAAAACAGGTCGCTTTTTGCAAAAATTTGAATAAAAATGACCACTTGTGATATGAAAACCAATAAAAAAGCGGTGATTTCTCACCGCTAAACACTCAAAAAGGAAATGTACTCGTTATTATAAGGTTGGGAAATTAAATGCCGCTTGGCTACGCACCGAGCTGTCCGGCCAGCGGGTTGTGATAGTTTTCATACGGGTGTAGAAACGCACACCGTCTGTGCCGTATACATTGAGAGGCCCGAAAATAGAGGCTTTCCAACCACCAAAGCAGTGGAACGCCATTGGCACAGGAATTGGAATATTCACGCCCACCATACCGGCTTGTACATCTTGGGTGAATTGACGTGCTGAATCGCCATCTGCGGTGAAAATTGCACTACCATTGCCGTATTGGTGACTGTTAATGAGTGCGATCCCTTCGGCATAATCTTTCACACGCACGACAGAGAGAACCGGTCCGAAGATTTCATCTTGCCAGATGGTCATTTCAGGCGTTACGTTATCAAACAGTGTACCTCCAACAAAGTAACCGTTTTCAAACCCTTCGACTTTATAGCCACGACCATCAACACAGAGTTTCGCCCCTTGTGCTACACCTTGATCGATATAGCTCTCAATTTTGGCTTTATGCTCTTTGGAAATCACCGGCCCCATATCATTTTCAGGCGCACCTTGTGGTAGTAAGCCTGAACCGATTTTCAATGCTTTGACCTTAGGAATTAGCTCTTCAATGATTTTATCGGCTAATTCATCGCCAACAACTACTGCAACCGATAATGCCATACAACGCTCACCGGCGGCACCAAACGCCGCACCCAGTAAGGCATTAACTGTGCCTTGTACATCAGCATCCGGCATAATCAAAGCGTGGTTTTTCGCTCCACCCAAAGCTTGAACCCGTTTGCCGTTTGCAGAGCCTTTCTCATAAATATATTGTGCAATTGCAGTTGAGCCGACAAAACTTACTGCTTGAATGCGAGGGTCGGTTAAAAGAATATCTACCGCTTCTTTATCGCCTTGCACTACATTGAATACACCGTCTGGCAAGCCGGCTTCTTTTAATAATTCAGCCAATCGAATAGACACGCTTGGGTCTTTTTCAGACGGTTTTAAAACGAAAGTGTTACCGCAAGCAAGTGCCACCGGGAACATCCACATCGGTACCATTGCCGGGAAGTTGAACGGGGTAATGCCTGCTACCACGCCCAACGGTTGCTGGATTGAGTGAATATCAATGCCACGCCCTGCATTGGCAGAGAACTCGCCTTTTTGTAGGTGTGGAATACCGGTGGCAAATTCCACCACTTCTAAACCACGGGTTAATTCGCCAATCGCATCGGAATAGATTTTGCCGTGTTCTGAGCTGATTAAACGAGCTAACTCATCAAAGTTCGCTTCCAATAACTCTTTGAATTTAAACAAAATTCTGGCACGTCGTAGTGGAGATTGTTGCGACCAGCTTTTGAAAGCCTGATCAGCCGCTGCAATCGCCGCATCGACTTCGCTTGGCAGGCTTAATTTGACTTTTTTGGTCTCTTCACCGGTTGCGGGATTAAATACCGAGGTAACACGCTGGCTTTGGCTTTCAACGACTGCACCGTTAATAAAATTTTGGACAAATTGGCTCATTGGAGGCTCCTTATCAACTGATTGAGAGGAAAAACGGATAAAATACAGCCGATAAACTACCGCTAAAAATGGAAAATATCAATACACAATACTAAAAAATGAAAAATTTATTTCATTTTTGTGATCTAAGTAGCAAGTTTACAGATTGCCTGTATTAAAATGAGACAAAATTTCGTATAGTTTGAAGGTGTATTCCATTTCGTTAAGCGAGGTTTCCTATGTCTAGTCCATTATTGTCTAAACCCAATTTCAACCAACCTGAAGGATTAATTCAGCACATTACCCCTGAAAATGCACAGTGGGAATATGTTGGATTTGATGTTTATCAACTCAGTAAGCAACAAATTACGCTGGAAAGTGGTGAAAATGAACTTTGTTTAGTCTTTGTGACCGGTTTTGGCTCTGTGTATGTTGATGATTATGCCTTTGAAAATATCGGCAACCGTACCACGCCATTTGAAAAAATTCCGCCTTATGCAGTCTATATTCCGCCACACAAAAGCGTGTTGATTAAAACTGAACTCAATTTAGAATTAGCAGTGTGCAAAGCACCAAGTCAAGGTAACTATCCGGTGCGTTTGATTAGCCCGAACCATATCGGTGTGGAAAAACGGGGCTTTGGCAACAATCAACGCTTGGTGCATAATATTCTGCCGGAAACCGAACCTGCCGACAGTTTGCTGGTGGTCGAAGTCTTTACCGATGAAGGCAATACCAGTTCCTACCCAAGCCACAAGCACGATGACAAACACTCTACCGAAGAAACCTATTTGGAAGAGACCTACTACCACCGCTTCGATCCACCACAAGGCTTTGCAATGCAACGGGTTTATACCGATGATCGCACACTTGATGAATGTATGGCGGTGTATGATAAAAATGTGGTTAAAGTGCCTCGTGGCTACCACCCTGTTGCTACCATTGCCGGATATAATAATTATTACCTAAATGTTATGGCAGGGCCGGTACGCAAGTGGAAATTTACTTGGGAACAAGATCATCTTTGGGTGAACAGTGAAACCTATAAAGCCAAATTTGAGTGATACAAGCGGTCTTTTTCCACCAATTTTTTGCAAAATAGGGGATTAAAAAATGGGACGCTTTTGGCGTCCCATTCGGTTATGCTTTCATACAAAGATATTTCATTTCTAAAAACTCTTCAATACCGTATTTCGAACCTTCCCGCCCAAGTCCGGACTCTTTCCAGCCGCCGAACGGAGCGATTTCGTTACTGATGATCCCATCATTAATCCCGACAATGCCATATTCCAACTGCTCCGATACTCGCCAAATTCGCCCGATATTTTGGCTGAATAAGTAAGCCGCCAAACCAAACTCAGTATCATTCGCCCACTGGATAACCTCTTCTTCGGTTTCAAATTTGAAAATCGGGGCAAGGGGAGCAAAGGTTTCCTCACGGGCAACTTTCATCGCTTGAGTGGCATTTTTCAGAATGGTTGGCTGGAAGAAAGTGCCGCCAAGTGCGTGGCGTTTACCGCCTAACACCAGTTCTGCCCCAAGTGAAAGGGCATCGTTAATGTGGCTTTCGACTTTTTCCACTGCTCGTTCACTAATTAGTGCCCCCATCGTGACCTCTTCCTCAAATGGCGAGCCAAGCTTGATTTTAGCCACTTTCTCACTCAATTTTGCAAGAAATTGCTCATAAATGCCCGCTTGCACATAAATTCGGTTAGCACAGACGCAGGTTTGTCCGCCGTTACGGAATTTAGAGGCAAACACGCCCTCAACCGCTTTATCTAGATCCGCATCATCAAACACAATCGCTGGTGCATTACCGCCTAGCTCCAATGCCAATTTTTTTACCGTCCCTGCCGATTGTTGCATTAAAATTTTGCCGACACGGGTGGAGCCGGTAAAGGTGAGTTTGCGTACGGTCGGATTAGTGCTCAACTCTCGCCCTACACCTTCGGCATCGCTACTGGTAATAATGTTAAACACCCCTTTGGGAATACCTGCTTGATCCGCTAATTGGGCTAATGCTAAGGCAGAAAGCGGAGTTTCTGCCGCCGGTTTAATCACAATCGCACAACCTGCGGCCAACGCCGGTGCGGCTTTACGGGTAATCATTGCATTTGGGAAGTTCCACGGCGTAATCGCTGCCACCACACCAATGGGTTGCTTAGTCACAAACAGACGGCGACCGGCTTTATCTTGTGGCAAGACATCGCCATAAATCCGCTTGCCTTCTTCGGCAAACCACTCGATAAAACTGGCTCCATAGGCAATCTCGCCTCGACTTTCTGCCAATGGTTTACCCTGTTCTAGACTTAAAATCTGGGCGAGTTCTTCTTGGTTTTGCATAATCAGCTCAAACCATTTACGCAAAATCACGGAACGCTCTTTGGGCAACAATGCCTGCCATTTTTTCTGGGCAACTGCGGCTGCTTCAATCGCTTGAGCGGTTTCTTCCGTGCCTAAATCAGCCACCTCACCGATTTTCTCGCCATTAGTCGGATTATGTACCGTAAAGGTTTTCCCATTTTGGCTTGAAACAAATTGACCGTTAATATAGGCTTGGAAACGGAGTAGCGAGAATTTTTGGTTTGACATAATCACTCCTTGAATGGTTAAAAAGAGAACAATATTGACTATAATCCAATTTCAGTAAAGAGAAAAGAGCTGAAAAATAACTTTTTACTCAATAATAAAGCACCTTAGACAAGCGTTTTTCTAAGGTGCAACCATTTATTATTGAGAATTAACTTAAATTCTCTACATATTTAATAATTAAGATACAATCATCGGAGCCCATACGAATCCAAAAGCAAGGCCAACAGCAACCCCAACTAAAGCCGGAAGCATAAACGGATGATCTATAATATATTTGCCGGCACGAGTTGAACCCGTAGTATCTAATTCCATCGCTGCTAATGAAGTTGGGTAGGTTGGCAGGATAAAAATGCCTGTAATTGCAATGAAAGAAGCCAAAATTGCCCAGTTAGGGATCCCCAAGCTTACTGCTAATGGAATAATAAGAGCAGAAGTTGACCCTTGTGAATAAAGTAATGCACAAGTAAAAAAGAGTACTACAGCTAACAACATTGGATATTCAGTTAAAATATTTCCAATAGAGGCTTTAATTTCTATTAAATGTGCATCGACAAAAGTCATACCTAATGTAACAATCCCGATAATTACCGCAATAGAGGTCATTCCTGAGCGGAAAATTGGACTAGCCACAATCGCATCAGGTTTAATTTTTCCTGCCAGCATCATTAAGCACGAAGAGGCTAACATCATCACAATAATTATATCTCGGGTACTCATTGACTTCCCATTTTCATATATCGGCTTTAACCCTGGAACAGCTGCAAGTAGAACAATCAATACAGTTGCTAGTAAGAAAATGCCAATCGATAGTTTTGCTCCTTTTGAATGGGTAGATTCACTCGCTAACTTACGAGATGGACTGACGATTCCTGCTTTTAAACGTTCTAAATAAACAACATCATTTTGCAATTCACAGCCCTGCTTAGAAGCAACAAATGCAGCAACCATAGAGGCAATAAAAGAAACAGGTAAGCATACTGCTATTACTTGAAAAAATGTAACACTGTTGTTTTCCATTACTGCTATCATAGCCGCCATTGCAGCACTCAATGGAGAACCTGCAATAGCTAATTGAGAAGACACAACCGAGCCGGCTAATGCTCTTGAAGGGCGGATACCACTCTCTTTTGCCACTTCTGCAATCACAGGTAAGGTGGAAAATACGATAAAACCTGTACCAGCCATAATCGTCATTAACCAAGTAATCATCGGTGCAATAAAATTGATATATTTAGGATTTTTACGCATTAATACTTCCGCATAACGAACAAGTAAATCCATACCTCCTACTGCTTGTAACACAGCAGCACCTATTACAACAGTCATAATAATCAGCATTACATCAACTGGAATAGAACCCATAGGTAAACCAAAACCTAAAGTTAGAATCGCAAGCCCTAAACCACCATATAGTCCTATTCCTAAGCCCCCAGAACGCAGTCCTAAATAGATTGCAGCAAGTACCACAAAGATTTCTGCATAAATCATATCCATCTCCTTAAATTAATGAGTTTGATACCAATCAATTGCTTTTTTAACCAATACCAACGTTGAATCTACATAACGTGTCGGCTCACGTTCTATTTCTTGAGCTAAGATAATAGGTACTTCTGTACAACCTAAAATAATTACTTCTGCACCTAAACGAATAAGTTCATCACGTTGTTGTAACATTAGCTCTGTGGCTTTCTCTAACTCACCTGACTTTAATAAATAGATACTATCCATTACTGCCTTTTGACCATTTTCTGTCGGGCAAATAAAAGTCAGTCCTTGTGCTTCAAGCTGTTTTTTGTATAGTTCTACCGCCAAAGTTGCATCAGTTGCCAACAATCCAACCCGCCGTTTTCCACACTTCAAAACCTCATCAACCACACAATCAATCATACTTAGCATCTCTACCTGACTTTTGGCCTTCAAGTGTTCAAACCAATAATGTGCAGTATTACATGCAATAATGATGCAGGTTGCCCCTGCACTCTCAAGCCCTTCAATATATTTTTCCATTACCGGAGCCGGATTCTCTCCATTTGCTAAAATATAGCGAGTTCTATCCGGTATGTCGGGAATAGAGGAAATCAATAATGGAATATGAGCTTGATCACAATCAGCAGGTGTTAAGCGGATAAATTTTTGGAACATATCTGCTGTTGCTGCAGGTCCCATTCCACCTAAAATGCCAATAATATTTCTTGCCATACACTTCTCCTTATAAGATTTAATTTACTGCGATGACTTATACAAACAAGTTATGCAAAAAAGAAATGCAATAAATCGAATCAGTATGCAAAAAATGCAACAAAGCTCTTTATAGATAGAAAAAAATCTTTAAAATCAATAAAATACTAATATATCAAATATAGATTTAATGCATTTAATGAAATCATAATGCGAAATTTGCATTGGTTAGGATATGAAAAACATAGAAACAAAATGGTTAGAAGATTTCTTAACGCTAGAAGAATGCCGCCATTTTTCTCAGGCAGCAGAAAAAAGAAATTTGTCACAATCTGCATTTAGCAGACGTATTTTAGCTTTAGAAGAGGTTGTAGGAGTGAAGTTATTTGATCGTACCTCTATTCCATTACAACTCACAGAACAAGGTAAGCTATTTCATTCACAAACGCGAAACTTATTACAACAATTACAGAATAATCTAGATGAATTATTAGGACATAATTGTAACTTACCTAATATTAAATTTGCGGCGGCTCATTCCCTTTCTCTTTCTATTATGCCCAAATTAATTAAGAAATTATCACAAACAAATGAAAATTTTATTTATTCCGTTGAAGCAATCGATGTTGACCAAACAGTAAATACTCTAATTGAAGGAAAAAGTGATTTTATTTTTTCATTTTATGATGAAAAATTAATGCAACCCCCATTTATGTCTTTAGAAATAATGCAATCTAAGCTTTACCCTATTTCCCCAATAGATATTACAGGTTCTGCATTATTTAATTTAAACGATAAAAACATACCATTATTAAATTATACACCAAATTCCTATATGGGACGGTTAGTGAATAGAAAGTTAGCTAATACGATTCAATTAAATACAAAAACAAAATTTATTTCATCAATGTCTGAGTTATTAAAAAACATGGTACTAAATCATCAAGGTATTGCATGGCTTCCTGAATATTCTATTAGTGAAGAATTACACAATAAAAAAGTAATCATACTAGACAAAAATGAATTAGTTATTCCAATAAAAGGTTATATTTACAGAATGAATACGAGACTAAATAATGCAGCAGAAAGGTTTTGGGATAATTTACAAAATATTCAATTTATAAATGAAGATATATTAAATAAACCCTAACATTCTATAATAAGAAAAAGCGGTCGATTCTCTGCCAAATTTTGCAAATTTTAGAAGAAAACAGACCGCTTGTCAGGGTTGGAATTAGAGTAACCAGCTGCCAATCAATGCACAGGCAAAACCGGTTAAACCGATGGAAGTTTCAAGCATTGTCCAGGTTTTGAGGGTGGTTTTTTCGTCCATTTCGAGGAAACGGCTCATCAGCCAGAAACCGGAGTCATTGACGTGGGAAAGCACGGTAGAGCCGGAGGCAATGGCAATCACAATAAAGCAGAGGTCGAACTGGCTTAAATCGGTGGCTACTGCGACAGTTGGTGCAATTAATGCTGCGGTTGTGGTTAAGGCAACCGTTGCCGAGCCTTGTGCAATACGGAAAACGGTGGCAATAATAAAGGCAGCGACCACTATCGGCATTCCGGTGTCTTTCATCATTTCCGATAACACATCGCCAATCCCGCTGGCACGCAACACGCCACCAAACATTCCGCCTGCACCGGTCACTAAGACAATCGAGCAGATTGGGCCAAGGGCATTGTTACAGATTTTTTCGATTTGGTCGAAACTGCGATTATCCCGCAACAGCATAATCGCCACAATTAAGGTAATCAGTAAAGCAACAGGGGTTTTGCCGATTAAGCGAAGGCCCTGCACCCACATTTCACTGCCATCAATCACTTTAGCAACGGAGAGGGTATTCAAGCCGGTATCAAACAAAATCAGGATAATCGGCAGCACCAACACCGTGAGTACCTTGCCAAAACTTGGCGGGTTTTGTACTGCCATTTCGTTTGCTGATAAGCCGTTTAAAAACGCTTTTGGCAAATCAACGTGAATGCGTTTGCTGATAAATTGGCTGAACAGGTAAGTGCCGATATACCACGTTGGGATTGCACAAACCAAGCCCACCAAGACTAGCAGCCCCATATTCACACCAAGCAGATCACCGGAGGCAACCGGGCCGGGGTGTGGCGGCAGAAAGGCATGCATTACCGCAAACGCACCGGCAGACGGAAACGCATAACGTAATACCGATCCACCGAACTGTCTTGCCACACTAAAAATAATCGGTAACATCACCACCAAGCCGGCATCAAAGAAAATCGGGAAACCGAATAACAGCGAGGCAACGCCCAACGCAAAAGGCGCACGTTCTTTACCGAATTTATTGATAAGCGTATCGGCAAGCACTTTCGCCCCGCCGGTGATTTCAAGCAAGCGGCCAATCATCGCCCCAAGCCCTACCAGTAACGCCACTGATGCCAGCGTACTACCAAAACCATTCAACAATGTTGGCAGGATTTTATCCACCGGAATACCGGCAGCTAATGCAGTGAGCAAGCTCACGATAATCAATGCCACAAAAGCGTGGACTTTAAATTTCATAATCAGCACCAGCAATAAAATGATGGCGGCAAACATAATGAACAGTAACATAGGATCTCCTAAGGTTAAATTGTTATCGGTAACATAACCAAAAAGCAGTTTAGAGTAAACGGTTGTGGAGCTTTTATTTCAAAATTGTGATCTACTTCAAATTTTCCTGAAATAGCAGATGATTTTTCAGAATAACCTGTTACATTAACGGCTAAATGAGCGTTACCAGTAACACAAGGAAATTCAATGGCAAACGGCAAAGCATTTATTTTAATGGGGGTGTCCAGCACCGGCAAAACCAGCGTGGGAACGGCGGTCGCACAGCGGTTAGGAATGAAATTGATTGATGGGGACGACTTACACCCTCGTGCCAATATTCTGAAAATGGCGAGTGGCACGCCACTCAATGATGCAGATCGCACGCCGTGGTTGGAGCGGATTAACGATGCAGTGTTCAGTTTTGAACAAAAAAGCGAAAAAGGGATTATCGTCTGCTCAGCATTGAAGAAAAAGTACCGAGACCAGATCCGACAAGGCAATGCCGATGTGACATTTCTATTCCTTCACGGCTCATTTGATCTGGTGCTGGCTCGAATGCAACAACGTAAAGGGCATTTTATGAAACCGGAAATGCTCCAAAGTCAGTTCAATACACTGGAAATTCCACAAGCAGACGAGCCAGATGTGATTTTTATTGATATTGACGGCAATTTTGACGAGGTTGTAGAGCATTGCATAAAGGCGGTTGAGCCGTTGCTTTAATCACAAGCGGTGGATTTTGCGGATTTTTTTGCAAATTCAACCGCTTGTCTAGGCTACACACTTTCCCCCAAATGAATGTGATAGCCCAAGTTAATAATCGGGCTTTGTTGCTGTACACTGTGAATACGGTTGAGTAGCTCTTGGGCGGCAACTCTGCCTATTTCAAGGCGAGGTGTGATGACGCTGGCAAGCTGCGGCGTGAGGGATTGCCCGACATCGTGGCCGTGAAAACCGGCGATTTTAATCTGCTGCGGTACATTAATGCCTAACCGTTGGCACTCAAATAATGCCCCGATTGCCAAGTCATCATTAGTGCAAAAAATGCCGTCCACTTGCGGAATTTGCACCAAAGCTTGTTTTAGCTGGCTTGCTCCAAGTGTGAAAGAAGAATGCTCTGCGGTAGTAATACTGTGTGGAGTTAAGCCGTGTTTGAGCATTGCCTGTTCGTAGCCCTGCATTTTCAGCTGAGAGCGTTTATCCATTCTCGCCCCAAAATACACCACCTGTCGGCAGCCTCGATGAATCATTGTTTCTACCATCGCTTGAGCCGCAGAAATATTGTCAAATCCAACCGCTTGCTGAATCCCACATTCACCACTTTCCATTATCTCTATTACCGGAATGTTCGCCACCTCCAGCATTTTCAAGGTGCGGGGCGAGTGGTGATTTTCCGATAAAATAATGCCGTCAATATTGTACGAAAGCAGCGACTCAATCCGCTGTTCTTCCTTCTGCTCGCTGTAACCATAGTGGGCGAGCATAGTTTGGTAGCCGGCTTGGTCGGTAATCTGCTCAATGCCTTTAATCACATCGGCAAACACTTGGTTGGTAAGCGAGGGAACCAGCACGCCAATCGCTCGGCTTTTGGCATTCGAGAGAATATCCGGTGCACGGTTTGGGATATAGCCAAACAGCTCTATCGCTTGTGCAATCCGCTCGCCGGTCTTTTTGGCAACGGTGTTTGGATCCCGCAAAAAGCGACTGACCGTCATTTTGGTAATATCGAGATGGGTAGCGATGTCTTGCAAAGTTGGGCGTTTCGGTTTTCTCATTGGAATAGATAACGAAAAAATTTAATTTCGCTGATTATAACTGAAGATAAGGCAATAATTGCAAAATATTCGGTGAAATTGACCGCTTGTTACTACTCTTGCCTGAACTCTTTCGGGGTTTTACCAAACTCTTTTTTAAACACGGCATAGAAATATTGTAAAGAGGGATAACCGCACACATTGGCAATTTCTTGGGTCGAAATCTCGGTAAATTTGAGCATATATGTTGCTCTTGCTAATTTTTCCTCGTGAATCACCTGGTGAATTGTCTTATTCATTTCCTGCTTAAAACGCTGTTCAAGGTTAGAGCGGGAAATTTTAAGATGATCCAGTACTTGCTCTACTTTAATGCCTTGGCAAGCTCGGTGACGAATAAAGTGCATAGCTTGGATTACCATTGGGTCTTGCAAAGAACGATAATCGGTCGAACGGCGTTCTTCCACTTTTACCGGCGGGATTAAAATTGGCTTGGTTGAAACCGGTAGATTATTTAATTTTCGATATAATAACTTCGCAGCGTGATAGCCGATTTGTGATGTTCCTTGTGTGACTGAAGAAAGAGAAACCCGAGAGAGGTATTGAATCAACTCTTCGTTATCAATACCAATCACGCAAAGTTGTTCAGGTACAGCGATTTTTAAATGCTCACAGGTTTGAAGCAGGTGTCTTGCCCTTGCGTCAGTAACGGCAATAATGCCCGTGTGGGCTGGTAAGGTTTGTAACCACTCGCCTAATTTGGCTTGTAATTCAACCCAATTATCTGAATGAAATTGATCACCAATATAACAATTTGGGTGATGTTCATATTTTTCCATCAACTGAATAAAGGCATTTTTTCGCTCTATCGCCCAATGTTTTTCCGTTTCTGCAGGATAGCCGTAAAACGCAAATTGGTTGATTCCTTTTTGTTTTAGGTGTAAAAATGCTGCCTCAACTAAGGCGTAATTGTCGGTAGCAACATAAGGAAGGTCAGGGTAATAGTCAGGGTTTTGGTAAGAACCGCCTACTGCTACAATGGGGACGTCAATATCTTTAAGTAGCTCAACTGTTTCCAAATCGTCAAAATCGGCAATAATGCCGTCAATCGACAGGCTTTCGATACTGTTTTTATGATAGACAAAATCATCTTCCACAAAAATATCCCAAGTACATTGTGATGCTTGAATAAACTGCCCAATGCCCTGCATTACTCCTCTGTCATAAATTTTGTTAGCATTAAAAAGTAAGGCAATTTTATAAGATTGTTCTATCATTACTTCCTCCAGTACCCACTTTCAAAAGTAACTATAAAATAAAATTATTTTTTGATCAAAACGAATAAAAGAATAAAACCCCGGTATTTCTACCAGGGTTTTAAGCTCAATTTTGATTAAGATTATTCCGCAGCTGCTTCAGTTGCAACTTCTGGGCGATCCACTAACTCAATGTAAGCCATTGGAGCATTATCACCTGCACGGAAACCACATTTCAAAATGCGAGTGTAACCACCCGCACGTTGTGCAAAACGTGGACCTAATTCATTGAATAATTTAGCAACTGTATCAACGTTGCGTGTACGGGCAAAAGCTAAACGGCGATTTGCAACGCTGTCTGCTTTAGCTAAAGTAATTAACGGCTCAACTACACGGCGTAACTCTTTCGCTTTTGGTAAAGTTGTCTTGATGATTTCGTGTTCAACAAGCGCACTTGCCATATTACGGAACATCGCTTGGCGATGGCTGCTGTTACGGTTTAATTGACGTCCACTCTTACGATGGCGCATAACCTATTCCTTCTTAGAAAATCTATACCGAAAAACTAGTCTTCTGCAATACTTGCAGGTGGCCAGTTTTCAAGGCGCATACCGAGTGATAAACCACGAGAAGCAAGAACATCCTTAATCTCTGTAAGAGATTTTTTACCCAAGTTCGGGGTTTTAAGAAGTTCAACTTCTGTACGTTGTACTAAATCACCGATATAGTGAATTGTCTCTGCTTTCAAACAGTTAGCAGAACGAACTGTCAGCTCTAGGTCATCTACTGGACGAAGAAGAATAGGATCAAATTCCGGTTTTTCTTCTTTCACTTCAGGTTGACGAACATCACGCAAATCAACGAATGCAGCAAGTTGTTCTGCTAAAATCGTTGCAGCACGACGGATAGCTTCTTCAGGATCTAACGTTCCGTTAGTTTCCATCTCAATAACGAGTTTATCTAAGTCTGTACGTTGTTCAACACGAGCAGCTTCGACATTGTAAGCAATGCGATCTACAGGTGAAAAACGTGCATCTACTAATAAACGACCGATAGGACGGTCATCGTTTTGAGTATGAAGACGTGCTGATGCAGGAACATAACCTCGACCACGTTGAACACGAATGCGCATATTAATTGACGCATTCTTATCTGTTAAATGACAGATTACGTGATCAGGATTCACAATTTCTACATCGCCATCGTGTGTGATGTCGGCTGCAGTTACAGGGCCAATTCCAGATTTATTTAGTGTCAAAATAATATCATCTTTATTTTGCACTTTTACCGCTAGACCTTTAAGGTTTAATAATACCTCAAGAATATCTTCCTGAACGCCTTCTTTGCTGCTGTACTCATGTAGTACACCATCAATTTCAACTTCAGTAACTGCACAACCCGGCATAGATGAAAGTAAAATGCGGCGAAGTGCGTTACCTAATGTATGGCCAAAACCACGTTCTAACGGCTCTAATGTCACTTTAGCATGAGTTGAACTAACTTGTTCAATATTTACTAAGTGCGGCTTTAAAAATTCTGTCACAGAACCCTGCATTTTTTCCTCTCTTTGCGGTTAAGCTAACTATTATTTAGAGTAAAGCTCAACGATCAGATGTTCATTAATATCTGCTGATAGATCAGAACGCTCTGGACGACGTTTAAATACGCCTTCCATTTTAGTTGCATCAACTTCTAACCAAGTTGGTTTTTCACGTTGAGTTGCTAATTCTAATGATGCTTTAATACGTGCTTGTTTTTTCGATTTTTCACGAACAGCAACAACATCATCAACAGAAACTTGGAATGAAGGAATGTTTACTACACGACCGTTTACTACGATTGATTTATGGCTAACAAGCTGACGTGCTTCTGCACGTGTTGCTGCAAAACCCATACGATAAACTACGTTATCTAAACGACCTTCCAATAATACTAGTAAGTTTTCACCGGTATTACCTTTTAAGCGGTTCGCTTCTGTATAATAATTACGGAATTGACGCTCTAAGATACCATAAATACGGCGAACTTTTTGTTTTTCACGTAATTGACTACCATAGTCAGATAAACGTGGCTTGCGAGCACCATGTTGACCAGGCGCTACATCAAGTCTATTTCTACATTTTGATTCAATCGCACGAACGCCTGATTTTAAGAATAAATCAGTACCTTCACGACGGCTTAGCTTGAGCTTAGGACCCAAATATCTTGCCATTTTCTTTCTCCAATTCTTTTAACGTCAATTAAACACGACGTTTTTTCGGTGGACGACAACCGTTATGTGGAATCGGAGTCACATCAGTAATATTCGTGATACGGAAACCTGCTGCATTTAATGCACGGATTGTTGACTCACGACCTGGACCCGGTCCTTTAACCATAACTTCCAAATTCTTTAAACCAAACTCTTTAACCATTTCTGCACAACGCTCTGCAGCAACTTGAGCAGCGAATGGAGTCGATTTACGAGAACCACGGAAACCTGAACCACCTGCAGTTGCCCAAGCTAGAGCATTACCTTGACGGTCAGTAATAGTAACGATTGTGTTATTGAAAGATGCGTGGATATGAGCTACGCCATCTGCAATCTGTTTTTTTACGCGCTTACGTGCGCGAACTGGTGTTTTAGCCATTATTTATCTACTCCGACTATTTTTTGATCGGTTTGCGTGGACCTTTACGGGTACGCGCATTAGTCTTAGTACGTTGACCACGTACCGGTAAACTACGACGATGACGTAAACCACGGTAGCAACCTAAGTCTAAAAGACGTTTGATGCTTAAAGTTACTTCACGACGTAAATCCCCTTCGACAGTAAATTTACCAACTTCTTCACGCAGTTTTTCAATCTGCTCTTCAGACAATTCTCTGATCTTTACATCTTCGGCAATACCCGTTGCAGCACAGATGGCTTTTGCACGAGTTTTACCGATACCGTAAATTGCAGTTAATGCGATTACAGTGTGTTTTTGATCAGGAATGTTAATGCCTGCAATACGGGCCACTATGCACTCCTATTATTTAAGTTTATTGATATACTGATCTTGAAAAGCCCGTTTCAGGATACTCAAACAGTATATCAGGACGAATGAGCTGAGCAGTATAACTGCTCAGCGGGTTCTTTGCAAGAAATATGCGTAAATTAACCTTGACGTTGTTTGTGTTTAGGATCGCTACAAATTACACGAACCACACCTTCACGTTTGATTACTTTACAATTACGGCACATTCTTTTTACTGAAGCACGAACTTTCATTGCTTATCCTTTATTAACGGCCTATTAATTTAGACCTTTTAAGTTAGCTTTCTTCAACACAGAATCATATTGTTGAGACATTAAATGACTCTGAACCTGTGCGATGAAATCCATAATAACAACCACTACAATCAATAATGATGTACCACCTAATTGGAATGGCACCTTCCATAACGACGTAATGATGTAAGGAACCAAACAAACAAAAGCAATATATAACGCACCAATTAAGGTTAAACGTGTCATTACTTTATCGATATAACGAGATGTTTGTTCGCCTGGTCGGTAACCTGGTACAAACGCACCTGATTTCTTAAGATTATCCGCTGTATCACGAGGATTATACTGCATTCCTGTATAAAAGAAAGCAAAGAAAATCACTGCCATTGTGAATAATACAACATACAGTGGTTGACCTGGCTGTAATAGTTGTGAAAGGTTAAATAACCACTCAAATCCTTCGCTTTGACCAAACCATTGAGTAATACTTGCCGGGAATAAAATAATACTTGAAGCAAAAATTGCCGGTATTACCCCTGCCATATTCACTTTTAATGGTAAGTGAGAAGTTCTTGCAGGCGCCATCATTCGACCTTGTTGGCGACTTGCATAGTTTACAACTATTCTTCTTTGTCCACGTTCAACAAAAACAACAAAATAAGTTACTGCAAATGCAATTATTGCAACTAGTAGTAAGACGATAAATGATAACTCGCCTTGACGGGCTTGTTCAATTGTCTGCCCTATCGTTGCTGGAAGATCTGCAACAATACCTGCAAAAATAATCAATGAGATACCGTTTCCGATACCACGCTCAGTGATTTGTTCGCCTAGCCACATTAGGAACATTGTTCCTGTCACTAAGCTTACTACAGAAGTTACATAGAATAATATACTTGGATTAGGAACTAATCCATGTACCATATTCGGTAGGGCTAGTGAAATACCAATAGATTGAATAAATGCTAATAACAGTGTGCCATAGCGTGTATATTTACTGATTTTCCGACGACCTGCTTCACCTTCTTTCTTTAATTCAGCTAGAGGTGGGTGAATCGCTGTCAATAATTGGATAATAATTGACGCTGAAATATAAGGCATAATACCTAGTGCAAATATAGATGCACGGCTTAAAGCACCACCAGAGAACATATTAAACATATCAATGATGGTGCCTTGCTGTTGTCGAATTAATTCGGATAATACAGAAGCATCAATGCCAGGAACAGGTATAAAAGAACCGATACGGAAAACGATTAACGCACCTAAAACAAACAATAGTCTTGATTTAAGCTCGCCAGTCCCTTTTTGTGTACTACCTTGGTACCCTGGTTGCTTTGCCATCTTTATTCCTCGATAGAACCGCCAGCAGCTTCAATAGCAGCTTTAGCACCTTTAGTTACACGTAAGCCTTTCACCACAACTGCTTTTTCAATTTTACCTGCTAAAATTACTTTAGCAGATAAAATATCTTTAGTAATGATGTTTGCTGCTTTTAATGTCTCTAAAGTTACTTCGTTGCCATCTACTTTAGCTAAGTCGTTTAAACGAATTTCAGCCACATGGAATGATTTTAATGAAGTAAAACCAAATTTTGGTAAACGACGATATAAAGGCATTTGACCACCCTCGAAACCACGACGAACACCGCCGCCTGTACGAGATTTTTGACCTTTATGGCCACGTCCACCAGTTTTACCTAAACCGGAACCAATACCACGACCTAGACGTTTTGCACTGTGCTTAGCACCTTCAGCTGGAGAAAGAGAATTTAAACGCATTCTATTACTCCTCTACTTTAACCATATAAGACACTTGATTGATCATACCACGCACTGCTGGTGTATCTTCAAGTTCTACAGTATGACGAATATGACGAAGACCTAAGCCTTTTAACGTTGCTTTATGTTTCGGTAAACGAGCGATAGAGCTACGAGTTTGAGTTACTTTAATTTTTGCCATATCCAATTACCCCAAAATTTCTTCAACTGTTTTGCCACGTTTTGCAGCAACCATTTCAGGTGATTTCATGTTCTCAAGTGCATCGATTGTTGCACGAACAACGTTAATTGGGTTAGTTGAACCATACGCTTTAGAAAGAACGTTACGAACACCCGCAACTTCTAATACTGCACGCATTGCACCACCAGCGATGATACCTGTACCTTCGCTTGCTGGTTGCATAAATACGCGTGAACCTGTATGTGAACCTTTAACTGGATGTTGTAATGTACCTTCATTTAAAGCTACATTGATCATATTGCGACGAGCTTTTTCCATCGCTTTTTGGATTGCTGCTGGAACTTCACGTGCTTTACCGTAACCAAAACCTACACGACCGTTACCATCGCCCACTACTGTTAAAGCAGTGAAACTCATAATACGACCACCTTTTACGGTTTTTGAAACACGGTTAACCGCGATTAGCTTTTCCTGCAGTTCACCAGCTTGTTTTTCGATGTTTGACATCTCAAATTCCTCTATTAGAACTGTAGACCAGCTTCACGAGCAGCATCTGCTAATGATTGCACACGACCGTGGTATTTGAAACCAGAACGATCAAAAGCAACCGCTTGAATACCTTTGGCAATTGCACGCTCAGCAACGATTTTACCCACTACTGCTGCGGCTTCTTTATTACCGGTATATTTAACTTGCTCTTTAATTACTTTTTCAACAGTTGAAGCTGCTGCTAGTACTTCTGAGCCATTAGGTGCAATTACCTGCGCATAAATATGGCGAGGTGTGCGATGCACAACTAAACGTGTTGCACCTTGCTCTCTCATTAAATGACGTGCACGGCTTGCACGACGGATACGAGCTATTTTCTTATCCATAGTGTTACCTTACTTTACTTTTTCTTCGCTTCTTTAGTACGTACTACTTCATCAGAGTAACGTACACCTTTACCTTTATAAGGTTCAGGTTTGCGATATGCACGAATATCTGCTGCCACTTGGCCAATTAACTGCTTGTCAGCACTTTTCAGAATAATTTCTGTTTGTGATGGACATTCACCAGTTACACCTGCTGGCAACGCGTGTTCTACTGGGTGAGAGAAACCTAAACTTAAAGCAACAGCATTGCCTTTCATTTGTGCTCTATAACCAACACCCACTAATTGCAATTTCTTAGTAAAGCCTTCAGTAACTCCGATCACCATATTATTTACTAGTGCACGAGCCGTACCTGCTTGAGCATCTGCATTAGCAATACCTTCACGTGGAGCGAAAGTTAATGCATCAGCTTCTTGTTTTACTTCAACTGCATTGTGAATTTCACGAGATAACTCGCCGTTTTTACCTTTAACTGTTAATAGCTGACCGTTAAGTTTTACCTCAACACCGGCAGGAATATTAACAGGTGCTTTTGCAACACGAGACATTTTTCCTACCTCTCTATTATGCTACGTAACAGATAATTTCACCGCCGAGGCCTGCTTGACGTGCAGCACGGTCGGTCATTACACCTTTAGATGTAGAAACAACTGCGATACCTAAACCACCCATTACTTTTGGTAACTCATCTTTACGTTTATAAATACGTAAACCAGGACGGCTAACACGTTGAATACTTTCTACAACCGGTTTGTTTTGGAAATATTTTAAAGTAATTTCCAGTTCAGGTTTAACACCTTCAACAACTTTAACGCTTTCGATATAACCTTCTTCAGCTAAAACATTTGCAATAGCAACTTTTAACTTAGATGAAGGCATACTGATTGCAACTTTATTCGCAGCTTGACCGTTACGAATACGGGTCAGCATATCTGCGATTGGATCTTGCATGCTCATGTATTTACTCCCATGATTCCAAATTAAAAGAGGTTATTACCAGCTTGCTTTCTTAAGACCCGGAATTTCACCGCGCATAGCAGCTTCACGAACCTTAATACGGCTTAAACCAAACTTACGAAGTACACCGTGTGGGCGACCAGTTTGGCGGCAACGATTACGCTGACGGATTGGGCTAGAGTCACGTGGAAGTGTTTGTAACTTCAACACTGCGTCCCAACGCTCTTCATCAGATGCATTTACATCAGAGATGATTTTCTTTAATTCTTCACGTTTTGCGTAGAATTTATCAGCTAATTTAGCACGTTTTACATCGCGTGCGATCATTGATTGTTTTGCCACGATAACCTACCTTATTTACGGAATGGGAAATTGAAAGCAGCTAATAAAGCTTGACCTTCTTCATCAGTTTTCGCTGAAGTGGTGATAGTAATATCTAAACCACGTACACGATCTACTTTATCGTAGTCGATTTCAGGGAAAATGATTTGCTCACGAACACCCATACTGTAATTACCACGACCATCGAATGACTTAGCGTTTAAACCACGGAAGTCACGGATACGTGGAACAGCGATAGTAATCAATCTTTCAAAGAATTCCCACATACGTTCACCACGTAGGGTTACTTTGCAACCGATTGGATACCCTTGACGGATTTTAAAGCCTGCAACAGATTTGCGAGCTTTGGTTACTAAAGGTTTTTGACCGCTGATTGCTGCTAAATCCGCTACTGCGTTATCTAACAGTTTTTTGTCGGTCAATGCTTCACCCACACCCATATTCAGGGTAATCTTTTCGATTCGTGGGACTTGCATGACAGATGAGTAGTTGAATTTCTCTTTTAATTCATTAACTACTGTATCTCTGTAGTAATCATGCAGTTTCGCCATCACATTACTCCAGTTAATTAAATTGATTTCTCGTTAGATTTGAAGAAACGCACTTTTTTGCCATCTTCGAATCTAAATCCTACACGGTCAGCTTTGTTGGTTTCAGGGTTGAAGATTGCAACGTTTGAAACATCGATTGCCGCTTCTTTTTTCACTAAACCGCCAGCTTTACCTAATGCAGGAACTGGTTTCTCGTGTTTAGTGATGATGTTGATACCCTCAACAAAAACTTTACCATTTGGTAACACTTTAGTTACCTTACCACGTTTGCCCTTATCTTTACCGGTAAGAACAATTACTTCATCGTTTTGACGGATTTTTGCAGCCATTACATTCTCCTTATAGTACTTCTGGAGCTAAAGAGATGATTTTCATAAACTTCTCAGAACGAAGTTCACGAGTCACCGGTCCAAAAATACGAGTACCGATTGGTTGCTCAGTGTTATTGTTTAAAATTACACAAGCATTGCCATCGAAACGAATAACTGCGCCATCTGGGCGACGAACACCCTTCTTGGTGCGCACAACAACTGCTTTTAACACATCACCTTTTTTAACTTTACCGCGTGGAATTGCTTCTTTTACAGTAACTTTAATGATATCGCCAATAGCAGCGTAACGACGGTGCGATCCACCTAGAACCTTGATACACATTACGCTACGAGCCCCTGAGTTATCAGCAACGTCCAGCATAGTCTGTTCTTGGATCATATTAGTGCTCCGTTAAAATAAAAAAACACCCTTTCGGGACGAACCTGTTTACACAAGATAAACAGGGTGCAAAATATACTACAAAAACCACTCATTAATCAAGTGAATTTTTAAGCTAATTTAATAGTTTAAGTAAGCTTATTTATAAATTGTTTCAACTATCAATAAACTGTCCTATAACTCATATAAAAACCCCAAGATATCTTGGGGTTTAACTATGGGGTTTAACTAACATTACTCTACAGTCACCGCTTTTGCAAGGTTACGAGGTTGGTCAACGTCCGTTCCTTTGATTAAGGCAATGTGATATGAAAGTAGTTGTAACGGCACGGTGTAGAAAATCGGTGCGGTTACTTCATCAACTTTCGGCATTACAATCGTTTTGAAGCCTTCTGCTTCTTCAAAACCTGCATCGTGATCGGCAAACACATATAACTGACCGCCTCTTGCACGCACTTCTTCAATATTGGATTTCACTTTCTCAAGCAAGTCATTTTCCGGTGCTACCACCACTACCGGCATATCGCTATCAATTAATGCTAACGGGCCGTGTTTTAACTCGCCTGCGGCATAAGCTTCTGCGTGAATATATGAAATCTCTTTTAATTTCAATGCAGATTCCATCGCAATCGGGTAATATTCTCCACGACCTAAGAACAATGTGTGGTGTTTATCCGCAAAATCTTCCGATAATTTTTCGATTTGTTTATCGAACACTAACGCACTTTCAATTTGTGCTGGTAAGCGTTGTAAAGATTGCACGATATGGTGTTCTTGCTCCTCACTCATTCTGCCTTGTAAGCGTCCAATCGCGACATTTAACAATAACAAGCAGGTTAATTGGGTAGTAAACGCTTTGGTTGATGCTACCCCAATTTCCACACCGGCTTTAGTTAAGAACTCAAAATCGGATTCACGCACTAATGAAGAACTTGCCACATTACATACCGTCATTGCCGCCATATAACCTGACTCTTTCGCTAAACGAAGTGCAGCTAACGTGTCCGCGGTTTCGCCTGATTGTGAAAGGGTGATTAACAAGCTGTTCGGGCGAGTAACGAATTTACGGTAACGGAATTCTGAGGCAATTTCCACATCACAACTCACGCCTGCAATGGATTCAAACCAATAACGTGAAACCATACCGGCATTGTAAGATGTACCACAAGCCACAATTTGAACGTGTTCTACTTTCGATAAAATCTCTGCCGCATTCGGTGCAATGGCTGAAATATCTACTTTACCGTCTTTGATACGACCATCTAAGGTGTTCATAATCGCAACCGGCTGCTCAAAGATTTCTTTTTGCATATAGTGACGATATTGCCCTTTGTCTGCCGCATCTGCTTCAAAGTTACCTTCGTGAATTTCACGTTCTACTTTGTTGCCTTCACGGTCATAAATATCCACTGTGCGACGGGTAATTTCCGCTACATCGCCTTCTTCTAAATAAGCAAAACGGCGAGTTACACTTAATAACGCAAGCTGGTCTGAAGCGAGGAAGTTCTCGCCCACACCGTAACCAATCACTAACGGGCTGCCTGAACGAGCCACAATTAAATGATCCGGCTCTTCTTCATTTAACACTACTGTGCCGTAAGCACCGCGCAGTTGTACCACGGTTTTTTGTACCGCTTCTAATAATGAAGAGGCAGAACGCAATTCCCATTCCACCAAATGAGCAATTACTTCGGTATCGGTTTGAGATTGGAACACATAACCACGCTCTTGTAACACTACTTTTAACTCTTCGTAGTTTTCGATGATCCCATTGTGAACCACAGCAATTTTACCGCTACGATGTGGGTGAGCGTTAGTTTCTGACGGCTCGCCGTGCGTTGCCCAGCGAGTGTGTGCGATCCCAGTGCCGCCTAATAGTGGCTTAGTGTCTAACGCTTCATCTAAGGCTTTCACTTTACCGACACGGCGTACAATTTGCATTGTTTTATCATCTGCATTTAATACTGCTACACCAGCTGAGTCATATCCACGGTATTCTAAGCGATGTAAACCATCAACCAAGATTTCTGCGATATCACGTTGTGCTACTGCACCTACAATTCCACACATAAATTTGCTTTCCTATGTTTAAGTTTAAAGATTCATTTGAGCTACTGCTATTTTGCAATAACCACTTCGACACCCATTTTTTCGATTTGTTCTTTCGTTTCAAAACTTAACTGGCTGTCGGTAATAATTTTGGTAATATTTTGCCATTCCAATTCAATATTCGGCATTTTTCGACCAATCTTTTGCGATTCAATTAGCACAATTACTTCACGGCTCACTTCTGCCATTACCTGACTTAAGCCGACTAATTCATTAAAGGTAGTCGTGCCTCGAGCCAAATCTAAACCGTCCGCACCAATAAAAAGCTGATCGAAATCGTATGAACGTAACACCTGTTCCGCTACCTTGCCTTGGAAGGATTCAGAACGGCTATCCCAAGTGCCGCCGGTCATCAACACTGTTGGTTCGCATTCAAGGGAAGTCAATTCCGCCGCTAAATTCAGCGAATTCGTCATCACCACCAAGCCGGTTTGGTTCAATGCTTTTACCAAAGCGCCGGTCGTGCTACCACTGTCAATAATGATACGGTTATGATCTCGGATACAATCACGGGCGGCTTGAGCAATCATTTTCTTTTGAATCGAAAGTTGTTCGATAAACGCTTCTTCCATCATTTCTGATGGGATTTTTACCGCCCCACCATACTTACGCAATAAAAAACCACTTTCTTCCAAAGCGGTTAAATCTTTTCTAATCGTAACTTCAGACGTCTCAAAGAAATGAGCGAGTTCATCTACACTCACTTCATTTTTCTCTTGTACCATTTGAACAATTAAATGGCGGCGTTGTTGCGTGTTACGTTTTGACATTATAATCTTCACTTAAATTTCGTTTCAAAACTTTTGCATTATAAAGAAAGCTCGCGAAAAGAAAAGCAGAAAATGCAAAATTTACAAAATCTATACAAAATAAAACCGCTTGTAATATTGATTTACAAGCGGTTGATTTCTTGAAATTTTTTGCAATTATTTGATTTGGCTACCAATCACGCCACCAAGTGCGGCACCACCTAAAGTTGCACCGGTAGATTCACCAATCGCGTGACCAGCCACACCGCCAATTGCCGCACCGATTGCAGTATTACGTTGCGTTTTTGTCATATTGTTACAGCCAGACACAGCAACCATTAATACCATTGCACCAACAACTTTCAAAATAGATTTCATAATAATCCCTCATAATTAATCAATTTCAAATAAGCCAATATTCTTGGCTATGCTATAAGATTTAATTTATTTAGAAAGGTTCAACTACTACCACCTATGAATTGCAAATTTTTTCACAATTTAGGCCGCTTGTTGATTGAACTGTGAGCTTGCTCACAGAATTTTATGGTATTTCTTGCTATATTGTATAGCAATCTATGCGATAACTCATTAAGGAAATAAAAATGAAATTAAAAAAATTATCTTTGGCACTCTCGACTTTATTACTCGGTTCAGCCTTTGCCAACTCTGCTTTAGCAGAAGGTCGTTTAACCGTTTATTGTAGTGCCACTAACGAACTTTGTGAGCAAGAAGTGCAAGCATTCGGCAAAAAATATGATGTTAAAGTGGCATTTGTGCGTAACGGTTCAGGCAGTACATTGGCGAAAATTGAAGCAGAGAAGAACAATCCTCAAGCTGATGTATGGTATGGCGGTACCTTAGATCCACATTCACAAGCCGCAGAAATGGGTTTACTCGAGCCATATAAATCGCCGAACCTCGAACAAATTATCGAGAAATTCCGTGACCCGGCAAAATTAAAAGGCAACTACTCTTCGGCTGTGTATATGGGGATTTTAGGTTATGGTGTGAATTTAGACCGAATCAAAAAACTCGGCATTGAAAAAGTGCCTAGCACTTGGGAAGACTTGCTCGACCCTCGCCTAGCCGGTGAAATCCAAATTGCCGACCCACAAAGCTCCGGCACGGCTTATACTGCAATTGCGACCTTCGTACAACTTTGGGGCGAAGAGAAAGCCTTCGACTATTTCCGCAAATTACACAAAAACATTTCACAATATACCAAATCCGGCATCACACCGGCACGCAATACCGCCCGTGGTGAAACCGCTATCGGTATCGGTTTCTTACACGACTATGCGATTGAGAAGAAAAACGGGGCTAACATTGAAATGACCGCACCAACAGACGGCACAGGCTACGAATTAGGCGGTGTGAGTATCCTCAAAGGTGCAAGAAATCTTGATAATGCAAAACTGTTCGTGGATTGGTCGCTTTCTAAAGAAGCTCAAGAACTCTCTTGGCAAAAAGGCAATGCGTTCCAAGTATTAACCAACACCACAGCAGAAGCCTCGCCTTACGCACTTGATCCGAAAAACTTAAACTTAATCAATTATGATTTTGAAAAATACGGCTCGAGTGAAGAGCGTAAACGCTTGATTGATAAGTGGGTAAATGAAGTAAAATTAGCGAAATAGTGTTAATCTTTCCACTGAGGGGATAAGCAATTATCCCCTCTCTAATTATAAGAATCTGTGAGGTGTTATGCAGAATTTTTCCTTTTCCCGACCGCTTGTTTGGGTGCTTATCGGGTTACTCGGTTTTCTCTTGTTACCGTCTAAAGCCTTAGATTATGGTCTGTTTGACTCAACCTCTGATGAACTGCTCGCCGCAATGGGCTGGTCGAGTATCAACATTACTTGGGCGTGGTTTTTACCGCTTTTGGTATTTTTATTGCCAAATTCGACCGCTTGTAAAACCAGAGCCAAGCTAGAATTAGTTGGGCTGGGCGTGCTGTTCGCCTTTATTTTCCTGTCAGCGATTGTGCTGAAAATCAGCCTCGGTTATGCGGTGTTGCCGTTGATTATTGCCATTATGGGGCTTGCGACCCAAAATTTAGCAACGCTCAAAGTAATGCAGGGTGACCGCTTTATTATCGGCTCGTTACTGAGCATTATTCTGCTGATTTTCTTTTTTATTGTGTATCCGACCATCGCCATTTTTGTGTCGATGTTCTACAACGGCTCGGAATTTGTGCCAAGCCAAGTGCTGACAATTTTGCAACAACCTTATGTGGCTCGTGTGGTAGGCAACTCGCTCTCCGTTGCCGGCACAGTCGGCGTTCTCTCCACCCTATTCGGCTTGGCGTTTGCCCTCTACACCACTCGAATTGCCAAACGCTCCGCGTTTATCGGGCGGATTTTCTCGATTTTACCCATCGTCACGCCGCCGTTTGTGGTCGGTTTAGGCGTAACCCTAATGCTTGGGCGTTCCGGCTATGTGACAGAATTTCTAGTCGATTATTTCGGCTTTGCCAATAACTGGCTGTATGGTTTCACCGGTATTGTGATCGCCCATACCCTCGCGCTCACGCCAATGTCGTTTATGATTTTGGAAGGGGCGTTGAAATCCATTCACCCTTCGGTGGAAGAAGCGGCTTACACCTTGCGTTCCAACCGCTATCAAGCCTTTTTTAACATCATTTTCCCGTTGTTAAAACCAGCGCTCGCAAACTCCTTTTTAGTAGTGGCAATTCAATCCCTCGCCGACTTCAGTACGCCGTTAGTGTTGGGCGGTAGCTTTGATGTGATTGCAACCCAAATCTACTTCTACATTGCTGGTTCTCAACTGGATTACGCCTCCGCCAGCACGCTCGGAGCAATTTTGTTGGTATTCTCCCTAGCCATTTTCGTGATCCAATACCTCTGGATCGGCAATCGCTCTTATGTGACGGTGTCCGGCAAATCTTATCGAGGCGATGTGCAAGACTTACCAAGCGGTATGAAATGGCTGATTATTTGCACCTTATTGTTCTGGGGAACTTTCAACTTAGTGCTGTACGGCAGTATTTTCTACGGCAGTTTTACCGTGAACTGGGGCGTGGATTATACTTTAACGCTTGATAACTACATCAAGCTATTCGGGCAAGGGTTTAGCGATGGCGGTTTCCCATCATTAATTCAAACCGTGATTTTCGCTGCCGCTGCCGCTCCGATTACTGCGCTATTCGGCTTGCTGATCGCCTATGTGACAGTTCGGCGTGATTTCAACGGTAAGAAAACCCTAGAATTTTTAACCCTGCTCTGCTTTGCCGTGCCGGGAACGGTGGCAGGCGTCTCTTACATTCTTGCCTTTAACGATGCCCCGATTTACCTAACCGGCACCGGTATGATCATTATTCTCTCAATGGTAATGCGGAATATGCCGGTGGGTATGCGAGCGGCGATTGCCGGCTTGGGGCAGTTAGATAAATCGCTGGACGAAGCCTCGCTCTCGCTGAAAGCCGGTTCGTTCAAAACAATGCTGTTTGTGGTGTTACCGCTGCTCAAACCGGCTCTGCTCTCCGCCCTCGTCACCAGCTTTGTGCGAGCAATGACCACCGTGAGTGCGATTGTGTTCTTAGTCACTGCCGACACCCGTGTGGCAACCTCCTACATTCTCAACCGTGTGGAAGACGGTGAATACGGCATTGCGATTGCCTACGGCTCAATTTTAATTGTGGTGATGATGGCGATTATCCTGATTTTTGACTGGATTGTCGGCGACACCCGCATCGCCCGCTCTAAGGCGAAAAAGATGTAAGTTAGCTCTTTCATAGTACTAATGGCTGAGCAAACAATTTTGTAGGGTGGACGTAAGTCCACGTATTGATGATTTCTCTGTATTTTATTCGTGGACTTACGTCCACCCTACAATCAATGACAACAGAACAGCTATAGGCAAAAGGACAATATATGAACAACGATTTCTTAGTTTTAAAAAATGTCACCAAATCTTTCGGCAAGGTGACGGTAATTGATAACCTCAACCTCAGCATTCCACAGGGCAAAATGGTGACTTTACTCGGGCCTTCCGGCTGCGGTAAAACCACCGTACTGCGTTTAGTGGCAGGGCTGGAAAACCCGACTTCGGGGCAAATTTTTATTGATGGCGAAGATGTGACCCAAAGTTCGATCCAGCACCGTGATATTTGCATTGTGTTCCAGTCTTATGCATTATTTCCACATATGTCGATTGGCGATAATGTCGGCTACGGCTTGAAAATGCAGGGCGTACCGAAAGAAGAACGGCTGCAACGAGTGAAAGAGGCGTTGGAATTGGTGGATTTAGGCGGTTTTGAAGATCGCTTTGTCGATCAAATCTCCGGCGGACAGCAACAACGTGTCGCCCTCGCCCGTGCCTTAATTCTGAAACCGAAAGTGCTACTGTTCGATGAACCACTGAGTAACCTTGACGCTAACTTACGCCGTTCAATGCGGGAGAAAATCCGTGAATTACAGCAACGTTTAAACATTACTTCCCTTTATGTGACTCACGATCAGTCCGAAGCCTTTGCGGTTTCAGATGAAGTAATTGTGATGAACAAGGGAAGAATTATGCAAAAAGCTTCAGCCAAAGAGTTATACCTTCGCCCTAATTCTTTATTCTTAGCAAATTTTATGGGTGAAAGTAGCATTTTTGAAGGCACGATAGCTGGCAACCAAATTAATATAAATGGATATCAATTTACGTTATCAAATGCTGAACAATTTGAGTTACCCGATGGGGAATGTTTAGTTGGCATTCGTCCAGAAGCTATTCATTTAGCTGAACAAGGAAATATAAGTCAACTCTGTAAAATTAAAAATGCAGTTTATATGGGAAATCATTGGGAAATTATAGCTGAATGGGAAGGGAAAGATTTATTAGTCAATACTAAACCTGAAAATTTTTATCCTCATATCAAACAGGCCTATGTACATTTTATCGAACAAGGTGTTTTTCTTTTAAAGAAAGAGCTATAACGAATTTATACTAAATTAAGAGGAAGGTAGTTATAACTATTTAGCAATTTTGAGAAAAATAGGCCGCATGCAAAATCTCTTGATGACAAGCGGTCTTTTCTCGCCGATTTTTTGCAAATGAAATGATATGGCTAGCTTAATCGGCATAAAAGCAAAAGAGGCATACCTTTCGATATGCCTCTTTCATTTTATTTAGCTTTTCGCTTTATCAAACAATCTTAATTATTTGATGATTTTAGCTACAACGCCCGCACCTACTGTACGACCACCTTCACGAATCGCAAAACGTAAACCTTCGTCCATCGCGATTGGGTGAATTAGGCTAACAGTCATTTTGATGTTGTCGCCAGGCATTACCATCTCTACACCTTCCGGTAATTCGATTGTACCTGTTACGTCCGTTGTACGGAAGTAGAACTGTGGACGGTAACCTTTGAAGAATGGAGTGTGACGACCACCTTCTTCTTTTGATAATACGTAAACTTCTGATTCGAAGTCTGTGTGTGGAGTGATTGAACCCGGTTTCGCTAATACTTGACCACGTTCGATTTCTTCACGTTTAGTACCACGTAATAATGCACCTACGTTCTCACCCGCACGACCTTCGTCTAATAATTTACGGAACATCTCAACACCTGTTACGGTTGTTTTCGCTGTATCTTTGATACCTACGATTTCAACTTCATCACCAGTGCGGATGATACCACGCTCAACACGACCTGTTACTACTGTACCACGACCTGAAATTGAGAATACGTCTTCGATTGGTAATAAGAATGGTTTATCAATCGCACGCTCAGGCTCTGGAATGTATGTGTCTAAGTGGTTTGCTAATTCAAGGATTTTCTCTTCCCACTCTGCTACGCCGTTTAACGCTTGTAACGCTGAACCACGTACGATTGGAGTGTCATCACCCGGGAAGTCGTATTGTGAAAGAAGTTCACGCACTTCCATTTCAACTAATTCTAATAACTCTTCGTCATCTACCATGTCGCATTTGTTTAAGAATACGATGATGTATGGTACACCTACTTGGCGACCTAATAAGATGTGCTCACGAGTTTGTGGCATTGGACCGTCTGTTGCTGCTACTACTAAGATAGCACCATCCATTTGTGCCGCACCGGTAATCATGTTTTTAACATAGTCCGCGTGTCCCGGGCAGTCAACGTGTGCGTAGTGACGAGTTGCTGTATCGTACTCAACGTGTGAAGTATTGATGGTGATACCACGTGCTTTTTCTTCCGGTGCATTGTCGATTTGGTCAAATGCACGAGCTGCACCACCGAAGTGTTTCGCTAATACGGTAGTGATTGCTGCTGTTAAAGTTGTTTTACCATGGTCAACGTGGCCGATTGTACCCACATTAACGTGCGGTTTTGTACGTTCAAATTTTTCTTTAGACATTTTCTAAAAGCCTCTTAAACAAAAACGGTTACAATGGAACAAAAGAACCCATTAACCATAATGTAGAAATTAATACTAATAAAAATTTGCGTGAGAAAGATAGAATTCAGAGAAGTGGTGCTGATAGGCGGATTTGAACCGCCGACCTCACCCTTACCAAGGGTGCGCTCTACCAACTGAGCTATATCAGCGCTTGGAGCGGGCAGCGGGAATCGAACCCGCATCATTAGCTTGGAAGGCTAAGGTAATAGCCATTATACGATGCCCGCTGTTCTAAATTCGTCTGACCTACGCGATTCAAAATATCAGAGATGGTGGAGGGAGAAGGATTCGAACCTTCGAAGGCTGAGCCAACAGATTTACAGTCTGCCCCCTTTGGCCGCTCGGGAACCCCTCCACGATAATTGAATACTTATTTACGCCTGAGTTAATGGTGCCGACTACCGGAATCGAACTGGTGACCTACTGATTACAAGTCAGTTGCTCTACCTACTGAGCTAAGTCGGCGTTGCTGTGTCGTAAGCAAGTGATGTGCATTATAGGGAAATTTTAACAGCGTGCAAGTGTTTTTTAAAAAAATATTAAAAAAAGCGTTCTTTCGATTTTTAAATATACAAAATGACTATTTTTTGTAAAATACAACGGATTTTCTCCGCATAACTACGGCAAAATAAGTGCATATATTGTATAGTTACGCCCTTAATTTGGTATTTGCATACCCTAATTCATCAGTAAAAAATTGAGATTTTGGCTATGAGCCTTGAAAAAACCAGCAAAATTACTCCTTTTCTCACTTTTGATCGCCAACAATGGGCAGATTTACGCAAATCCGTTCCATTGAAGCTGACCGAGCAAGACCTAAAACCACTGCTAGGCTTTAATGAAGATCTTTCATTAGAAGAGGTTCGCACTATTTATTTACCGCTTGCCCGTTTAATTCAATACTATATAGAAGAAAACTTAAAACGCCAGACGGTCTTACATCGCTTCCTCGGCATTGAACCGCCTAAAGTCCCTTACATTATTAGTATTGCCGGCAGCGTATCGGTTGGTAAAAGCACCTCCGCCCGTATTTTGCAAGCCCTGCTCTCCCATTACCCTAAAGAGCGAAAAGTAGATTTAATTACCACTGACGGTTTTTTATATCCGCTTGCGACATTAACCGAAAAGAACTTACTCAAGAAGAAAGGCTTTCCGGAATCTTATGATATTCACAGCCTGATTCGCTTTGTTTCTGATATTAAATCCGGCAAACGCAACGTGAAAGCCCCTATTTATTCCCACTTGACCTACGATATTATCCCAAATCAGTTTAATACAGTGGATCAACCCGATATTGTGATTTTAGAAGGGCTAAACGTGTTACAAAGTGGAATGAACTACCCCTCCAGCCCGCATAATGTATTTGTATCGGACTTTGTGGATTTTTCTATTTATGTGGACGCCGAAGAAAGTTTGCTGAAAAAATGGTATATCAGCCGTTTCTTGAAATTCCGCCGCAGTGCCTTTGCCGACCCAAACTCCTATTTCCACCATTATGCGAGTTTGTCCGAGCAAGAAGCGATTGAAACCGCCTCAACGATTTGGGAAGAGATCAACGGCTTAAATTTACGGCAAAATATTCTGCCAAGCAGAGAGCGTGCTAACCTTATTTTAATCAAAGGGCAAGACCACGCCATTGAAACGGTAAAATTACGCAAATAATTTAACTTTTTCGACCGCTTGTAATACCTTAAAATCCGTTGAATACCACTCAACGGATTTTTTATTTAAATCAATGCTTATTCAACTATTTTTTGGTAAGCTAACGACTTTGAGAGTGATTGATATTAGGCATATACAATGAACAAAAAATTTCTACTTCCTTTAATTCTCTTTTTAGCGTTATCTGTGGCATTTTTGGTTCAACTCGCTCGCAACTCGCAAGGCGATGATCCAAAAAAATTAGAATCAGCCTTAATTGGCAAAACAGTTCCGAGCTTTAATTTAGAATCGGTATTAGATGAAAAACAGACAATCGACCAAAATGTCGTCAAAACCGGCAAACCTCGCCTGCTTAACGTGTGGGCAACTTGGTGTCCGACTTGTTATGCCGAACACGAATACTTAACCATTTTGGCAAAACAGGGGGTGGAAATTGTCGGTATTGACTATAAAGACGAACGCCCAAAAGCGATTAAATTCTTAGCCAATTACGGCAACCCTTATAAAGCGATTATTTTTGACCCCAAAGGCTCACTCGGTTTAGATTTAGGTGTTTATGGTGCACCCGAAACCTTTATTATTGACGGTAACGGCGTGATTCAATACCGCCACGCCGGCGATGTAAACGACCAAGTGTGGAACCAAGTGCTTAAACCGATTTATGATGGATTAAAGTAAATGTTTGTATTTCCTGTTGACATTAAGAAATCTATAAAAAGCAATTATCAAAGAGAATATAACTTTATTTTTATAATAGTTGGTTTATCAACTATTATAGGAATAATTCTAACTATTTTATCCTCATTTTTATTGCTAAACTATTTAGTTAGCATTGATGCAAGAAATTTATTCATTAACTCATTAAACAGTAACTTCTCAACCATATTTATTCCTATAGCATTATTTTTATTTTTCCCTATAATGCTGATGAATATGCAACCTATTAAGTATTACTTATCACTTGAAAAAACAAATACAAACAACAAGTTAATGATATTAGGTATTATAGAAATAGTCTATATACCTCTAGTTATTCTCTCTCTGTTTTTTCAAGAAACAAACCTGAAAGTAATTTTAATCAATTTACCTATAGTAGGTGCATATATTTATCTACTATATGAACTAAAAAAATCCATAAAAATAGATATAATTAATTATTTATTTTTTACTGGCACAACTTACTTATTAGTTCCATTCTTTATTATTATCTATAATGGAGGGTTTAGTACAATAACCGACATAAGATTTATATCTCTGTATTTATGTTTTATGCTAACAGGATTAGGATTAAGCTACATTTTTATAAAAACAATTAATGAAACAAAAAAACCTAATTGTTTATTTTATATAATAATATCTATAGTCATATTATTTCTAATATCACTCAACCCACTACTAAATATCAATTTTAGTGAAAACTCATTAACAATCTTAGGGATAAGAGAAAATACGCAGAAAAACTATATGATACATGAAGATTTTTTCTATAAAAATAACAATAAACTCCACATGGACAAAACTAAGATAACACTAGAAAAAGGAGATAAGGTTACTTATTATATGATCTGTGGAAAAAAGCTATTTGAAAACACAGAAACTTTTGTACTGGAAATTGAAAATAACAAATATCAAATTCCTAATAAATATATCAACAATATTCAAAATTATGAAAATAAAAACTCTCAGCCTAATAATGCTTCTAAGTGTAACAGTTAATGCTGCTCCGGTAGAACTGCACCAATTCGACAGCCCGAAACAAGAGTCGGACTATCGTGCCTTAATTCAAGAACTGCGTTGCCCACAGTGTCAAAATAATAATATCGCCGATTCCAATGCGACTATTGCCACCGATATGCGGGCAAAAACCTTAGAATTACTCAAACAAGGTAAAAGCAAAGACGAAGTGGTGGATTATATGATTGAACGCTACGGAAATTTCGTCACTTACGACCCGCCACTCACACCGGCAACCATTATGTTATGGCTGTTGCCGTTAATTTTAATTGCTTTAGGGCTGGGTGTGGTATTGCGTAGAAAGAAAAACAAACCGCAAGCGGTCAATTTTGAACAGAATATTGCAAAACCGACCGCCCATCTCGCTCAAGATGAGCAAGAACGTCTTAACCAAATTCTCAATAAGGAATAAAAATGAATTTCTGGCTGGCCATTATTTTCGTCACACTGATAGTATGTGCCGTGGCGTTTTATCCGCTACTTAAAAAAAACAAGCAAATTGATAATACCAAGCGAGACAGCTTAAATAAAGCGTTCTATTTTGACCGTTTAAAAGAAGTGGAAAACGAGGCAAATGAAGGGGTGATTGATGACCCTGAACAAACCAAATTAGAGTTACAAAAAAACTTGCTTGATGATATTCCACACAGCACACAAAGTGCCACAAGTGAAAAATTAACGCTCGGCAAGTCGTGGTTTGTGGCATTGATTTTATTTGTCGGCGGTATCAGCTTTGCGATTTACAGCAATGTCGGCTCTTGGTTTTCTAACTCAATGTTAGATACCACTCACCAAAAATTAGACAGTTTCTATGAGCGTTTAAAAACCGAAGAGACTAACCCACTCTCGCAAGAGGAAATGAACCAATTTGCGATGGCGTTACGGGTAGATTTACAAAGCAACCCGAATGACGACAAAAAATGGTATATGCTCGGTCAAATTGGGATGGCGTTAGATGATGGTCAGCTTGCACACGATGCCTTTAGCAAAGCAGCTCAACTCAAGCCGGACAACTTAGATTACAAGCTCAGCCACGCCCAACTATTGCTCTTTTCCGAAGCTCAGGAAGACAAAAAACAGGGCGAGACCTTACTAAAAGAGATTATCCGCCAAGATCACACGAACTTTAATGCGTTAAGTTTATTGGCGTTCCACTCCTTTGAAAAAGAAGATTTCAAAATGGCAGCAATGACGTGGGGAATGATGCTAAAACTGCTGCCTGATGAAGACCCTCGCAAAGTCACAGTAGAACGCAGTTTTAATATGGCGTTATCGAATTTAAGTGAGGCGGAAAAACAAGAATTGCAAAAAGGTGAGAAAAAATGACCGCTTGTAAAGCACTTAGCAAAGAGAAATTAAAAATCGGCTTGGTATCGGTTTCAGACCGAGCCTCGCAAGGGATTTATTCAGATCAAGGCATTCCAGAATTAAGGGCGTGGCTTGAATCTGCCTTAACCGAGCCGTTTGAGCTGGAAACCCGCTTAATTCCCGATGAGCAAGCCATTATTGAGCAAACCTTAATCGAGTTAGTCGATGCTCACGCTTGCCATTTAGTATTAACCACCGGTGGTACCGGCCCGGCAAAACGTGATGTCACCCCAGATGCTACCCTTGCTGTCGCCCACCGAGAAATGCCCGGCTTTGGCGAACAAATGCGGCAAGTGAGCCTCCACTTCGTGCCGACAGCAATTCTCTCCCGCCAAGTGGGAGTAATTCGCCACGACAGCCTGATTTTAAATCTACCGGGGCAACCGAAAGCAATTAAAGAAACGCTGGAAGGCGTGAAAGATGAACAAGGCAAGGTGTTAGTAAAAGGCATTTTTAGTGCTGTGCCCTACTGCCTACAACTTTTAAGCGATATTTATGTCGAAACCCACGCAGCCGTTTGCGAAAGTTTCAGACCAAAATCGGCAAGACGATAAAACTAAGGCTAAAAAATGAAAAAAATAGAAGCAATTATTAAACCTTTTAAATTAGACGATGTGCGTGAAGCTTTAACTGATGTGGGTGTCAGCGGAATGAGCATTACCGAAATCAAAGGTTTTGGCAGACAAAAAGGGCATACCGAGCTTTATCGTGGAGCGGAATATGCAATTGATTTTCTGCCGAAAGTGAAAGTGGAAATCGTAATTCCCGATGAATTGGAAGAACAGTGCATTGAAGCAATTATGGAAACTGCTCAAACAGGTAAAATCGGCGATGGCAAAATTTTCGTGTATGATGTCGGACGGGTGATCCGCATTCGTACCGGTGAAGAAAACGAAGAAGCGATTTAGTTTTGCAAAAAATTTGGCAAAAACGACCGCTTGCAGGGCGTTTCTACCTACTCTTTTTACATTAAATTTTGGATATTAAATGAAAACAGGCTTAAAATTTCTTTGGGTGAGTTTAATCGTAATCATTATTGACCTTTGGTCAAAATATATTGTGGTACAACATTTTGAATTTGGCGAAAGTATTCGGATTTTACCTATTTTTAATCTTACTTATGCGCGTAACTATGGGGCTGCTTTTAGTTTTCTAGCCGAGCATTCCGGCTGGCAGAAATATTTCTTCTTAGGACTGGCTTTGGTGATTTCTACCGCTTTAGTGGTGGCTCTTTGGAAGAATCAAGCGGTCAAAAAATTAGAAAATATTGCGTATGCCTTAATTATTGGTGGGGCGATTGGCAATGCGATTGACCGAGCTTACAACGGCTATGTGGTTGATTTCCTTCATTTTTATTGGGATATTTATCACTACCCTGTGTTTAATATTGCCGATATTGCGATTTGTGTGGGTGCAGGTTTACTGATTTTAGAAGCCTTTATCACCAAAAAAGAACCGAAAAAATAAGAGTGATTAAATGAAAATTTTACTAGCAAACCCACGCGGTTTTTGTGCCGGCGTGGATCGAGCCATTTCGATTGTTGAATTAGCCTTAGAAATTCACGGTGCACCTATCTATGTTCGTCACGAAGTGGTGCATAACAAATTTGTGGTAGATGGCTTAAAAGCCAAAGGGGCAATTTTTGTTGAGGAGCTACACGAAGTGCCGGACGATGCCATCGTGATCTTCTCAGCCCACGGGGTGTCGCAAGCAGTTCGCCAAGAAGCCAAAAATCGTGGCTTAAAAGTGTTTGATGCCACTTGTCCACTTGTTACTAAAGTGCATATGCAGGTTGCGAGAGCCAGTAAAAAAGGGACAAAAGCAATTTTAATCGGCCACGAAGGTCACCCGGAAGTCATCGGTACAATGGGGCAATATAACAACGAAGAAGGTGGCATTTATTTGGTGGAATCGGTGGAAGACATTGCTAACCTACCGGTTTCCAACAACGATGAACTGACTTTTATGACGCAAACCACGCTCTCCATTGATGATACCATTGGCGTGATTGAGGCGTTAAAAGAGAAATATCCGGCAATTCAAGGCCCTCGCAAAAATGATATTTGTTATGCCACCACCAACCGCCAACACGCAGTTAGAGAGCTGGCAGAACAATCACAATTAGTATTAGTGGTAGGTTCAAAAAACTCCTCCAACTCGAACCGCTTGGCAGAACTCGCCTCTCGCATGGGTGTGATGTCAAAACTGATTGACGGCCCGCAAGATATTGACCCGGCTTGGCTGGAAGGGGTTGAAACTATCGGTATTACCGCCGGTGCGTCAGCACCTGAAGTGTTAGTGCAATCAGTGATTTCACATTTAAAAACACTTGGCGTAACCGAAGTTGAAACCTTAGTCGGTAACGAAGAAGATGTAGTGTTTGAAGTCCCGAAAGAGTTACGCATCAAAGAGGTAAAATAATGGCAGAAATCAACCGCTTTAAATTAGAATGGGCGTGCCGGCGTGGTATGCGTGAGTTAGACAAAATGATTATGCCGTTTTACCAACAGCATTTTGATCAACTCAACGAGCCCCAACAGCAAGCCTTTGTTGAAATGCTAGGCTACACCGACCCTGAACTCTTCCGCTGGGTAATGTTACAAGTGCCAGCCCCAACGCCCGAGATCGCAGCGTTAATTGAGTTAATGCGAGATAAGATTGAGCGTTAAATTCAGTCAAATAAAAGAGGAATAAATTCACGTTATTCCTCTTTTACATTTAATCTTCCAATTTAATAATGTGCTGCTGATAAGAAAGCACATTTTGTATCACCTGCACTTTTTGCTGATACGTATTTACATAATGATCAACCGCAGGCTTCACTAACATATAATGACGCTGTTGCCCTGCTTCATCCGGCGACCAGAGATAATCATCAAAGCTAATCACTCCCCCTTTTCTAACCAAACGGTGAGCAAGTAATG
This sequence comes from Mannheimia haemolytica, assembly GCA_900638155.1. NCBI lineage: Bacteria > Pseudomonadati > Pseudomonadota > Gammaproteobacteria > Pasteurellales > Pasteurellaceae > Mannheimia > Mannheimia haemolytica. Next base: position 665,094 of record LR134495.1, on the reverse strand, counting down.
CATCAAATAACACATCAGGAGCCTCGTGAGATCCGTCTACATAGATATAGTCAAAATAGCCTGCATAACCATTGGCGAGTAGTTCGATCATTTTCTGATGAGAATAGCCACGATGTTTATAAAGCTCTGCATTTGGGAGTGATTGTTGAGCTAAGCTAATATTATCCATAAAACGCTGCTCTACTTCCCCCATATTCCAAATCCCCTGATGCTCTGCACCACCTTCCCAACTATCTATACAATGAATCTCTACCTGAGACTGATATTTTAGAGCTTCTTCCATAAAAAAGACTGTTGAGCGCCCTTCAAAAGAACCAATCTCTAAAATACGTAACGGCTTAACATATTCAAAAATAGATGTTAGAGAAGGAAGATTATGAGTAAACCAATCAGAGCTAAAAATATATTGGTTGGACACACTCACCTCCCGTTAATAAAAAGAAAATCACAACGACACCTTACAAGCGATTGATTTTATCAGAAATTTTACCACTTTTTACACGAAATCATTGATTTATTCGCTATTTTTGTTTAATGTATGCCGATTTTTCTTTTCCCTAATTTCAAACAACGAGGCATTATTATGGCAGACAGTTTTAGCGTTACGCGCCGCTTTTTTGACGATAAAAATTACCCACGAGGTTTCTCTCGCCACGGCGATTACACCATTCGTGAATCACAAACTTTAGAGCAATTCGGTCAAGCCTGCTTGGCTTTAGAAAGTGGTGAACGTAAGCCGACAACTCAAGAAGAAAAACGTTTCGTTGCGGTAATGAAAGGTGAAGAGGTAGCAGAAACCGACATTGAAAAAGCGTGGTTAAAATACCGCACATTAACTAGTAAAACAAAACGCATCTACACCCTTTCAGGCAATGCAGGTAGCGATGCCGGCGATGACTTCAGTGCTGCTGAATAATTTCTAATTTAAAACCACGAAGCAATTCGTGGTTTGTTTTTTCATTTTCTGTTTGTGGTAAAAAATGACACTTCCGATTGAACAATATTCCGAGCTTCTTGCAAAAAAAACCGAAAATTTGACCGCTTTACTCAAGCCTTTTAATGCTCCTGAGTTAGAAGTGTTTGCCTCCAAGCCAAGCCATTTCCGTATGCGGGCGGAATTTCGGGTTTGGCACGAGGAAGGCGAGCTGTACCACATTATGTTCAACCCTGAAACTAAAGCTCGTTATCGGGTGGATAGCTTCCCTATTGCCAGTGAGCTGATTAACCGTATGATGACCACATTATTGGCGGAAATTAAAGGCAATGAGCTACTGACTCGCAAACTGTTCCAGATCGATTATTTAAGCACCTTAAGCGGTGAAATTGCAGTCTCAATGCTTTACCACAAAAGCCTGAATGAAGAATGGGTTGAACAGGCAAACGCCTTAAAAAGCCGTTTAGCACAACAAGGTTTCAAAGTGCAAATTATCGGGCGTGCCAATAAACAAAAAATCGCACTGGATTGCGATTATGTGGAAGAAATTCTACCGGTACACGGCAAAAACTATGTGTATCGCCAAGTGGAAAACAGCTTTACCCAGCCGAATGCGGAAATGAATATTAAAATGCTGGAATGGGCGAGAAATTGTACAAAAAATAGCGAAGGCGATTTGCTTGAGCTTTACTGCGGCAACGGCAATTTTTCGATTGCATTGGCGGAAAACTTTCGCAAAGTGCTGGCAACCGAGATCTCCAAGTCATCGGTGCAATCGGCTCAATATAATATTGAAAAAAATGGCATTGAGAACCTGCAAATTATCCGAATGTCGGCGGAAGAATTTACCCAAGCGATGAACGGTGTGCGTGCCTTTTATCGCTTAAAAGGGATTGATTTAAAGGCTTACGAATGTAATACCATTTTTGTTGATCCGCCTCGTGCAGGGTTAGATCAAGCTACATTAGATATGGTGCAAGCGTATGAGCGTATTCTCTATATCTCTTGCAATCCGGAAACTCTAGCCGAGAATTTACAACAATTAAGCCAAACCCATCGGATTGAAAAAGCCGCTCTTTTTGACCAATTCCCTTACACCCACCATATTGAAAGTGGCGTTTGGTTAATTAGAAAATAAATTGTGCTGAAAAAAAGAACGAATAAGCAGGTTTTAAGATTTATTACTTGACGATGTTCGCAATAATCTCTATTATTGCAACGTTTTCAACGGAGGAATGGCAGAGCGGTTGAATGCACCGGTCTTGAAAACCGGCGAGGGTTAACGCCCTCCGTGAGTTCGAATCTCACTTCCTCCGCCATCAAATTCAAGTCTGCTGATATGTATCAGCAGATTTTCTCATTTAAGAGAACACATAATCTAAAATCAAATTCAACCCGGAGGAATGGCAGAGCGGTTGAATGCACCGGTCTTGAAAACCGGCGAGGGTTAACGCCCTCCGTGAGTTCGAATCTCACTTCCTCCGCCAGTCTTTAAACCTGTTGAGCAATCAACAGGTTTTTTATTTAATTTGCAAAAAAATCAGATAAAACTACCGCTTGAATCTATCGCTATAAACTGGTTGAAATCAGCCTAAAGTTGCTTTAGGATAATTGCGATTCATTATCAATAACTTAATTACTATGAAATACCTTTATATTATCTGTGGTTTTATTTGCATCGGTTTAGGCATTATCGGCGTTGTCGTGCCCGGTTTGCCGACCACTCCGTTCTTACTTTTAGCGTTGTTCTGTTTTACCAAAGGCTCAGAACGAATCCGCCAGTGGTTTATTCAAACCAAATTATACAAAAAATATCTACAGGAATATGATGAGAAACGGGCAATGACGATGAAACAAAAAATCACGATTTTAGCGATTTCGTTTCCGTTCACACTGTTTGCTTTCTTTGCCCTGCCCCATATCGGTGGGAAAATTGCCTTAGTGGTGTTAGTGATAATTCAATATTGGTATTTCTTCTGCAAAATCAAAACCCTTGAAGCGGAAACTGCCTAATCTTCTTGCTTTCGTCTTGCTCTTGGGTGGGCAGAATCATAAATTTTAGCTAAGTGTTGGAAATCCAGATGCGTGTAAATTTGGGTGGTGGACAGGCTACTATGCCCCAGTAACTCTTGCACTGCACGCAAATCACCGCTTGCCTCTAACATATGCGTGGCAAAAGAGTGACGTAATTTATGTGGGTGCAGATGGCTTTCCAATCCCTGACGCTCTCCCCATTTTTTCATCACCAACTGAATCGAACGGTGCGATAACCGCCCGCCTCGCTTATTCAGAAACACCGCATTATCTTGCGGCTTAAATTGCAAACGCATTTCTAACCAGCGATTTAACGCTTTTAACGCTTGCGAGCCAATCGGCACAATTCGCTCTTTGCTACCCTTACCTTGCACCCGAACTTCTTGTGCCGACAAATCCATATCGCCTAAATCCAAGCCTTGCAATTCTGACAACCGCAAGCCCGAGCTATACATCAGCTCCATCATCGCAATGTCCCGAATATCGCTCGGCTCATCACTCTCAATCGCCAACAACTGCCCGACCTGCTCCGCATCAATATTTTTCGGCAAATGCTTACCCACTTTCGGCGATTTCACCCCTAAAGTCGGGTTTGCCGTCATTCGCCCGATTTTAATCAAATAGACAAACCATTGCCGCAATGCCACCAAGCGTAAACCGATACTTTTGGCACTCAAGCCTTGCTTATGGCTTTGGCTTAACATCCAACGTACCGAGCTACTTTCAACCTCTTCCCAACGTTCAATGCCTGCTTGTGAAAACAGCTCGCTCACTGCCACTAATTGGCGTTGATAATTGCTCAAGGTATGCGGGCTAACCTGCTTTTCAATTCGCAGGAAATCCCAATAGGGCTGGGTTTGTTGGAAAAGAGAGTTGGAAGTGGTCATAAACGTAGTAACAAGCGGTTAATTTTTAGAAAAATTTTGCAAGGGCAAAACACAATTTGCCCCTTGAGCTTAGGCTAACCCTAACTGCCCGATACGCACGCCAACATTGCCGAGAGCCACCGGGCTTAAATACTCACCCAAGAACTCAAACAACTCATTCATATCAGTAAAACTACGGTGGATTTTCACCTCCTGCTCCACTTTACGGGTGAACTCATAACGCACCTGTTTGCCGTTAATTTGGGCTTCCAAGGTTAAAAAAACGGTCTCAAAATAGTGGCTTGGTGACCCCTCAAATCCCGGGTCACTCACTCGCACATTCCAATGATTACTAAATAAAACTTCGGTTTTAACTGACATTGTGTTTTCCTTCTTCCTATAAGTATGTGCATTATTTTAATCAAGATAGCTTGAATTTGCCACTTTTCCTGGTCAGAATCGAGGCAAATCTTATTTGGTTTGTCCTCTTATATCTTTCCCTCAAAATATGATCTTAGTCAAAAAATACTGACTTTTAATCCTCAATAAAGTTAAATATAATTGACTTTAAAATTTACTCATTCTTATAATTCACAAAAATTGGAGTAAAAGTTATGCCAGATAAATTAGAGTATCTTCATGATTTAGACAAAGAAATTATGCTGTCTTATTTCTCATTAAGTGAAGCAATAGCAGGGTTATTAGGAGAATTCTGTGAGGTGGTTATTCATTCATTGAATGCCTATGAAAAATCCGTTATTAAAATCATTAACGGACATCATACTAACCGAAAAATAGGTTCGCCTATTACAGATAAAGGATTACAGTTACTAAAATGTTACCAAAAAGATCAATCTAATACTGAGCTGGTTTACTTTTCACGGTTAAATAACGGTAACTTAGTTAAGTCTACCACGCATATTATTATCGGGCATGAGGGCAAACCTATCGGATTATTTTGTATTAATTTAAATTTATCGACACCATTAGATAAAACCGTTAGCTCTTTTATGAATTACGATCCTATTCCGCCTCATTATAAAAGTGAAAACTTTATTACTCACCCAAAAGAACTTATTGAAGAAACCTTTCTAAAAGCAGTTACTCACATTGAGCAACACACTACCAAACATTCAAAACTCTATAAGAAATCCATTATCTTCTATTTGTTTGAAAATGGCATCTTTGAGCTAAAAGAGGCAGTACCTATTGTGGCAGAAAAACTCTCCCTAACCAGCCACGCAATTTATAAACATTTAAGAGAATTCAAAAATAACACTTAATTATACTGTTACGATTTAAGGAGACTCTATGGATACTCAAAAACTCTCGCCTGCCGAATTTAAACAAGCAACAAAATTTGATTCTACCGACTTCGGCTGGATCATTATGAGTATTGGTATGGCTATCGGGGCAGGCATCGTCTTTTTACCGGTACAAGTAGGACTTATGGGCATGTGGGTTTTTCTACTTTCTTCTATTATCGGATACCCGGCGATGTACCTTTTTCAGCGTTTGTTTATTAACACTTTAGCAGAATCTCCGGAATGTAAAGATTACCCCACCGTTATTAGTGGCTACCTGGGCAAAAACTGGGGAATCTTTTTAGGGGTGCTTTATTTTATTATGTTAGTGATTTGGATGTTTGTTTATTCTACCGCAATTACAAACGATAGTGCCTCCTATCTCCTTACTTTCGGCATTACCGATACACTACTCTCTGATAATCCATTTTATGGCTTAGTGCTAATCTGTATATTAGTTGCCTTATCTTCTCGAGGCGAAAAGCTACTGTTTAAAATATCTACATTTATGGTATTAACCAAGCTATTTGTCGTTGCCGCCTTAGGGCTTGCAATGATTGGAATGTGGCAGCTCCATAATATCGGTGCAATGCCCCCTTTTGGCAAACTTATAAAAGATGCCATCATTACCCTTCCTTTCACCCTAACCTCTATACTCTTCTTGCAAACTCTCAGCCCAATGGTAATTTCTTACCGTGCTAAAGAACAGTCTCGTGAAGTTGCGCGCTATAAAGCCCTACGAGCGATGAATATTGCATTTGCTATCTTATTTATTACCGTTTTCTTTTATGCTGTCTCTTTTACACTTGCAATGGGGAGAGAAGAAGCGCTCAAAGCATACGAGCAAAATGTTTCCGCATTAGCAATTGCAGCCCAATTTTTCCCCGGTAGTTGGGCAACCTATGTAGGTGTTGCATTAAATATTTTTGCCGTTATGACAGCCTTTTTCGGGGTATATTTAGGTTTTAGAGAAGCCACTCAAGGCATTGTGATGAACCTATTATTAAGAAAATTCCCGGCTGAAAAAATCAATCCTAATTATGTGCAGAAAGGGATTATGTTATTTTCCATTCTGCTGGCTTGGAGTGCGATTGTATTAAATGCACCGGTTTTAAGCTTTACCTCAATCTGTAGTCCTATTTTTGGCTTAGTTGGGTGCTTGATTCCGGCCTATTTAGTCTATAAAGTGCCTGCATTATTCAAATATAAAGGGCTAGCACTCAATATTATTATCATTACCGGCATTTTATTATGTATTTCTCCATTCCTCACATTTTTAGAGTAATAAGGTTTTATCTATGAATATTCACTGCGAAAAATTAGTACAATCCATTTTACATGCAGTCAACCATGAAGTTGTCCCTGCATTAGGCTGTACAGAACCTATTTCTCTCGCCCTTGCATCCGCCATTGCACGCCAATATTTAGGTCATTTACCAGAACGTATTGAGGCAAAAGTTTCCCCTAACTTGATGAAAAATGGGATGGGAGTAACAGTACCGGGAACAGCAACCGTCGGATTGCCTATGGCGGCAGCTATTGGGGCAATCGGAGGGGAACCTGATGGTGGATTAGAAGTATTAAAAAATATTACGCCAGAACAGGTTAAACAGGCTAAAGCGATGTTAAATACCGATAAAGTGTCTGTCTCTATTTTTGAAACAGAACATATTCTATATTCTGAAGCAACATTATTTCACCAAGCGAATCGAGTATGTGTTCGTATTGCTGAACACCATACCAATGTCATTTACATTGAAAAAAACGGGCAAACTATTTTAAGCAAACCTTGTGCCGTCAATAACGATAATACTACTGAGATCTTTGCTTCACTTTCGGCAAAAGATATATTTAATTTTTCTATGCAAATCGAATTGGAAAAAATTCGCTTTATTGAGCAAGCAGCACAATTAAATTCCGCACTCTCACAAGAAGGATTACGTGCCGATTATGGGCTACATATCGGAAGGACATTGCAAAAACAGATTGGTCTAGGTCTAATCAGTGATGATTTGCTTAATCGCATTGTTATAGAAACCACCTCTGCCTCTGATGCTAGAATGGGTGGTGCAAGTTTACCTGCTATGAGCAACTCCGGTTCGGGTAATCAAGGAATTACAGCAACTATGCCGGTTGTTGTCGTTGCCCGCCATTTAAATGTCACTGATGAGCAACGCATTAGAGCACTCTTTTTATCACACCTCATGGCAATTTATATTCACAGCAAGTTACCGAAATTATCTGCACTCTGTGCCGTAACAACCGCGGCTATGGGAAGCTGTGCCGGCATAGCGTGGCTGCTCACAGGGAAATTTGAGAATATCAGTATGGCAATTAGTAGTATGATCGGCGATATTAGCGGTATTATCTGTGATGGTGCTTCAAACAGTTGTGCGATGAAAGTCTCCACCAGCGTAACATCAAGCTATAAATCCATTCTGATGTCTATGGATAATAGCCAAGTAACAGGCAACGAAGGAATTGTCGAACACGATATTGATCGTTCAATTAATAACTTATGCAGCATTGCCTCTCGTAGTATGCAATACACAGACCGCCAAGTCATCGAGATTATGGTGAATAAACCAAAACTTAAATAATCCCGCCTTTGGTAAAATTTCAAGCAAAAAAGACCGCTTGCAGATCACAATTACTGCAAGCGGTCTATTTTCATTAAAATTTTGCAATTATTGCAAACTTATTGTTATTGCAACAGCGAAATATCCGCCACTTGCAGGAACAAGCCTTGTAGCGTGCTTAAAATGGCGAGGCGGTTTTGACGCAGTTTTTGGTCTTCTGCATTTACCATTACTCCGTCAAAGAACGCATCAACCGGTTGGCGGAGGTTCGCTAATTTATCCAGCACGGCGGTGTAGTCGCCCTGTGCAATCAGCGGTTGCACTTCCGCTTTCAAGGCAATCACCGCTTCGGCTAAGGCTTTTTCTGCCGGTTCGACACAAGCGGTTAAATCGATCTCACCAATTGCAATATCGGCTTTAGCAAGAATGTTGCTCACCCGTTTATTCGCTGCGGCTAAGGCTTCGGCGCTATCAAGGGTGCGGAAGTGCGACACGGCACGCACACGGGCATCGAAGTCGGCAGGCTTGGTCGGACGGCGTGCGAGAACGGCTTGGATAACGTCCACCGCAATGCCTTCACTTTCATACCACGCACGGAAACGACCGAGCATAAAGTCCACCACGTCCTCAACCACGTTTTTGTTGGTCAGTTTGTCACCAAAAAGTGCGGTCGATTTTGCCACGATTTCAGCCAGATCAAGCGGTAAATTTTTCTCCACAATAATCCGCAGTGAGCCAAGTGCCGCACGGCGTAGAGCAAACGGGTCGGCACTGCCTTTCGGCGCTTGACCGATACCGAAAATCCCTGTGAGCGTGTCAAATTTGTCCGCCAACGCCACTGAGCAAGCCACCAATGAATTTGGCAAGTTATCGCCAGCAAAACGTGGCATATACTGCTCGTTCAACGCCACCGCTACTTCTTCATCTTCCCCATCGTGGCGGGCATAGTGCATCCCCATCACGCCTTGGGTGTCGGTAAATTCAAACACCATATTGGTCATCAGGTCACATTTAGAAAGCAAGCCCGCCCGTTTCGCTTTGGTTTCATCTGCCCCAATTTGTTTCGCAATTTCACCTGCCAAGGCTTCAATGCGAGCGGTTTTGTCACGCAATGTGCCAAGCTGTTGTTGGAACAACACGGTTTCAAGGCGTGGCAGTTGGTCTTCCAGTTTCTGTTTTAAGTCGGTTTTGAAGAAGAACTCCGCATCAGTCAAACGAGGGCGAACCACTTTTTCGTTACCCTCGATGATTTTGCTCGGATCTTCCGGATTGATGTTCGACACAAAAATAAAGTGCGGTAACAATTTGCCGTCTTTGTTGTAAATCGGGAAGTATTTTTGGTCGCCTTTCATGGTGTAAACCAAGGCTTCCGCAGGCACGGCTAAGAAACGCTCTTCAAATTTGGCGGTAAGTACGTTTGGATACTCGACAAGTGAAGTCACTTCATCAAGTAAATCTTCTTCAATATCCGCCACACCGCCCAAAGCGGTTGCTTTTTCTTGGGATTTTGCAAGGATCAATGCTTTACGCTCGTTGAAATCCGCCACCACAGAACCACGATCTTTCAGCAATTGTGGATATTGATCGGCGTTCTCAATGGTAAATTCACGTTCACCTAAGAAACGGTGACCACGAATGGTACGACCGCTTTTCACACCTAAGATCTCACCTTCGATCAGATCCGCCCCGAATAAAAGTGTCACTGTATGCACAGGACGAACAAACTGCTCGCTCTTATCGCCCCAACGCATTGTTTTTGGAATCGGCAAGTTCGCCAGCGATTTGGCGATAATATCGACCAGCAAGTTTTTGGTCGGCTGACCTTCAATCACCGCACGATGCACCAACCATTCGCCTTTGTCGGTCGCAATGCGCTCGGCTTGCTCCACCGTGATACCACAGCCTCTCGCCCAGCCTTCCGCCGCTTTGGTCGGCTTGCCTTCGGCATCAAACGCTGCCGACACCGCCGGCCCTCGTTTTTCAACCTCTTTACTCGGCTGGCTTTCCGCAAGGCTCAACACCTTCACCGCCAAACGGCGAGGGGCCGCAAACCATTCGACTTTCTCAAACGCCAAACCCGCTTGGTTTAATTCGTTTTCTACATTCTCCGCAAATGCGGTCGCTAATTTTTTGAGTGCCTTCGGTGGCAGCTCTTCTGTGCCGATCTCGGCAAGGAAGTTTTGTGTTGTCATTTTATTCTCTTTTATTTCAATTTATTCATTAGGAATAGACCAATCAGAAACTAATTCAAATTGATCACTATTGGGTGTTTTTTCAAATACAGATCCTATTGGGCTATATAACATATCTCCATCAATTTCAGGTTGGAAATTAGCTAAACGAGTAAGGCTGTAAATAGAAAAGTTTTCGGGATTATTTGTATATTCATCATCTTCATATCCTGAAAATAATCTCCAACCGCTATCAGGATAATCAGAACTTGGCTCTTCTCTGTATAAAAATCTAATTGGTAATTTTTCGTCAGAAATTTTATGGGATACTACCGCTAACCCATATGGAACATCTTTAACTAATAAGTCATCTTCTGCTATATTAAAAGCATCTTTATTAAGTAAAATTTCAGTCATAAATTATTTCCTTTATGCCAAATGTAAATGTTTCGAGATCTTATTGTATACATCAAGGGCATTACAACCTCTCACTCCGTTTTCACTTCTGCCAAATCTCCCCTAGCCCCTCTTTGCTAAAGAGGGGAACTAGATTGCCGTAAATTTGTAATTAATCTTTCTTCATCAAGTGCGAGAATAGTCTGATGAACTATAAATCTACTTCGATAGATCACCCCTCTTTAGCAAAGAGGGGAGGGGGAGATTTGGCAGACTAAATTCACGGAGAAAATACCCTATTCCCTCACAGATTGAATATGCAACCAAATCGTTTCCATCACACTTTCAATCTCTGTCATCACTTGGTAATTATCAAATCGAAGAACGGTTAAACTAAGTGATGCCAATTCCGCATCTCGGATTTTATCATTTGCCCGATGTTCAGGCTCATAATGTTGCCCGCCGTCTAATTCAACCACTAATTTCGCTTTCGGACAGTAGAAATCGACAATATAGCTTAACAACGGTTTCTGCCGATAAAAACGAACACCCAGTTGATCGCCCCGAATACGATACCAAAGCCGTCTCTCCGCCTCAGTTTGTGCCGTTCACAATTTCTGCGAGTTCGATTTTAGCGATTTGACATAAGGTTTCATTTTGCAACATTTCCGCTGATTTTAACCGCTTGCTATTTTAGTAAAAATCGCTCTTTCGCCCTTTCCACCGCCAAATGCAACCGTTGTTCTAATACAGCTTTACTCGGCAACACGGTCATATATTCTGCAATATGAATATCAGAATTTTTCAAATCTAGTAGTTCCACTTGTTCCTGTTTTTTGCCGGTGCAGAGAATAATTCCAAGCGGTGGATTTTCGTCTGCTTCTTGCTCGTGTTTCGCCAGCCACGCCAAATAGAGTTCCATTTGACTTTTGTGGGAATATTTGAAGCTTTCGGTTTTCAGCTCAATCGCAATCAGGCGTTTGAGTTTACGATTGTAAAACAGCAGATCGATATAGAAATCATCATTATCAATCTGAATCCGTTTTTGGCGTGCGACAAAGGTAAAACCCGCCCCAAGTTCCAGTAAAAACTGTTCGATCTCTCGTAAAATCGCATCTTCGAGATCACGCTCCATATAACGGTCATTAAGGTCGAGAAAATCCAAAATATACGGATCTTTCAACACCATTGACTGATTATATTCGCCTTTTTCGCGTAGCAAACTCAATTCAGCGCTAACGGTTTCATCGGGCTTTTTGGAAATTGCCGTGCGTTCAAACAGCAGTGAACTAATGCGATCATCAAGGGTTCGTACAGACCAACGTTCCTGTGCAGCCATTGTGGCATAGAACTCTCGCTTGATTGGTTCATCAATCGCAATAATTAGTTTAAAATGCGACCAACTCAATTGTGCACACAGTGTATGCACAATTTCCAAATTAGGGAAAGTTGCAGCAAATTGCATCGTATAATTTAAATGGCGTTTACTCCAGCCTTTACCAAATTGCTCTGTCAGACTTTGAGCAAGATTTTTCACTACTTCTTGCCCATATTCCGCACGCTCACCCTGCAAAATATAGTCATTGATCCGTTTGCCGATATGCCAATAAAGCAAGGTTAATTCTGCATTGACCGCAACGGTCATTCGTTGCTTACTCGATTGAATTAGCTGTGAAATTTCATTCACAAATTCAGCCGAATTCTCTGCTATTACTGTCTTCATTATTGGCTCCTTTGCAAAATTTCCGCTAAATTCAACCGCTTGTTAGCCGAAAATGCCCTCTAATTCAGCCAAATCCAGCACGACTTTTTCGCCTTCGATCAGCAATGCCGGAATGCCGATATATCCGTTGGCTTTGGCGTGGTTAAAGGCGGAATGGCGGTCACGCAGGCGGAGAAAAGGTTTGAAATTTGCACCGCTCTTTGTGATGTCGCACGGTTCATATTCAATGCCTAGGCGGTCTAGTTCTGCCACAAATGGGGCGGTATCCGGACACCAGTGGGCGAAGTATAAAATCGGTTTCATTGTCATTATCCATATCCGTAGGGGCGAAAAATTTTTCGCCCCTACATTTCATTAGGCAATTTTATTTTTTACATCCCGGGAACCCTAAGGCTTCACGGCTGGCATAGTACGCTTCGGCAACGCCTTTGGTTAAGGCACGAATGCGTAGAATGTAGCGTTGGCGTTCAGTTACCGAGATCGCTTTACGAGCATCTAATAAGTTAAAGCTGTGTGCCGCTTTTAAAATACGTTCGTAAGCCGGCAGTGGTAACGGTTTTTCTAGGCCTAACAGGTATTGGGCTTCTTTTTCGTACTGCTCGAAGCATTGGAACAGGAAGTCCACATCGGCGTATTCAAAGTTGTAGGTGGATTGCTCCACTTCATTTTGGTGGAATACATCTCCGTAGGTAGTTTTGCCGAGTTCGCCGTCAGACCACACGAGGTCGTACACAGAGTCCACGCCTTGAATGTACATTGCCAAACGCTCTAAGCCGTAGGTGATTTCGCCTGTCACCGGTTTACATTCCAAGCCGCCGACTTGTTGGAAGTAGGTAAATTGGGTCACTTCCATTCCGTTCAGCCACACTTCCCAACCTAAGCCCCACGCCCCAAGAGTTGGGTTTTCCCAGTTGTCTTCCACAAAACGAATGTCGTTTTGGGTTGGGTCGAAGCCGAGCATTTTCAGGCTGTCGAGGTAAAGTTCTTGAATGTTGTCCGGCGAAGGTTTAATCACCACTTGGAACTGGTAGTAGTGCTGTAAACGGTTCGGATTTTCGCCGTAGCGACCGTCTGTCGGGCGGCGGGACGGCTGCACATAGGCAAATGCCATCGGCTCAGGGCCAAGCGCACGCAAACAAGTCATCGGGTGCGAAGTACCCGCCCCCACTTCCATATCGAAAGGTTGAACCACAGTACAGCCTTTGCTTGCCCAGTAGTCTTGCAGGGCTAAAATCATTCCTTGAAAGGTTTTTACGTTGAATTTTGTACTCATTTTATTTTCTCTTGAATTTGAAAAATGGTCGAAAAATACTGGTTATTATAGCTTGTAAGCGGTCATTTTTTGGGATTTTTTTGCAAAAAATTAAGAAATCGACATAAAATCAGTTTTATGATGTAAATCAACGCTTTTTTGATCAATTTGTGTAACATATAACCTAATTTCTCATCTAATTTGTGGGGTTTATGATGAAATCATTATCAAAAATCGCTTTCTGTTTCTTGGCATTCAGCACGCCAATATTTTGTTTTGCCGGTTCAAACAGTTACACCACGGAAACAATCCCTTTATTTGCCGATGAAAATTTGACACAGAAAATCGGGCAGCTAGAAGCCGGAGCAGAAATTAAATTGGTGCAAACAACCGCAAAAGCCGCTGAAATTGAGCTGAATTTATGGCGAAAAAGCAAAGGTTTCGGGCGGATTTGGTATCATTCTTTCAGTAAAAATATTACCGATGCTGTATTTGAGAAATCCTTTATCAGCAATAATCCACCGTTAGCTATTGTGGAGAGCAAAGAAGATCCGAACACCGGCTTGGTATGGCAAAAAGTGAAAATGAACGTGTGGGTGGAAAATGCCGAATTTACCCAAGATCTCACTAACTTTTGGGCGAACACCGAAAATACTTATAAAACAGAATGCAGCGTGTGCCATAAACAACGTGATCCTAAAATGCACGATGCAAACGAATGGATTGCAGTATTTAACGGAATGGTCGGCTTTACCGATATGGACGAAGCTACCCAGAAAAAGGTTCTTCGCTACTTGCAGATGAATGCGGCATCCAGTTCTCAATAAAATAGAAAACGATCTCACAAGCGGTCTGTTTTATAGTTGCAAAATAACCATAAAATATGCCCGCTTGCCTTCGTTGAAATATACTATCCCCTATTAATAATAGAGAAAATTTGATGATTTTCCGTGCTATCCAGTAAACGCACTATGCCTGTTGCGACAGATTTACGGCTAACATACATTTTCCGTTCTTTAGGTAAATCACGCACAATCTGATACTCATCATTTACTTCATCATTATTTAACCCACTGGGTCGAATAATCAGCCAATTTAATGCTGTTTGCTGTAAATAAGCTTCAGCTTCCGCCTTGGCTTTTAGTGCTTCACCTAAAGCCTGCTGTGCTAATGGGCTAATTAAATCCCATTGTTCTGCACACCCAACACTAGTAACTAAAACTACTTTCGTAGTTGGTGAATATTTTTCAACTGCTTTTATCAAATTAATATTTGCTGTTTTGTCGCTACGAATACCTTGTTCATTTTTTCCTCCTACTACCGTAATCAAGATTTCCGGTTGTGTTTTTTGTAACAAGGCGTTACAGGATTCCAAATCTAATAAATCTGCTATTTCTACTGCTATATTTCGTTCGCTGAAAAACGTATCCATAGCATCTTTTCGTAAGACGGCTATCGTTTTCTCCCTAGGTAATTTGTCACAGATTGCTCGTCCCAACAACCCATTTGCCCCACAAACCAAAATCATGACTGGCATCCTCCAATTAATTGCCGCATGGCTTGAATCTGATTTTCTCGTAATTGACCTTGTTCATCACGCCCAACAAAAATCTTAAACATCGCCTCACCACTTTGATTGATAAAAGTTAACGCCACTGTTCTTTTTCCCATAAATGGGCGATCAAGTAAGTAAATAGCAGCACAATTCTCATAGCGTAAATGGCCGTGAATTCCTCCATCTACACCATGTTCAAAATTATAAAAACCTCGCCCAATTTTACCTTGTGGCAATTTAGCAGTTACCTCTGCAATCGCATCAGGCGTATGAATAATAAAAGTCACAGCTTCATTCCAACCAGCAATTGCCTGCATAATTTCCACAAAACGCTCACCACCTGTTTGCATTACCATTTCTTTGGGCAGACAGTTAATTACCGATTCCAAGCTACATTGATTCATTCCTGCCAGCATTTCTAAAATTTGCCCTGGGTTTTCTTTTAAATTTGTCCGTAACTTATTTTCTAATTCTTTAGTTAATGGCGTTATCATATTGTTATCCTTACTAGATTGAGGAAGTGTTAACATTAGTTTACGAATTAATGTCGGTGACCAGTAACGACCACTGGTATTGAGATATACTTGATTTTTTTCACGCTTCAGTAAATCAAGCGCTTCCCATTGTTGCAATAATTTTTCAGCTTTCGCATTTTGTTCAAAAGGCGTTGTATCTAAGTAACCCAATTCCATGCTATGTTGTATCACACCAAGCAGTGCTTTATGTTCACCATGTTTACTCAAAAAAGAAAGGCTTTTCTGATCAAGAGGCGCATCTAAGTAGGTCTTTAAATCAGATTGTACTTGGTAACTCAGCCCACCAAAATTTCCCCCCGCACCGGAGCCAAATGCCAAACAAGGCATATTCGATTTAACCAAAGTATTATAGCGATTGCGTTCACCTCGATTTGGAAAAGCAAAGTGGTTATTGCTCACTTGCTGCCAACCTTGTGCTTTTAACTTCTCTACTGCATAAGCATAGTGTAAGCTTTGGGTGTCAAACCCTGCGGGCGCAGGTAATTTTCCATGTTCAATTAAGCGATTAATAGGCAGGAAAGGATAATTATTAAAGGCGTAAATATCTAAGCCTGAGATCGGTAAACTAGTCGCAATTTCAATATCGTTTTGCCAGATATCATCTGTTTGGTTTGGCAAGCCAAAAATTAAATCAGCAACAATCACAGCATTTAATTCCGATAAGGCTTTTAAATAAGTTTGAGCCTCTTCGCCACTATGTTTGCGCCCTAAACGTTTGCGAATTTCGGAGTTAAAAGTCTGAATACCAATAGAAATACGGTTCACGCCTGCTTCAATACAAGCCTTAGCCTTATCTATATCAAAATGGCTAATTCTACCCTCAATAGTAAATTCACAGTCTTCAGCGAGTGGCAAATAACGATAACAAGCTCGAATCAATCGTACTAAATCTTCTGTATGTAACGCTGTTGGCGTTCCTCCACCAAAATAAACGGCATGAATCTTACCTTGTCCTCGCCATAGTGAAGATTCATATCGAAGTTCACTAATCACACGATCAGTATAAATCTGGCTATAATTTTCCTTCCAAGCATTGCGATAAAAACCACAAAAAATACAATGACTAGCGCAAAACGGAATATGGAAATAAGCTAAACCATCCTGTAATAACGCATTTGGTGCTTGTTCCAGCCAGAAAGATTGCCATTGATTGCGTTCAATATTTTTCCCACCCCAAATAGGCATAAGTGCTTGTCGTTCTGGGAAAGCATTTGGAGAGGCTTGTTGAGATGTCCAGTGTGTATCTTTTATAATCATTATCGAAACAAAATAGTGCTATAAACAAGGTCATATTTATAACAAAATTAAGTTATGAATGACTTGATTAAAATCAAATAATAATTATTTTCAATTAATGATTGAGTTATGCTTACTATAGTAAATAGCCTCTCCTAAAATGAATATATCTGTGGTTTATTGCTGTAATTCCACAATACAAGTCACTTGACTGGAATCTAACCCTTTAATTCGCCACGGTGCATTAAAAAACTGCTTAATGTTGGCATTTTTAGGGAGTTCCGCTAAGTGCATATCTTCAATCACAGTGGTAAACCTGCCGGTATAGTAGCCTAAAATTGCTCGATGGCAATTTTTAGGGTTTTCCGCATCAGGCACTCGGGAAGAAGGAGATCCTAGTGCCAAGAAATCAATGCCTACTCCTTTCAAATTCGGGAAAGTATCAGATAAATACTGCCCTGCACTGGTTGAAATATAGGGGCATTCATTTTGATAAATAGCAGGGTTCTCGGTTCTATATTTTTCAAACCCCGTTCGCAAAAAGGCAAAAGACACCTTTGAGAGAATATCTGCATAAGGCAATAAATCATCTTTGGTGATCCCTTCTGCCTCTCCTTTGGGAATTTCAATTAAAGCGACCTCTTTATGGCA
The DNA here is from genome assembly GCA_900638155.1 of Mannheimia haemolytica. Lineage (NCBI taxonomy): Bacteria > Pseudomonadati > Pseudomonadota > Gammaproteobacteria > Pasteurellales > Pasteurellaceae > Mannheimia > Mannheimia haemolytica. The sequence continues at coordinate 647,857 of LR134495.1, read as the reverse complement.
GAAATACTCTATCGGCAATTCATTGATACTTAAACCGTCTTTCACAAAGTGGCGAGGAGCATCCATATGTGTGCCGCAATGATTCGGTAGTTTCGTAATAAAACTGCTAAATGGCGTTTCTTCACCTACGTCTGTGCAGCGAGTCACCTCAACAACAGGTTCTCCCGGCCAAGCTAAATCTTTAGGATCTAACGGGTGAGACAAATACATAAACATAGTGAGCCTCCTTAGTGGCGTTTTTGCTGAAGTAACCACCCAATCACCTCAGGGCTGTTATACACAGCGTCCCAAGTATTATGAGGGTTATTATTGACAATGCCGTTGTCGCCGGCTTGTTCAAAAGTGAATTCGGTATATTTCACATTGGGGGCATTTAACTCATCTTTGAGAATGCGGTAGTTAATGCGAGAGCCTTTTACCGGCGAGACTTTGTCCTCTTTACTGTGGAAAAACCAAATCGGTATATGTTTAATTGCCGCCAAATTCGTTTTGGTGGCATTGCCGTCCACCCATTCGTTGGTATAGGCTTCACGACCGCTCATTAATAATGCTCCGGCAAAGAAATTCGGGCGAGCCAACAACAGATTTAAGCCCCCTTCTGCACCTCGAGATAAGCCATTGATATAAATGCGTGTGGTATCAATTTGAGGATTGGCTTTGAGGGTTTCATCAATCATTTTTAACACGAGATTGATACGGTTTTCCGTTTGCCAATGAATACCGCCTTTTTGCCCCTTGGCAGGATTATCAAATGGGTCAAACACTTGGTCGTATTGAGGAGCAAGCACAAAACTTGGGGCATAAGGCAGGGTAGCAATCGCCCCTTTACTGGAAAGCAGGTGAGCCAAATTATCCGATCCGACTTGCCCTGAGCCGTGTAGGAAAATGACAAGCGGATATTTTTCGCCATTTTTTTGCAAAGGCGAATAGAGGCGGTAGTTCAGCTTATTTTCAGATTTGTCTAAGCTCACTTGTTTTGCGACAAAATCATCGAGATAAGGGGTTTTGATTTTGTCGGGTTCAGCGGTTTGTGTCCATTCAGCCTTGCCTAGAGTTGTGCCGCTGGTTAATTTAAGCAAGCCTTTTTGTTCCACCGAATAGATTAGGCGATTTGCAAAAAACTCTGGAATTTTGACCGCTTGTACTTTCTCGGTTTCGACAATGTTGCCGTTTTCATCTTTGGATTTAAACTTCATCGGTGCTTTATTGGCATCTTTTACGCTATAAGTTGCCGCATTTTTATCTGCCGTATCCAATTCAATAATTACAAATTTACCGGCTTGCGGGAGTGCGGTCACTTTTGGCTCATTATTGACATAGGCTTTGAGTACCGAACGGTTTTCTTTCTCCGCACTATCTAATGCCGTTTTGACCTGATACAGTTGGCGAAGATCGCTGCCCGATAAGACATTATCAGGATATGCCAATGCCACGCCGTTAATTTTTTGACCTTGAGCGGTGATTTCGGCAAGCAGCGTGATATTTACTGATTTATTTTCCTGAATCATATCCTCTGCATAGAGGGAGTGAGAAAGTAATAGCGTAAATAAAAGTGTTTTTTCAGCATAGTTTTCTCCTAAAAAAATCCACCTCATAAGAGGCGGATTTTAAGCAGTAACAGAGTGATATTAAACGAATAACATCCAAATAATGCCAACAACGGCAAAGGCGATTACACCGAAAATAGTAGTTAAAAACGTCCAAGTTCTTAAGCCTACCGATACAGGAACATTGAAGAATTTAGTCCATACCCAGAAGAGTGAATCATTAACGTGGGATAAGGTCATTGAACCAGCTCCGATAGCACAAGTGAGCAATGCAAGCTGTAATTCAGTGTATCCCGCTGCTGCGGCTGCCGGAGCTAAAATCGTTGTAGTAGTAATGGTTGCAACTGTTGCCGAGCCTTGTGCGGCACGCAGTAAAGCAGACAGAATGAAAGCCAGAACCAGTAATGGTAAACCTGTGTTGGCTAATACATCTGCCAATGCTTTACCTACGCCACTGGCATCTAACACTTTACCGAACATACCGCCGGCACCAGTGATTAAAATAATCCCGGCAATCGGTGCTAACGCAGAATCCAGCACTTCTTCTAATTTATGCTTAGTCCAACCGTATCTAAAGCCTAGTACATAAGCAGAAAGACAAACAGCCACAAATAAGGCAAACGGAGAGCTTCCTACCATACTGAACACTTCACGCACGATATGTTCTTTCGGCAAAGTTGTTGCCGTTACCGTACCTAACATAATCAGGATCAAAGGGAAAGAAATCATTGCCAATACTTTACCGAAAGAAGGTAATTCAATCCCTTTCTCTTTAATCAAATCTTTTTGGTGCTGTAAAAGATCGGTTGAAGTCACTACTTTTACAAAGTTATTTTTCGTAAAGAATGGAATAAACTTCTGACCGATTAAATATGCCGGCAGTGCTGCACCTAAACCAATTCCCAATACAAAGCCAATATCAGCGTTTAAGTTCTGTGCACCCGCCACAATTCCCGGGTGAGGCGGAAGCAAAACGTGAACCAATAACATAGAAAGCCCGATAGGTAGTGAGTAAACCAAAATATTTCCACCTAAACGTCTCGCCACACTAAAAATAATCGGGATCAATACGATAAAACCAACATCAACGAAAACCGGTATCCCGAAGATAAAGCCAGTCATACCCAATGCAAAGGGAGCATTTTTCTCACCAAAACGCTGTAACAACCAATTTGCTAATACGTCCGCACCGTGAGATTTTTCGATAATTTTCCCTAACATTGCTCCTAAACCAACGATCAGAGCAACACTTCCTAGAGTACTCCCCATCCCTGAAATCAAGGTTGGGATTACTTTATTCATTGGAATACCTGCAGTTAAGGCAACTGCGATACTTACTAATCCCAATGCTAAGAATGGGTGTACTTTACCTTTAATCATAATGACCAGAAGAGCAACTACGCTTGCTAATCCAATCAAAATTAACATTTCATTTGACATAAAGTTTCCTTCTAAATGTTGTATTCACGTATTTATCCGCTAATCATCGTGGTTATTTATACTGCTCAAACCAACCCAATCCCGCAGTGGTTTCCGCTCTCGGTTTGTATTCACAACCTACATAGCCTTCATACCCGATTTCATCGAGTTTGTTGAAGATATATTGGTAGTTAATTTCCCCTTCGTCCGGTTCGTGGCGATCCGGCACAGAGGCAATTTGAATGTGGGCAAATTTACCCTTGAGTTTGTCGGTTAGGCGAGATAAGTTGCCGTCCACATTCTGTGCGTGGAAGTAATCAAGTTGCACAAACACATTGTCTCGATTCACCGCTTCTACAATTTCCAGCGTATCAAACTGGCTTTTAAGCAAATAATTCGGTTTCACTTCCGGGCTTAGGGCTTCAAGCAAGACGTTAATGCCGTGCGGCTTGAATTTATCAGCGGCATATTGCACGTTTTTGATAAAGGTTTGTTTATAGGCTTCACGATCTTCACCTTGTGGTACTACCGCTGCCATAACGTGAACATTCTCACAACCTAAGGCGAGGGCATATTCCAACGCTAAATCAATATCACGATGGCTATCGGCTTCACGCCCCGGAATGGCGGAAACGCCCCATTCCCCTTGAGCAACATCGCCGGCTGCGGTATTGAATAACACCTGTTTTAAGCCATATTGCTCAAGTTTGGCTTTCAGTTCTGCTGCCGGATAATCGTAAGGCCATAAATACTCGACATATTTAAATCCGGCGTTGGCAGCCGCTTCAAAACGATCTAAAAACGGCACTTCGTTAAACATCATCGTAAGGTTTGCTGCAAATTTAGGCATTTTATTTTCCTCTGTTTTTCAGATCATCGACTTCGTCATCGGTGAGATAACGGACTTTTTGACCTTGTAGAATAAAATGGAGTTTGGCGGTTTCTTCTAGCTCTTCGGTGTTATCTACCGCATCACGCAAGTCTGAACCTGTGACTACAACCCCGTGATTTGCCAGTAAAAAGGCTTTACCATCTAAGGCTCGCTCGCCTAATTCTCGGGCAATATTAATGTCACCCGGGCGGTAGTAAGGAATGACCGGCAATTTTCCTACCCGCATCACGTAGTAAGGGGTGAAAGCACGCATAGCGTTGTCGGTATCCAAATTTTCCAAGCAAGAAAGTGCGGTTAAATAAGTGGAATGTAGATGCACAATTGCTTGGCAAGTCGGATTTTTCTGATACATCGCCAAATGGAATACCGATTCTTTTGAAGGCTTATCTCCTGAAAGAACATTCCCCTGCATATCCAACACGGAAAGACGGTCTGCCTCTAAACGCCCGAGCGATGAGCCGGTTGGGGTAACTAAAATGCGATTTTCATCTAAACGCACAGAGAGGTTACCTGCGCCACCTACGGTATAGCCCCGCTCAAACAGCGAGCGGGCAAGATTGACCATTTCAATCTTTTGTTCTTGTTCTGTCATACAAACATCTCCTGAGCAAAACTGAAGAAATCTTCTTTACCGAAGTTGCCGGATTTCAATGCAAGAAAAATCGGTTTTTCGACCGCTTGTAACCAGGGTACGCCCGGTGCAATTTGTTTACCGATGTGGAAACCGCTGAATCCAAGCTGCTGAACCACAATGCTTGAAGTTTCACCACCTGCGGTAATAAAGTTGGCCACGCCTGCGGCTTGTAATTTTTCGGCTAATTTGGCAAAGGTATTTTCAATGGCATGGCTGGCTTTATCGCCGCCGAATTGGGTTTGAATCTCTTTCAATTCTTCAGGAGGAACGGTGGCGTAAACCATTGGTGCAAAGTCACCGTCTAGGTTTGCAATCACCCATTGATAAAGCGTTTCTACATAGTTCGGATCCTGAATGGCTTTTTCCGCTTCTAAGAAATAACTTGGGGCTTTTTGCTGGTAAGCCGCCACTTGGGTATTGGTCATTACCGAGCAAGAACCTGAAAGCACAACGGTTTTACCTTTGCTTGGCACAAACGCATTCGTGCCTTTTTGACCGCCTGAACGGTAAGCCGCCATATAAGCCCCTAAGCCTGAACCGCCTGTGACTAATTTAAAATCGGCCACCGCTTCGGCAAGCACGGCAAGTTGTGAATTATCGGCAGCATCTACCACCGCATATTTGTAGCCTTGCTGTTTCAGTTCAGCAAAACGAGCTTTCACACGCTCTGCCCCTTGAATCACATCAGCATAGGCTACCAAGCCAGTTTTGCCTTGGGATTGTGCGTCCATTAAACGCACCAAATTGGCATCTTTCATCGGGGTAATCGGGTGGTTACGCATACCGGATTCATTCAGTAGTACATCGCCCACAAACAAATAGCCGTTGAAAATGGTTCTGCCATTAACAGGCAGAGCCGGTGTGACCACCGTAAAATCGGTGTCTAATGCCGCCATTAACGCATCGGTTACCGGCCCGATATTGCCTTTCTCCGTGCTGTCAAAAGTGGAACAATATTTAAAGTAGAATTGCGAACAACCGTTTTGTTTCAGCCAATCAAGTGCCGAGAGTGATTGTGCGATGGCTTCTTCAACCGGGTTTGAACGTGATTTTAAGCTGATCACAATCGCATCAACTTGACTGTTAAGTGTAGTTTTCGGCACACCATTCATTTGCACCGTTTTTAGCCCGTTTTCGGTTAAGAAACTGGCAATGTCACTCGCACCGGTGAAATCGTCTGCAATAATGCCTAACATCCTATTTCCCCTCTTTTTTCGGTAATTCGATACCGCTGAAAATTTTAATGACCGCACTATCATCTTCCTTGCCGTAACCTGCGTTGCTGGCTTCGGTAAACATAGAATAAGCAGTGCTGGCTAAGTGAAGCGGGAAACGCAAAGATTTTGCGGTGTCGTTCACCAACCCCAAATCTTTCACAAAAATATCCACCATAGAGAGTGGGGTGTAATCGCCCTCAACAACGTGTTTCATTCGGTTTTCAAACATCCAAGAGTTGCCTGCCGCATTGGTTACGACGTCATACATTAAATCAAGCGGAATACCGGCACGAGCCGCCAACGCCATCGCTTCTGCACCTGCGGCGATATGCACACCGGCAAGTAATTGGTGGATAATTTTTACGGTTGCACCCAAGCCGATTTCTTCGCCAATGTTATACACTTTGCCTGCTACTGCATCTAATACCGGTTTTAATTTCTCGAATGCCTCATTTGAACCTGATGCCATCACGGTCATTTCACCTTGTGCCGCTTTTGCTGCCCCACCGGAAACCGGAGCATCTAACATCACCAAGCCTAAATCTGTTAATTTCTGTGAAATATCTTTTGCATCTTGTGCAGAAATGGTGGAAGACACCATCACCACCGTGCCTTGTTTCAAATGTTGGGCTAAGCCGTTTTCACCGAATAACACCGCATTCACTTGGTTGGCATTAACCACCAATAACAACACCGCATCTAATTCAGCGGCAAAATCGACCGCACTTGTGCCAACTGCCTTAGCGCCTGCTGCTTTTAAGGTTTCCAGATAGTTTGGGTTAAGATCCACACCGTATGTGTCTAATCCGGCAGCGATACAAGATTTTGCTGCTCCCATACCCATTGCTCCTAAGCCGATGACGGCTACGCTATATTTTTGACTCATTGTTTATTCCCTCAAATAAATTAATGAACTTGATGGCGGTATATTAACCAATAGAAAAGATAAAATCTGTGATGAAGATCACAAACATTAACAATAAATGTGAATTTTTGTGATTTTAATTTTGGAAGCTAAATCTGATATAATCTCTTTTAACAATTAAAATAGGTTAAAAAATGATCCCCTTAGAGAGACAACGAGAAATACTACGACTTATTAATAATAATGGTGTCGCAAGTATTAATTTTCTGGCAGAACAGCTAAAAGTATCACATATGACAATTCGCCGTGATATTCAAAAGCTGGAAGAGCAAGGTAAGGTATCCCTAGTATCTGGTGGAGTTCAATCTCTTGAACGATTAATCATGGAATTACCACACGATGATAAATCAATGTTATTCCAAGAGCAGAAATCAGCTATAGGATCTTTAGCATCACAGCTAATTCCCTCAAACACAACTATTTATCTTGATGCTGGAACTACTACATTAGAAATAGCTCATCGGATAATCGATAGAAATGACTTACTAGTTGTAACAAACGATTTTGTTATTGCTCACTATCTTAGTAATTCAGGAAAATGTGATTTAATTCATATAGGAGGAAGTGTCTGTAAAGAAAACCTATCGACAACTGGTTCACTTGCAGCAGAATTTCTGAAAAACCTATCAATCGATATGGCATTTATATCTACTTCATCCTGGAATTTAAAAGGTCTAACAACGCCGAACGAAAATAAAATCCCCGTTAAAAAAGCAATTTTAGAGGCATCAAAGCAAAACATTTTAGTGACAGACTCTTCAAAATATGGAAAAGTCGCAACTTTTTTTGTTTGCCCTCTTACTGTATTTGACCAGATTATTTGTGATAAAGGATTATTTGAGAATGTACGAGACGCACTGAAAGGGCTAAGTATTAAATTAGATTTAGGATAATCTTCTTACCAATTTTTTCTGAGAACGACAAGCAATCAAAAAGTATTATTTTTGCAAATAAGATATTAATAGGGAAAGTTAACAATCCTAGCAACGGATTGTTAACTAATTTTCGGCTGGTACTAATAAAATAGGAATATTAACGTTTACCAAACATACTGCCTAAGCCACCGAGACCGCCTAGACCACCACCCATCATACCTTTAACACCACGCATCATTTTTGCCATTCCACCTTTACGCATTTTTTTCATCATACGTTGCATATCATCAAACTGCTTGAGCAGCTTATTTACATCTTGCACCTGTGTGCCGGAGCCAAGTGCGATACGGCGGCGGCGTGAGCCTTTAATAATATCCGGATTTGCCCGCTCTTTTAAGGTCATAGAATTGATGATGGCTTCCATTTTAATGAACATTTTATCATCAACCTGACTTTTAACGTGGTCAGGCAGGTTTTTCGCCCCCGGTAGTTTATCGAGCATCGACATCATTCCACCCATTTTTTTCATTTCGATAAGCTGCTCACGGAAATCTTCCAAGGTAAATTCATCGCCTTTTTTGAATTTGGCGGCAATTTTTTCCGCTTTTTCTTGATCAACCGAGCGTTGAATATCTTCAATTAAAGACATTACATCGCCCATACCTAAAATGCGGGAAGCCACACGGTCAGGGTGGAACGGCTCAAGGGCATCGGTTTTTTCACCCACACCTAAGAATTTAATCGGTTTACCCGTGATTTGGCGAATAGAAAGTGCCGCACCGCCCCGGGCATCGCCATCGACTTTGGTAAGAATAACACCGGTAAGCGGCAACGCTTCGTTAAAGGCTTTTGCGGTGTTGGCGGCGTCTTGACCGGTCATCGCATCAACCGTAAATAGCGTTTCAATCGGATTCAGCACAGCGTGGATTTGTTGGATCTCTTCCATCATTTCACCATCAACGTGTAAACGACCGGCAGTATCCACAATCAATACATCAAAGAAATTAAGCTTAGCGTGCTTCAGTGCCGCTTCTGCAATCGCTACCGGTTTTTGGCTGGTTTCGGTCGGGAAGAAGTCCACTTTTAACGCTTCAGCAAGGGTTTGTAGCTGTTTGATAGCAGCAGGGCGGTAAACGTCGGCAGAAACCACCAACACCTTTTTCTTGTGGCGTTCTTTCAGGAATTTTGCCAATTTGCCGACAGAGGTGGTTTTACCCGCACCTTGCAAACCTGCCATTAAAATTACCGCAGGCGGTTGGGCCGCAAGATTCAGCTCCTCGTTGGCTTCTCCCATTGCCGTTTCTAATTCGCTTTGTACGATTTTTAAGAACTCTTGCCCCGGCGTGAGGCTTTTGTTTACCTCAACCCCTAACGCACGCTCTTTAACCTTGTTGATGAAATCACGCACAACAGGGAGGGCAACATCCGCCTCCAACAATGCCATACGCACTTCACGCAGGGTATCTTTAATATTATCTTCCGTTAGGCGACCTTTGCCCGTAATGTTACGCAGCGTTTTAGACAGTCTGTCAGAGAGGTTTTCAAACATATCAGCTTTCTCAATTTGCAAAATTTTAGGAAAAAAGTACCGCTTGTGAGCGGAAAGTTGCCGCCATTATACAAAAAAAAGCGTTACGGTTATAGGGAAATAAAAAAACGGCATAGCGATTAAACTATGCCGTAAAATTTGACGATATTCGAGGAATCATTATTTAGTTATATTGTGTGATCATAATACTCCGAATTGCGTATAAAAGTGAAGTGATATTTTCAAATTTATGTTAGAAATGAGAGGTAAATCACAAAATTAAAGGGGATATTATTGTTTGAAAAAATGAGAGCAAAAAGAAAGCCCTGATGATTACTCATCAGGGCTTCGGAATATGGCTCCTCCTGCGGGACTCGAACCTGCGACATATGGATTAACAGTCCACCGTTCTACCGACTGAACTAAGGAGGAATTGATGGTGCCTCGAGGCGGAATCGAACCACCGACACGGGGATTTTCAATCCCCTGCTCTACCGACTGAGCTATCGAGGCAACGTCGTTGCGTGGTGCATTATGCTGATTTTTTCGGGCTTCGTCAAATACAATTCTCAAAAATTTAACGTTTTTGAACGCATAATACTAAAAATTGAGCAATTTCTTAGTAGTTAGCCGGAAAGCTCAAAAAGAAAACCCTGATGATTACTCATCAGGGCTTCGGAATATGGCTCCTCCTGCGGGACTCGAACCTGCGACATATGGATTAACAGTCCACCGTTCTACCGACTGAACTAAGGAGGAATTGATGGTGCCTCGAGGCGGAATCGAACCACCGACACGGGGATTTTCAATCCCCTGCTCTACCGACTGAGCTATCGAGGCAACGTCGTTGCGTGGTGCATTATGCTGATTTCAGCTTGCAACGTCAAACGTTTTTTTACAAATTTGAAAAAACCGTTGCTCGAATGTGCTTTTTTTATACTTTTCGGCTAAAAAACAGCATAATTCACGCATTAACGAATATTGCGATATTTCTCTCTGGCGGTGGTTACTTTTCTTAAATAATTTCTAGCTTGAGAAGATGGATGAGCCGTAGTTAAAATTCGATAAACCGCATCAGGCGAAAGATCGTTAATTCTATCAATCGCAGAGTATTTATCGGAATCAAACACTCGCAATACCGCACCAGCACCGCTATTATACGCAGAAATCATCGCATAACGTTTAGCCACAGGATCTTCAATTCCATCTAAGTATTCATCACGCAAAATAGTCAAATAAAGCGTACCTGCATCAATGTTATTTGATGGATTATAAAGATATTCACGGCTTGGCTGCCCTCCCATTCCTTTGCGGGCAAAAATATCACGCCCTGCGGTACGAGGTACAACCTGCATTAAGCCAATCGCATTGGCATAGCTGATTGCGTACGGGTTGAATGCTGATTCGACTTCCATAATCCCTAAAATCAAACTTGGCTCAATACCATACTGCTTCGCCATTTTACGCACCAGCGGTAAATATTGTCTTGCACGTACTTCAATGTGTCCTGCCACCATTTTAATCGTTACAAAGCTCACAGTTTGACCATTTTTCAAACGGCGTGTTTGCACCTTATTTTGCAACAAATAAGTCGCAAAATCATTGGCGATGGCAACATTGGTAATATTTCGCCCGAATTGATCTTCAACCTGTCCGTTTAGGAAAGGGTTAGAGCTAATCGGAGCATCGCCTGAGGCAAATAAATCAATCCCTTTCGGGTCTCTACCCATTAAGAGGGTATGAATAATCGAATTGCGTAGATGATTCTGATTCCCTAAAGTCTCAATCGTAATCACCCCTTCTTCAAACGAAATATGGCTACGGGTGTAAAACTTATCCGTATATTTCACATAATCTTTCTTACTGGCAACTAACAGCTCGTTACTTCCCCAAATATCATCAATATTGTGAGAAAACTGCCCTGCCAAAATATCCAAACCATTGGTATCTTTAGAATAATCTACTCGGGTAGATTTTGGCTTCTTAGTCGATTTATTGCTCCCACACGCAATAAGAAACGGAATAATTGCCAACATCGGCAAATATTTAGCATATTTTTTCATTGTGATTTAACCTTTATTATTCGACCGGCTTATAGCCTTCGATGATGATCTCTTTACCTTCAAATAAAAAATTGACCATCTCTTGTTCGAGCAGTTTACGGTGTTCGGGGTTCATCATACTGAGTTTTTTCTCATTGACGATCATCGTCTGTTTTTTAATCCACTCAGACCACGCCTGCTTGCTGATTGAGTCAAAAATACGCTTACCCAGCTCCCCCGGATAAAGTTGAAAATCTAAACCTTCTGCCTCTTGTTTTAAATATTCGCAAAATACGGTACGAGCCATAATTTAATCCTTAATCTCATTTTTTACATTGAATGCCAGCTCATCTAAAATTCGTTTGACCGGCGTAGCTAAACCTACTTCATTATGTTGGTGCAAATCATACCAATAATCCACTTCTGAAGATACCTTAGAAAGATAATTTCCTGCTTTTTCTTCGACAACAAGCGGTGAATTTTCATTTATTTTTTGCAAATCGACTTCTACTAAAATCGGGGTAATATCCAAATGAAAATGGCTGAATGTGTGCCTAAATGCGGTTAATTGCTGTGAAATTTGCAAATTTTGCATAAAATCAGACCGCTTGAATTCGTCCACACTCTCGAATTGCGGAAACGCAAATAAGCCTCCCCAAATACCTTTTGCTTCCCGTTTTTGTAACAGCACTTTCGAGCCGCTTTTCAGCACTAAAAAATAGGTTTGACGCTCCGGCAAGGTTTTTTTCGGTTTCTTGGCAGGGAAGTTATCCCACGCTTGCATTGCATTCGTTTTACAATTTTCTTGTAACGGACAGAGCAAGCACTTCGGTTTTGTGCGAGTGCAAATCATCGCTCCCAAATCCATCATCGCTTGATTAAAGTCTGCAACTTGGGTATCAGGCGTCACACTTTCGCTTAATTGCCAAAGGCGATTTTCCACCGCTTTTTCACCCGCCCAGCCTTCTACCGCAAAATACCGGCTTAACACCCGTTTGACATTGCCGTCTAAAATCGGGTGCGGAGCATCTAGCACCGAAGACAAAATCGCCCCTGCGGTACTCCTACCCACGCCGGTTAATGCCAGCACATCATCAAATCGAGTGGGAAATTCGCCGTTAAACTCATCTCGAATTTGCATTGCAGCTTTATGCAAATTTCTTGCCCGAGCGTAATAACCCAGCCCTGTCCACAAATGCAATACTTCATCAATCGAGGCATTAGCTAAGTCAATCACGGTGGGAAATCGTTCCATAAAACGTGCAAAATAAGGAATAACTGTTGCAACTTGAGTTTGTTGCAACATTACCTCCGACAACCAAACCTGATACAGGGTTTTATTTTGCTGCCAAGGTAAATGTTTCCGCCCATATTGCTCAAACCAAGCTAAAACAGCGTTGGCAAACGGATCGGAAGCTTTTGCTCTCGCTAAAGGAAATAGGGAATTGCTGTTCATTAAAAATCTTGAAATCGGAAAAATAAATTATCATACTGCAAGCGGTCAGTTTTACCAAAAATTTTACATATTAAGGAAAAAAGATGAAATCGCCCATTTTAGGTTTTCACCACGTTGCGTTAATTGTTTCCAATTACGAAAAATCCAAACATTTCTACACCCGTATTTTAGGGGCGGAGATCATCGCAGAAACTTACCGAGAGCAGCGTGCCAGCTATAAATTAGATTTACGCTTTAAAGATGGTTCGCAAATTGAATTATTCAGTTTTTCTGAAACGCCGCCTCGTTTCACCTCGCCCGAAACCTGTGGGCTTCGCCATTTGGCATTTCGAGTAGAAAATATTGAACACGCCATCGCTTTTTTAGAACAGCACAAATTACCGCACGAAGGAATCCGAATTGATGAGGTCACCGGCAAACGCTTCACCTTTTTCCGAGATCCGGACGATCTACCGTTAGAGTTTTACGAGGTCTAAATGTTATATTTATTGATTGCAACCCTGATTTGGGCAAGTTCCTTCATTGTGGGGAAAGTGGCGATTTCGGCTTTTGATCCTGTCCAAATTATGCAAATTCGGCTGACCTTAGCGGCATTTATCGCTCTGCCGTTTTTTATGCCTGCCTATAAAAAAATCCAGAAAAATCAGCATATTAAAGTTTGGTTGATTAGTTTTCTGACTTTTCCGCTGTGCGTGATCTTACAATTTTCCGGCTTGAAATTAACTTCCGCAGCAAGTGCCGTGGCATTACTCGGGCTAAACCCGCTTTTAACCGTCTTAGTCGGCTATTTCTGTTTCAAAAAACAGGCAACAAGGCTTGATTTTATCCTAAGTTTATTCGCCTGCGTGGGTATTTTAATTATGGCATCAGGAAGCGATGACAACGGCTCAATCAATGTACTAGGGCTACTGCTCGTTACCTTAGGCAGTTTAAGTTTTATTGTGGGAATGTACCTCAGCAAAGAGATTCTGCAATCAGTAAAAGTGATCGATTTAACCAAGGTCACGCTAGTGCAAGGAGCAATTACTGCTTTACCGATTACATTATTTTTTGCGGAAAATTGGCAACTACCGACCAGTCTCTCAGCGTGGGCGAGTGTAGCATATTTAGGCATTATTTGTACCAGCTTGGCAATACTATTATGGAACAAAGGTATCAGCCAATCTTCCCCAATTCTGGCAGGCATTCTACTCGCCCTTGAACCTGTATTCGGGCTGTTAATGGCGCTAGTCTTTTTATCAGAGCGACTGAGCCTCATTACTTGGGTTGGGATTATTATCGTGATTTGCACTGCCTTACTCTCCGTTTTGCTGCCGATGATGAAAAGATACAAGCGGTCATTTTAAGAGGATTTTTTACCAATGCAGTTTCCCCCTCTTTCCCACGGCATTTTACTTCGCCGTTATAAACGTTTTCTTGCGGATATTCAGTTGCCAAATGGCGAACAAATTATCATTCATTGCCCAAACACAGGAGCGATGACAGGCTGTGCCAACCCCGGTGATACGGTTTGGTTTTCCACTTCCCATAACCCCAAACGTAAATATGCTCACACTTGGGAACTAACCCAAACCCAAGCGGGGGATTTTATTTGCGTCAATACCTTGCGGGCGAACCAGTTAGTGCAAGAAGCCTTGGCAAATAAATGGATTGATGAGCTTGCAGCCTACCGTAAAATTTTACCAGAGCAAAAATATGGCAATGAAAATAGTCGAATTGATTTTTTGCTTAAATCAGACCCTCTGCCGGATTGTTTTGTGGAAGTGAAATCCACCACCCTTTTAACCGAAAACGGTGTGGGAATGTTCCCCGATGCCCAAACCGAGCGTGGGCAAAAACATTTGCGGGAGCTGACGAAAATCGCTGAACAGGGCTTACAAGCGGTCATTTTTTTCGCTATTTTGCACACGGGCATTGAACGGTTTGAAGTGGCAAAGCAGATTGACCCCAAATATGCCGAATTATTCGCCCAAGCCATTGCACAAAAAGTGCAAGTTCTCGCCTATAAAATGGCAATTTCATTGGAAAACGGGCAACCTATTGCGGCAACCTTAACAAAGAAATGTGAGTTTTAAGCTTGAAAACACACAGCATATCCCCATATAAGCCAAAGTTTTTAAAAAGAAGGATTTAGTATGACAACGATTGTATGCGTGCGTAAAGACGGAAAAGTGGCTATCGGTGGTGATGGCCAGGCAACGCTTGGAAATTGTATCGAGAAAGGCACAGTGCGAAAAGTTCGCCGTTTGTATAAAGACAAAGTAGTGACAGGCTTTGCCGGCTCGACCGCTGATGCCTTTATTTTGCGTGATTTATTCGAGAAAAAATTGGAGTTACACCAAGGGCATCTAGTGAAATCGGCAGTGGAACTGGCAAAAGAGTGGCGTACCGAGCGTGCTTTACGCCGTTTAGAAGCGATGATGATTGTTGCCAATGACAGCGAATTTTTATTGGTTTCAGGTTCGGGCGATGTGATTGAGCCGGAGCAAGATGTGCTGGCGATTGGATCAGGCGGTAACTATGCGAAAGCCGCTGCTCTTGCGTTATTACGCACCGAAAATAATTTATCTGCAAAAGAGATCGTTGCCGAAGCGTTAAAAATTGCTGGCGATATTGATATTTACAGTAACCACAATCACGTGATTGAAGAAGTTTAATTAACTCTCTCCTTGTAGAGAGACCGAAAAATATTTCGTTCAGAAATATTTTTCAGAGAGAGGGGTTAATGCAAAACGTTTAAGAAAAAAGACCGCTTGTTACCCTCTCCCTGATTTTTCTTCTGAACGAAGAAAAATATTCCCTCTCCCACAGGGGAGAGGGTAATTAATTTAAGGAATAACATTATGTCAATGACACCCCGTGAAATCGTCTCAGAATTAGACGCACACATTATCGGACAAAAAGATGCAAAACGTGCGGTAGCGATTGCTTTGCGTAACCGCTGGAGAAGAATGCAGTTGCCGGAAGATCTCCGCCAAGAAGTGACCCCCAAAAATATTTTAATGATCGGCCCGACCGGTGTGGGTAAAACCGAAATCGCCCGCCGTTTGGCAAAACTTGCCAATGCCCCTTTCATCAAAGTTGAGGCAACCAAATTCACTGAAGTGGGCTATGTGGGTAAAGAAGTGGATTCGATTATCCGTGATTTAGCTGATGTGTCGATGAAATTAGTCCGCCAGCAAGCAGTTGAAAAAAATAAAATGCGTGCACAAGATGCGGCGGAAGATCGCATTTTAGACGTATTATTGCCACCGGCGAAAGATCAGTGGGGCAATGTGCAGGAATCAGACAATAATTCCACCCGTCAAACTTTCCGCAAAAAATTGCGTGAAGGGCAATTAGACGATAAAGAGATTGAAATTGACGTGGCGGCTCAGGTGAGCGTTGAGATTATGACCCCGCCGGGAATGGAAGAGATGACCTCGCAGTTACAATCGCTGTTTGAGGGAATGTCGCCAAACAAAACCAAAAAACGCAAAATGAAAATCAAAGATGCGTTAAAGGTGATGCTTGATGAAGAAGCGGCGAAATTGGTGAATCCTGAAGAGCTGAAACAGCAAGCGATTGAAGCGGTGGAACAGCACGGTATTGTCTTTATTGATGAGATCGACAAAATCTGTAAAAAAGGCGAACATTCGGGTGGAGATGTTTCTCGTGAAGGCGTTCAGCGTGACTTGCTTCCAATCATTGAAGGCTCAACCGTAAATACTAAGCACGGTATGGTGAAAACCGACCATATTCTGTTTATCTGCTCGGGTGCATTCCAAGTGGCTCGCCCGTCTGATTTACTCCCAGAATTACAGGGTCGCTTGCCGATTCGTGTGGAGTTAAAATCGCTTACCAAAGAAGATTTTGAGCGTATTTTAACCGAACCGAATGCCTCATTAACCTTGCAATATCGTGAGTTGATGAAAACTGAAGGCGTGGAGATTGAGTTCACTAAAGACGGTATCAGCCGTATTGCAGAAAGTGCCTTCCGTGTGAACGAGAAAACCGAAAACATCGGGGCAAGACGTTTACACACCGTGCTTGAGCGTTTGATGGACGGCATTTCGTTCGATGCCAGCGAACGCCGTGGTGAAAAAATCATCATTGATGAAAACTATGTTTCCGAAGCGTTAAATGACGTGGTGGAAAACGAAGATTTAAGTCGCTTTATTTTGTAGTTTTAAGTTATACAAGCGGTTATTTTAGCGAAAAATCTTGCGAATTAGCCGCTTTTCATATTGTTAGTTGTAAAAATGAAAAATCTATACAAATGGCCTGCTGCACAATCGCTTTATCCAAATCAGGGAAAGAAGTCTTACGCAGGGAAACGTTTTCGTTACCGTC
Source organism: Mannheimia haemolytica (assembly GCA_900638155.1). Taxonomy (NCBI): domain Bacteria; kingdom Pseudomonadati; phylum Pseudomonadota; class Gammaproteobacteria; order Pasteurellales; family Pasteurellaceae; genus Mannheimia; species Mannheimia haemolytica. The sequence goes on along the minus strand of LR134495.1, from coordinate 630,990 downwards.
TTCGCTCTTGGTTGCATCATTCCAAAATCAAGCAATTTGAGCAGTTCGTTACACAAAATCCACAACTGATTCCGCTCTTAAATGCTCGACCAAATTACAGCTACCCCGTGGCTCACCGCTTTTTAGATAAGCGTTTTGGTGCCAACCAACGCTTACAAAAAATCACAGATAACCTGCTGTTTTTACCGCAAAAATTGGCTCATTTACCACCTCTATGGGAACAAGCGGTCAATTTTGGTGAAATTATTGCAGATTTTGAGTTATGGCTTAACATCAATGAACATCAGCCGATGGAAGGTTTTTGGGCATTAGAACTTCGCCACAGACCGACTAATCAACTAGTTTATTTATTAACATTTGGTAAGTTAGATGAAGCCTTGTTGATTGCAGTCATTCAAGGCCCGAATTTTGAGGGGTCAAAAGAGCGAGTGAAACAATTAACCAAAAGTTGCCATGGCTTACGCCCGGCCTATTTAATGGTTGAAGCGATGAAGGCTTTAACGGCTGTTCTTGGTTATCAGAGTTTACTAGGCATTCCACAGAAATATCAGAATAAATCCCGCTGGGTGCAAAGTAAGCGCTATGTAGTGGATTATGATGCTATTTTTGCGGAATCGGGCGGAAAGCCGGGAAATTATTGGCAGTTGCCGCTTGAATTGGAAAGTAAAAAAATAGATGAAATTCCAAGCAAAAAACGCTCAATGTATCGCAAGCGTTATGAAATGCTAGCTAATTTAAAGCAGACCATGGAGCTTATGCTTAAAACTTATACTGGCTTAAATAGGTAAATCAAAGAATACAAGCGGTCAAAATCTGCAAAACTTTGCAAAAATGACCGCTTACAAGTTACTTGCCGCTCATCCATTTATCATAGATTTTTTGATATTCGCCATTCTCTTTAATCGTTTTTAATGCTGTATTGAATTGATCAACTAATACTTGGTTTTTCAAGTGAGTTGCAATGCCTAAACCATCACCAAAATAGTTTGGATTATTGATTTTCTCCCCTACAAAATCTAGCCCTTCGTGTTTTCTTGCCATCTCAGCCAATACCGGCACATCGCCAAAAATAGCATCAATTCGCCCATTTTGCACATCTAAAATAGCATTTTGATAAGAGGCATAAGATTTCACATTGTACTCTTTTTTCTCTTTTGCTAAATAGTGTTGGTAAGTAGTCCCATTTTGCACACCAATCGTTTTCACCTTAGCAAAATCTATATCTTTTTTCGCAATGAAGGCAGCAGAGCTTGGAAAGTAAGGCTCGCTAAATAATACTTGTTTCTTACGTGGTTCCGTAATACCCATACCTGAAATTGCAGCATCAAATTGTTTTTGCTTTAGGCTTTGGATTAAGCTATCAAAAGGTTGGCTATGGAATGTACAATTTGCATTCATCTCTTTACAGATAGCATTTGCAATATCCACATCAAAACCGATAATTTCTCCCTTCTCGTCGGTCATTTCAAATGGAGGATAGCTTGGCTCCATCACAAATTTGATATCTTGTGCCTGCGCAGTAACCACACACCCGAATAAAAGGGTCAAAAGTGTTTTTTTCATAAAAAGTCCCTGTGTTTTCATTATAAGGATTACCACTTTAACGCAGTTACTTTCTTAAAAAAAGTCTTCTTTTCATAAAGTTTGTTTTATGTCATACAAACACATCAAATTGAGATGTAGTTTCTCAATCCTCTTGATTCCTCTATCTCAAAAAAACAACCCAAAAGAAAAAAGAAAAGCATATGTTACATTAATATTACAATGTAATTATTTTGTTTAATTTCCCTACATTTTGTATAACTTTAAAACACTCCTTTTTCTCTTCTGATTATATAAAAGACAAAAAATACAATTTAAGCTACAAAAACAACAAAAAATACGACAACAAGATCGAGTAATGATTATATTATGCTATAATTTTTAACCTAATTTAGAATAATTATCGAGTGCAAATTATGAATCAATCTTATTTTAACTTACTAGGAAACATTACTTGGCTATGGATGAACTCCTCCCTCCACAAAGAATGGAGCTGTGAACTACTAGCACGCAATGTGATTCCTGCAATTGAAAATGAACAATATATGCTACTTATAGATAACGGTATTCCGATCGCTTATTGTAGTTGGGCAGATTTAAACCTTGAGACTGAGGTGAAATATATTAAGGATATTAGTTCGTTAACACCAGAAGAATGGCAGTCTGGTGACAGACGCTGGATTATTGATTGGGTAGCACCATTCGGACATTCTCAATTACTTTATAAAAAAATGTGTCAGAAATATCCTGATATGATCGTCAGATCTATACGCTTTTATCCAAAGCAGAAAGAATTAGGCAAAATTGCCTACTTTAAAGGAGGTAAATTAGATAAAAAAACAGCAAAAAAACGTTTTGATACATATCAAGAAGAGCTGGCAACAGCACTTAAAAATGAATTTAATTTTATTAAAAAATAGAAGGAGACATCCCTTATGGGTAATAAACTTACTAATATTTCAACAAATTTAAAAAGTTCCTGGTTGACTGCTAAATCCGGTTTAAATAGAACAGGACAATCATTAGCTAAAGCAGGGCAATCTTTAAAAACCGGGGCAAAAAAAATCATCCTCTACATTCCAAAAGATTATCAATATGATACCGAGAAAGGCAATGGCTTACAGGATTTAGTTAAGGCAGCTGAAGAGCTTGGTATTGAAGTGCAAAAAGAGGAAGGAAACGATATTGCAAAAGCACAAACCAGTTTGGGCACAATTCAAAATGTGCTGGGTTTAACTGAGCGTGGTATTGTGTTGTCAGCCCCTCAGCTTGACAAGTTGCTTCAGAAAACTAAAGTAGGTCAAGCGATTAGTTCTGCAGAAAATCTTACAAAAGGTTTTAGTAATGCAAAAACCGTATTATCTGGTATTCAATCTATTTTAGGCTCGGTATTGGCTGGCATGGATTTAGATGAGGCATTACAAAAAAACAGTAATGAGCTGACACTTGCTAAAGCTGGTTTAGAGTTAACCAACTCATTGATCGAAAATATTGCTAACTCGGTCAAAACGCTAGACGCCTTTGGTGATCAAATTAATCAACTTGGTTCAAAACTACAAAACGTTAAAGGGTTAAGTTCTCTTGGCGATAAACTAAAAGGTCTGAGTGGTTTTGATAAAACCAGCCTTGGTTTAGATGTCGTATCTGGCTTACTGTCGGGTGCAACAGCTGCACTTGTACTTGCAGATAAAAATGCTTCAACATCAAGAAAAGTAGGTGCGGGTTTTGAATTGGCAAACCAAGTTGTTGGTAATATTACCAAAGCCGTTTCTTCTTACATTTTAGCCCAACGTGTTGCAGCAGGTTTATCTTCAACCGGGCCTGTGGCTGCTTTAATTGCTTCTACTGTTTCTCTTGCGATTAGCCCATTAGCATTTGCTGGTATTGCCGATAAATTTAATCACGCAAAAAGTTTAGAGAGCTATGCCGAACGCTTTAAAAAATTAGGCTATGACGGTGATAATTTATTAGCGGAATATCAGCGTGGAACAGGAACTATTGATGCATCGGTTACTGCAATTAATACCGCATTGGCTGCTATTGCTGGTGGTGTATCTGCTGCGGCAGCCGGCTCGGTTATTGCTTCACCGATTGCCTTATTAGTATCTGGGATTACCGGTGTAATTTCCACTATTCTGCAATACTCTAAACAAGCAATGTTTGAACACGTTGCGAATAAAATTCATAACAAAATTGTAGAATGGGAAAAAAATAATCACGGCAAGAACTACTTTGAAAATGGTTACGATGCCCGTTATCTTGCGAATTTACAAGATAATATGAAATTCTTACTGAACTTAAACAAAGAGTTACAGGCAGAACGTGTCATCGCTATTACTCAGCAGCAATGGGATAACAATATTGGTGATTTAGCCGGTATTAGCCGTTTAGGTGAAAAAGTGCTTAGTGGTAAAGCTTATGTGGATGCATTTGAAGAAGGTAAACATCTTAAAGCCGATAAATTAGTACAGTTGGATTCGGCAAACGGTATTATTGATGTGAGTAATTCGGGTAAAGCGAAAACTCAGCATATCTTATTCAGAACGCCATTATTGACGCCGGGAACAGAGCATCGTGAACGCGTACAAACAGGTAAATATGAATATATTACCAAGCTCAATATTAACCGTGTAGATAGCTGGAAAATCACAGATGGTGCAGCAAGTTCTACCTTTGATTTAACTAATGTTGTTCAGCGTATTGGTATTGAATTAGACAATGCTGGAAATGTAACTAAAACCAAAGAAACAAAAATTGTTGCCAAACTTGGTGCAGGTGATGACAACGTATTTGTTGGTTCTGGTACGACGGAAATTGATGGCGGTGAAGGTTACGACCGAGTTCACTATAGCCGCGGAAACTACGGTGCTTTAACTATTGATGCCACTAAAGAGACCGAGCAAGGTAGTTATACCGTAAATCGTTTCGTAGAAACCGGTAAAGCACTACACGAAGTGACTTCAACTCACACCGCATTGGTGGGCAACCGTGAAGAAAAAATTGAATATCGTCATAGCAATAACCAGCACCATGCCGGTTATTACACCAAAGACACCTTGAAAGCTGTTGAAGAAATTATCGGTACATCACATAACGATATCTTTAAAGGTAGTAAGTTCAATGATGCCTTTAACGGTGGTGATGGTGTCGATACTATTGACGGTAACGACGGCAATGACCGCTTATTTGGTGGTAAAGGCGATGATATTATCGATGGTGGAAATGGTGATGACTTTATCGATGGCGGTAAAGGCAACGACCTATTACACGGCGGTAAAGGTGATGATATTTTCGTTCACCGTCAAGGCGATGGTAATGATATTATTACCGATTCCGATGGCAATGATAAATTATCATTCTCTGATTCAAACTTAAAAGATTTAACATTTGAAAAAGTTAAACATAATCTTGTCATCACGAATAGCAAAAAAGAGAAAGTGACCATTCAAGACTGGTTCCGAGAAGCTGATTTTGCTAAAGAAGTGCGTAATTATAAAGCAACTAAAGATGAGAAAATCGAAGAAATCATCGGTCAAAATGGCGAGCGGATTACCTCAAAGCAAGTTGATGATCTTATCGCAAAAGGTAACGGCAAAATTACCCAAGATGAGCTATCAAAAGTTGTTGATAACTATGAATTGCTCAAACATAGCAAAAATGTGACAAACAGCTTAGATAAGTTAATCTCATCTGCAAGTGCATTTACCTCGTCTAATGATTCGAGAAATGTATTAGTGGCTCCAACTTCAATGTTGGATCAAAGTTTATCTTCTCTTCAATTTGCTAGAGCAGCTTAATTTTTAATGATTGGCAACTCTATATTGTTTCGCACATTATGGAGTTGCCGTTTTATTTTATAAAAGGAGACAATATGGAAGCTAACCATCAAAGGAATGATCTTGGTTTAGTTGCCCTCACTATGTTGGCACAATACCATAATATTTCGCTTAATCCGGAAGAAATAAAACATAAATTTGATCTTGACGGAAAAGGGCTTTCTTTAACCTCTTGGCTTTTAGCCGCAAAATCGTTAGCGTTGAAAGCGAAACACATTAAAAAAGAGATTTCCCGCTTACACTTGGTGAATTTACCTGCATTAGTTTGGCAAGATAATGGTAAACATTTTTTATTGGTAAAAGTGGATACCGATAATAACCGCTATTTAACTTACAATTTGGAACAAGATGCCCCACAAATTCTGTCACAAGACGAATTTGAAGCCTGCTATCAAGAGCAGTTAATTTTGGTCACATCTAGAGCTTCCGTAGTTGGTCAACTAGCAAAGTTCGATTTCACCTGGTTTATTCCGGCGGTGATCAAATACCGAAAAATCTTTCTAGAAACCTTGATTGTTTCGATCTTTTTGCAAATTTTTGCCCTAATTACACCGCTATTCTTCCAAGTTGTTATGGATAAAGTACTGGTGCATCGAGGTTTTTCAACCTTGAATATCATTACGGTTGCCTTAGCTATTGTGATCATCTTTGAAATTGTACTAAGTGGTTTACGAACCTATGTGTTTTCGCATAGTACTAGCCGGATTGACGTGGAATTAGGGGCTAAATTATTTAGGCATTTATTATCATTGCCTATTTCTTATTTTGAGAACAGACGTGTTGGCGATACAGTTGCACGGGTCAGAGAATTAGATCAAATTCGTAATTTCCTTACCGGACAAGCATTAACCTCGGTTTTAGATCTCTTATTCTCTTTTATCTTTTTTGCCGTAATGTGGTATTACAGCCCAAAATTAACCTTGGTAATTCTTGGTTCATTGCCCTGCTATATTTTATGGTCAATTTTTATTAGTCCGATTTTAAGACGGCGTTTAGATGAGAAATTTGCCCGAAGTGCTGATAACCAAGCATTCTTAGTTGAGTCGGTAACAGCCATCAATATGATTAAAGCGATGGCGGTTGCTCCACAAATGACTGATACATGGGATAAACAGCTGGCAAGCTATGTTTCATCAAGTTTCCGTGTAACTGTATTAGCAACCATTGGGCAACAAGGTGTACAACTTATTCAAAAAACCGTTATGGTGATTAACCTTTGGTTAGGTGCACACTTAGTTATTTCAGGCGATCTGAGTATTGGGCAATTAATTGCCTTTAATATGCTGTCAGGGCAAGTGATTGCACCGGTGATTCGGTTAGCACAGCTCTGGCAAGATTTCCAACAAGTTGGGATTTCCGTCACTCGCTTAGGTGATGTTTTAAACTCGCCAACCGAACAATATCAAGGCAAATTATCACTACCTGAAATACAAGGAGATATTGCGTTTAAAAATATTCGTTTTCGATATAAACCGGATGCTCCTACCATTTTAAATAATGTGAATTTAGAGATTAAAAAAGGGGAAGTGATTGGAATTGTCGGTCGTTCCGGTTCTGGTAAAAGCACACTAACCAAATTACTACAACGTTTTTATATTCCTGAAAACGGGCAAGTGCTTATTGACGGGCACGACCTTGCACTCGCAGATCCAAACTGGTTACGCCGTCAAATCGGGGTCGTTTTGCAAGATAACGTCCTGTTAAACCGTAGTATCCGAGAAAATATTGCACTTTCAGAACCAGGAATGTCGATGGAACGTGTGATTTATGCAGCAAAATTAGCAGGGGCTCACGATTTCATTTCGGAATTACGTGAAGGTTATAACACTATTGTAGGTGAACAAGGAGCGGGGCTTTCGGGCGGACAACGCCAACGAATTGCGATTGCACGAGCCTTGGTAAACAACCCGAAAATCTTAATTTTTGATGAAGCAACCAGTGCCCTCGATTACGAATCTGAGCATATTATTATGCAAAATATGCAAAAAATATGCCAAGGAAGAACCGTGATTTTGATTGCACATCGTTTATCGACTGTAAAAAATGCGGATCGAATTATTGTGATGGAAAAAGGGGAAATCGTTGAACAAGGCAAGCATCACGAATTACTGCAAAACAGTAACGGCCTTTATTCCTACTTACACCAGTTACAACTTAATTAAGAAGGAAAACCATGAAAATATGGCTTAGTGGTATTTATGAATTTTTCCTACGCTATAAAAACATTTGGGCAGAAGTATGGAAAATTCGTAAAGAATTAGACCACCCAAACAGAAAAAAAGATGAAAGTGAATTTTTACCGGCACATTTAGAATTGATTGAAACCCCGGTGTCTAAAAAACCACGCTTAATTGCTTATTTAATTATGCTGTTTTTAGTTGTGGCAATTGTGCTTGCCAGTGTAAGCAAAGTTGAAATTGTGGCGACTGCACCCGGTAAATTAACTTTTAGTGGCAGAAGTAAAGAAATTAAACCGATTGAAAACGCCATCGTACAAGAAATTTTTGTTAAAGATGGGCAGTTTGTGGAAAAAGGACAATTATTAGTGAGCTTAACTGCATTGGGTTCTGAGGCGGATATCAAAAAGACTATTGCTTCACTCTCTTTAGAAAAGCTGGAAAACTATCGCTACCAAACATTACTGACTGCCATTGAAAACGAGTCATTGCCGGTGATTGATTTATCTAAAACGGAATTTAACGATTCATCGGAAGAAGATCGACTACGTATTAAACACTTAATTGAGGAGCAATACACCACTTGGCAAAAACAAAAAACACAGAAAACCTTAGCTTATAAACGTAAAGATGCGGAAAAGCAAACTACATCTGCCTACGTTCGTAAATATGAAGGTGCTACACGTATTGAGCAAGAAAAGTTAAAGGATTTCAAAGCACTTTATCAACAAAAATCGTTATCTAAGCATGAGCTTCTCTCGCAAGAAAATAAGGCGATTGAAGCACAAAATGAGTTGGCAGTTTATCGTTCAAAATTAAATGAATTAGAAAATGATCTACTCAATGTAAAAGAAGAACTTGAGCTGATCACTCAATTCTTTAAAAGTGATGTGTTGGAAAAATTAAAGCAACATATTGAAAATGAACGTCAACTTCGGCTCGAGTTAGAAAAAAATAATCAACGCAGACAGGCCTCGATGATCAGAGCACCGGTTTCCGGTACGGTTCAGCAACTGAAAATTCACACTATAGGTGGTGTTGTTACGACTGCTGAAACCTTGATGATCATTGTGCCGGAAGATGATGTGTTAGAGGCCACCGCTCTGGTTCAAAACAAAGATATCGGCTTTGTTGCAGCAGGGCAAGAGGTGATTATTAAAGTGGAAACTTTCCCTTATACGCGCTATGGTTATCTAACGGGTCGAATCAAACATATTAGCCCGGATGCGATTGAACAACCTAATGTAGGTTTAGTTTTTAATGCAACTATAGCTATAGATAGGAAGAATCTAACATCTCCTGATGGACGAAACATTGATTTGAGTTCAGGTATGACAATAACTGCTGAAATCAAAACCGGTGAACGGAGTGTAATGAGTTATTTACTCAGCCCATTAGAAGAATCTGTCACAGAAAGTTTAAGGGAACGCTAATCGAACCAAAACAAAGCCATAAAAGCCATTTTGAGCTTTTATGGCTTTATTTTTTAGTCTACAAGCGGTCAAAAAAGCCTAATTTTTTACACTTTTATAACAAATTGTTCTAACTAAAAATTACTAATTCTTTTCTTTTATAAGACGAATCCTCTATTTTCATTCCATTAGATTGAACTAGAAAAGGGGATTTATGAGCCTAAGCATTACTAATCTTTCTCTTGGCTACCGCAAAAATCAGCAAACCAAGACCATTTTGCATGATGTCGCTTTTAACGTAGAAAGCGGCACTTTAACCTCGATTCTCGGGCCGAGTGGAGTGGGGAAGTCCTCGCTGTTGCGGGTGGTCAGCGGATTGGATAAACCCTTAAGAGGAGAGGTGGCGTTATTCGGGGAGAAAATCCATCAGCCGCACCCAGATGTAGGCTTTGTATTTCAATCGGCGACCTTGTTGCCTTGGCTTTCGGTGCGAAATAATGTGGCATTCGGTTTAGATTTTCAATGCCGTTCGCCCTTGAGCAAAGCCGAGATTCAGCATCGGGTGGAATCGGCGTTGGAAGAGGTGGGCTTGCGTGAGGCAATCGACTTAATGCCCCACGAACTCTCCGGTGGTATGGCACAGAGGGTGAATCTAGCTCGAGCGTTGGCTCGTCAGCCGAAAGTGATTTTATTAGATGAGCCGTTTTCAGCCCTTGATGAAGTGATTCGTAGCCAAATGCAAGCATTGTTACACGACATTGTCCGCCACTATAATGTGGCAGCGATAATGGTAACACACGATATTGATGAAGCCTTATTGGTGTCAGATGATGTGTTATTGCTTGGCGGAGACAAAGCCCATATTGTTGGGAAATGGCATTTATCTGATCCATTCCCTCGTACTGATTTATTGAGTTTGAACCCTATTAGGGTCGAGATTTTACACACGCTTAGACAGGCTCAGCAACGAACGCTGCAAGAGCAGACGGTTGATTTTGTGATTTAAGGAGAAAGTGATGGATCAGCAACGTAGAGATTTTATGAAACTGCTCAGCCTGTTTTCCCTTGCAGGCAGTTTGCCGTTAATCCAAGCCTGTGAGCAGGTGCAAAAAAATGCCGAAAATCGACCGCTTGTTATCGGCTACTTGCCGATTACTGATGCTACACCGCTGTTAGTTGCTCACGCCAAAGGCTTATTTGAAAAGCACGGTGTGCAGGTGGAAAAACCGGTGATGTTCCGCAGTTGGGCTCAGTTGGTGGAGGCTTTTTTGAGCGGTAATGTGAACGTGGTTCACTTGCTCTCGCCAATGAGCTTATGGGCAAAATATGGTGCTAATGCTCCGGTGAAAGCAGTAATGTGGAATCATTTAGCCGGTTCTGCTTTAACGGTTCGGCCTGAAATCAACAGTATTGCCGAACTCTCCGGCAAAACGGTAGCAATTCCGTTTTGGTATTCGATTCATAATATCGTTTTGCAACGATTATTACGGGAAAATGGCTTGAAAATCACCGAAAAAGAGCCGAGCAGCGGTGAAGTGCGATTAAGTGTAATGGCTCCGTCAGATATGGTGGCAGCGTTGGCAAGTGAGGCAATTTCCGGCTTTATTGTGGCAGAGCCGTTCAATGCGTTAGCGGAAGCCAAAGGCGTGGGGAAGGTGCTGCGTTTTAGTGGTGATGTATGGAAAGATCACGCCTGCTGTTTGACCTTAATGCACGAATACGATATTCAACACCGCCCGGAATGGGTGCAAAAAGTGGTAAATGCCTTAACCGAAGCCCAGGTGTTCACGCTTGCCAACCGTGCAGAAACCGCTCAATTATTGGCTCGGGGCAGCGGCTACACGCCGCACGATCAAAAAGTGCTGGAAAAGGTGCTTACCCCAACCCAAGCACAGTGGGATAAATATATCGAAACAGGGGCGATTCAAAACCCTCAATGGCACCAACAGCGAATCGGCTTTCAGCCGTATCCGTTCGATTCCTATATGGAAGAGCTGGTCAAGATGCTCAAACAAACCCACATCGCCGGCAATAATGCGTTTTTGCAACAGCTTGACCCAACAGAGGCAGCCAAAGCAATTAACGAGCCGACCTTTGTGCGAAAAGCGATAGAGCAAGGCGGTTGGATTGAAACCTTTAATTTACAAGCCGGTTGGACAAGAACCGAGCAAATCAGCGTATAGACGATAGGAATTAGCGATGAAACAAAAATATCTTTACGGTTTAGCCGGTTTATTACTTCTGCTTTTAGGCTGGCAATTTGGCACAGCCTTGTTAAGCCAACGGTTGCCGATGGCGTCAATGTTAGCTCCGGCAAAAACGTGGGAGAGTCTGACTTGGCTGATTTTTTCCGGTGAAATTTTTCCGCACTTATGGGCGAGTTTGCAACGTATCGCAGTAGGGTTGCTTGTAGCGTTAGTGATTGGCGTACCGCTGGGGTTATTGCTCGGTTTCTCCAAGCACCTTGAAATGCTCTGCACGCCCTCATTCCAACTACTGCGTATGATTTCGCCCCTTTCGTGGATGCCGATTATCGTGATGTTACTTGGCGTAGGCGATTTGCCGATTTATTTTTTACTGGCATTTGCCACCGTTTGGTCGTTGATTATTTCTACTACCTCTGGGGTGAAAAGCATTGAACCGCAATGGTTGCAACTCGGTAGAGTAATGTCGGCTACCCGCAAAGAACTCCTATGCAAAATTGTTGTGCCGGCTATTACCGGACATGTTCTCACCGGCTTGCGTGTGGCGGTTGGGATTGCGTGGGTGGTGCTGGTACCGTGCGAAATGCTAGGCGTGAATCAAGGACTCGGCTATTTTATTTTAGACACCCGAGACAGGCTTGCTTATTCTGAATTGATGGCGGTAATTGTGATTATCGGTTTAATCGGCTGGGCGTTGGATAGCTTAATCCGCTTGGCTTTAGCCAAAGGAGGCAGATAAATTCACAAGCGGTCGAAATATTGCATTTTTTTGCAAAAAATCGACCGCTTGTTTTATTCCAAAAAAGCATATTACCTTAATTTATTTTATTTCTAGGGCATAAAAAAGCGGATTAAGATAGCGACAAATCTAGCTAATTATATGAGGTAAACACAATGTCGGTTCTTTCATCTTCTTTTATTCAGTGGCTTCAGGAGAACGCCGAAAATTTAGATCAATCTAACGAACGAGCGGATTTACTCATTCCTCAAATTGCCGCACAAGGGCTATATAAAATCGGCGTGCCGGAAACGCTTGGCGGTAGTGGTGGCAATTTGGTTGATGCAATTAAAGCCATTACCGAACTTGGCAATCATTCGCTTGCGGCGGCTTTTGTCTCTTGGGGACATCGTACCTTTATCGAACATATCATTCTCTCCCAAAACCCGATTCCACGTGAAACCTATTTGAGTGATTTATTAAGCGGTAACTTAACCGCCGGAACAGGCTTATCCAATGCGATGAAATTTCTTTCAGGCATTGAAGAGCTGAATGTGAGTATTTCCGAGCAAAACGGCAAGCGTTATTTAAACGGTCGCTTACCTTGGGTGACAAATTTACGTTCAGACCGCTTTGTTGCCAGCTTTGTTGCCGGTTTTCAAGACGAACGCAAACCGCTGGTGATTGCAATTCCCTCTACCGCCAAAGGCTTAACCCGCACCAAAGAATTGGAATTTATGGCATTACAAGGCACAAACACCACCGCTTTAGTGTTTGATAATGTGGAATTAAAAGAAGAGTGGATTTTGTCCGATAATGCTCCTGAATTTTTAGCCCAAACCCGTCCTGCATTTTTAGGATTACAGTTTGGATTACCGTTTGGCTTGGTTGAAACCAGTTTAGCGGAAATTGAAAAATCGCTCTCGTTCCGCCCAATGCTAAGTGCAGAATGGCAAGAACAAGTTGATGCACTCAATGATATAAAAAACCGATTATTCAATGGCTTAAATGAAGATGGCTATTTTGTATGCAACCCTAAAGAGCTGTTTAAAGTCCGAATCGAGATTGTCGATGTAGTCGCAAAAACGATTCTGCTTGAATTACAAGCCAGCGGTGGGAAAGGCTATTTAAAAAGTGACACTTCAGGCTTTAGCCGCCGTTGGAAAGAGGCAGCATTCTTACCGGTAGTGACCCCAAGTGCAGTGCAACTGCGGTTAGTATTGGCAAATTGTTAAAAATATCGGGGCAACATTGTTGCCCTATAATGTAAAAAATTAGTGAAATTCGACCGCTTGAAAAAGAAAAGGTAAGGCATATTCTGTACCTTACCTTTTTTAATTTTATTCAGCGAAAGATTAAGCAAAAGGTTGCAATTCAGGGTTGATTGGGGTTTCGGCAATATTGTTAACGTAGTTACATAATGTTGCCAAGCTCACGCCTAAAATCACATCAATCGCATTTTGTTGGTTGTAACCGGCAGCGAAAAATTCGTTTAATTGGACTTCGGTTAATTTGGCTTTTTGTAAAATTACCGCAAGTGTAAAGCGAGCTAAAGTATCTAGTTTGTCGTCTGCATCAATGCGAGCAGTAGCACGCAATGCGTTCACTACTTCTTCAGGCATTTTTAATGCTTTTAAGGCAATTTTAGTATGACCTGCCACACAGAATCCACAGCCATTGACCACTGCTGCGGTGATTTGCACCACTTCACGTTCTTCGGCAGTTAAGCTGTTACGCCCGTTAATACCCCCCACGGTGCGGTAAGTTTCTAGTGCAGTGGGAGCGTTGGCTAATACGCCGATGAGGTTTGGGATAAAGCCGTTTGCTTGTTGTACTGCTTTTAGGGCTTCTTGTGCCGCTTCAGGGGCGGATTCAATAGTGTGAATTTGAAATTTAGACATAAATGTTCCTTATCAGGTGGTTTATTGATGTGGCTGATCATAAAGAAAAGGCTAAGACAGAACAAATCAAAATCACTATTTAATATAACTAAAAGATCTTAAAGGGAGTATAGTCACCTATACTCCCTCTGTTTATGCACAGGTTGAGTTTTACTCTTCTGCGTCTTCTTTCGCCCATTCTAATGAGCGGCGAACAGCTTTTTTCCAGCCTTTATAGCGTTTAGCTCGTTTTTCTTGGTCGCCGTCTGGGGTGAAAGTGCGTTCAATTTCCGCTTTGTCTTTCAGTTCTTCCAAATCTTTCCAGAAGCCGACAGCAATACCGGCAAGATAAGCTGCCCCTAATGCGGTAACTTCTTTAACTTTCGGACGCTCAACTTTAGTGTCTAAAATATCGGCTTGGAACTGCATTAAGAAATTGTTTGCGGTTGCTCCACCGTCCACACGTAGTGCTTGCAGTTTCGCTTTGGAGTCAGATTGCATTGCTTCTAATACATCGCGGGTTTGGTAAGCGATGGACTCTAAGGTCGCACGCACAATGTGGTTGCGGTTTGCTCCACGTGTTAAGCCAAAGATAGAACCGCGTGCATACGGATCCCAATATGGAGCACCTAAGCCGGTGAAGGCAGGCACAACATAAACGCCGTTAGAGTCATCTTCTTTAGTGGCGAAATATTCGCTGTCAAAACTATCGTGAACAATTTTCAGCTCATCACGCAGCCATTGAATAGACGCACCGGCAATAAATACTGAGCCTTCCAACGCATATTCCGGCTCGCCTTTTGCGTTACAGGCAATGGTAGTTAATAAACCGTTTTCAGATTGAATTGCAGTATTACCGGTGTGCATCAACATAAAACAACCTGTGCCGTAGGTATTTTTCGCTTGCCCCTCTTTCACACATAAGTGACCGTAAAGAGCCGCTTGTTGGTCTCCGGCAATACCTGATACCGGAATACGCACACCACCTTGACCACCGATATTGGTTTGACCGTAAACCTCCGATGAATTTTTCACTTCAGGCAACATTGAGCGTGGAATATTGAGCAATTCCAACATTTTGTCGTCCCATTGTTTGGTGTGAATGTTAAACAACATAGTACGAGAGGCGTTGGTGTAATCGGTCACGTGTACCCGCCCTTGGGTTAATTTCCACACCAACCAAGTATCAACCGTACCGAACAGCAATTCGCCACGTTCCGCTTTTTCTCTTGCCCCTTCTACGTTATCTAAAATCCACTTCACTTTAGTGCCGGAGAAGTACGGATCGACCACCAAGCCGGTCGTTTTACGAATATATTCTTCGTGTCCGTCTGCTTTTAATTTATCGGTGATATCGGATGTACGGCGACATTGCCACACAATCGCATTATAAACCGGTTTGCCGGTCTCTTTTTCCCATACAATCGTGGTTTCACGTTGGTTTGTGATCCCGATTGCGGCAATACTATCCGGTTTAATACCGGCTTTTGCCACCACTTCATTTAAGGTCGAGCTTTGGCTTGACCAAATTTCCATCGGGTTATGTTCCACCCAGCCTGCTTGCGGATAAATCTGGGTAAATTCACGCTGAGCCACTTCAACCACATTGGCATTTTTATCCAATAAAACCGCACGAGAGCTGGTTGTACCTTGGTCGAGAGCGATGATGTATTGTTTTTCCATAGATTACTCCTGAGTATTTGCCGGAAGGTTTTTGTGAATAAGATTTTTATAGCCCCAAGCACCGAATAATGCACCACAGATTGGAGCGACAATCGGAATGATGAAATACGGAATTTCTTTTCCGCCTGTTAAAGCAATTTCACCCCAACCGGCAAGATAAGCAAAGAGTTTCGGACCAAAATCACGAGCCGGGTTCATCGCAAAGCCGGTTAACGGGCCGGTTGCTCCACCAATTACCGCAATCAATAAACCGATGAGTAATGCGGCTAAGGCTTTATTCGGCAAGCCGTTTTTGTCATCACCAATCGCTAAAATGGTGGACATCAACACCGCAGTAATCGCAAATTCGACGATGAAAGCAGTGAGCAGTGTAATATTCGGATTTGGATAGGTCGAGAAAACACCGGCAAAGCCGACCGTCTCGCCCCGAGTAATGCCTTGAGCGGCTTCGGCGGCAGTAAAGAGATCGCTATACATAAAATAAATCAGTGCGACAGAGCAAAACGCTCCGGCAACTTGGGCGATGACATAGGGCAAAATTTTATGCTTTTCAAAGCCGTAGAATGCGGCAAGTGCTATAGTGACCGCAGGGTTAAGGTGAGCACCGGAAATACCGGCAGAAATGTAGATTGCCATGGAAACACCAAGCCCCCAAACGATGGAAATTTCCCATAAACCGAAATTCGCACCGGCTACCTGAGCAGCAGCAACACAACCAGCACCAAAGAAAAGAATAAAACCTGTACCGATAAATTCGCCAATACAGGCATTACGTAAGGATTTGCTCATAAAGTTTCTCCTTAAGATGAAAATGATTGGAAAGTGATGAAAAAATGTTTGAATATGAACATATTTCGGAGTGATATTGCCAAAGCGGCATTTTTTAAGCAAATAGGAAGTTTCAAATTTGTGAAATCCATCACATTATTTTTCTAAATCACTCATTTTTAGGTATGATGTGAGAAAACGTTAGATGAGGAAAATGATGTCTTCAATACTTATGATTTCAATCGGGGCGGTACTTGGAGCTATGTGCCGCTGGCAATTAGCCGTTTGGCTAAACCCGATACTCAGCCAATTCGCCTTTGGTACTTTAGCGGCAAATTGGCTTGGTTGTTTGTTAATTGGTATCGCAATGGGGTTTAACTTAGGCGAGAGCCAGCGGTTGCTGTTCATCATCGGTTTTTTAGGCAGTTTTACCACCTTTTCCAGTTTCTCTTTAGAACTAACGGAAAAACTATTAGCAGAAAAATGGGGGCAGTTTGTGACAGTGCTGAGCTTACATTTAATCGGTGGGCTTTTGCTTACTTTGATAGGTGTAATGCTTGCAAGAGCCGTTACAAGCGGTCGTTTTTGCTGAAGGTTTTGCAAATGAAAAACCTCCCAAGCGGGAGGTTTTGCGAGCGATTAAAGTAGGATATTGGAAAGTAATAAACCAAATCCGATACTGAAAATCATACTAAGTAAGCCCGGTAACATAAAGCTATGGTTGAAAATATATTTACCGATACGGGTTGTGCCGGTGGTGTCGAAGTCAATCGAGGCAATAATCGGGCCGTAGTTCGGAATGAAGAAGTAGCCGTTTACCGCCACAAATACCCCGATTAGCACCGGTGCAGGAATGCCGATAGCAATCGCTACAGGGAATAAGGTTGCAACCGTTGCCCCTTGGCTGTTTACCAATACGGAAAGTACGAATAATGCGAAAGCAAATGCCCAAGGTGCGGTTTCAACTAAGCCTGACACCATTGATTTCACTTCATCCATATGGCCTTGCATTAAGGTATCACCTAACCAAGCAATACCGAAAATGGCAATTACCGCACGCATACCGGCGTGGAAGACAGAACCTTTAGTGATTTCATTGCCGTCCGGTTTACAGGTAAGAATAATCAACGCACCAATACTTAACATCACGATTTCAATGGTGTGAGCCATACCCATCGGCTTACCATCAAACACAGGGCGAAGAGCTGGAATTGCGCCCATTAATACCACTAATAATGCACCGAATAGGAATAAGCCTACTGATAATTTCGCAGTCGGTTTTAACGGTAATTCGGTTGGATTGGCAGTAATGTGATTTTCTTTCACATATTCAGGGTCTTGTAATAAGCGTTGATAATTTGGGTCATCTTTTAATTCCTTACCCATTTTATTCACAAATACACAAGCTAAACCTAAGCCTAATAAGGTCGCAGGAATAGTCACACTTAATACGTTACCCAATGTAATACCTTGCGGTTCAAGGAAGGCAACCACTGCGACTACTGCCGCGGCAATCGGGCTGGCTACAATCGCAAATTGTGAGGCGATAACTGCCATAGAGAGTGGGCGTTCAGGGCGAATGCCGTTGTGGCGGCTCACCTCTGCAATTACCGGCAATACTGAATAGGCAACGTGACCTGTACCGGCAAGCACGGTAAATGTCCAAGTTACAAGCGGTGCGATAAAGGTAATGTATTTCGGGTTTTTACGCAAAATGCGAGTGGCAATTTTGATCATATAGTCCAAACCACCGGCTGCTTGCATGGCTGCTGCAGCCGATACAACCGCCATAATCATAAACATTACATCAATCGGTAAGCCAGCAGGTTTTAAACCAAAGCCAAATGAGAGAATGGCTAAGCCCAAGCCACCAAACACCCCTAATCCAATTCCACCCACACGGGCGCCAACCAAAATGCATAGTAACACTATGGCAAATTGGATAATAAACATCGCAGACATAATTTTTTGCTCCTAAATAAGTAAATGAAACTCTGTGTTTGAAAAAATCTGCATTTTTCATCAAATTAATCGGCGCGTACTATATCAATAAATAAAACTAATCTCTATAATCTAAATCAATAAAATTTCTAATTAATTAAGGAAAAATATGCAATTTTCAAAAATGCACGGCTTAGGCAATGATTTTATGGTGGTTGATGGCGTAACCCAAAACGTTTACCTTACTGAAGAGATGATCCGCACGCTCTCAGATCGCCATCGTGGTATCGGTTTCGACCAACTTTTATTGGTTGAACCGCCTTACGACCCTGAATTAGATTTTCACTACCGTATTTTTAATGCAGACGGCAGTGAGGTATCGCAATGTGGCAATGGGGCGAGATGTTTTGCCCGGTTTGTTACGCTCAAAGGCTTAACCAACAAAAAAGACATTCACGTTAGCACCGCAAAAGGCAAAATGGTGCTAAGTTTGCAAGAAGACGGCAAAGTGCGTGTGAATATGGGCGAACCGATTTGGGAACCTTCGCAAGTGCCTTTTACCGCAAATAAATTTGAGAAAAACTATATTTTACGCACTGAGCTACAAACCGTGCTATGTGGCGTGGTTTCAATGGGGAACCCACACTGCGTGTTGCAAGTGGAAGATGTGAAAACCGCCCCGGTAAATGAACTTGGACCGTTGCTGGAAAGCCACGAGCGTTTTCCTGAACGAGCGAACATCAGCTTTATGCAAGTGGTGAATCGTAACCACGTTAAATTACGGGTGTATGAACGAGGAGCAGGTGAAACCCAAGCCTGTGGCAGCGGTGCGTGCGGCACGGTGGCAGTCGGCATTATGCAAGGCTTGTTAGATAACAAAGTGCAGGTGGATTTACCCGGTGGAACGCTGATCATTGAATGGCAAGGGATAGGGCACCCGCTGTATATGACCGGCGATGCCACCCATATTTATGATGGGTTTATTAAACTGTAAGTTTTCCCATAGGGGAGACAAGCGGTTTATTTTTACCGTTTTTTTGCAAAATAGGGTTGGTTTATACAAAAGTACCAGCGTGGACGCTGGCACTATCAGACTGATGTATAACTTTTGTTTAAATTCAATTTATAGATGGTGCAAGCGTCCTCGCTTGTACCAAAACAGTTTTACGCAAGCAACTTTTTCACCAACTCCAACACCACCGGCAATTCGGTAACACCTTCTCGATCCAAAAAATGCCCGCCTTGATTTAGCCGAATATAATCCGCGTGCAAATGTTGGGCTAACGCATCACTGTATTGGTGATTCACGACCTTATCATCTAACGCACTTACCACATAGCTTGGAAAGCTCGATACGCTCGGCAAAATCGCATAATAGTTGGTAAAGGCAGACAGTTCGGGTAAGTTTTCTACCGGTTGATAGAACCCCGACACAAACACCGCCCCTTTAATCTTGGCGTAATTTTTGGCTAAAAAATTCAAAATGGCAATGCAACCTAAACTATGCCCGACAAAAACCGTTTGATCGGTCAGCTCCACCTTTTGTGCAAGATGATTTAACCAACCATCTAACGACGGATTTGCTGAATCCGGCATATTCAGCCGCTCGCAGCTTACGCCGCATTTTTCAAGTTCCTGCTCCAGCCAAGGAAACCAATGCTTATCAGCATTCGCCGTATAACCGTGTACAATATAAACCTGTGCCATTTCACACCTCCTGATTTCCAAAAGATTGTACCATAGCTTAATCAGGAAAAAACAAGCGGTGATTTTTTTAAATTTTTTTGCAACTCGGATAAAATAGCACGCATTTACGCAACAGAGGTCATCAATGAACGTTTGGATTTTACTTGCGATTTCCATCTGCCTCGAAATCGCTGCCACCAATTTACTCAAATTAAGCAACGGTTTCACCAAAGCCGTTCCGACTATTGGCTCACTCGCCTTGTACGGGTTATCCTTTTACTTTCTCTCGATTATCTTCCGTACCCTGCCGGTTGGAATTGTGTACGCTATTTGGTCCGGCGTAGGGATTGTACTTACCGCCATTGTCGCTTATTTTGCCTTCGGACAGAAAATTGACCTAGCAGGCTTAATTGGTATTGCCTTAATTTTAGCTGGCGTATTGGTAATTAATTTATTTTCCAAGGTGTGATACAAGCGGTTGATTTTACAAAAACTCTGCAAAATCAACCGCTTGTAATAGTTGGCAAGAATTATAACCCCTTCAACCGCCGGTAAAGCTCAGTAAATTTTTGGCGTTTTTGTTGATATTCTGCATAGCGGGCAGGGGTTGGTTGGTAAACCTGTTCTAATGGTAACGGCTGGCAGAACGAGGCAATATCCTGATTTGGGTTTAACGCAATTTGAGCGAGTTTTGCAGCCCCTAATGCAGGACCGACATCGCCACCGGTGCGGTATTCAAAGGTTTTACCGCTAATATCGGCAAGTAGCTGTCGCCAGTAAGCACTTTTTGCTCCACCGCCAATTAATGCAATATTGTCAGCAACCACACCTGTTTCGTGGAGTACCTCAATCCCTTCAGCTAAAGCGAAACTTACCCCTTCAATCACAGCTTTTGCCATTGTAACTTGGTTATCGTTATGACTTAATCCCCAGAATATGCCTTTGGCGTAAGGATCGTTATGCGGCGTACGCTCACCCGATAAATACGGTAAAAAAATAGCATCAGATGCCGTTTGGCTTGCTTCAACCTGTTGGAATAAGGTTGATATATCTTTAAACCCTAATGATTTTACCGCCCAATCCACCGCAGAAGCGGCACTTAAAATCACTGACATCAAATGCCAGCGGTCTGGTAAGGCGTGGCAGAAACTGTGAACCGCTTTTTGCGGATTAGCGTGGAATTTATCGCTCACCACAAAATAAACGCCTGATGTACCGAGCGAGAGCATCGCTTGCCCTGTTTGGTATAAGCCGATGCCGATTGCACCGGCAGCATTATCACCGCCACCTGCCACAATCGGCACGGATTTCATTTTCCATTGCTCGGCAAGGGTTGGGCGTAAATAACCTGTGATTTGATTGCCTTCAAACAGTTTCGGCATATTTTCAATGTCTAACCCACAAGCGTTTAGTAACGATTTGTTCCAATCCCGTTTACCCACATCAAGCCACATTGTGCCGGAGGCATCGGACATATCAGAGGCATATTCGCCGCTCATTAACAAGCGGAGATAATCTTTCGGCAGCAATACTTTGCTGACTTTTTCGGCAATATCGGGCAGGTGCTTATCAACCCAACGCAACTTCGGAGCGGTAAAGCCCGGCATCATCAGGTTGCCTGTGATTTCACGGCTATTCGGCACAAGTTGTTCTAACTCTTCACATTCCGCAAAACTGCGACCATCGTTCCATAAAATAGCTGGGGAAAGCACATTGTCCGCACTGTCTAACAAGGTTGCTCCGTGCATTTGCCCTGTTAAACCGATGGCTTTGACACCGCTTAAATCCTGTTGAGAGGCTAGTTCAAACATTGCTTCATTGGTGGCATTCCACCAATCTTGCGGATTTTGTTCAGACCATAATGGCTGCGGGCGGGAAATAGGCAGTGATTTTTGTGTGATGGCAATAATGTGTTGATTTTCATCGAGTAACACGACTTTTACACCCGATGTGCCGAGATCGATTCCAATGTACATAAATATTCCTTTGTTATTGAATACAAGCGGTCATTTTATTCGGAACATTTGCAATTTTAAGTTTTGGAGATCTATCACCCCTCTTTAGCAAAGAGGGGAATCAGATCGAGCTTAACTTTGCAAAAAATTGATAAAAAAACAACCGCTTGTAGATTAACGGTAAATATAGCTATTTACCAAGTTTTCTAAGTATTCTTGCTGGCCTGAAACAGGTTTCGGATCTAAACTTTGGGTTTCCACAATTTTCGCTAACTCTTCTAAACTTGCTTTACCGTTTAGAATTTGCTGACCTAAGTCTTTGTTCCAGCCTGCATAACGGTTATCCACCACTTTTTGCAATGCTTGGTCTTCAATCATTTTCGCTGCACGTTTGAGTGAAAGGGCTAACACATCAATCGCCCCGATGTGTGCGTGGAATAGATCATACGGATCGGTACTCTGGCGGCGGATTTTCGCATCAAAGTTGAAACCACCTGTCGTGAAACCGCCTGCTTTTAAGATTTCATACATCACAAGGGTGTTTTCTTCCACGCTGTTCGGGAATTGGTCGGTATCCCAGCCTAATTGCGGATCGCCACGGTTCGCATCGATAGAGCCGAAAATATCTAATGCTGTTGCAGTGGCAATTTCGTGTTGGAAAGTATGTCCTGCAAGGGTTGCGTGGTTTGCTTCAATGTTTACTTTGATCTCTTTTTCTAGACCAAACTGTTTTAAGAAACCGTAAACGGTGGCAACATCGTAGTCATATTGATGTTTGGTCGGTTCTTGCGGTTTTGGCTCAATTAATAAAGTGCCGTTAAAACCGATTTTGTGTTTATGCTCTACCACTAACTGCATAAAGCGACCGATTTGTTCACGCTCACGTTTTAAGTCGGTATTGAGTAAGGTTTCATAACCTTCACGTCCGCCCCATAATACATAATTTTCGCCACCTAAGCGTTTGGTTGCGTTCATTGCGGTAAAGACTTGTGCCGCCGCCCAGGCAAAGACTTCCGGATTCGGATTGGTTGAAGCACCCGACATATAGCGAGGGTTGGTAAAGCAGTTCGCCGTACCCCATAATAATTTCACGCCTGTTTCAGCTTGTTTTTGCTCTAAAATATCCACAATAGTGTTGAAATTGTGCTGATATTCTTTGAAACTGTTGCCTTCTGGCGCAACATCCACATCGTGGAAACAGTAGTAAGGAATACCTAGTTTTTGGAAAAATTCAAAGGCGATTTCCGCTTTTTGTTTCGCACCTTGCAGTAAATCGCCGTTTTTTTGCCAGCTTCTATCAAGAGAACCGACACCGAACATATCATTCCCAGTCCAGCAGAAGGTATGCCAGTAACAGACTGCTAAACGTAGATGCTCTGCCATCGTTTTGCCTAAAATCACTTCATTTGGATTGTAATGTTTGAATGCAAACGGGTTGGTGGAATTTGCCCCTTCATATTGTACTTTTGAGATTTTGTCGAAATAGTTAGACATAATCAATGCTCCTCTGAATTGGATAAATAATGTTTCGCCAACATCATCGGAGAATTATCAAAAGGCTTCAATTACGATATTTCGTTTTTTCATTTCGATTATTGGTTAATGTGGCATAGATCACAAAAGTGAAAAATCATAATGATATTAATAAATATGATAATTGAACTTCATTTGAAATCAGCCCAGACTGCTTACGGGCGAAAAAGATGCTCACACATTTTCATAACCAATGAGGTGAACTATGAAACTTAAGTCTAAATTATTAGCCGTTGCTGCGGCGACTTTAATAGCACTCAGCAATGCTTCTGTTGCTAAAGATTTGAAAATCGGTATGTCAATTGATGATTTACGCTTAGAGCGTTGGCAAAAAGACCGAGATATTTTTGTGAATAAAGCGGAGAGCTTAGGAGCAAAAGTCTTTGTTCAATCGGCAAATGGTGATGCAACTGCACAAATCTCACAAATTGAGAATATGTTGAATAAAGATATTGACGTATTGGTGATTATTCCGTTTAACGGAGAAGTGTTATCCAATGTGATTGCTGAGGCGAAAAAAGAAGGTGTTAAGGTACTTGCTTACGACCGTTTAATTAACAATGCTGATGTGGATTTTTATGTTTCATTTGATAATGAAAAAGTAGGTGAATTGCAGGCTAAAAGTATTGTTGAGCAAAAGCCAGAGGGGAATTATTTCCTAATGGGTGGTTCACCTGTAGATAATAACGCGAAGCTGTTCCGTAAAGGTCAAATGAAGGTGCTACAACCGTTAATTGACAGTGGAAAAATTAAAGTGGTGGGCGATCAATGGGTAGATTCTTGGCTTGCTGAAAAAGCATTACAGATTATGGAAAACGCACTGACTGCTAATAAAAATAATATTGATGCAGTTGTAGCTTCAAACGATGCAACCGCAGGCGGTGCAATTCAAGCTTTAAGTGCTCAAGGCTTATCCGGCAAGGTCGCGATTTCTGGACAAGATGCAGATTTAGCCGCAATTAAACGTATCATTGCCGGTACGCAAACGATGACGGTGTATAAACCAATTACCAATTTAGCCGACAAAGCTGCCGAAATTGCCGTTGTATTAGGTAAAAATGAGAAAGTAGAAAGCAATGCTCAATTAAATAACGGTATGAAAGAAGTACCGGCATATTTATTAGAGCCAGTTGTTGTAACTAAAGAAAATATTGATGACACGGTGATTAAAGACGGCTTCCATACCAAAGATGCAGTATATAAATAAATCACTTTAATTTATCGAAATGGCGAGGTTTCCTCGCCATTTTTGAAAATAAGGGGCTAAGTATGGCGAAATTATTAGAAATGAAGAACATCACCAAAAAATTCGGTGAGGTTGTGGCATTAAATAATATTTCAATTTCCCTTGAAACCGGTGAAATACTTTCTTTATGTGGTGAAAATGGTTCAGGCAAATCAACGTTAATGAAAGTGTTATGTGGCATTTATCCTGCCGGTGAGTATGAAGGGGAAATCTATTTTTCCGGTGAAAAACTGATTGCCAAAAATATTAGAGATACTGAAGAAAAAGGTATTTCGATTATTCACCAAGAATTGACCTTAGTAAAAAATATGTCAATTTTGGAGAATATGTTTTTAGGTAATGAAATTACCCATTCAGGCATAACAGATGACAATGAAATGTATCTGCGTTGTAAAACCTTACTTGAACAAGTGCAGTTGGATATTGACCCAAACACCAAAGTAGGAGAGCTAGGCTTAGGGCAACAGCAGTTAGTTGAAATTGCCAAAGCATTGAATAAACAGGTACGGTTGTTGATTTTAGACGAACCCACCGCCTCGTTAACTGAAAAAGAGACCGAGATTCTGCTGAGTTTAATTAAAGATTTACAAGCCCACAATATTGCTTGTGTTTATATTTCACACAAATTGAATGAAGTGAAAGCCATTTCCGACAAAATCTGTGTCATTCGAGACGGCGAACATATTGGTACTCGCAATGCAGAGGGAATGAGTGAAGACGATATTATTACGATGATGGTTGGGCGTGAAATTACCTCGCTCTACCCACACGAGCCACACAATATTGGTGAAGAAGTCCTTCGAGTTGAAAATTTAACTGCTTGGCACCCAACCAATACACATATCAAACGGGTTGATAATGCTAATTTTGTGCTACGCCAAGGTGAAATTTTAGGGGTTGCTGGTTTGGTCGGTTCAGGGCGAACCGAGATGGCACAATGTATTTTTGGTTCTTACCAAGGAAAATATCAAGGTGATCTTTTTCTGCATAACCAACCGATTAAAATTAAAAATTGTGTGCAAGCGATTGAAAATCATATTGTAATGGTGGCGGAAGATCGCAAAAAACATGGCATTATTCCCATTATGGGGGTGGGTAAAAATATAACCCTCTCTTCACTGCCGCAATTTTGTTTTGGCAAAAAAGTAATTAATGAACCACTTGAAGAAACAATTATTAATCAGTCGATTGCCAAGCTCAAAGTCAAAACTTCTTCGCCGGAATTAGCAATTGGTCGCTTAAGTGGCGGTAATCAGCAAAAAGCGATTTTGGCAAAATGCCTATTGCTTAGCCCTAAAATCTTAATTTTAGATGAGCCAACCCGTGGCATTGACGTGGGAGCAAAATATGAAATTTATAAGCTCATCAACCAATTAGCTAAAGAAGGTATGGCAATTATCGTCATCTCCTCCGAATTACCTGAAGTTTTAGGCATTAGTGATCGTGTATTGGTTATGCACCAAGGCAAAATTAAAGCAGATTTGATTAACCAAGATCTTACCCAAGAAAAAGTGATGGAAGCGGCACTCAAGGAGTAACCTATGAATAAGTTAAAATCAATTAATTTACAAGTTTATATTATGCTGATTGCAATTGTCGTGATTATGAGTTTTTTCTCTATTGAGACTGATGGTGCTTATTTAAGTGCTAGAAATATCTCTAACCTGTTACGCCAAACCTCCATTACCGGTATTCTTGCCATCGGTATGGTATTTGTGATTATTTCCGCAGAAATTGATTTATCGGTTGGCTCGCTAATGGGCTTACTCGGCGGATTTGCCGCCATCAGTAATGTATGGTGGGGCTGGCCGCTCTCATTAACTATTATAGTTACTTTAATTTTAGGTGTAATGCTGGGAGCTTGGAGCGGTTGGTGGGTTGCTTATCAAAAAGTACCGTCTTTTATTGTGACTCTTGCCGGTATGCTGGCGTTTCGTGGTGTATTGGTCGGCTTAACCAACGGGACAACAGTTTCACCGATTAGCAATGAAATGACAACCATTGGTCAAGGTTATTTACCTGATATGGTAGGTATGATTTTAGGTACTATCGGGGTACTTTGCTTTATTGCTTGGGGTAGCTATCAACGCAAAGCCAGACAAAAACTCAATCTTGCCGTGCCATCTATATCGAAAGACACGCTGAAATATGGGCTGGTTGCGATTATCGTATTAGGTGCAATTTACCTACTTAATGATTATCGCGGTGTGCCATTTCCGGTATTAGTGTTGGTGATTTTAGCCATTGCCGGCACATTCTTAGCCAGAAAAACGGCTTTTGGTCGTCATATTTATGCCATTGGCGGTAATATTGATGCCGCACGCCTCTCGGGGATTTCAGTTGAAAAAGTCAAACTTGCCATTTTCGCCTTAAACGGATTATTAGTTGCCATTGCAGGCTTGATTTTAAGCTCCCGACTTGGAGCCGGCGCACCTTCCGCTGGGCAAAATGCCGAATTAGATGCGATTGCTGCCTGCGTGATTGGTGGAGCCAGTTTAGCCGGCGGTATCGGTAGCATTTATGGGGTAGTCATTGGAGCATTTATTATTGCTTTGCTGGATAACGGTATGAGTATGCTTGATGTGCCAACCTTCTGGCAATATATCGTTAAAGGTGGAATTCTACTGCTTGCAGTTTGGGTAGATACCATCAGCAAGAAAAAAGCCTAATTGGATAACAAGCGGTCAACCTCGACTTCCAACGGGAAATAAAAATGGGGACTATGTTGCCAGACATACTCAAACAATTTTACCGTCAGCATCAGATTACAAAAAATGACCGCTTGTAATTTAGAGGAGTGTTTAGAGCGGAAATAACATCGGAATCACAAACACCGACACCAGCATCACCAGTACAGTAAACGGCACACCAACTTTAACGAAATCAATAAATTTATAGCCTGCCGGTGCTAATACCATCGTATTTACCGGTGAAGAAACCGGCGTCATAAAAGCGGCGGAGGCTGAAACAGCGACCGTCATCACAAAAGGTGCCGGTGAGTAGCCAAGTTGGTTAGCAATCGCAATGGCTATCGGCATAACCAAAATTGCAGTCGCTGTGTTGGAAATAAAAGCACTGATAATTGCGGTAAAGACGAATAGGGCTATTAGCACAAAATGCACGTCTAAGCCTTGCATTACATCGAGCAGTAACCGCACGGTTAAATCCACCCCGCCGGTTTTTTGTAAAGCAATGGAGAACGGCATCATTCCCACAATTAACACAATGCTTGGCATATGAATCGACTCATAAGCACTTTTAATGTCCACACAGCGGAATTTACCTAGCATCAAGCACGCGATTAACGCTGCCATCACATTTGGCACAATGCCGGTAATCATCAGAATGACCATAGTCAGCACCGAAAACAGTGCATGAGGTGCTTGGCTCAACGCCGGTGGGGCGTTTTTGCTTTCTGCCGGTGCTCTAAGCAAGAAAAAATCTCGATGATCGTCATCCATACGGTGAATCTGTTGCCACACGCCCATCACTAATAAGATATCGCCGAATTTGAGTGGTGTATCGAGCAGTTCTTCTTGTATGATTTCATCGCCACGTTTTAAGCCGACAATGCTTAAATGGTATCTTGAGCGGAATTTAAGCTCTCTGATGGTTTTGCCAATAGATTCCGCTTCCGGCATAACCGAAATTTCCGCCATACCTACCGAGCGATACTGCGAGGAAAAGTATTCGCCTTTTAGCTCAATCGGGCGGAGTTTGAGCTGTTCACAGCGTTGTTGGTAAGTTTCATCATCGAGGGCAGTATCAAGCAATAAAATATCTTTCGGCTGGAAAATTTCATTTAC
This sequence comes from Mannheimia haemolytica, assembly GCA_900638155.1. Taxonomy (NCBI): domain Bacteria; kingdom Pseudomonadati; phylum Pseudomonadota; class Gammaproteobacteria; order Pasteurellales; family Pasteurellaceae; genus Mannheimia; species Mannheimia haemolytica. The sequence goes on along the minus strand of LR134495.1, from coordinate 602,603 downwards.
CGAAGCACTGACGGTAATTTTTCTAAACCGCTTAGTGCGTTGAATCGCAATGATGTTTAGCCCTTGCTCAATCCGCAAGTTCAGTTGCCCGATAGATTTACCGACACAGTCTGAATCCGCTTCCACCAGCACCATTTTAGCTCGCTCTTTAAGTTGATACTCTTCAATTAACTGCGACATTGAAAATTTTTGAGCCTGACTGTGAGTATCGCTTTGCTCGCCGTTATCCAACCAGCGACGGGCAATCAGCATATAGCCGATTCCCAACACGAGAATCATTAAGCCAATCGGGGTAAAGCTGAAGAAACTAAAGCCGGCAAAGCCTGCTTTGACTAATTCGGAATGAGCCACGAGGTTGGGTGGGGTGGCAATCAAGGTCATCATACCGCTAATAAGTCCGGCAACGCTTAACGGCATCATTAAACGGCGGGGTGAAATCCCCATTCCCGAGCAAATGGCAAGCACCACCGGAATGAAAATTGCCACAATGCCAGTGGAACTCATAAAAGATCCAAGCCCGGCAATACAGAGCATTAACAGCACCAGCACTTTGGTTTCGCTTGCCCCTGAAACCCGCATCAGCCAATCGCTAACTTGGTTCGCCACGCCAGTTCGCACCAAACCTTCACCGACAATAAAGAGCAACGCAATCAACACCACGTTTGGGTCACTCAAGCCTGCCAACACTTCTTTAACTGATAAAATATCGGTCAGGCTAAAAAACAGCATGACAATTAGGGCAACCACGTCCATACGCAACTTGTTTTGGATAAATTGCCAAATTGCAAAAACCAGTAACGCCATTACCCAAAACAGTTCTTGCTTGAGAAAATCCGGTACAAAAGAGAGCAACGATTGCATAACCATATCCTCCAAAATAGTTAGGGATAGATTACACCGCTTTAGAGCAAGAAAAAAGCCGATAAGATCAAAAAGAAAGGGAAAAGCAATCACGTACGGCGTGAATGCTCAGTACAAGCGGTTAGTTTTGACGAAATTTTTACAATGGGCTTTCCACATTCAGTTGCTCGTCAATTTCAGTTACGGCTAGAATCAGGCTTGAACGCACCATTTTTTCCAACCGCATTTGTTGCATTTGAAAAAGCATCGAATCTTTATTCGCTGCACTTGCTTTCATATTCAGTAATTCATTGATCGGTAAAAAATCAATATGGTGCAAATCTTTGGCAAATTTCACCACCGCCGGGTGAGAAAATGCGAACTCCTCCTCTTCCTCATTCAAATGCTGTTTAACTTCAAGGAAAAGCGAGATGTCTTCAAATACTTTAGGCGAAATCACCCCCAGCCCAAGCAAGACTTTTAGGCGTACTTCAATGTCAGCCAGCGGCCCTTGATGTTCAAACAAGGAATCCACCACTGATTTTAACGCAAAGTCCGTTTTGCGAAACACTCGTTCAATCAACTGTTCAACCGCTTTGGCAAAGCGTTGATTGGCTATGCTAAGGAAACCACGCAGGGTGGTTTCCTCACTGAGTTTGTCGATGTAATCCATCATAGTGTCAAGAATTATTGATATAATTCCACCACTTGAGCAATGACTGCTTGGTCGGTTAAACCGGTGTATTTTTCCACCGCTGCCGCCACGCCGTGATTTGCAATAAATTCGGCAAGTTCGACCGCTTGTGGGTCTTCCTCATTGCGATATTGCAACGCCATCACCACGCCTTTCACCAAGTTTTGATACGGCAAGCCATACTCTAACGTGCCACGCAACGGTTTGATCAAGCGGTCGTTTTCGCTGAGTTTGCGGATTGGCTCACGCCCCACACGGTTTACGTCATCGTTTAAGTACGGGTTGGCAAAACGTTTGAGGATTTTTTCGATATACGCCGAATGGGCTTGTGGGTCGAAGCCGTAACGTTTAATCAGCACCGCACCGCTCTCTTCCATCGTGGCTTTCACTTGAGCTTTGATTTCCTCCATCGCAATCGCCTCTTTAATCCATTTCACACCTGCTTGTTTGCCCAAGTAAGCACAGATTAAATGCCCGGTGTTCAGGGTGAATAGTTTGCGTTCCACAAACGCCATTAGGTTATCGGTTAATTCCATTCCTTTGATGTTTGGAATCTCGCCTTTGAACTGGGTTTGATCCACAATCCACTCGCTGAACTCTTCCACCGTGACTTCCAGCGGATCAGCAGGGTTCGGCTCGGCAGGTGGCACAATTCTATCCACCGCAGAATCCACAAAACCCACCACTTGCTCGATTTTTTCCTGTTCGCAAGCGGTCAGATTTTCAAAAATTTTTGCTTTAAAGAATGACGTGCCACGCACCATATTTTCACAAGCGATAATGTTCAGCGGTTGGGTGTTGCCACTTTCCACACGAGCCACTAACGCTTTGGCGAACAGTGGGGCAATAAAGCCAAGCACATTCGGGCCGACTGCGGTGGTGATTAAATCGGTGGTTTTCACTTGCTCAATCACGGCATTTTCGTCTTTTGAGTTAATTGCCGCAATATTTTTGACGATTTCAACACGGCTGTCATCGCCCACGATTTTCACGCCGTATTGCTTGTTTTGGTTGATTTGGTCGATTTGGGTTTGGTTAATATCGGCAAAAGTCACGAAAATACCGGCAT